>CAYPQV010000021.1:0-56521 GCA_964412955.1 uncultured Hyphomicrobiales bacterium
CCGCGTGGCCTTGGTCCGAAAAATCGCCTAGTCTGGGCCGGAGCCGAAGGGGGCATTCATGACCCAGGAAAACCGCCGCCACGACCGGCAAAGCGTTTCGCTCGCGGGCGCGATCAAGTCCGAGGCCGACGCAAGCTTCAAGCGCGAATGCCGGATCGAGGACCTGTCGGTCGGCGGTGCGCGCGTCGCGCTGATCGGCGCCGAAGGGCGCATGCCGGAACGCGCGCTGCTCGAGATCGCCGCCTTCGGCGCTTACCCGGTCGAGGTGGCGTGGACCAAGCCGCCGCGCTTCGGCCTCAAGTTCCAGGACCCGCCGGAAACGATGGCGGAAGTGCTCGCCGGGATCGCGATGCACGGGTGAGGGGGCGGGCCTCAGGCCGAAGCGGTTCCGGCGGCGCGATTCCACGGCATCCGCTTGAACATGCCGGTCATGGGGCAGGCGACGCTCACGCCCGCTCGATCACCGTTTGCCGCCGGCGAGCCGAGTCGCGTCGGGGTGCCGCCTCAGCTTCAGCATGGCATACGCGCCGGCGAACGGGCCCAGGGCGAGGGGCATGAACGCGAAGGGCCAGCCGAACGCCTCCACCATTTTCGGGACGACATGGATCGGCAGCATCGTCAGGATGAATCCGACGCACGTTTGAACCGTAAGCATTGTGCCGACGTAAGAGGACTCGGACAGCTCGATGACGCACGCGGATGTCTGCGGGGCGTCCGGAACGACGGTAAAGCCCCATATCAGGCAAACCGCGAGCACGATCCACGCGTTGCCCCCGAACAGAAATCCGACCGTCAAGGCGCAGATGCCGCTGATGACCATGACGGTGGCCGTGACCAGGCTGCGCCCGAGCCGGTCGGCGAGCAGGCCGACGACGATGCTCCCGGCCGCCCCGGCCGCGACCACGGCGAACGCCGAAAGATTGGCGTAGAGTTCGGCCCGGGCCGACTCCCCGCCCAGGCTCGCCGCGAAGCTCGCATGGAGGAACAAGGCGACCCACGCCCACATGGCGTAAAGTTCCCAGAGATGGCCGAAGTAGCCGAAGTTGGCGAACCGGATCGCTCGGTCCGTCCAGGCCCGCGCGACCGCGGCCGGATTGAACGGCGGAACCTCGCCGTAGGACGGGCCGAGGCCGACGAAGTTGACGAGCGCGCCGGCGACCACGGCGAGGATCGCCGCGGCAATCAGGGTAAAGCGCCAATCGAGCCCGCCGATCGCGTTGAGGAGATGGGGCATCGCCGCGCCGAGGGTCAACGCGCTGACCAGCGCCCCGATGAGCAGACCCGTGTCGCCTTTGGCCCAGGTCGAGGCCATCTTCATGCCGACCGGGTACAACCCCGCCATGCACGCACCGGTGATGAACCGGAAAAACACGATCCACCAGGACGTCGGCTCGAAGAAAAGGATGGCGAAATTCGACCCCGCCGCCGCCAGCGCCGAGGCCATGAAAAAACGTCTCGGGTGCAGCCGGTCGGCGAGCCCCAGGAACGCGCTGCCCAGAGTTCCGGCGACGTATCCGACGGCGACGATGCTGCTGAACAGCGACGCCCGGGTGTCGTCGATGGAAAACTCGAGCCTGAGAACCGGGATGATCGCGGTCGCCGAGAACCAGAGGGCGAGGGCCATCGCCTCGCAGGCGACGAGCAGGAAAATGGATGGCCACTTGGTGCGCGTTCTCAAGGTCGATCCGATCCGCCGCGGAGCCGCATGATCGCCTCCCGGCGCTATGCCGCGGTATTGTCGGATTCCCGGCGCGCGACTTCAATCTCCGCGTTCGTCATCGGGGCATGCGCGGGGTACGGATGGTGATGGTTCGGATGAGGTCGGTGGCGGACATTCGTCGAATCCGCTCACCCCTGGGAAGGCGGAAACCGGCGCTCCGCCGCCGTAACTCGGGCTCAAGTTTCGGGACAGCCCCGAAAAAATGGCCGATGTCATCGCGGCCATCGTCATGCGCGCGTTGGTGATCGTCCCGCCGGCCGGGCGAACCGTTGCGGCGACGACCCTTCGACCTTAATATCGTCCGCCAGGACGAGGAGCATTGGCGTGGCACGGCGTTTCCGCAAGATCGGCTTCCTGTTTGCGTGCCTGGCGGTCCTGTTCTGGGGTCTCGCCGGCGTCGCGCCGGCCAAGCACGGCGCCGCGGCGAATGCCGCGGTTCAGGACGTCGACGACCGTCCGGCCCAAGGCCACGTTCCCGTCGACGGTCCGGCGGGCGGCACGGATCATTGCGGCCTTTCGGGATGTTCGTTCGCGGCCATGGCGCCGGTTCCGTTCGGGGCCTTCGTTCACGCCCACGCCCCCGGCCCGTTCATTCCGGTCGACGCCGATCTGCCGAGGAGCGGCGGCGCGCCGCCGCTCCGGCCTCCCCGTTTGTCTTAACGTCCTTTTCGTTTTTCCGCGCGTGCGGAACCGGTTTGCGGCCCGGCGTCGCGGCCGCTCCGCGCGCGGACTCCGTCTTCCATTGAACAAGTCCAACGAGGATTTTTCGTCATGCACTCGACCCGTACCGTATTCGCCGCCGCGGCTCTCGGCGTTTCGTTCCTTGCCTTCGCCGCGTCCGCGCTTGTCGGCGCGCCGCTTTCGGCCTTCGCCCAGGCTCCGGCGCCGACGGCGCCTTCGGGGCTTTCCTCGGCCACCATCAAGGCGCTGCAGGAGGCGCTCAACAAGCAGGGCATCGCCGTCAAGACCGACGGCGTGCTCGATGCCGCGACGCGCGAGGCGGTCAAGAAGTACCAGTCGCAACACCATCTTCCCGCGACCGGCGAGCCCGACAAGGCGACGCTGGGCAAGCTCGGCGTGCCGCTCCAACCGGGCGCGATGGCGCCCGCCGGGCAGGCGCCGGCCGGCGCGGGCATGATGATGCAGCCCGGCCCGGGCGGCATGATGCCGCCGGGACACGGAATGATGGGGGCCGGTTCCGGCGCGGCGCCCGCTCCCGGCATGCCCAAGAAGTGACGGGCCCCGCGCGGCGAGGCCTCGGAGTGAAGCCGGTGTCGAACGCGCCCGCGCCGTCGCGTGACTGGCTGGCGGCCTTCCGTCGCTATCTGGCGACGGCGGCCGCCGGTCATCTCGCTTGGGAAATCGCGCAACTGCCGTTCTACACCCTTTGGCGGGAGGGATCGGCGGCCCAGATCGCCTGGGCGGTGGTTCATTGCACCGCCGGCGACGTGGCCATTGCCGGCGCCGCACTGGGTTTGGCCCTCGTCGCGTTCGGCTGCCCCGCTTGGCCGGCGGAACGGTTCGGCGCGGTCGCCCCCGCGACCGTCGTCGCGGGGGTGGCCTACACGGTCTACAGCGAATGGCTCAACACGGTGGTGCGCCAAAGCTGGGCCTATGCCGCCGCGATGCCGGTGGTGCCGCCGTTCGGGACTGGCCTCGCGCCCCTGCTGCAATGGTTCGCGATTCCGGCGCTGGCCTTTTGGGCGGTCCGGGCGCCACCGTCCGGCACAAACCAGGATTCGTTGCAATGACGGCGCGTTCGACGCTCATGCCAAAATCATGCGACGGAATGAGGGCACGTTCGTCGCCTTGGCGAACTGAAACGTGAATGGTCGCGCCCGTGGTCGCGAGCGGCACGCTCGAAATCTCGACCTACGACTGAAATTTAAGATTAACGGAGATCAGGCCGCCGCGGTTCCGGCGGCGTGGTTCCACGGCATCCGTTTGAGCATGCCGGTCATCGGGCAGACGCCGCTTACGCCCGCGAATGCCAATCCGGCGCCGACGAAGGCGGCGATGCCGTAAAGCCAGGGCGACACAACCGCGCCGAGCGCGATCCCGATCACCACCAGCGAGCCGGCGACGATCTGCATCTGGCGCGCAATCTCGATCGGCCGGCGGCGGTTTTCGGCGACCGGCAGGCCGGCTTGCTTCCACGCCTCCAGCCCGCCCTCGATCGCGAACGCTTCCCAGGCGCCGCTTTTGGCGGCGAGGCGCCCGGCGTGGGTGCTGGTGCGCATGCCGCTGCGGCAATGGAAAATCACCGGCTTGCCCGCGTGCACCGCGATTTCCGCTTCCTCGATCAGCGCGATCGGCACGTTGCGGGCGCCCGGGATGCGCGCGCGGGCGTGCTCGTCGGGCTCGCGCACGTCGACCAGGAGGGCGTTGTCTTCGCGCAGCATGCGCGCGGCGTCTTCGGGGGAAATCGTCTTCAGCATGGGATTCCTTGGCGGTTTTCCAGGGGTTTATTTAAATTAGATTATTCTTATATAATAACCGGCCCCCGATAATCAAGACAAAGAGACGCCTTCTCAAGCCGGGATCAGGGCGGCTCAGGACCGGGCGGGAACGACCGCGCGCTGGTGCAGCACTGGCATCAGCTCGAAGTAGGGCCGGATGATCGGGTTGGCGTCGGCCTTGAATTGGACGAACGGGCCGTCGAAGGCGACGCGGCCTTCGTGCAGCATCACCACCCTGGGTTCGAGCCGGCCGAGCAGATCCTTGTCGTGGGTGATGATCAAGGTGGTGCGCTTGCCGCCGTCCGCGCCCTCATCCGTGCCGTGGGTCGTCAGGATCAAGTCCTGGATCTGGCTCGCGCTGGTGGGGTCGAGCCCGGTGGTCGGCTCGTCGTAGAACATCACCGCCGGGTCCATGGCGAGCGCGCGCGCGACCGCGAGCCTTTTGGCCATGCCGCCGGAAAGGCTCTCGGTCGGGGTTTCCAGGAATTCGTCGTCGGTCGGCAGCGCCACCGCCTTCAGCACCCGGCGCGCGATCGCGACGATCCGCGCGTCGTCCAGGTTCTTGATGTCGCTGAGCCAGAGCCCGATGTTGTCGAGCACGCTGCCGGAAAAAAGGGCGTTGCGCTGGAACACCACGCCCCAATGGGCGTGCACCTCGAGCAGCGCGAGGTCGTCGAGCTCGGCGATGTCGCGGAGTTCCGGCGGCGTCCGGGAATGGTCGGCGACCAGCACCCGGCCCCGGTCGGGCCGGAGCTGCGCCAGGATGTGGTTGAGCAGCACCGTCTTGCCGCAGCCCGAGCCGCCGACGACGGCGACGATCTCGCCCGCGCGGATTTCGAGGTCGATGCCGCGCAACACCCGGTTCCCGTCGAAGGCCTTGTGCAGGTCTTCGACCCGGATTTCGACATTCGGGGCCATCACGGTTGCAGGACGTATTTTCCCGGCGCGTCGTACAGCGGCGCGTACCCGGCCTTGGCGTTGCCGGTCGCGGGCGGCGGGACCTTGGCGCCGGAACGTTCGGCCAGCCACGCCTGCCACGCCGGCCACCACGAGCCCTCCTGCTTGGGCGTGGCGGCGGCCCAGGCGTCGGGGTCCATGTACTTGTCGGCGTGCCGGGCGGTGGCGATCTGGTGGGAGCGGCGCGGCCGGCCCGGCTCGCTCACGATGCCGGCGTTATGGCCGCCGGAGGTGAGCACGAACGTCACCTCGGTGTCGGTCAGCAGCCGGATCTTGTAGACCGATTTCCACGGCGCGACGTGATCGGTGGTGGTGCCGACCGCGAGGATCGGTACTCGGATGTCGGTGAGCGCGACCGGCTTGCCGCCGACCCGGAACTTGCCGCGCGCGAGCGCGTTATCGAGGAACAGGTGGCGCAGATAGTCGGAATGCATCCGGTACGGCATCCGGGTCGCGTCCGAATTCCAGGTCATCATGTCGTTGAGCGTCTCGTCCTCGCCGAGCAGGTAGGTGCGCACGATCCGGGACCACACCAGGTCCTTGGAGCGCAGCATCTGGAACGCGCCCGCCATCTGCTTGGTGTCGAGGAAGCCTTTTTCCCACATCATGTCCTCGAGGTAGAGCAGCTGGCTTTCGTCGATGAACAGCATGATCTCGCCCGCTTCCTCGAAATCGACCTGGGCGGCGAACAGCGTAAGGGAGGCGAGCCGGTCGCGGCCGTCGCGGGCCATGGCCGCGGTCGCGACCGAGAGCAGCGTGCCGCCGAGGCAGTAGCCGACCCCATGCACCCTGCGCCCGGGCGCGATCGCCTCGATCGCCTGCAACGCCGCCTCGACGCCGAGTTCGCGGTAATCCTCGAAGCCGAGTTCGCGGTCGCCTTCGTCCGGGTTCTTCCACGAAATCGTGAACACGGTGTGGCCTTGGTCGACCAGGTACTTGATCAGCGAGTTCTGCGGCTGCAAATCGAGGATGTAATACTTCATGATCCAGGCCGGGACGATCAGCACCGGCTCGGGATGCACCGTCGGCGTGGTCGGAGTGTATTGGATCAGCTCGATCAGGCGGTTCTTGAGCACCACCTTGCCCGGCGTGACGGCGAGGTTCTTGCCGACCGCGAAGTCGGTGCGCGGCTTGGGCGGCTGGCCGGCGAGCGCGGCCTGGGCGTCGGCGAGCAGGCGCTCGAAACCGCGGGCGAGGTTGGCGCCGCCCTGTTCCATGGTCGCCTTGACCAGGTCGGGGTTGGTGAGCAGGTAGTTGGAAGGCGCCATCATGTCCCAGAACTGGCGCGCGGAAAAGCCGACCATGTCCTGGTGGTGGCGGGAAACGCCGCGCACCTCCTTGGTCGCGTAGTTCCACCACTGCTCGCCCAGCAGGAACGCCTGATGGATCATGTTGAACGGATACTTGCGCCATTCCTCGGACGCGAAGCGGGTGTCGCCGGGCAGCGGCGCGATGAAGGGCGTGTCGCTCCGGCCGGGCCGGAATCCGTTCTGCGCGGCGTAGAGGGCAAAGCCGAGGCTTTTGGCGTAGGCGTTCTGGGCCAGCTCGTTCATCTTGCCGGGCGAGTTGGCGAGATGCACCAGCCAGTCGAAGAACGCGAGCGCGGTCGCCGCCGGCGCCATGCCCGACGTCAGCCGGCCCTGGACCGCGTGCACGACCCGGTCGATGCTTTCGGTCGCGGCCGGGAAAGGCATTTGCGCGCCCGGCGACTCGGCGGGCAGGCGCGCCTTCGCGGCGGGCGGGGCGGCGGGCGACGGATTGGATGAGGGCTTCGGGGGCTTGCTCGGTCCCGGAGCGGCGGCGGTGGAGTCGTCGGGCATCGGCGGCCTCCCAGGGCTACCGGATGATGGGCATTGATTATAGCGAATCGGCCGGGCCATATCTTGGTTAATATGGCCGGCGAACGGAGGAGCAAAATGGCCGACAAAGCCCCGAAAGTTGAACCGCTGCCCCACTTCACCCAGGCGCCCGAGGCGATGCGGCGCGACTACGTCGCCGCCCTCGACACCGCGCGCAAGAAGGCCAAGCCTGATGCCCTCGGCCGGGTCGATTGGGACGCGATCAACCGCGAAATGATCGCGTGGTGGGAGAAGAAAGGGTACGCCTTTCCGTAATGGTCACGCGATCTTCGCGACCGTAATCTTGGCGCCGTCGCGCACCGGCTTGAGCGCGCGCACGTCGTCGAGCGCGCGGCCCCAGATGTTGACCGGGGCGGCGAGGCGGATTTCGTCGTCGCGCGACACCGGCGTGCGGCCGAAGCCGATGGCGATCGAGTCTCCCTCGACCCAGAAGGCGATCTCGCCCGCCTCGACCACGTCGCGGGCGTCCTTTTCGCGCGGCACGCTGACCGGCGTATCGAAGTAGACTTCCTCGCCCCAGGTGCGCGCGCGCGACGCGAACGGCGCCGCACGCCAGAGCGCATCCGCCGTCGGCGTCGCCCGCAGCTCGACGCGGATGACGACGCCCCCGACGTCGATCCTGAGTTGGCGCCGGCTCATTGCATGCGTCTCGGTCCGCCGTCCTCGGCCGCGTCCGAGGGCGCGGCCGGCGTCGGCGACGCGTGATGGTGGACCATGCGCCAGGCGCCGTTCTCGCGCGTGAAGATGTTGGTGGCGATCAGGACGCCGTTGGGAAGAATCTCGTAGCACGTGACCCAGGCGGTCTCGCCCAGCACGAACGCCTCGGGCCGGAGGCAACGGATGGCGGACGTTTCGGGCCGCTTGCCGCCGCCGACCAGGATGCCGCGCCAGCTGGCCATGACCGCGTCGCGGTCGGCGAGCGCGGCCCAGCCGGGGTGGATGCAGCTGACCGCCGCGCGCTTGGCCCACAGCGCGTCCATAGCCTCGAAATCGCCGGCGGCGAAGGCGGCGTAGAAGGCGTCGTTGGCGAACAGGACGGCGGCGTTTTGGGACATGGGTGAAAGGGGAGCATAGCGGCGTTTCCGGCCGCGGGCGAGATGGTCTAGAGTGGAGCGGCACGATGGATTCGGAACGGACGATCTTTCACGTCTGCCGCCGCGCCGAATGGGACGCGGCGGTCGGATCGGGTTTTTACGGCGGCTCGTCCCAGGACGCGGCCGACGGCTTCATCCACTTCTCGACCGCGGCGCAGGTGATCGCGAGCGCGGCCAAGCATCGCGCCGGGCAAATCGGCCTGGTGCTGATCGAGGCGGCGGTCGCGCCGCTCGGCGCCGCGCTCAAGTGGGAGCCGTCGCGGGGCGGCGCGTTGTTCCCGCACCTCTACGGGAAGCTGCCGGTCGCGGCGGCGGTGCGCGTGCTCGACCTGCCGCTCGGCCCCGACGGGCGCCACGTTTTCCCATCGGACGTGGTCGAACGCGGAGAAGGGCGATGAATCTTTATTGCCTGCTGCGCCCGGCGCTGTTCGCCCTCGACCCCGAGGCCGCGCACCGCGCCGCGATCCTCGCCCTCAAGGCGGGACTGGGCGAGGCGTACGCGCGGAAGGACGATCCGATCCTGGCGACGCGGGTCTGGAACCGCGACTTCCCGAATCCGGTCGGGCTCGCCGCCGGGTTCGACAAGAACGGCGAGGCGCCGGACGCGATCCTGGGCTTGGGCTTCGGCTTCGCCGAGGTCGGCACCGTGACGCCGAGGCCGCAGGCGGGCAACCCGCGTCCGCGGCTGTTCCGCCTGGTCGAGGATGGGGCGCTGATCAACCGCATGGGCTTCAATAATGAAGGGCTGGAGGCGATGGCGGCGCGGCTCGCCCGGCGTACGCGAAACGGCATCGTCGGGGTCAACATCGGCCGCAACAAGGACAGTACCGACGATATCGCCGATTTCACCGCGTGCGCGGCGCGCCTCGCCCCGTTCGCCGACTATCTGGTGGTCAACGTGTCCTCGCCCAACACGCCGGGCCTGCGCGCGCTGCAGGGGCGCGAGCCGCTCGCGCGCCTGCTGGGCGCGGTCAGGGACGCGCGCGATCGCGCGACGGCACACGGTTTCCAGGGCGCGCGCCCGCCGCTGGTGGTCAAGATCGCGCCCGATCTCGCCGACGAGGATTTGCGCGACGTCGCCGAGACGGCGCGCGCGCTGTCGGTGGACGGCCTGATCGCCACCAACACCACCATTGTCCGGCCGCCGGATCTGCAAAGCGCGCACCGCGCCGAAACCGGCGGACTTTCCGGCCGACCGTTGTTCGATCCTTCGACCCGCGTTCTCGCCAAGCTCCATGCGCTCACCGGCGGCGCGATCCCGATCGTCGGCGTCGGCGGGATCGCGAGCGGACGCGACGCCTACGCCAAGATCCGCGCCGGGGCGAGCCTGGTGCAGCTCTACACCGCGCTGGTGTACGAGGGGCCCGGCCTGGTCGGCCGGATCAAGCGCGAGCTTGCGGAGTGCCTGCGCCGCGACGGATTTTCGTCGGTCGCGGACGCCGTCGGCGCCGATCACCGCTGAGCGATGCGGGCGAGATATTTTTCGGCGACGCGGTAGAGCAGCGGCGCGCAGAAAACCAGGAACACCAGGCGCACGATGTGGTGCACCGACACGAACGCGGTGTCGATCCCGAGAGCGAGGCTGACCAGGATCATTTCGGCGAGTCCGCCGGGGGCGAACGCCAGGATCAGGCCGGTGAACGGCAGGCCGGTCAGGCGCTCGAGCGCGAGCGCCGCGCCGATCGCGAGCGCGAGCATCAGGGCGGTGATGCCGGCGCCGATCGCCATGACGCCGAGAATCTTGCGCGCGGCGAAGCCGACGAAACGAGCGCCGACGCCGGCCCCGAGCACGATCTGGGCGACGTTGACGGCTTCGACCGGCGGGCTCGCCGCCGTCAGGCCGGACAAGTGCGCCCCGGCCGACAGGACCATGGGCCCGAGCAGCGGCGCGGCGGGAAGGCGCAGGCGCCGCCCGCCGGCGTAGCCGATCACCGCGCAGAGGACGAGGACGACCGCGTCCGGGACGCGGAGGTCGGCGGCGGCGCCGAGGCCGCTCGGCGTTCCCGGGGCGTAGCCGTGGAACAGGCGGAACCAGAACGGGATCGCGATCACGGTCACCAGGATGCGCACGCTGTGGATCAGCGACATGCGCCGCTCGTCGCCGCCCGATTGTTCGCCAAGGAACACCATCTCGCTGAAGCCGCCGGGAACGCCCGCGTAGAACGCCGACGGCGCGTTGAATCCCGGCGCCCGCGCAAGCAGCGGCACGGCGAGCGCGATGATCGCGACCGTATAAAGAAGGAGCACGGCGAGGCTCGGCGCCCAGCGCGCGACGCCCGCCACCACCTCGGGCGTGAACGCGCTGCCGAGCATGGTGCCGACCACCGCGATCATCAGCGCGCGCAGCACCGGCGGCATGGCGAGCGGCGCGCCCGCCAGCGCGGCGACGGTGGTCGCGCACATGGCGCCCATCATCCACGGCAGCGGCATCCGCAACGCGGCGAACAGCCAGCCGCCCGCCGCGCCGATCAGGAGCGCGAGCGCGAGCCCCCCGAGGCGGTTCACGGCTGGAATTGCTCCCGGATGATCCGTTCCTCGAGCCCGTGTTCGGGATCGAACAGCAGGGTTGCGGCGAGCGACTGGTCCTCGCGCACGGTGACGCGCGCGACGTGGCGGATTTCGGTGAAATCGGCGGTGGCGCTGACGCGCCGTTCGGCGGCGTCCAGCACCTCGATCAGGATCGAGGCCGTGCGCGGCAGCAGCGCGCCGCGCCAGCGCCGGGGCCGGAACGGGCTGATCGGCGTCAGCGCGAGCAACCCCGCGCCGATCGGGATCACCGGCCCGTGCGCGGAGAGATTGTAGGCCGAACTGCCGGCCGGGGTCGCCACCAGCACGCCATCGCAGATCATTTCCGGCATCCGCACCACGCCGTCGACGCTGATGCGGAGCTTCGCCGCCTGGCGCCGCTCGCGCAGCAGCGAGACCTCGTTGACGGCGATTCCGTCGTGGGTTTTGCCGTCGAGGTCGAACGCGCTCATGCGCAAGGGATGGAGCACCGCGGGCACCGCCTTGGCGATCCGTTCGGGCAGGCCGTTTTCGTCGAAGGCGTTCATCAGGAATCCGACCGAACCCCGGTTCATGCCGTAGATGCGGACGGCGCGGCCCATGAACCGGTGCAGGGTGCGCAGCATCAGGCCGTCGCCGCCCAGGGCGACGATGACGTCGGCCTTGTCGGGCGCGGCGTCGCCGTAACGGGCGATGAGGCGCTTGCGGGCGGCCTCGGCCTCAGGCATCGGCGCGGCGACGAAAGCCAGCGATGCAACGGAGGATGAAGCGGGCGATGGAGCGGGCATGGGGCGCGCGGGTACGACGGAGCGGCAAGGGGTCAAGACCGCCAGTATACCCACCCGCCCCCTTCGTTCTAGGCCCGTTGCGCCCTCAATGCCCCGCGAGGCGCCCGAACAAGCCCCACTCGATCAGGCGCTCGGTCAACGCTTCCATGAAGCGGTCGTTCTTGACGATGACCCAGGCGGGCAGGCCGGCGAATTGGGGGTCGTCGGCGGACTTGGTCGTGAGCAGCCCGAACGGACACTTCCGGGCGGTGCCGATGGCGGCGAGCGCCCGCGCCAGGTCGGCGCCGCTCATGTCCGGGAGCACGAGACTTGCGAACACGGCATCCGGCCGGGTGGAGAGCACGAGCCCGATCGCGGAAACGCCGGTATCGGCGCAGGTGACGTCGAAACCGCACGAGGCCAGCTCCTGGCGGACGATCCGCCGCTGCACGTCCTTGGGCATGGCGAGCAGAACGTGCACGTCGCGCGAACGTTGAACGGCCGTAAACCCGGATCGGGCGCGTGGCAGGGCGCGGAGCAGGGCCGGATAGTCTCCCTCCGGGGGATTCACCCCGCTTTCGATGATGGCGCGAATGGCGTCGAGAAAAACCTGGATGTCCCGCACATGGCCGGCGGGCTTGTCGGCCGCTTCGAGATAGTCCTCGAGCTTGTGGGCGATCAGGGAAATAGCCGGAAAACCGAACGAACCGCCCTGGCCCTTGACGTTGTGGATGCGGCGCTGCAACTCGATCAAGGTCGCGGTGTTCGTCGGGCCCGATTTCGCCAGGCGTTCGAGAATGAGGTCGCACTCGTCCATGGCTTCGCGGCAGCTATCGCGAAACTCCGCGCTCAGGCGCTCGAACATCGCGCGAAATTTTTCTTGCGGGTCGGCCGACGCGGGCATGGGGTTCCTCAAGTGGAAGCCGCGAGTGCCGCTTTCAAGGCGGCGTCAGGGAAAAGATTATCGCCGCAAAATGGAGCGTTAAGCGCTCTCGCGCTTCCGAAATCCCGCCCTATGTCGCCGCCCGGCGAGATAGGAAACCCCGTTCGGCCCGGTCCATTCGCTGTGACGACGCTTGGCGTCGAGGGCGAAAATGTCGCCCGGACGATACGTGCGCGGCTTACCGTCCACCGCGATGGTGAACTCGCCTTCGAGAATCAGGGCGCGCACGTCGTAGGGATGGGAATGGTCGCCGGGGTTATGATCGGGTGAAAGCCGCGCGTCGACGACTTCGTCGTAGCCGTCGCGTCTCAATTCCGCTTCGAATTCGGCTTTGCCCATGAGGTGCGTTCCGAAGCGCCGCCGGTATCAGCCTCCGGTGACGCTCATGTGCCGCTGCACGGCGGGTGCCGCGCGCTCGATGACGAAGTCGTGGCCCTTGGGCTTGCGCCGGATCGCGGCGTCGATCGCGGCATCGAGCAGATCGTCGCTCTCGGAGGCGCGTAGCGGCGCGCGCAGGTCGGCCGCGTCGTCCTGGCCGAGGCACATGAACAGCGTGCCGGTGCAGGTGACGCGCACCCGGTTGCAACTTTCGCAGAAATTGTGGCTCAACGGCGTGATGAAGCCGAGCTTGCGTCCGGTTTCCTTGATCCGCACGTAACGCGCCGGCCCGCCGGTGCGGTAATTGATATCCTCGAGCGTCCAGCGCGACGCCAGCATCTTGCGTACGTCGGCCAGCGACAGGTAGCGGTCGGCGCGGTGATGATCCACTTCGCCCATCGGCATGGTTTCGATCATGGTCAGATCGAAACCCTCGCGCCCGCACCAGTCGAGCATCTTGTCGAATTCGCCGTCGTTGACGCCCTTGAGCGCGACCGTGTTGATCTTGACGGCGAGGCCGGCGGCCTTGGCGACGGCGAGTCCTTCGAGCACGGTCGGGAGGCTGCCGCCGCGGGTGACGGCTTCGAACCGCGCGGGATCGAGGGTATCGACCGAGACGTTGACGCGCTTGACGCCCGCGGCCGCGAGCTCGCCGGCGTACTTGCCGAGCTGGCTGCCGTTGGTGGTGAGGGTCAGTTCCTCGAGCGCGCCGGAGCGCAGATGGCGCGAAAGATTGCGCACCAGGCTCATCACGTTGCGCCGGACCAGCGGCTCGCCGCCGGTGAGCCGGATTTTGCGCACGCCCTTGCGCACGAATGCCGAGCAGAGCCGGTCCAATTCCTCGAGCGTCAGCAGGTCCGACTTGGGCAGGAACGTCATGTCCTCGGCCATGCAGTAGACGCAGCGGAAATCGCAGCGGTCCGTGACCGAGACGCGGATGTAGGTAATGGAGCGGCCGAAAGGATCGATCATGGCGAACAGCAAATGTCCCAGGGACGAAGAGAGCAAGTCTAGATGATCCGCGCTCCCATTTCGACCCCATAACCGGAGGGTGTTTCGGGCGCTTTCACCCCTTTTTATTGGGCTTGGAGCCGGGTTCGACGGACGGCGATATGCCCTTCGCCTTCATGTCGCTTTCGGCCATGCGGCGCATCTCCTCGCGCTCGCGCAGGTAATCCTCGGTGGTGCGGACCATCGGGCGCGGCGCGCCGGCGAGCGGATGGCTGTCTTCTTCGGCCATCGCCACCACCCGGCAGTTGTCGCACATCTTGAGGCGCTCCAAGGCTCCTTCGCCCGCGAACATGGGGTGCGCCTTCAATTTTTCGGCGATCCGTTCGATCGAGGAACGCGCGCCGAACGGCTTGCCGCAGCGGATGCATTGAAACGGTTCTTCTTCCTTGATGATCCGGTGTGTCCGCGCTTCCGGCAGGAACGAGAGGCGCGGCTTCAGGGCGATGACTTTCTCCGGGCAGGTGGTGCGGCACAGTCCGCACTGCACGCAGTTCGTCTCGAGGAACGACAGTTGCGGTTTTTCGGTCGGATTGTCCTTGAGGGCGTTCGCGGGACAGGCGCCGACGCAGGACAGGCAGAGCGTGCAGCCCTCGACATTCACCATGATCGCGCCGAACGGGGCGCCCTCGGGCAGCGGCAGGATGTCGACCGGCTTCGGCGCGTGCGCGTGCAGGTGCGCGAGCGTCGACGCCATGGCCTGGCGCTTGCGGCCCATGATCTTGGCTTCGGTCGGCTTGGCGCCCTTGGCCGGCGCGAGTCCGGCGAGGGTTTTCGCCAGCTGCTCGGGGTCGGGTGTCTCGACGATCGCGACCCGGCCTGCGCCGTAGCCGAGTCCGGCCATGACGGTTTCGGCCAAACCGGCTTCGCGGGCGAAGGGTTCGGTATTTTTGTCGCGGTCGGGCGTGAGCAGCACCACGATCCGTTCGGCGCCGTAGGCGAAGGCGGCGAACATGAAATCGAGGCCGATCTGGGTCGGCTGGTTGAGCGCGAACGGCAGCACCCGCGCGGGCAGGCCGTCGCCGAAACGGGCGAGCGCGTCGATGATCTCGCCGCCCTTGTCGAAGCCGTGGACCAGCAACACCGGATGTTCGCCGCCCGCCTTGGCGTAGGCGCCGAGCAGAACCCGGAGCCGTTCGAACACGCCGTCGCCGGCGGGAAGCTGGTAGGCGGCGGCGCCAGTCGGGCAGACGGCGGCGCACAGCCCGCACCCGGCGCAGGCGTAAGGATCGTAGGCGATGCCGTCGCCCTCGGGCGCGGTCGCGCCGGTCGGGCAGACGTCGAGGCAGCGGCGGCAGCCGATCTTTTGCGAACGCGCGTGGGCGCAGATCGCGGCCTCATAGGCGATGTAGCGGGGCTTTTCGAACGTGCCGACCATGTCGGCGAGCTTGAGCAGCGCGTCCGCCACCTGGGCCGGGTTGCCGGGATCGGGACGGAAATAGCCGTCGCGCTTCTCGCCGCCGGGAAAGAGCGGCGCCTCGCCGCGCAGATCGAGGATCAGGTCGCAGTCGGAAACGCCGGTGCCGCTGGCGTCCGCGAACTCGAGCGCGGCGCGCGCCGACGGCCTGGCGGGCGCGAAATTCTCGACCTCGACCTTGAAATCGCCGAGGTGTCCTTGGGCGCTCTTGATCCTGCCGCGAAAGATCGGCACGTCCATCAGCGAGGGCGCGAGGATATCGTCGCCGCGTCCGGTCAGCACCACGGTCGGACTGAGCCGGCCGGCGAGTTTCTTCGCCGCCTGGATCGCGCCGTCGTCGCGCCCGAGGACAAGGAGGACGCCGGCGGATTCCATCGTGACGGCGGTGGCCGGGGTGAGGTCGAGGGCGGCTTCGGCGAGCAGCGCGGCGATCTTCGGCGTCGCGCGGGCGCCTTCACCCGACCATCCGGCCCGCTCGCGGATATTGACGAAGCTGACCGGGCTCGCGCGTTCGACGCCCGCGCGGGTTTCCAGGAACAGCGGCGCCTCCTGGGTGCAGGCGATCAGCACGGGAGTTTTGCCCTTGAGCGCGGATTCGGCGTTGGCGATCTGGGCGCGGCAGAGTTGGGTGTTGGGTGTACACGGCCCCCCTTGCAGCGCGCGCTCGATCGCGCGCGCGTCCAAGGGGATGGTGCCTTCGCAATCGCAAAGCAGGACCTTCTTGCCGCCGATGTCCATGGATGTTTCGCCCTTCCTCCCCGGCGAGGGGCCGAAAACCCACGTTTTTTCCGTGGATTTCCCGCGACTTGGCGAGAGCTTGAGCAGTCCGGCCGGGCGGTGGCAAGGGCAAAAAATGAACCCGATCCGGTCGTCTCGCGGAGGCGCTTCAAAGACCCCCTAAAAATCCGCGTCGATTTTCCCCATATGCTGCTGCGCGTGCTCACGCGCGCGGGCTTCGGCAACACGCGTGGCATCAAGGAACAATGCGATGGCGACAATCCTGCTGGCCGCCGCCGCGAGTCCGGTCAAGCAGGCCGATTTTCTGCACCGCGAACAGGCCCTGATGATCGTCGAGGCGGTCGAAAACGCCATGAGTTACGCGAAGCGTGCGAAAATCGCCGTTCTGAGGTTGACCCGGGGCGAGACGTCCAGGAAAAAAGCGACCGGCGCCGCCGGTAAAAAATCGTCCGGTCGCGGTGACGTGCCCCACGATTGATCGAAACCGTCGTCGGATCTTGCGATGCACCGGATTTCACAATAAGTGCATTGAGGATATTGATCGGGGTCCCGTCGGAACAGCGGCCCATGTCCAAGCGCCCACGAAAACAGGCGAATCGGCGAATATCGGGCGTTCGCCCGGCGGCGGGCGGTTCCCCTCGCCCGGGGGGGCGTGCGTTCGACGGGCAAATCGTGGCGGCAACCCTCGCCGCCGCCGACCGGGTCGGCTGGGACAACGTCTACCTCGCCGACGTGGCGCGGGATCTGGGCGTGCCGGTCATCGAGGCGCAGCGCCGTTTCCGCGACCTCGACGCGGTCGCCGACGCGCACTTCCGGCGGGCTTTCGAGGCGATGCTGGCGGCAAGCCCGCGTGTTCGTTCGCGCCCCGCGCCGGAGCGGATCGACGCCCTGCTCGGCGCCTGGTTCGAGTACCTGCGTCCGCACGCCAAGACCAGCGCCGCGATGATCGCGGCGAAGCTCTATCCGTTTCATCCGCACCATTGGGTGCCGCTGGTCTTTTCGCTCTCGCGGCTGATCCAATGGCTGCGCGATGCCGCTTTTTTGCGCGCGGGATTTCCGCGCCGCCAAGGAGAGGAGATATTCCTCAGCGCGCTGTTCGTGCTCGCGCTCGTCGCTTGGCGCGGCGCGGGCGCGGCGGGCGAGCGCCGCGCCCGCGCCCTCGTCCGTCGCGCGCTTCAGACGCTTTCGATGATCTTGTGATAGGCCTTTTCGTCGAAGGCGCGCAGCGTGGTGGTCCGCACGAAGCCCGCCGAACCGACGGTGAGCGCGAAGCGGGCGCAGGCCTCGTCGTTGGGCAGCTCGACGACGACGACCAGATCGGGCCCGCCCATGACCAGATAGAAATCCTTCATCCGTCCGCCGAGTTTCTGGAGAAGCTTGCGCACGCCGGCGCGCCGCTTGGGCGATTGCTTGATCGCGGCGAGCCCCTTGTCGGTGTAATTGCCGAGAACGATGTAGGTATTCATGGCCGGTATCCTTCCCTGGGTTGGGTGAAGAGCCCCTATGTTTTATCCGATTTTGGCCGCTCCGTCGCCGCCCGCGCGCTTTCGCCCCGTTCGCGCCCCATTTCCCACCACAGCAGTTCCCCCCGCACGAACGCTTGCGCCAGCTCGTTTTCCGGCTTGGCGAAGAACGCCGCCGCCGGCGACTTTTCGCGCACCCGCCCGCGATGCATGAATATCACCTCGTCCGCCATGCGCCGCGCCTGGCCGAGGTCGTGGGTGGTCATGATGATGCGCGTGCCGGCGGCGTGGATGGCGGAAATCAGTTCCTCGATCGAATGGGTGGCGGCGGGATCGAGGCTCGCGGTCGGCTCGTCGAGAAACAGCACCTCGGGGTCCAGCGCCCAGACGCGCGCGAGCGCGAGCCGCTGCTGCTCGCCGCCCGACAGCACCCGCGCCGGGTGGTCGGCGAGATGGCTGAGGCCGGTCCATTCGAGCGCGTCGCGCACGACGGCGCGGCGCTCGTTCCTGGATATCCCGCGCAGCGCGAGCGCGTAATCGACGTTGGCCGCGACGGAGCGGCGCAGCATCACCGGGCGTTGGAACACCATCGCCTGATAGGGACGGGGATCGCGTCCGTCGGTTCCCGCCCACACGACCGCGCCCTCGCTCGGCGGCAGCAGGCCGTGGCAAAGGCGGAGCAGCAGGCTTTTTCCCGCGCCGTTCGGGCCGATGATGACCGTGCACAAATCGCGCTCGAACACGCAGTCGACGTTCTTGATCAGGCGTTTGCCGCCGATGGCGAACGAGACGTCCCTCAGCGCCAGCGGCAGGATCGAACGGGAAACCGGATCGGTCATCCGTGCCTCCGCGCCGAGATTTCGCGGATCAGGTAGGCGCCGGCATTGATCGCCGTCGACAGCAGAATCAGGATAATGCCCAAGCCGAGCGCGAGCGCGAGATCGCCCTTGGAAACCTCGAGCGCGATCGCCGTGGTCATCACCCGGGTGACGTGGTCGATGTTGCCGCCGACGATCATGACCGCGCCGACCTCGGCGCTGGCGCGCCCGAACCCGGCCAGCACCGCGGTCACCAGCGCGAAGCGTCCGTCCCACAGAAGCGTCATGAGCGCGCGGGCGGGCGACGCGCCGAGCGAGCGGAGCTGCTCGTCGTATTCGCGCCACAGGTCCTCGATGGTCTGGCGGGTCAACGCGGCGACGATCGGCAGCACGATGATCGTTTGCGCGACGATCATCGCCGCCGGGCTGAAGAGAAGGCCGAAGACCCCGAACGGCCCGGCGCGCGACAGCAGGAGATAGACCACCAGTCCGACCACCACCGGCGGCAGGCCCATGAAGGCGTTGACGATCACGACCAGGCCGTGCCGGCCGGGAAATTGATACAAGGCCAGCGCCGCGCCGAGCGGCATGCCGATCAGGGAAGCGAGCCCGACCGAGGTCAGGCTGACCTGCAGCGAAAGCACGACGATTTCGACCAGATCGGCGTCGAACCCGATCAGCAGGCGCAACGCGGCGTCGAACGCGGAACCGATGTCGTTCAAAATAATAATGCTCCCGACCGGCGTGGACTAAACCACGGGGCGCGCCGGGTCTCGATAGGACATTTCGCGCATATCGCCCTCGGTCGTCGGGTCTTCGTCCCCGGAAAAAGCGCGGATTTCCGCCCTACCCTTGCCCTCCGGGCGGGGCCAACCCATAGTCAAAGCGAAACCGTCGGCAACGGACGAACCGCCCCATGACCTCGCCGCCGCCCGCACTTCTGGTCCAGCCGGACCCGACCGACGCGCGCCTCACGCGCAAGGTGGTCGGCGTGGACGAACACGGCCGGAAACTCGAAACCTCGGTCACGGTCGAGCGCCCGCTGACGCTCTACCTCAACGGCCAGGAAATCGTCACCATGATGACGATCGGCGATTATCCCGAGTACCTGGCGCTCGGCTACCTCCTCAACCAGAACATGCTGCTGCCCGAGGACCAGGTGCGCGCGGTCGAGTTCGACCAGGACATCGGCACCATCGTCGTCCGCACCGACCGGCGCACCGATTACGAGGAAAAACTCAAGAAGAAGACCATGACCTCGGGTTGCGCCCAGGGCACCGTGTTCGGCGACGTGATGGAGAAGTTCGAAAAGGTCGCGCTGCCCCGGGAGGCGCGGTTCCGCACGTCGTGGCTGTACGATTTGCTCAAGACCCTCAACACCACGCCGAGCCTTTATCTGGAGGCCGGCGCGATCCACGGCTGCGCGCTGGCGCACGAAAACCGGGTTCTCGTCTATATGGAGGACGTCGGGCGCCATAACGCGGTCGACAAGATCGCGGGCTACATGTACCGCCACGGCATGTCCGGCGCCGACAAGATCTTCTACACCACCGGGCGCCTCACCAGCGAAATGGTGATCAAAACCGTGCAGATGGGTATCCCGATCCTGATTTCGCGCTCGGGCTTCACCGCCTGGGGCGTCGATCTCGCCCGCCAGGTGGGCCTGACCCTGATCGGCCGGGCGAAGGGAAAACGTTTCATCGCGCTCGCCGGGGAAGACCGGATCGTGTTCGACGCCGACGCGGAGCGGGCCGAGGACGAGCCGGCCGGGACCGGCCGCAAGGCCGGACGGCGATGACGCCGGTCCCGGTCGGCGTGCTGCTCGCGGGCGGGCGCTCGGAGCGCATGGGCGGCGGCGACAAGACGCTGCGTGTTTTGGGCGGGCGGCCGATGCTGGCGCGTGTCATTGCCCGCGCCCGGCCGCAGGTGGGGGAATTGATCGTCAACGCCAACGGCGATCCGGCGCGCTTTGCCGCGTTCGGCCTGCCGGTGGTCGCGGACGTGATCGAGGGCTTCGCCGGCCCGCTCGCCGGAATCCTGACCGCGCTCGAATGGACCGCGCGCCGTCACCCCGGCGCCGAGTGGATCGCCTCGTTCGCGACCGACGCGCCGTTCTTTCCCGAAGACCTGGTCGCCCGCCTCGCGGGCGCCGTCGCGCGCGACGGCGCCGATCTCGCCTGCGCGCGCTCGGCCGGGCGCGCGCACCCGGTGTTCGGGCTCTGGCGCGTCGCGCTCAAGGATGCCTTGCGCCGGGCGATGGTCGGGGACAACATGCGCAAGATCGACATGTGGACCGGACGCTATCGGGTGGCCTACGCCGATTTCGCCGACCTGCCGTTCGATCCGTTCTTCAACGTCAACCGGCCGGAAAACCTGGCCGAGGCGGAAAAAATACTGACCCGGACGGAAACCGTATCGTGACCGCCGCCGAGGAACCGACATCGGAGCGTCCCAAATCCGAGCGCATGAACGTCGGCGTGGTGCTGGAACGCCGCCGCCTCGATGATCCCTGGCGCGATCACGTTTGGCACGCGGTCGAGGTGGTGCCGGGTATTGCCGACACGGGCGAATGGCGCAAACTCGCCGACAGCGAGGGAGCGGTCCGTTGGCTTGCCCCCGCGCCGCCGATCGAGATGCACCGCAAGGACACCGAAGGTTACCGGACCAACATCATCAGCGGTGCTCCCCGGGTGTTCGTGGTGTTGCGCCCTGATCCAGCCAATCCCTTGGGGCACGAGATGCGTCCGTTTCTGGCCACCGTCTGTCCGTTCGAGGCCGGTTGTTACAGCCAGAGCGGAGAAGAAACGGTGGACACGGTGCCGATGCCCGACGAAATCCGCGCCTGGGTCGAGGATTTCGTCGAACGCCATCACGTGGAAGAACCGTTCGTGAAGCGCCAGCGCGACCGCGCCGATCCCGACAAGGTCGGATTTGGCCGGCGCGGGCCGGGAGAACGCCATGGCTAACGACGACGAACCCCATCCGGGCGAAGGCGGCTTGACCCGGTGGTCGCGGTTGAAGCGCGCGACCGTGGCCGAGAAGGAAAAAGAGAAGAAAACCGCGGCCCTGTCGCCGGCCGCTTCCGCGCCACCCGCGGCGATCGAAACGGCTGCTCCGAAGGAAAAAAACGAAGACGCCGCCAAGGACCTGCCGCCGGTCGAGAGTCTGGGCAAGGATTCCGATTATTCGCTCTTCATGCGCGAAGGCGTGCCGGAAGAAACGCGCACCGCCGCGCTGCGCAAGCTCTGGCGCAGCGATCCCATGTTCACCGAGCCGTTTCCCTTCGAGATGCACATGGAGGACTACAACAAGACTTTCGTGCCGATCAACGCAGCGACCGACACGCTTTTTCGCGCCGGGCTCGGCTATCTGTTCGACGACGACAAGGAGAAGACCCAATCGTCCGCCACGACGGCGGGCGATACATCCGGCGAATCGCCGCTATCGGCGCAAAAAGAAATAGAATCGAAGCCCCGCGAAAACGCGGTTGGCGAAATACCGGACATGGCGGAGAAAAAATCCGCCGAAGAAGAAATTTCTATATCAGGAAAAAAGGAACGCGGATGAAAAAAACCCCAAAAAGTTTTCAAAGCCGTGCCCCACAAGCCATATTCGAATAAATGAATACATAACGCGCATAATTCCTTTTTTTCGAGTGGGTTATAACAAAGGCGTGCTTCCGAAATGCTTTGCGCGCCATATCGGTCTTCGGTATCATTGCTAACAAATGAGGCCCGCTCTCCGATGCGAGGGAAGCGGGTGGGCACGAGGCTATCTTGGGAGGGGAGCCTTTGGCGGCAACGGCGGCCATACATTCATTTGCGGTGACCGAAGCGACCGCTTTCCGGCCGGAATCGCTGAGCGAGGAAGATTCCGCGCGGGCCGGCTTTTATGCGCTGTTCTCGCGGACGCTGGCGCGCCCGCTCGATGACGCGACGATGGATTTCGTTCGCGGGTTGGCCGGGGACGACAGCGAATTCGGCCGCGCGATCGAGTTGTTCGCGCGATCCGCGCGCGCGGCGACGGTTGCGGACGCGACCGAGGAATACAACGCGCTCTTCGTCGGTATGGGCGCGGGCGGCGAGTTGCTTCCCTACGCCTCTTATTATCGGACGGGGCTCGTCTACGACAAGCCGCTCGCCGACTTGCGCGGCGATTTGGCGCGGCTCGGCATAGGCCCGAAGCCGGACACGACCGAGCCCGAAGACCACATCGCCTTCATGTGCGAGGTGATGCATGGACTGATCGTCGGATCGTTCGGCGCGCCGACGTCGGTCGCCGACCAGCGCGCGTTTTTCCAGGCGCATCTGCAGCCCTGGGCGGCGCGCTTCTTCGCCGATCTGGAAAAGGCCCAGTCGGCGCGTCTCTACGCGCCGCTCGGCACCATCGGCAAGCTGTTCACGGCCATCGAGGCGGAAGGGTTTGCCGTCGACGCGTGAGCGTCGGCGGGATCGATACGCGTTGCGACCACGAGTTTTTGGATTAACCGAATGGCGCGAGTTTGAAAGGGAGAAGACACATGAGCGAGACAAAGGACATCCGCACCACGTCCCGGCGCGAACTTTTGAAGTTCGCCGGGCTTGCCGTCGGCGTCGCCGGCGCGACCGCGGTGGCCGGCACGGCCAAGGCGTCGGTTCCGGTCGAGCGCGCCCAGGACGGCGGCTACCGCGAAACCGAGCACGTCCGCAAATATTACGAACTCGCCCGCTGACCGGAATTAGGGAGACACAGACATGTTGACCAAAAGAACCTCCACGACCGCCGCGTCGGGCGGCATCAAAAAGGCGCTCGCCGGCGTGATCGGCGGCGCCATGGACCGGCGCGCGTTCCTCAAACGCTCCGGACTCACGGCATCCGCCGCGGCGGTGGCGTCCGCCCTGCCGGCGGGTCTGGCCAAGGCGCAGGCGCCCGCCGCCGGCGCGGGCAAGATCGATATCGCCAAGTCGGTTTGCCCGCACTGCTCGGTCGGCTGCACCGTGATCGCCGAGGTTCAGAACGGGGTATGGGTCGGCCAGGAACCGGGCTTCGACAGCCCGATCAACCTCGGCAGTCACTGCGCCAAGGGCGCGGCGGTGCGCGAGCACACCCACAACGAACGTCGCCTCAAGTACCCGATGAAATTGGCGGGCGGCAAATGGGTGCGGCTCTCCTGGGATCAGGCGATCAACGAGATCGGCGACAAGATGCTGGATATCCGCCAGAAATCCGGTCCGGATTCGGTCTACTGGCTCGGCTCCGCCAAGTTCAGCAACGAACAGGCGTATCTCTATCGCAAGTTCGCCGCGTTCTGGGGCACCAACAACACCGACCATCAGGCGCGCATCTGCCACTCGACTACCGTGGCGGGCGTGGCGCAGACCTTCGGCTACGGCGCGATGACCAACTCCTACAGCGACATGCAGAAGTCGCGCTCGATGCTGTTCATCGGCTCCAACCCGGCCGAGGCCCATCCGGTTTCCGTCCAGATGATCCTCAAGGCCAAGGAGCAGAACAACTCCCAGATGATCGTGTGCGATCCGCGCTTTACCCGCACGGCCGCGCACGCCAACGAGTACGTCCGCTTCCGCCCCGGCACCGACGTGGCGGTGATCTTCGGCATCCTGTGGCATGTGTTCGAGAACGGCTGGGAGGACAAGGAATACATCCACCAGCGCGTTTACGGCATGGACAAGGCCCGCGAGGAAGTGAAGAAGTGGACACCAGCGGAAGTCGAGCGCGTCTCCGGCGTTCCGGGCGAACAGTTGAAGCGCATCGCCCGCACGCTGGTGAACAACAAGCCCGGCACGCTGGTGTGGTGCATGGGCGGCACTCAGCACCACCACGCCACCACCGGCAACATCCGGGCCTACACCATCCTGCAGCTCGCGCTCGGCAACGTCGGCGTCTCCGGCGGCGGCTGCAACATCTTCCGCGGCCACGACAACGTCCAAGGCGCGACCGACTTCTGCGTGGTGAGTGACTCTCTTCCCGGCTACTACGGCCTCGCCGAGGGTGCCTGGAAGCACTGGTGCCGGGTCTGGGACGTCAGCTACGACGACATGCAGAAGCGCTTCAAGGACAAGAAGCTCATGGAGACGGCCGGCATCACGGTCTCGCGCTGGTTCGACGGCGTGCTCGAGGACAAGAAGAACATGGATCAGCCGGACAACATCCGCGCCATGGTCTTCTGGGGGCATGCGCCCAACTCGCAGACCCGCCTTGCCGACATGAAGAAGGCGATGGACAAGCTCGACATGCTGGTCATCGTCGACCCGGTGCCGACCTTCTCCGCGGTCATCCCCGACCGCAAGGACGGCATCTACCTGCTGCCGGCGTGCACCCAGTTCGAGACGTCCGGTTCGGTGACGGCCTCCAACCGTGCGCTCCAATGGCGCGAGCGGGTGGCGAAGCCGATCTTCGAATCGAAACCCGACCAAGAGATCATGTATCTGTTCGCCAAGAAGTTCGGCTTCGAGAAGGAGATGTTCAAGCACATCAAGCTTAACGGTACCGACCCGATCCCCGAGGATATTACCCGCGAGTTCAACAAGGGTATGTGGACGGTCGGCTACACCGGCCAGTCGCCGGAACGCCTCAAGCTGCACATGGCCAACCAGCATACCTTCGACAGGACGACGCTGCGCGCCAACGGCGGGCCCTGCAATGGCGAGTACTACGGCTTGCCGTGGCCGTGCTGGGGCACCGCGGCGATGAAGCACACCGGCACTCCGAACCTCTACGACACTTCCAAGCCGGTGGCGGAAGGCGGACTCAACTTCCGCGCGCTGTTCCCGGATCACAACGGGGTCAGCACGCTGGCGGTCGGCTCCTATCCGGTCGGCGCCGAGATCAAGGACGGCCATCCGGCGGTGACCTACGGCATGCTCAAGAAGCTCGGCTGGGACAAGGATCTGACCGATGCGGAGCGGGCGACGATCGAAAAGATCGGCGGCGACAAGCCGGACGGCGTCAGCTTCGCCCTCGACCTCTCGGGCGGCATCCAGCGCGTCGCCATCAAGCACGGCGTCGCGCCCTTCGGCAACGGCAAGGCCCGCGCGCTGGTGTGGAACTTCCCCGACCCGGTGCCGATCCATCGCGAGCCGCTCTATACGCCGGACCGTGAACTGGCCGCCAAGTACCCGACCTACAAGGACAAGAAGTTTTACCGCTTGCCGACGCTCTACGAATCGGTCCAGAAGGACGACTACTCCAAGCAGTTCCCGACCATTCTCACCTCGGGACGCATCGTGGAGTACGAAGGCGGCGGCGACGAGTCGCGGACCAACAAGTGGCTGGCCGAGCTGCAACAGGACATGTACGTCGAGATCAACCCGAGGGACGCCAACAACAAGGGCATCAAGGACGGCACCATGGTCTGGGTGCACAGCCCGAACGGCGCCAAGGTCAAGGTCAAGGCCATGGTCACCGAGCGGGTCGGCGTCGGCGTGGTGTGGATGCCGTTCCACTTCGGCGGCCATTGGCAGGGCCAGAGCCTCAGGGCCAAGTATCCGACGGGCACCGATCCGTACGTGCTCGGCGAAGCGGCCAACATGTGCGGCACCTACGGATACGACGCGATAACCGCCATGCAGGAAACCAAGACCACGCTTTGCCGGGTCGAGAAGGCATAACAGGCAGCGCAGGAATAGGGAGAAACAGCCATGGCCAGAATGAAGTTCCTGATTGACGCCGAGCGCTGCATCGAATGCAACGGCTGCGTCACGGCGTGTAAGAACGAAAACGAAGTACCCTGGGGCATCAACCGGCGGCGGGTCGTGACGTTGAACGACGGCAAGCCGGGCGAACGCTCCATCTCGGTCGCATGCATGCACTGCTCGGACGCGCCGTGCATCGCAGTCTGTCCGGTGGATTGCATCTACCAGACCGAGCAAGGCGTGGTCCTGCACTCCAAGGACCTGTGCATCGGTTGCGGCTACTGCTTCTTCGCGTGCCCGTTCGGCGCGCCGCAGTATCCGCAAGCCGGCAACTTCGGCAGCCGTGGCAAGATGGACAAGTGCACCTTCTGCAACGGCGGTCCGGAAAAGGACCACTCGGCCGAGGAGTTCCGCAAGTACGGCCGCAACCGCCTGGCGGAGGGCAAACTGCCGCTCTGCGCCGAAATGTGCGCGACCAAGGCTCTGCTCGCCGGCGACGGCGACATGGTCTCCAACATCTACCGCGAACGCGTGGTGTCGCGCGGCTTCGGCTCCGGCGCGTGGGGCTGGGGCACGGCTTATCGTCAGAAGGCCGGCACGTAAGTTCGGAGACCTTATTGGACGAAGCTCAGGCGGCATCGCGAACGGATCGCGGTGCCGCCTTCTTCGCCCGCCTGTCGTTCGGCCGCGATCCCCTGTTATGAGTAGGGGGAATGCGTTATGGGGAAGAGCGAATCAAAACCGGGGAGATATCCATGACCAGAAAAACCGTTGCCCTGTCCGCGGTCCTCGTGGCCGCCGTGGCCCTCGCCGCGTGTCGCGGCGAAGAGCAGGGCCGGGTCACCATGTACAAGAAGGGCCAATATATCGGTCAGAAGGACGATACCTTGAGCGAGGCGCAGATGGCCGTCTTGCGCGAACGCGCCGCGGAACAGTCGGGCACCAGCCTGGGGCTGACCGCCACGGTTCCGACGCGCGGGCTCGACGTTCGCGTCGGCGACGAACCGGCCAAGAAATAAATAACGTCGTTCGCATCTTCGGCAGCACATAAGGGGGGCACGATGACCCGCAACCGGATTGGCAGGATCTTGGGCGCGATGGGTTTCGCGGCGGCGCTGGCGTACGCGGCGGCGGCGGGGTTGACGGGGTCGCCCATACTCGGCGCCCAGGCGTTCGCCCAGGCCGGCAAGGAAATTCCGAGCGGCGGCGTGCGGGGAACGGAAGGCACCGCGGAAACCTGGCGCGCGGTACGCAAGGGCATCGAGGGATACGTCTCGATTCCCGACAAGAAAGCGGGCGTGCTGGTGCAGTCCGAGGGCGACAACCTGCGCGCCTTCCGCAACGGCCCGATGTCGGTGTGGGGCGGCTGGGGCATGCTCGCGGTCGTCGTCCTCGCCGGGCTCTACTTCCTGCTGCGCGGCCGGATCAAGGTCGCGTCGGGCATGTCGGGCCGCACCATCGAGCGCTTCACCGCCCTCGATCGCCTCGCCCATTGGCTGACGGCGACGTCGTTCATCATTCTCGCGCTCACCGGGCTCAACGTGCTGTACGGCCGCTACGTGCTGATGCCGGTCATCGGCCAGGGCGCCTTCGCCGAGATCACCTATTGGGGCAAGCTGTCGCACAACTACATCGCCTTCGCCTTCATGATCGGCGTGGTCATGATCTTCGTGCTGTGGATCCGGCACAACCTGCCGACCATGGCGGACCTGAAATGGCTGGCGATGGGCGGCGGCATGTTCTCCAAGGGCGCGCACCCGCCCGCCTATAAGTTCAACGCTGGCCAGAAGATCGTATTCTGGGTGACGGTGATCGGCGGCGCCTCGCTCGCGGTTTCCGGCATTTGCCTGTTGTTCCCGTTCGAGTTCGCGCCCTGGGCGCCGACGTTCAAGATTTTGAACGCGTTCGGAGCCGGTCTGCCGACCCAATTGACGGCCCTGCAGGAAACGCAGCTCTCGCTGCTTTGGCACGGGGTCGTGGCCCTGGTCATGATTGCGCTGATCCTCGGACACATCTATCTTGGCACCATCGGGATGGAAGGCGCCCTCGATGCGGTCACCTCCGGACAGGTGGACGAGAATTGGGCGCGCGAGCATCACCCCTTGTGGGTCGCGGAATTGAAGGGCGGCGGACGCTGACGCCGCGTCGGCGGCGGATCGATTGAACGAACCGAGCGTTTCCGTACTGGGAGGGGATTCGCCGCTTCGCGTCGCGAAGCGGCTTTTCCTTGCCACGCGGCCGATGTTCTTCACCGCATCGGTTCTGCCGGTCGCGGTCGGGACCGTTGCCGGGGCGCGGCAGGCGGAAACGTTCGAGGCGGGCGCGTTTGCGCTCGCGCTGGCCGCCACCGTGTGCGTGCACGCGGCCGTCAACGTCTACAACGACGTTTGCGATTCCCGGAGCGGCGGGGACCAGGCCAACCGCGACCGGGTTCATCCCTTTACCGGCGGCTCGCGTTTCATCCAGAACGGGGTGTTGGGCGAGGACGAAATGGCCAGGCTCGCCCACGCCCTGCTCGGGCTCGGGATGCTGCTGGGGGTCGCCCTGGTCGCGCTCAAGGGGCCGGTCGTGCTGGCGTTCGGCGCGATCGGGATCGGGCTCGGGGTTCTTTATTCCCTTCCGCCGGCCCATCTCGCCGGGCGGGGCTTGGGCGAGATCGCCGTCGGCATCGGTTTCGGCGTGCTGCCGGTCGTGGGCGCGGCGTGGCTGCAGGCCGGCGCGCAGGTCCCGCTCGCGCTCCTGCTGTCGCTTCCGCTCGGATGCTGGATCGCCGCGGTCCTGATCGCCAACGAAGTGCCCGATGCGGCCGCGGATGAAGGGGCGGGCAAGCGGACCCTGGTGGTGCGCCTGGGGCCCCGGGGGGGCAGGATTCTTTATGCCGGCGTGCAGGCGGCGGCCACGGCGTTGCTCGCGGGCGGCGCGGGGTTCGGCGTCCTGCCGGCGTGGGGTTTGGCCGTGCCCGTCGTCCTGCTCGGGCTCGCCGGCATCGCCGCGAAGGGTTTAGGCGGCTCGCGCGCCGAGCTCGCCCGCGCGATCAAATCGACGCTCGCGATTCACCTGGCGGGCGGATTGTGGTTGTGCCTGCTGGCGGCGGTTGCCGGCGGGTAAGCCCCGGCCCGGCGTCTCTAAAGGCGCGTGCTTGAGGTCGTGAACTTGTTCGCGCTGCTCTGGCCGGTGACGTTCATCACCACGCCGGCGACCACGGCGATCACGATCGCGGCGGCGAGACCCTGCAAAACCGATTTCATGTCACCCTCCCGGTTCCGATGCCGGAAGCGCGTGTCGTCTTCCGGCGGCGCTCATTGTAGACCGGGACGGGTTTCCCGCCAACCGCCGCTTGGCGCGGTCGCGCGGCGCCATCGTTCATGACAAGGCCCGCCAAGAAGGGTATCCTGACGCGAAGCGGGCTCCCGCCGAATTTCCGAAACAACCGAGGACGTCGTCATGGCCGATGACCCATCCACGCCCCCGGCGCGCGCGACGGGACAGCGCCCTCAGATCGACGAAGCGGAGCTGTTGAAGCTGTTCGACCAGATGCAGGTGATCGAAGGGAGCCTGAAGGGCATCGCCGAGCAGTTGGCCAATTTCGCCCGTTCCGCGACCGAGCGCGCGCAGGAAACCGAAAGCTTCGCGGCCCACATCCTGGCCCTGCAGTCGATCATCGCCGTGCTGGTCCGTCACGCGGGCGCGCCGCCGGAATCCGTCGCCGCCGAAATCCGCGACGAAATCAAGGCGCGCACGGCCGGCCTGTCGGGCAGCGCCGACGGCAGCCCCGAAGTGCATGCCATCGCCCGGGCGTTGTTGGGCGAAGGGCGCTGATCGTTCATGGCGGGGCGCGTCGATCTTCGTCTCGCGCAATTGGCGTGTTCGCGCCTGTGCCACGATCTGGCCGGCGTCGCGGGCGCGATCGCCAACGGCATCGAACTGGCGACCGAAAGCGTGTCCGGCGCCGACGCCGAGGCGCTCGCCCTCGCCGGGCAAAGCGCCCGGCAGGTCAGCGCCCGGGTCGCGTTTTTCCGCGCCGCGTTCGGCGTCAATCCGCCGGCCCAGGGACTCGCGGAATGCGCGAGTTTGATCGAGGGGTTCCTCGCCGGCGGTCCGGTGCGCCTGGAGCCGATTGCCGGCCCGGGCGCCGCGTTGCGCCTGGCACCGGATGGGGTTCGGCTGGCGCTGGTTCTGGCCATGGTTGCGGCCGGCTGCCTGCCCCGGGGCGGCGCGATCCGGATCGAGGCGGGCGAAGTCGTCGAAGGGGTGGGCGTGAGCATAAGCGCCATCGGAAAGGGCGCTTCGGTACGGGCCGAAATCGCCGCCGCCCTGGCCGGCGGGCTGGAGCCCGAACGCGCGTCTCCGCGCGAAATTCACGCGCTGTGGGCCCATGGCCTAGCCGGGGCCGTGGAAGTGCTGGCGGAAGAAGGCCAAGTTCGTCTGGGCGCCGCGCTTCCGCGCGCCTAGGCCGGGCTCCGATTAACCTAAAAACCGGGCAAAAACGCGCCCCCCTTAAGGGATAAACCTTACTAGGGGAACCATGCTTGGCCGGGTACACTTATTTCGTTCACGGGTGTTAATTCGCCGGGTGTGACCGACGAATACCCGGGCTTTTTGGGTGGCCCCGGCGCTTTGTTCGACGGGCAAAACTTCCTTCGAGGAGCCTTGCCATGGACGATCTGTTGAGCGAATTCCTGACCGAAACGGCGGAAAGCCTGTCGGTTCTCGACCTCGAGCTCGTCAAGTTCGAGCAGGACCCGAGCGACACCGCCATTCTCGGAAACATTTTCCGCCTGGTCCATACGATCAAGGGGACCTGCGGCTTTCTCGGCTTGCCGCGCCTCGAGTCGGTGGCGCACGCGGGCGAAAACGTTCTCGGCAAATTCCGCGACGGCGTCCTGCCGGTGACGCCGGAGGCGGTCACGCTCATCCTCAAGTGCCTCGACCGCATCCGCAACCTGCTGGGCGAGCTTGAGAAGAGCGGCTCCGAACCCGAGGGCGAGGACTCCGCGCTGATCAGCGAGCTCAATGCCATGGCCGAAGGCAAGACCGTCGCGGCGGCGAGCGCGCCCGCGCCGGCCGCGAGCGCCCCGGAGCCCGCGGCGCCGTCCGGCGGCGGCCCGGTGACCGACGAGCGCGGATTCCCCGTCGCCGCGGACCTGTTGGCCGAATTCGCGGCCGCGAAAGCGGCCGGCAAGCGCGGCGCCACCGACGAGGAGTTGGCCGCCGAAATGGAGGCCGAGCGCGCCAAGGAGGCCAAACAGGCGAAAACCGCCCCGGCTCCGGCTCCCGCGCCGCCGGCAAAGCCCGCCGCCGCGGCCAAGCCGCCCGCCGCCAAGGCAAGCGTTTCGGCCAAGGAAGATTCCAAGGAAGCCAAGGAGCCGAGCGCGGCGCAGGCGTCGATCCGCGTCGGCGTCGACGTGCTCGAAGCGCTGATGACCCTCGTCAGCGAATTGGTGCTGACGCGCAACGCGCTTCTGCAAATGGTGCGCGGCCAGGAAGATACCCCGTTCAAGGTGCCGCTCCAGCGGCTCAGCCACATCACGTCCGACCTGCAGGAAGGGGTGATGAAAACCCGCATGCAGCCGATCGGCAACGCCTGGGCCAAGCTGCCGCGCATCATCCGCGATCTCTCGCTCGAAATGCACAAGAAGATCGAGCTGGTGATGCAGGGCGCGGAAACCGAACTGGACCGTCAGGTGCTGGAGCTGATCAAGGATCCGCTCACCCACATGGTGCGCAATTCCGCCGACCACGGCATCGAAGGGCCGGACGCGCGGCGCGAGGCGGGCAAGGATGAAACCGGCACGATCGTCCTCAAGGCTTTCCACGAGGGCGGCCACATCATCATCCAGATTTCCGACGACGGTCGCGGATTGAACGTCGAGAAAATCCGCGCCAAGGCGATCGCCAACGGCGTCGCCACCGAAAGCGAACTCGACGGCATGAGCGAACAGCAGATCATGCAGTTCATCTTCAAGGCCGGTTTTTCCACGGCCGAGAAGGTGACGTCGGTGTCGGGGCGCGGGGTCGGCATGGACGTGGTGCGGACCAATATCGAGAAAATCGGCGGCACCATCGAGATGAAGTCGGTCTGGGGCAAGGGATCAACCTTCACCATCAAGATCCCGCTGACGCTCGCCATCGTTTCGGCCCTGGTCGTCGAAAGCGCTGACGAGCGATTCGCCATTCCCCAGATCAGCGTTCTCGAACTGGTGCGCACGTCGTCGCGCACCGACACCAAGATCGAGATGATCAACGCGTCCCCGGTGCTGCGCCTGCGCGATCGCCTATTGCCGCTGGTGTCGCTGCGCGGCCTGTTCAAAGCCGAGGACATCGACATTACCAACTCGACGGACGATTTTTACATCGTCGTCACCCAGGTCGGCACCTATACTTTCGGCATCATCGTCGACCGCGTGTTCGATACCGAGGAAATCGTGGTCAAGCCGGTGGCGCCGATTCTCCGCGAAATCCCGTTTTATTCGGGCAACACCATCCTCGGCGACGGCAGCGTGATCATGATTCTCGATCCCAACGGAATCGCCGAGGCCGTCGGCCAAGGGAAAATGGGTTCCGAGCACGCCGCCGAGACGGCCAGTGCGGTCGTCGCCAGCAGCGAGGATCGGACGTCGCTCCTGATCTTCCGCGCCGGCGGCGAGGAACTGAAGGCGATTCCGCTGGCGCTGATCGCCCGCCTCGAAGAGATCGATCTCGCGACCGTCGAGCGCGCGCACGACCATCACGTGGTTCAGTACCGCGGCCATCTGATGCCGCTGGTGCCGTTCAATCCGGCGCACGAATGGCGGTCGTCGGGCCGCCAGCCGGTGCTGGTGTTCACCGACCGCGAGCGTTCCATGGGCCTGGTGGTCGACGAAATCGTGGACATCGTCGAGGATCGCCTCAAGGTCGAGCTCGCCTCCGGTCGAATGGGAATCATCGGCAGCGCGATCGTGACCGGCAAGGCGACCGACATCGTCGACGCGGGCCATTACCTGAGTCAGGCCTACGCCGATTGGTTCGCCCGCGGCAGCGGCGATGGGGTGGGCGGCACGCTGGCCCAGAAACGCGCGCTTTTGGTCGACGATAGCCCGTTCTTCCGCAACCTTCTGTCGCCGCTGCTGTCGGCCGCGGGGTATCACGTCACCACCGCCGAAAGCGCCGTCGACGCCCTCAGGTTGCGCGAGTCCGGCCAGATGTACGACGTGATCGTCAGCGATATCGAGATGCCGGAGATGGACGGGTTCGCTTTCGCCGAGGACGTACGCCGCGATCCGCGCTGGAGCGCGGTGCCGATGGTCGCCTTGTCGTCGCGCGCGCAGCAAAGCGACCGGGATCGGGGAAAGAAGGCCGGATTCGACGACTATGTCGCCAAGGCCGACCGCGAGGTGCTGGTTTCGACGTTGGCCGAAACCGTATCCCAGGCCTCCCGCCAATCGGCTTGACCGCGTCGAGTTCCGCCCTAAGCTGGGGCGTCGGTTCGCGTAAGGCCGTTCGAAAACAGAAGAGAGCGCCATGAAATCGTGCCTGATTGTCGACGATTCGAAGGTGATTCGAATGGTCGCGCGCAAGATCCTGCAGGAACTCAAATTCGAAACGTCCGAGGCCGCCGACGGCTCGCAGGCCCTCGACGCCTGCAAGAAGAAAATGCCCGACGGCGTTTTGCTCGATTGGAATATGCCCGTCATGGACGGGTTGGAGTTTCTGAAGCAGCTCCGCGCGTTGCCCGGCGGCGACAAGCCCGTGGTGGTGTTCTGCACCACCGAAAACGACATGAATCACATTCAGAAGGCGATCGAAGCGGGCGCCAACGAATACATCATGAAACCGTTCGACAGCGAAATCATCCAAGCCAAATTCACGCAGGTCGGTCTTTTGTAAGCGCGTCGGCAGGGTATCTCATGACGACAGAAACCGCTCCGCGCGGGGAAACGCAAGGCCGACCCCCCGAGGGCGACATCCGCGTCATGGTGGTGGACGATTCCGCCATCATCCGCGGACTTATCAGCAAGATGCTCGCTTCCGATCCCAATATTTCCGTCGTGGCCTCGGTCGGCAACGGGCAGATGGCGATCGAGTCGCTCTCGCGCAACGAGGTCGACGTCATCATCATGGATATCGAAATGCCGGTGATGGACGGGCTGACGGCGCTGCCGAAGCTTCTCAAGGTCAAGCCCGACGTGCGGATCATCATGGCGTCGACGCTGACGGTCCGCAATGCCGAGACCAGCATGCGCGCCCTGGAACTGGGAGCGTCCGATTACATTCCGAAGCCGACCGCCACGCGCGAGATCAGCGGCGGCGAGGACTTTCGGCGCGAGTTGCTGGAAAAGGTTCGCACCCTGGGTTCCGGGCCGAAACGCCGGGCGCGAGCGCCGGCCCGCGCCGCCGCGCCTCGCACGGTCGTGCCGATTTATCCGCCGGGCCCGATCAGCTTGCGCGCGCCGGGCTTGTTGCGGCCGAGCGTTCTGGCGATCGGCAGTTCGACCGGCGGGCCGCCGGCCCTGTTTACGGTGCTGAAGGACATTCGCCCGTCGATCGATATGCCGGTGCTGATCACCCAACACATGCCGCCGACGTTCACCACCATTCTCGCCCAGCACATCGAGCGCAATTGCAATTGGACGTGCCGCGAGGCGGTGGACGGCGAGCCGGTCACGGGCGGGCGGATTTTCCTGGCGCCGGGCGGCCATCACATGCTGGTCGAGTCCAAGGAGGGTAAGCCGGTCATCCGCCTGACCCAGGATCCGCCGGAAAGCTTCTGCCGGCCGGCGGTCGACCCGATGCTGCGCAGTATGGTCAGGGTTTATAACGGCCGCATTTTGAGCGTCATTCTGACCGGAATGGGCGCGGACGGATTGAAGGGGTGCCGCGAGGTGGTTCAGGCGGGCGGCACCGTGTTCGCCCAGGACGAGGCCACCAGCACGGTTTGGGGAATGCCCGGAGCGGTCGCCAGCGACGGCATTTGCAGCGCCGTGGTCCCGCTCAAGGAAATCGGCGCGCGCGTGATGACTTTCCTGGCGGGCAGGCACACATGAAATCGGAAGATTTTCAATTCATTGCCGCGCTGTTGAAGGAACGCTCGGGACTGATTCTCACCAGCGACAAGGTTTATCTGCTGGAAAGCCGCCTGATTCCCGTGGCGCGCAAGCGCGGCCTCAAGGGACTCGACGACTTGGTCGATACCATCCGCAAGGCCAAGCCGGAACCGTTGATCGCCGACGTCACGGAAGCGATGACGACCAACGAATCGTTCTTCTTCCGCGACGCCAAGCCGTTCGACCTGTTCCGGGACACCGTCCTGCCGCACATCCTGTCGGCGCGCTCGAACAAGATCTTCCGCATCTGGTGCGCGGCGGCGTCGACCGGCCAGGAACCTTATTCGCTGGCCATGATCCTCAAGGAGCAATCGGCGAAGTTGACGGGCTGGAAATACGAAATCGTCGGCACCGATCTGTCGCGCGAAGTCCTGGAGCGCGCCAAGAGCGGGCTTTACTCGCAGTTCGAGGTGCAGCGCGGCCTGCCCATCCAAATGCTGGTGAAGTATTTCGAGAAAAAGGACGATCAGTGGCAGATCAAGCCCGAAATCCGGGCCATGGTTCAATACAAGGAGTTGAACCTGCTCCACGACCTGAAGGCGCTCGGCAACTTCGATGTCGTCTTCTGCCGCAACGTGTTGATTTATTTCGATCAGGCCACCAAGGGCCGGATTTTGGAGAACATCTCCAAGCTCATGCCCAACGACGGCATGCTATTCCTGGGCGGCGCGGAAACGGTTCTCGGCATTTCCGACAGGTTCAAGCCGGTGCCGGGGCAGCGCGGCGTCTATTGCCAGATGAACGCGCCGGCCGGTCTCGGCTCGGTCAAGGCTGCGGAGCCTGCGCCCGCGGCGCCCAAGGCGCCGCTGCCGACGGTCGCCGTGCCCGCCGCGACTCCCGCCGCGCCGGTCGGGTTCGCCGCGCCCAAGCCGCCGCAACCCGCGCCGACCGCGCCTTCGTCCCTCTTCAAGAAATAAGCCGCACCGCGCGCGAACGCGCCGGTACGGCCTTCGATTTGCGAACGCCGCTCTAGGACGCGCGGGCTTTGGCCGCGGCGGCGAGTTCCTCGGGGCCGCGCAGAACGTAGCCGCGCCCCCAGACCGTTTCGATGTAGTTCTCGTTGCCGGTCGCCTGGGCGAGCTTCTTGCGCAGCTTGCAGATGAAAACGTCGATGATCTTGAGTTCCGGCTCGTCCATCCCGCCGTAGAGATGGTTGAGGAACATTTCCTTGGTGAGGGTTGTGCCCTTGCGCAAGGACAGCAATTCGAGGATGCCGTATTCCTTGCCGGTCAGGTGCACGGCCTGGCCGTCCACGTCGACCGTGCGCGAGTCGAGGTTGACGTTCAGTCGTCCGGTCCGGATGACCGAGTTCGAGTGGCCGGCGGAGCGGCGAACGATGGCGTGAATGCGGGCCAACAGCTCGTTCTTGTCGAACGGCTTGGTGAGGTAATCGTCGGCGCCGGTGCCGAGCCCCTTCACCTTCAGCTCCGATTGGGTCATGCCCGACAGGATCAGGACCGGGGTCTTGATTCGGGAATCGCGCAACCGGCGCAGCACTTCCATGCCGTCGATGTCGGGCAATCCGAGATCGAGGACGATGATGTCGTAATCGTAGAGCTTGCCGATCTCGAGTCCGTCCTCGCCGAGCTGGGTGGCGTCCACCACCATGCCCGCGGACTTGAGGATCAGTTCGATGCTCTTGGAGGTCGCCGTATCGTCCTCGACAAGCAGAACCCGCATAGCCGCCTCCCGAATCCCGATCCATTAACGTTGGTTAACCATACAGGTGGTCAAAAATTCGTTCAAGTACCCAATAACTTGAGTTCTTTTTTTGTTCCTTAGGTATCAGGTCTGATTTACGACCAGTTAACTATCCGCCTTTCATAGTGGCGAACGGCCCCGACGGCCGACGAAAACCAAGACCAAGCCCTGATCGGATCCCCAAGGAACCCGCTTTGAGTCTCGCCCGCAGCATCATTAACGAATTGGAGCGGCTGCCGACGACGGTCGCCTACGGGCGCGTCAGCCACATTGTCGGCCTGTTGATCGAAATCGAGGGGCTGCAAGGGTCCCTGTCCGTCGGCGACCGATGCCGAATCGTCGGCCGGCGCGACAATCTGGTCGGTTGCGAAGTGATCGGGTTTCGGGACGGGCGCGCGCTGGCGTTGCCGTTCGGCCCGATCGAGGGCGTCGGCCTCGGTTGCCGGGTCGAAGTGAGCGCGGTCGATCCGGCCATCTATCCCGACGCGGGCTGGTTGGGGCGGGTGGTCAACGGTTTCGGCGAGGCGGCCGACGGCAAGGGGCCGTTGCCGGTCGGCGATCGCGCCTACCGCGTCAACAACCGCCCCCCGCCGGCCCATGCCCGCCAGCGGGTCGGGGCGAAGCTCGATCTCGGGGTGCGCGCCATGAACGCGTTCCTGAGCTGCTGCAGCGGGCAACGCATGGGCATTTTCGCCGGATCGGGAATCGGCAAGTCGACGCTGCTCGCCATGTTCGCGCGCAACACCAACGCGGACGTGAATGTCATCGGGCTGATCGGCGAACGCGGCCGCGAGGCCCGCGAATTCATCGAGGACGACCTCGGCGAGGAAGGCCTGAGGCGCAGCATCGTGGTCGTATCGACATCCGACGAAGGCCCGCTCGCGCGCCGGCAGGCCGCCTACGTGACCATGGCGGTGGCCGAGTATTTCCGCGACCAGGGCCAAAGCGTTCTGTGCCTGATGGACAGCATCACGCGGCTCGCCATGGCGCAGCGCGAAATCGGCCTCGCGGCCGGCGAGCCGCCGGCCAGCCGCGGCTATACGCCGTCGGTTTTCGCCGAATTGCCGAAACTGCTCGAGCGCGCCGGCCCCGGACAAAAGGGCCAAGGCAACATCACCGGCCTGTTCACGGTCCTGGTCGAAGGCGACGACCACAACGAACCGGTCGCCGATTCGGTGCGCGGCATTCTCGACGGCCACGTGGTTCTCGACCGGCCGATCGCGGAGCGCGGACGCTACCCGGCGGTCAACGTGTTGCGCAGCATTTCGCGGTCCATGCCGGCCTGCAACAGCGAGAACGAAAACGCCCTGGTCGACCGCGCCCGGCGGCTGATCGCGGCCTACGAGGACATGGCCGAATTGATCCGGCTGGGCGCCTACCGTCGCGGGTCCGATCCCGTGGTGGACGAAGCCATCCGTTACTACCCCGCGATCGAAAACTTCCTGCGGCAGAACAAGGGCGAAAGCACTTCGCTCGCCGACGGATACCGGCAGCTGGCGCAGGCGATCGAAATGCCGTGGCAATGAGGGAGATGAAGAAACCGTGGCCAAAAATCTCAAAGGATTGATCCGGCTTCACCAGTGGATGGTGGATGAAAAACGCCGGAAGCTGGGCGACCTGCTGAAAATGCTGGCCGAGTTGGAGGAACAGTCGCGCCAATTGGAGGCGGAAGTCGTCGAGGAGCAGAAAGCCGCGACCAGCGCGCCGGAAACCGCCGGGTTTCTGTACGGAAACTACGCCCGCCGGGTCATCGAGCGGCGCGAGCGCCTCGCCCAATCCATCGCCAGCATGGAAACGCAGATCGCGGCGGCGCGCGAGGAACTGAACGCGGCGTACCGCGAACTGAAGAAATTCCAGGTCGCGCAGGACGTCCGCGACCGGCGCGAGGCGCTCGAGGCCGCGCGCCGCGAGCAGGGCGTGCTCGACGAAATCGGCCTCAACATGCACCGCAGGCGCACGGCGCGCTCCTGAGAGCGGGCGTCAGGCGATCACCGCCCCGCTGCCGCGCAGGAGATGCGCGGCCTGGACCTCGACAAAACCGCCCTTGCGCGCGTCGAAGGCGACCAGCCCAGCGATCCCGGTGGCCCCGGTCGCGGCCGCGAACAGCCGCCGGATGTCTTCGCGCATTTCCGCCGGAAGCGGCTCCGCCGTGCGCACCACCAGGTCGAGCCGTTTATCCTTGCTGCGCACCAGGCCGTCGATTTGGACGCGGCCCAGACGGCTCAGGGTCACGTCGACGACGAAGCGGGTGCTCGGCGAGGGCTCCTCGGCGGCCTCCTCCTTTTCCCGGCGTGTCATGAAGCGCAGCTGATCGATCGCGGCCTGGGTGTTGATCGGCACGATCCCGACGCGCCAGTCCCCGGACCCGGGATCGCGGGCGATGCGCGCCAAGTCGCGAAAATCGTCGTCGAGGCGCGACAGCACGTCGGGACGGCTGCGCGCCAGCGCGCGGACCGTGTTCTCGCCGAGCCAGGCGGCGAGGTTTCCCCCCTTGAGGGCGGTGAGAAAGAGGATGATGCCCGCGGCGAGGGACGAATCGGGGCGCGCCAGCAGGGAGCCGACCAGCATCCGGTGCAATTCGGGCGCATCCTGCCGGAGTTGGACGATGGCGCTTTCGAGCGCCGGCCATCCGCGCGTCGCCAGCGGCGAGGGGTAAGGTTCGGTTTCCGGCGGGAGGCGCGGCGTTCCGATCAATTCGAGGGACAGACGAAGATTTTTCGGCAGCGCTTCGGCGGTCGCCAGGATCACCGGCCCGACTTCGGTGGCGGCGATGGTGTGTCCCGGCGTCGACGACAGCACGGTGGCGGCGAGGCTGGCGCCCGCGCCCAGGGAAGCGGGCGGAGTCGGCGACGACGGGGCCGGCGCGTCGGCGCGCAAGGCGGTCACGCGCGCGGTCACGACCGTGCCGGGAGGCAGGGCCGGTTTCGGCGCGGCCGTGTCCGGGGCATCGAGACGTCCGGGGGCAACGCCGGCTTTGGGGATCGGCGAGGGTTCGCCGCGCGTTCCGGCCGCGGTGGTCGGGAACAGCAGGGACGCGAACTTGGTGGGAAGAGTCGCGAGTTTTTCCGTCACGACCGTTCCGATCTGGGCCGCCCGCGCCGCGAACGTGCGCGGCGGCGGAGCGGGCTCGGGGGTCGCCGTCACCGTCGTCGCCCCGGCGGGTTTTTCCGATGTCGCGCCCGCGCGGGCGGGCGCCGGGGACACGGCGCGCAGCAGGGTCGCCTCGATCACCGTTCCCACCTGAATGCGATCGGCGATCGGCACGGCGGGATTGGGCGCGGCCGGGCGTCCGGCGGACGGCGCGGCGCCTGGAAGGAGCGCGCCCGCGCGGACGGCCGGCGGCGGCTGGCCGTCGATGGAGAGAATCAGGAGTTGCAGGAGGGGCGCGGTGGTCGCGACTTGCAGGACGAGGCGGGCCTCCGGCGGAAACGGCAGCGGCGTCTTGAGCGCGACGTTGCCGAGCGCGGTCTGCACCAGGACATTGTCGGCGGTCGGGCCGGCGGCGAGCACCAGCGCCTCGATCCGCGCCCCGGGAGGGAGCGCCAGCAACGGCGGCGGCGGGGCCGGTACCGTCGCCACGGGCGCCGGGACCGGGGCGGGAACGGCCGGCGTCGGCGGAGCCGTGGGCGGGGGAACGGTGGTCATCGTCTAGCCGAGCAGGCGGCGCGCGATGGTCTCCACGTCGAGCGCCGCCTCGCTGTTGGGATAGCGGGTAAGCAGGGACTTCTGGCTGCGGATCGCCTCGCGCACCTTGGCGTCGCGGCGGACGATTCCCAGCAACGGCGGGGAAATCTTCAGGAAGCCCTCGCACGCCTTGAGCAGCGTGCGGTAGGTCTTGTCGCCCTCCTTGGTCGAGTTGGCGACGTTGATAACGATGCGGATGTCGCCGCCCGGCCGCTCGGCGTGAATCATCTTGATGAACGCGTAGGCGTCGGTCAGCGAGGTCGGTTCGTCGGTGGCGAGCACCAGGCACGCCGCCGCGCTGTGGGACAACTGGCGCACGGTTCGATCGACGCCGGCGCCGAGATCGAGGATCACCGCGTCATAACCGCCGGCCAGCGCCACGATATCGTCGCATAGGACCTGAACGCGGCTGGCGGCGAGGTTGGCCAGGCTGCCGGACCCCGATCGCCCCGCGACGACGTCGAAGCCGGTTTCGCCGGACGACGTGACGGCTTGGCCGAGACCCAACCGGCCGGCGATCACCGCGCCGAGATCGTGCTTCGGCATCAGCCCGAGCTGGATATCGAGATTGGCGAGACCGAGGTCGCCGTCGAACAGCAGCGACCGCCGCCCCGCGCGGGCGAGCGCGTGGGCCAGCGTGATGGAAAACCACGTTTTGCCGACCCCGCCCTTGCCCGAGGCGACGGCGAACACGTTGCTCGCCCGCGCGCGCGGCGGAGCCTTGGGAAGGGGGGTTGAGGGTGAGAGCGCCATGGAGATCCGGGTTGTGTCCGAATACCGCCCCGCTCTCCACCCGGATCAGATTTGTCCGACGGTCTTGATGCGGGCCTTGGGGTGAATCTCGTTCTGCGACATGACCGTGGTCATGGGGCGGAAGCGCTCGACGATGGAACGAACGTACGGCCTGACGGCGGGGCTGGTCAACAGCACCGCGCTTTCGCCGGACATGGCCTGGCGCTCGAAGATGGTGCGGAGCAGGCCGATGAATTCGTGCAGCTTGGTCGGCGGAACCGACAGCTGCTTGTCGTCGCCGGTGCCGACCAGGGATTCGGCGAACACCTGCTCCCAGCCCGGCGAGAGCGTGACCAGCGGGATGAAGCCCGAAGCGTTGGTGTTCTGGTCGCTGATCTGGCGGGCGAGCCGGGCGCGGACGTGCTCGGTGATCAACATGACGTTGCGCGTATGGCCGCAGGCCTCGGAAATTCCTTCCAGGATGGTCGGCAAGTCGCGGATCGAAACCCGCTCGGCCAGCAGGTTCTGCAGCACGCGCTGAACGCCGCCGAGCGATATCTGCGACGGCACCATGTCGGCGATCAGCTTGTGGTGCTGTTTGTCCATTTCGTCGATCAGCTTCTGCGTCTCGGCGTAGGACAGCATCTCGGGCATGTTGTCCTTGATCGTCTCGGTCAGGTGGGTGGTGATGACGGTGGCGGGGTCGACCACGGTATAGCCGCGGAACAGCGCCTCCTCGCGGCTGGCTTCCTCGATCCACATGGCGGGCAGGCCGAAGGTCGGCTCGATGGTCTTTTCGCCGGGAAGCGAGATGTCCTCGCCGCGCGGATCCATGACCAGCAGCATGTTGGGGCGCAAATCGCCGCGTCCCGACTCGATCTCCTTGACCCGGATGACGTAGGTGTTGGCCGGAAGCTGCATGTTGTCCTGGATGCGCACGGGCGGCATCACGAACCCGACCTCGGTCGCGATCTGGCGGCGCAGCGCCTTGATCTGGTCGGTCAGCTTCTGGCCGTCGCGGGGGGCGTTGATGAGCGAGAGCAGGCCGTAGCCGAGCTCGAGGCGGATGTGGTCGATCTTGAGGGCGGTGGCGATCGGCTCTTCCGCGGTCGGCTTCTTCTCGACGGTCCGCTCTTCCTCCTTGCGCTTGACCGCTTCCTGCTCGCGGCGCAGGGTTTCGCGCGCGACGGAAAAGGCGATGCCGCCGGTTACCATCGCCATGAGGAGGAACGGCATCGCGGGGATGGCGGGGACCAGCGCCAGCGATAGCATCAGCGCGCACACCAGGCCGAGCGCGCGCGGCTGGCCGCCGAGCTGGTTGAACAGCGCCTTTTCGGTCGCGCCGGAAAGCCCGGCCTTGGTGACGACCATGCCGGCGGCGGTCGAGACCAGCAGGGCGGGAATCTGGGTCACCAGGCCGTCGCCGACGCTGAGCCGGGTATAGAAATCGGCCGCCTGGGCGAACGAGACCCCTTTTTGCGCCATGCCGATGATCATGCCGCCGATGATGTTGATGAAGATGATCAGCAGGCCGGCGATCACGTCGCCGCGCACGAATTTCGCCGCGCCGTCCATGGCGCCGTAGAACGTGCTCTCGTCCTCGAGCGCGCGGCGGCGCTTGCGGGCCTCGTCCTCGTTGATCAGGCCCGACGACAGATCGGCGTCGATGGCCATCTGCTTGCCGGGCAGGGCGTCGAGCGTGAAGCGGGCGGCGACCTCGGCGATGCGGCCGGAGCCCTTGGTGATGACGACGAAATTGACGATGGTCAGGATCGCGAACACGATCAGGCCGATCACGAGATTGCCGGCCATGATGAAGCCGCTGAACGCCTCGATGACGTGGCCGGCGGCGGCGGTGCCGGTGTGGCCCTCGGCCAGGATCAGGCGGGTCGACGCGAGATTGAGGGCGAGACGGATCAGGGTCGCGATCAGGAGCACGGTCGGAAAAGCGCTGAAATCCAGCGGCCTGTTGATGAACAGCGCGATCATCAGAATCAGGACCGACAAGGTCAGCGAAAACGCGAGGCTGATGTCGAGCAGCCATTTCGGCAACGGCAGGATCAGGACCGACAGGATCGCGACGACGCCGACGGCGAACAGAATGTCGCCGCGTTGCGCCAGCTTGGAAAGTTGGGCGTTGACCGCGGGCGGCAGGACGGCGGGAAGGGAGGGTTGGGGCGTTGCGTCGGCCATGCGGGGAACCCGAGGGGAAAGGGCTGTTCAGGCTTTCTCAGACCGAGGGGCGATCGCCCTCGCGCGGGGTCGGGACGGCGTACCCTTCCTCGCTGTACTGCTTCAGTTTGTTGCGCAGCGTGCGGATGGAAATGCCGAGGATGTTTGCGGCGTGGGTCCGGTTGCCGAGACAGTGCGTGAGCGTGTCGATGATCAGGTCGCGCTCGACCTCGGCGACGGTACGCCCGACCAGCCCCCCGGCGCCCGGGGCGGCGGCGGCGGTCGGCCGCGATCCGCCGACGACAATGACCTCCGGCCCGATCTCGGGTCCCGCCGACAGCAGGACGGCCCGGTGTAGCGTATTCTCCAGCTCGCGCACGTTGCCCGGCCATGGGTGGCTCTTGAGTTTGACCATCGCTTCGGCGGAGATCGCCTGCGGTTTGACGCCGTTGGCTTCGGCCAGCTTGCGCGCGAAATGCTCGGCGAGGAAGGGAATGTCCTCGGGGCGTTCGGCGAGCGGGGGGATGTTCAGGTTGACGACGTTGAGGCGGAAGAACAGGTCCTGCCGGAACCGCCCCTGGGCGACCTCGTCCTCCAGAATCCGGTTGGACGTGGCCAGGATGCGGACGTCGACCTTCACCGGCTGGTTGCCGCCGAGCCGGTCGATTTCGCGTTCCTGTATAGCCCGCAGCAGCTTGGCCTGGATGCGGATGTCCATTTCGCTGATTTCGTCGAGCAGCAGGGTGCCGCCCCTGGCTTCCTCGAATTTGCCGATGCGGCGGGCGACGGCGCCGGTGAAGGCGCCCTTTTCGTAGCCGAATAGTTCCGATTCGAGCAGTGTTTCGGGAATGGCCGCGCAATTGACGGCAACGAACCGATGCCCTTTGCGCTTGGACTTCTCGTGGACATAGCGCGCCAGCATCTCCTTGCCGGTGCCCGACGCCCCGGTGATCAGCACGCCGGCGTCGCTGGGGGCGATCTGATCGGCGATCTTGAGAACGGCCAGCATTTTCGGGTCGCGGACGATCAGCGCCGTGTTTTCCTCGGTCACGGCCTCGAGCACCGCGGCGATCAGTTCCACGCTGGGCGGAAGCGGCACGTACTCCTTGGCCCCGGCGCGGATGGCTTGGACCGCGATCCGGGTTTCATTGCCGACGCCGCAGGCGACGACCGGCGCGTTGATCCGTTCGGATTTCAGGCTTTTCACCAGGTACGCGATATCCAGCCGCACGTCGACCATGACCAGGTCCGCGCCCTGGCCCGCGCGCAAGGCTTCGAACGCCGCTTCCAGGGTGTCGACATGGGCGACACGCGCGCCGCGTTCCATGGCGATGCGCGCGGCGGCGCCGATTTGTCCCTCGAGATCGCCGATGATGAGCAGGCGCATGAACGTAAGCCTTTCCTACAACCGGGCCGCGGCGACCGACTCGTCAGCGGTCGGTCTTGATGATTTCCGTCATGGTGATGCCCAGGCGGTCCTCGACCACCACCACTTCGCCCCGGGCGACCAGGCGATTGTTGACGTAAATGTCGATCGCCTCGCCGACCTTGCGGTCGAGCTCGACGACGGCGCCGCGCCCCAGCCGCAGGAGCTGGCTGACCTCCATCGTCGATTTGCCGAGCACCGCCGAAACCTGGACCGGGATGTCGTAAACGGGTTCCAGGTCCTTGGCGCTGCGAGGGGATTCGGGCACATCGCTGCTCGTCATGTCCCCTTCGGTCTGGTTGCCGCCAAGGTCCTTGAGGTTGAGGTCTTTCTCTTCAGCCATGATGCCCTTCCGAATTTTCCGAAGGTGAAGGCGCGGCGCTTGAGCTCGGCGCGGATGGAGTCGCGGTCTGGCCGCGCTCCGGGGCCGAGGGCGCGGTGGTCGAGGGGGTCGGAGCCGAGCGCTCGGGAAGCGAGCGCATCAGGATTTCTTCGACGGTTTTTTCGATCGCCGCCATGTCCCGGGCCAGGCCGCCCTTGCTCCATTCGACGTGAACGTCGCCCGACGCGAGCGAGGCGAGCGGCTGAACCGTGATCCGGTTTTCAAACCCCGCCGCCGCGGCCAGGGCCCGAATTCGCGCCGAAACGGCGTCGGCCACGCGGTCGTTGACGTAGATGTTCAGGCTCGCCTCGCCCTGGACCAGGGCCATGGCCTGCCCGATCACGTTTTCGATTTCGGACAAGGGATCCCGTTGCGCGAGGGACGGAAACAGCCGTCGGATCGCGGTCAGGGCGACCCGGATGGAATCCTCGGTCGCGCGCGTCTCGATCGAGGACTGCGACCACATCAATTCGCGCAGCGCGTTCTCCACGCCGGCCAGCACGTCGCGCGTTTCGCGTTCGAGGGATTCGGATACTTCCTTGATGCCGATTTCGCGGCCTTGGGCATAGGCTTCCTCGCGCGCCGCGGTCATTTCCTCCTCGCTGAACGTCGGCGCCGCCGGCGCCTCGGGCGCGGCTTCCGGCGCGGCCTCGGGCTTGTCCGGCGCCGCCGGATCCGGCACGGGCGCCGCGGGCCGGTCGAAGACCCGATCGAAGGTGAATTTGCGCAAGGCGGCCATGTTCCGGGTTCCGATGCCTTAGTAGACCAGCTGGTCCTCTTCTTCCTGGCCGGAAATGACGATTTCGCCGGCATCCGCCAAAGCCTTGGCGGCCGAAACGATCTTGGCCTGGGCCTCGTCCACGTCGCGCAGGCGCACCGCGCCCATCGCCTCGATGTCCTCTTTGAGCATCTTGCTCGCGCGTTCGGCCATGTTGGAGAAAAACAGCTGCTTGACCTCGTCGGACGCGCCCTTGAGGGCGGTCGCCAGGACGTCCTTTTCCACCTGGCGCAGCAACCGCTGGATGCCGGAGGCGTCGACGCGCACGAGGTCGTCGAAGGTGAACATCAGTTGCTTGATGCGGTCCGCCGATTCGCGGTTGCGTTCCTCGAGCGCGGAAATGAACCGGCTTTCGGTGTTGCGGTCCAGGTTGTTGAAGATTTCCGCCATCATTTCGTGGGAATCGCGCCGGGCGGTGCGGGCGAGGTTGGTCATGAATTCGGTGCGCAGCGTTTTTTCGACGTGGTCGAGAACGTCCTTCTGCACCGATTCCATGCGCAGCATCCGCATGATGACTTCCATGGCGAAGTTCTCGGGCAGCATGGCCAGCACCCGCGCCGCGTGGTCGGCCTTGATCTTGGACAGCACGACGGCGACGGTTTGCGGGTATTCGTTCTTGAGGTAGTTGGCGAGCACCCCTTCGTTGACGTTGCCGAGCTTGTCCCACATGGTGCGGCCGGCGGGGCCGCGGATTTCTTCCATGATCTGGGCGACGCGCTCGGGCGGTATGGCTTGCGCCAGCAGTCGTTCGGTCGTGTCGAACGTGCCGACCAGGGAGCCGGCGGACGACAGCTGATCGGCGAATTCCACGAACAGGCGTTCGATGACGGTGGAGCTGACCGAGCCCAGGGAGGCCATCACCTGGGACATTTCCTTGATTTCTTCGTCGTCCATGCGAGCAAACAGCTTGCTCGACTGGTCCTGGCCGATGGCGAGCATGAAGATGGCGGCCTTTTGCGGGCCGCTCAGGCCGCGAAAATCGTCTTTCGAGCGCGCCATGTCTCAACGTCTCCCGCGTTCTCAGGTTTCCTGGTACATCCAGGTGCGAACGATGGCCAAGGCTTCCTCGGGATGCTTTTCGACGATTTCGCCGACCTTCTTGACCGAGGACGCCTTGACCCGCCCCTCGACCCGGTCGATGTCGATCAACTCCTCGAATTGCTCTTCTTCCTCGCCCTCGACCGGCATCGGCGCGCCGCCCGGGCCGGTCAGCGCCGGCGCCTGCATCTGCTGCGCCAATTGCTGGGCGTCGCGGACGATTCCGGCGGCGGCGCCCGGCAGGGCCTCGAGGGCGCGCGAGATCAGCGGGCGCACCACCAGCAACAGGACCATGATCGCGACGATGCTGAGCACCGCGACCTCGGCCATGCGGACGATGTCCTGCTTGTTGAAGCCGAAGAACAGTTCGATCGGCGCCTCCGGCGGCGTCAGGTCGGCGAACTGCATGGAAATGATCTCGACGCGGTCGCCGCGGGCTTCGTTGTAACCGATGGCGCCGCGCACCAGCGCGGCCATCATGTCCAGCTGTTCCTTGGGGCGGGGCGCATAGGCGCCCTTATCGGCGCCCTTCGACTTGTCGTAAATGCCGTCGACCAGGACGGCGACGGACAGGCGCTTGATCGTGCCGGCTTCCTTGACGTGATTGACGATTTTCTTGGAAATCTCGTAATTGACGGTTTCCTCGCTCCGGTTATCCGCCGTTTGCGAACTTTGCCCTTCGTTTCCGGTCGCTCCGGCATCGGGCAGCGCGCCCGCCACCGTGACGGGCGCCTCCCCCTGGGCGTCGCGGCTGCTGGCGGCCTGCGAGATGGTCTGGGTCGAGCGGACCACTTGGCCGTCAGGATCGTAGCGTTCTTCCTGGGTGGTGATGCGGTCGTAATCCATGTCGGCCGAAATCTCGGCGCGAACCTTGCCCGCGCCGACGGTGCGTTCGAGCAACTCCTCGATCGTGCGGCCCATCTGCATTTCGAAGTGCCGCCGGCGTTGTTCCACCTTCGCGGCGACGGCGGTCGGCGACGATTCGTCCTCGAAGCCGCGCGCCAGCAGCGATCCCTTGTCGTCGACGATCGAAATTCGGCTCGGCAGCAGGCCGGGAACGGCGGACGCGACCAAATGCTGGATGGCCCCGATCTGCTCGGTGTCCAGCCGCCGCGATCCCTGCATCTGCAGCACGACCGACGCGCTCGGCTTCTGCGCGTCGCGGCTGAACAGCTCGCGGCGGGGAAGAACCAGATGGACCCGGGCCGAGCGCACACCGGTGATGGTCTGGATGGTGCGCGCCATTTCGCCTTCCATCGCGCGCACCAGATTGACGTTCTGCATGAAATTGGTCGCGCCGAGGGAATCGGCCTTGTCGAACAGTTCGTAGCCGATCGACCCGCCGCTGGGCAGCCCCTGGGCGGCCATGGTCATGCGCGAGCGCGCGACCCGGTCGGCGGGGACGTTGATGGTGGCGCCGCCTTGCTTGAGCTCGAAGGGGATCCCCTGGGATTCGAGCTGCTGGACGATCCGCGCCGAATCCTTGAGATCGAGGTTGGAATAGAGCTGCGTGTAGTTGGGTCCGGCGAACCGGCTCAACATGAAGACGAAGAAACCGACCAGCCCGGCGACCAATCCGCCCATGACAACAAGGCGCACGGCGCCGATGTTGCGAACGGCCTGCAGTAATGTGTCCACGCCCGTTCTCTCCCGCGTTCGAAGGCTGGGCCGGCCCGAATGACGGGGCCCTCCGGCGATCCAACCTTCGCGAGGCTAGTTAGGAGATCGTAAACAGATAGTTAAGACGCGGGTAAAAATTGCCTAGTTCCCGCCTCTCAAAAAATTATCGATATATTACAAATAGATATAAGGGACACCCGCCCCCTCGGCCACGGGGGCGAGACGCGTCGATGCCGGGAACGAAGAGGGCGACCGATCAGGTCGCGTAGGAGGCGGCGGCGGGAGCGCCGATGCCCTTGTCTTCGGGCGACTGGGGTTCGGCGTCGGCGTGCGTCGGCGCCCGGTATTCCTTGAGACGGGTGACCCGCAGGCCCTTAACACCGTGGTCGTCGATCAGGCGCTTCCAGCACATGAACTCGTCGAGGGAAATGCCGTAGCGCTGCAGCGCCTCGTCGAGGGAGAGGAGGCCGGCCTTGACCCCGGCGACAACAGCGGCCTTGCGGCTGACGACCCAGCGGGTCGTGCCCGGCGCCGGCAGATCGGCGAGCGTCAGGATGGGGGCCCGCCGGGGCCTCGCGTAATTGGTAGTTCGGGTCGCTAAATCGTTCATCGCCGACTCACTCGAAAAACCGGATCGAATCGCCGGTTTCGACCATAGGGCCCAGCCCTTAAAAAACGGCTAAGAACCGCCCGGGATCGAAATTCCGCCGCCGCGCGTTAGGAGACCGCTAACCATGCCGGGCGCGCGCGGCCGCTAGCGGCGCAAAAGAAAACCGCCCGGGGTGGGAAACCCCGGGCGGCGGGAGGGAGGCTCGGCTCCTTGGGCTTGGAGGGAGAGCCTCGGGGGGAGACGATGGGCGCGATTAGCGTTTCACTTGCAGCAGCTGTTCCAGCATCGCGTCCGCGGTGGAGATGATCTTGGCGGCCGAAGCGTAGGCGCGCTGCACCACGATCATGTTGGTGAACTCTTCGCCGATGTCGACGGTGGACTGTTCGAGCGAGGACTGCACCACGGCGCCCGCCGGGCCGCCGCCGGCGACGCGCAGCGTGTAGTCGCCCGAGAACTGGGTCTGGTTCCAGGCGTTGCCGGTCCGGCTTTCCAGGCCGTTGACGTTGGTGAAGGTGGCGATCGGGATCTGATAGACCGGCCGCGTTTCGCCGTTGTCGAACAGCGCGGTCACCAGGCCGTTCTCGGAGATGGTGACGCCGGAAAACGTTCCGAACTGCGAGCCGTTCTGGGTGATGAACACCGGCGTGAAGGCGGCGCCGAACTGGGTCATGCCGTTGGCCTCGCCGACCGTGCCGAAGTCCAGCGTGATCTGCGGGCTGTTGGAGGCGGCGTCGTCCATGTCGGCCGCGCCGTTGGAAAAGCCGAGAACCTCCAGTTCCGCCGCGTTGACCGCGGACAGCAGGCCCGAGGCATTGAACTTCAGGGCGTAGGTGGTGTCGATGGTGTGGTTGGTGGCGTCGGCGACGGCGGTACTGTCCGGTTGCGTCACCGTCGGGGCGAAGTCGTTGGTGACGTTGTGGCCGAAATTGATGGTGTAGGAGCCCTTGGACAGGCTTTCCAGCACCAGGGTGTCGTAAACCGGCGAGGAAACGGCGTTGAAGTCGCCCGCGTTGTCGCGGATGCGCACCCCGGTGCCGCTGGAGGAGAAGTCCGGATCGGCCGTTTCGATGGCGGTTTCCAGATTGACCAGCGTCGCCGACAGGGACGCCGCGGCGGTCGCGGCGTTGCCCATGGCGACGGCGGTGTTCGAGCCCGCCACGGTCTTAGTGGCGACGGCATCGGTATCGGGTCCTTCGGCCACCACCGCCGCATTGGTGAATTCAATGTACGCTCCGCCGGCGTCAACCGCGGTCAGGACGAACGATCCGTTGTTGGCGGCATTGGTGAAGCTGGCGAACGTGACGGTGTTGCCGACGACAAGGCCGCTGAACGTGCCGGCGGCAGCGGTGACGCGGCTGGTGGTACCCGCGGGGTTGGAGACGGTGTAGCCGTTCGCCGCGGTCGCCGTCTTGGAATTGAACTCGTAGGTAATGCCGTTGAGCGTGATGGTATCGTTGAAATTCATGTTGGTGCTGAAGGTGAACTGGTCGAAAGTGCTGTAGGTAGGCGTCACCTTGCGCACGGTGAAGGACGATTCCTGCTTGACCACGAACGCGCCGGACGAATTCAGCAACGCCGCCGGGTTGACGGTGAGGCTGCCGGTGCCGTCCTCGGTGAACAGCACGGTGGCGGTGTTCGCGGAACTGACCTGGATCCGATTGTTGGTGTAGGTGCCGGCCGCGCCGTAGTTGGCGAAATCGGTGTCCGAGGCCTTCACCTTCGCCACCAGCGCCGCGACGTCCTGGGCGAGCGTCGTGTTGGAGCTGACATCGACCCGGCGCACGGTCGCGGATTCCGTGACCGAGGCGTTGGAATCGAATTCGTAGCGGATGCTGTCGATGGTGACGTAGGCGCCGTCGGCGGGGCGCGCGGTGAATTCGAGTTGGCCGACGCTGCGCATCGCGTTGCCGCTCGAATCCTCGATGGTCGCGACGGCGGTGCCGGACGGCGGTCCGATGGCCAGGTCCCATTGGTTGTCGCGGTTGGTCTTGGTGTAGACGAAGCTCGCGGTGTTGGCGTTGCCGAGCGTGTCGAAGAACTGCACGTCGGTCTTTTGAGACGAGCCCGCCGAGCTGTTGGAAGGCAGGTTGGCGCCGACGGCGATGGTGGTGGTGGCCGCCGCGCTGCCGCCGACCCGGTTCAGGTTGATCGAGGAGAGATAGTCGGTGGAAATGATGTTCTGGTTGGCGACGGTCAGGCTTTTGTTCGCGGGAACGACGGTGCCGTTGGCGTTGGTCGGCCAACCCTGGAGGTAGAACCCGGCGGTGTTGCGCAAATACCCTTCCGAATCCTGGAAGAACGATCCCGCGCGCGTGAACAGGTATTCGTTGGCGGTGGTCGGCGCGGAGGCTTCGTTGACCACGAAAAAGCCGCGGCCCGAAATGGCGATGTCGGTCGAGGAGGTGGACGCCTGCAGCAGGCCCTGGACGCCGGTGTCCTGGCGCGGACGCGACTGCACGCCGCCCGCGGAATAGAACGTGGACGAGGTCTGCTTGGTGACCAGGGTCTGGAAGCTGACCTTGGTGCCCTTGAACCCTATGGTGTTGATGTTGGTGATGTTGTCCGAAATCGCGCCCATCGAGCTGCTCTGCGCGGTCAGGCCGGACACGCCGGATGCCATGGCTCCAAACAAACTCATGATCGTCTCTCCTTTTGCCTGGCCGCCTCTTCGCGGCTTTCGCTTGGGTTTCGCCTATTGCGTGACGGACTTAACTTGATCTATGGGCACCTGGATGTTCTGGCCCATGAACAGGGCGATCTTTCCGTCCTCGGTGGTCGCGCCGGTGACACGGCCGAAGACGGTGTATTCGACCGGCAGGATCTTGCCGTCGCGATCCTGCGCCGTGACGACGACCGTATAATCGCCGTCCGGCTGGAGGACGCCGTTCTTGTCGCGGCCGTCCCAGGAGAACGCGTGCTTGCCGGCGGTCTTGTCGGCATCGACGCTGTAAACCGTGAGGCCTTGGCCGTTGACGATATTGACGGTGCCCTTGTCGACGTTGCTCGGGTTGGTATAGGTGAATATGGCCGCGCCGTTTTCGAGCGGCACTTTCTGGCCCGTGGCCTCGATCCCCATGCCGATGTAGTTGACCAGGCTCGAAATCTGCGAGCCCTGCTGCAGGGCGATGAGCTTTTCCAGGTTGGCGTTCTGGTGGATCTGCTGCTCGACGCTCGCGAATTGGACCAGCTGCGAGGTGAACTCGGTCGCGTCCATCGGATCGAGAGGATCCTGGTGCTTGAGCTGGGTCACGAGCAGGTTCAAGAACTTGTTGAGATCGTCCTTGAGCTTCGCCTCGGACTGGGCGGCGACGGATGCGCCGGTCGAAGCGGTCGTTGCGGAGGTGGTGCCGTCGAGGAGAGCCATGACGATCGATTCCCTGCTGCGTTATGTCTCAGGCGCGGATGTCGACCCGTCCGGGCAGGACGGTCGGGGTCCAGACCGGCGCCGGATCGGTGTGGGGAGCATCGAGGCCGGCGGCGGCGGAACCGCCCGGCGCGGAGCCTTGCGGGTGGCGTTCGCGGTTTTCCGCCGTTTGCTCGCGCAGGCTGAACTGGAGGTTCCCGGCGTCGGCGCGCAACCCCGCGTCCTGGAGCGAGCGGGCGAGATCGCGCGCGTCCCGTTGCAACAGGTCCAGGGTATCCGAGCGGTCGGCGACGACATGAACCAGGGTACGGCCGTCGCCCGCGACCTCGATCTTGACGTCGATGCGGCCGAGTTCCGCCGGACGCAGCTGGATAGTAATCCGGTCGGCGCCTTCCTTGATCGCCTTCTGGATGTTGACGGATACCTGCTCCAGCACCTCGGCGCGGAAACTGGCCGCCGGCCGTTGCGCGTGTTGGGCGGCGTTGGTTTGGCTCGTGGCGTCGAGGGCGCGGGCCGTCCCGCCGTTGCCGGCGGCGAGGCCCTGGGTGGCGATCTGGACTCCGGGCTTCTCGCCCTCGGCGGGCGCGGCGGAAGCGGCGCCGGCGGTGCTCGAGCCGGCCATCAACGTCAGGCGGGCGGCAAGGTCGTCCGCGGCATCGGAGTTCGCATTGTTGGCGATCAGGTTTTCGGGCATTGCATCGGCCTCGGCGCCGGTCTGGCGGGCCGGGGCGGCATCGGCGCCCTGGTTGTCGCGGGCGGCGAACAGGGTCCCGGTCGGGCGCGAAATCAGGGTCTTGGCCTCGTCGGTCACGCTGACCTCGACCGTCATCCGCGTGGTCGGCCCGACCCGCTCGGCGAGGTCGGCGGCCTGCTTGGCGCGCCCGTCCATGAGCGCCCCGGATTTCTTTTCCTTCACGTCGCCCTTGTCGGCGGTCTCGTCGTTCTTGCCGGCGTCGGCCTGTTCGCCTTCTCCGGCCTGGTTGGCGCCCGCGCGCGCGAGCCCGCGCGGCTGCTTGGCCAACTGGTTGAGGGCGTTGGCGATGCCGATCAGGCGGCGACCGTCGTCGCCGTTTTCGGATTTTTCGTCGTCCGTCTTGGATGGGTCGCCGCGGAAGCGATCGCCGTCTTTCGGCGCATCCGCGGCCGCGAGGGCGGTCAGGACGGCAACCGCCTGGTCCTTGGGCGCGGCGCTGTTTTCCTTGGCCGCGCCGGTCGCCGACTTTTTCTTGCGGCCGCGGCCGTTTTCGTCGGCGTCGAGGGCGTCGGCGACCTGGGTTTTGCCCGTCGCGCGCGTTGCGTCGCGATTGTCGCCGGTCTGCGCGTGGGGCGCGCCGGACGCTCGGGTGTCGGCGGCATCGTCCGTGGAGCGCGACGAGGCGTCGGCCGGCGCCTGATCGTCGGACCGGGGCGCGGAGTCTTCGGCGGCGGGGCGGGAATCGTGGGTCGAGGCCGGGCGGTCGTCGCGCGGGGCGGTCGCGGCCGGCGTGGATTCCGGGCGGGAGGCGGGCGCGTCCGGCCGCTCGATCCGGGGATCGCGGGGTGCCGGCTCGGGGCGATGGGCGCCGATCGAAATATTGAACGGGAGAATCTGGCCGCGGGCGCCCGACAGCAACTGCTCCGGCTTGGCGGCCCGGCGCAGGAATTGGTTGAAGGCGACGGCGAAGGCGTCGGCGGGCGTCGAGCCGCTCTTGTCCGCGCCGTCGGAACCCGGGGTGGTCGCGGCCGCGAGGGCGGCGGCGTTGAGGGACCTGGTCTTGACGCTGAAGTCTTCCATCGGCTTCGAGTCCTTTCACGCGGTCTTGGGCTACCTCGGGCCGCCTTGGGCCGCGTAGCCGTGGCATCGCCCGAAGGGATTCTCCGGGTGTCCGCCCGTTTCTCACGCAAGGGGCGTGCCAGCCATCGAGCTTTTATGTAACTATTTGAAAACAAATGATAATATTACATATTGGCGGGTTGTGGGGGCCTTCGGGTGCCCCGCTCCGGCGCGGTAGAGTTGTCTTGGGCCCGGCAAGAAATGCCGTCTTTCCTTCGGTGGAGACCAAGGCGATGATCGGCGCGCCCGCGCGAACGTTGCCCGCCGCGACGCCGACCTAAGCTCTTATTTTCGCAAGGGAATCCCTTGACCCGGGGCGGTGATTTTTTACATTCGAGCAAGACAGGAGCGAGCGACCCATGACCCCTCCCGCCGCAGAGGCCGACGCCTTCGGGCACGAGATGCATGAAGCGTTGAGGGCGTTGACCGTCGCGCAAGGCCGCGAGGGGATAGGCCGCGCCCTTGAGCACGCCGAGGCCGCGCGGCGGCTCAATCCGGAATCGGCCGAGCCGTTGTTCGTACTCGGCGTGGTCGCCTTCATGCTCAACGACGTCGGCGGCGCGATCCGCATACTGGAGCAGGCGCACAAGCTCGATCCCGACGGCAAGGAAATCGTCGAGCATCTGGCGGCGCTGCACGGCCGCGCCGGGAATATCGCGGAAAGCCTCTATTACACCAAGCTGGCCCTGACCCTGGACGAAAATCCGCGCCTGGTTCCCTTCGCGTTCGACGGGTTGCGGGATTTCCAGAAGAACGTGGAGCAGGCAAGCGAGACGTCCTACCTGGTCGAAGCGCATTACGCATTTCTGCTGCGCAAGTACGACGGGACGGTCGAATCCTGCCGGCGCGAATTGGAGTTGCGCCCGCAAAGCGTCGAGGGCCATCAGCTGATGGGCCGGGCGCTGGTGGAATTGGGCCGTTACGAGGAAGGCACCGCCGCGCTCGAGGCGGCGGCGCGCCTCGCGCCGCGCGACGCCGACGGCTTTATCCACTGGGCCGAGGGATTGCTCCGGCAAGGCCGCGTGAACCTGGCCCACGATTGTTGCCGCGAGGCGGTGCGTCTCGCGCCCGCGTCGGTCGCGGCGCGCAGCACGTTGCTGACCACATTGGCCTATCTTCCGTCCGAGCAATGGGCGGCGTACCCCGAGGAGGCGCGCGCGGCGATCGCGGCGGTCGCGCCGGGGCCGCGCCCGGCTCCGCCCAAGCCCGCCGTGTCGCCCGCGTCGATCGACATTGGGCGGGCCAGCCGCATCCGCATCGGCTATTTGATCAACGAAACGACGATGACGCGCGACCTCGGCTTCATCGAAGCGGTTCTCGCGCACCACAATCACGGGGAATTCTTCGTTCACGGCTATCAGCAATACAGCCGTCCCTTTTCGGATACGACCCGCCTGCAGAAGAACACCGACGACTGGCGGCAGGTGTTCAACATCGACGACGAGACCCTGGCCCTGATCGTGACCAACGACGCCCTCGACATTCTGGTCGACTGCTGCGGCGCCGCGCGTGATGGCCGGCCCGCGTTTCTCGCGCGTCGTCCGGCGCCGATCCAAATCGGCTGGTTCGGCTTTCCCCAAGGCCCGTTGCCGGGAACGGTCGATTGGCTGGTGTCGGCCGCGAGCACGGCGGAATTCGACGCCCGGGACGCCAAGGACAATCCGCCGCTGCAGTTGAGCTTGGGACCGTTCGCCTACAACGGCCTGCCGGTCGAAATCGCGGCGGCGGAGCGGTCGTCGCCCGCCGCCGCTGCGGGACAAGTCACTTTCGGCGGCGTGCTCGATCCGGCGCGGCTTGTGGGTTCCGCGCCGCTCTGGTCCGAAGTTCTTCGCCGCGCGCCGGGAACGCGGCTGCTCTTGGGACGCGAGCCGCTGCCCGACCACGGCACGCAGGCGCGCGTGCGGGCGCTGTTCGCCGACGACGTCGCCGCCCGGGTCGTTTTCCAGGAAACGCCGGGCAACGCGGGGCGGTTGGCCGATTTCTACGCCGCCACCGACGTCCTGCTTGATACGCTTCCGGTCAACGGTTCGGTCGAGACATGCGAGGCGCTGTCGCTCGGCATCCCCGTGGTGAGTTGCCGGGGCGACCGGCGCGTCGGGGCCGTCGGCGTCGGGATTCTGAACATGGCCGGCCGCGGCGAATGGGCGGCCAAGGACCAAGGCGAATTCGTCAACATCGCGACATACCTCGCCAGCGACATTCCGGCGTTGGCCGAATTGCGCAAGTCGCTTCCGGAGGCGATCAGGAAAAGCCCGCTGTGCGACGCCAAGCGGTTCGCGTTCACCTGGGAAACGATGCTTAAATTCCTGCTGGCGAAGGCGCGCGGCGAAGCCTAGAGCGTATCCCGATAATTTGGAA
>CAYPQV010000022.1:0-54117 GCA_964412955.1 uncultured Hyphomicrobiales bacterium
TGCGCCGGCATGGCCGCGGACCTGTTCGAGACCTACGCCGTGACCACGGTCGGCACCATGCTGTTGGGCGCGATCTTCTTCAAGGGCGCGGCGGTGGAAACCATGATGCTCTATCCGCTCGTCATCGGCGCGGTGTGCATCGTGGCCTCGGTCGTCGCGACCTATTTCGTCAAGCTGGGGCCGAGCCGCAAGATCATGGGCGCGCTCTACAAGGGCCTAGTCGGCGCCGGCGTCATTTCGGCCGGTCTGATCGCCGTCGTCACCGCGCAGCTGGTCGGCTTCGACAAGGCGATCGATATGGCCGGCCGAAGCGTGACCGGCGGGCAGCTTTACGGCTGCGCGATCATCGGCCTGGCGGTCACCGGCCTGATTGTCTGGATCACCGAGTATTACACCGGCACCGAATACCGCCCGGTCAAAAGCGTGGCCCAGGCCTCGACCACCGGCCACGGCACCAACGTGATCCAGGGCCTCGCCGTGTCGATGGAGGCGACCGCGCTGCCCGTCGTCGTGATCTGCGCCGGCATCATCGCCGGCTACATGCTGGGCGGCCTTTACGGCATCGCCATCGCCGCGACCACCATGCTGGCGTTGGCCGGCATGGTCGTGGCGCTCGACGCCTACGGCCCGGTCACCGACAACGCCGGCGGCATCGCCGAAATGGCGGACCTGCCCAAGGACGTGCGCAAATTCACCGATGCGCTCGACGCCGTCGGCAACACCACCAAGGCGGTGACCAAGGGCTACGCCATCGGCTCGGCCGGCCTCGCGGCGCTGGTGCTGTTCGCCGCCTACACCGAGGACCTGAAGTACTACTTCCCGAACCTCAAGGTCTCGTTCCAGCTCCAGGATCCGTATGTGGTCGTCGGCCTCTTCATCGGCGGCCTGTTGCCGTACCTGTTCGGGTCCATGGGCATGATGGCGGTCGGCCGCGCCGCCGGCTCGGTGGTGGTCGAGGTTCGCCGCCAGTTCAAGGAAATCCCCGGCATCATGGAAGGCAAGGCCAAGCCCGAATACGGCACCTGCGTCGACATGCTGACCCGGGCCGCGATCAAGGAAATGATCGTGCCGTCGTTGCTGCCCGTGCTCGCCCCGATCATCCTCTATGCGGTGATCGGCGCGATCGGCGGCAAGGCCGCGGCCTTCTCGGCGGTCGGCGCGATGCTGCTCGGAACCATCGTGACCGGATTGTTCGTCGCCATTTCGATGACCTCGGGCGGCGGCGCCTGGGACAACGCCAAGAAGTTCATCGAGGACGGCCACCACGGCGGCAAGGGCTCCGACGCCCACAAGGCGGCGGTGACCGGCGACACGGTCGGCGATCCCTACAAGGACACCGCCGGCCCCGCCGTCAATCCGATGATCAAGATCATCAATATCGTCGCGATCCTGCTGCTCGCGATCGTCGCCTAGGCGCCGGGATAGGGGTAGGGAATCCGCGCCGAGTGCCAAAGACCCGGCGGCGCGCGAAGGTCAGCGCGGAGGCCCGCCGCCCCCTACTTGCGAGGGTGGTTTCTTGCGGCCGGTGAATCGGCCGAAGTTGCCGAGCACTTGCTCGAAGACGGTCAGTTCGTGGCCGCTGGTCGGCGTGACCCGCTCAACCGGATGAACCCTGCGCCCGTCGGCGAGGCCGAGGGTGCCTACGTTGCTGACGATGCCTTGGTCGTCGAATTCGACCGCGACCACTTTGCGGTCGTTGACCTCGGGCCTGAAGAACAAGGTCGAATGAACTTCCTGGCTGACGTAGTACCAGATTTCCGGACCGAAGGTCGAATTGCTGGACGGCGAACCGAGGAGTTCCACCACCTGCTCGCGGCTGGTCTTGCCCGGCTCGACCTTGGCGAGCCGTTCGGGATCGAGTTCGTTACCCTGGTTATGGATGCGGGGCGCGCACGCCCCGGCCGCGAGCGCGAGAGCGAGGACCAAAGGCGCGACAAAAGCCGTTTGCTTGCGGGCAATGCGTTTGAACATGCGATAAACTGAAATGCATCCGTCGTGCCTCCGTGTCAATCGCGACGCGCGGGCCAAAACGATGTAAAAACTTAAATTATACATATGTAACAAAAGGTTATATGACTTTCCTAAGCTTTTTCGGAAACCGAGGAAAAGGCTTTTCTGAGCCCGCACTCGGCCTTTATCGGGCGGCGGTGGCCGCCGCTCGGGCGCCGGAGTTTTACGCCCGGCTCGGGGTTCCCGACACCCCGGACGGGCGATTCGACATGATCGCCATCCATGTTTTCCTGGCGCTCCGCCGTCTCGGGCAAGAACAAGGCCCGGCCCGGGACGCGGCGCGCGGAATCGCCCAGGAGCTGACCGACCTTCTGGTCGCCGACATGGACCGTAATTTGCGCGAAATGGGCGTCGGCGACCTCTCCGTCGGCAAGCAGGTCAAGGCGCTGGCGGCGGCGTTTCGCGGCCGTGTCGCGGCCTACGACGCGGCCCTCGACCGCCCCGACGACGCGGGAGCCTTGGCCGAAGCCCTTGGCCGCAACGTTTTCCGGCAGGCCGGCCGCGCGCCGGAAGATGGTATCAGCAGGATCGCCGAACACATCCGAACCGTCGCCGCGGCACTCGCCGACCAGCCCTGGCCGTCGATCGCGGCGGGGACCATCATTTTTCCCCCTCTGTCCGACGCGCCGAAAGCGTAAAATATCCGGCTGTCATGACCGTCCGGCCACCCTCAGCGCCCGAATTTTCCCGCCCCGTCGATATCGAATCCCTGGGCGAGAACCCGCTCCGCCTCGACATCCAGGCCGATGCCGCGGAATGCGCCAAGCTCGCCCGGCGCTTCGGCCTTGCCGAACTGAAGAATCTTTCCGCCCATGTGGATCTGGAACGGGACCCCGCGGGGGACATTCGCCTGTCGGGCCGGCTCACGGCCGACATCGTCCAAACCTGCGTGGTCACGCTCGATCCCGTTCGTTCGACCATCGAAGCGGCGGTCAATCGGGTTTTTACGTCGGCCGCCGGGCCGGACACGGACGATCCCGAGGAGATTTTTCTCGCCCCCGACGACGACGAACCGGCGGAGCCTCTCGCCGGCGGCGCGATCGATGTCGGCGAAGCGGTTGCCGAAACCTTGGGCCTCGAAATCGATCCGTTTCCGAGGGCGCCCGGAGCGATTTTCCAGGGCGCCGCGGTCGGCGCGCTCGAACCCCCGCAAGATATTGAAAAAACAGGTCCTTTTGCCGCCTTAGCCAAACTGAAGCCAAGGCGATAATATCCCCTGTGCGGCTTGCCCCGGCAGGGCGGATTGTTTATAAGCGCGCGCTCCCCGCGTCGCGCGGATGCGCGCCTAACGGCGCGACGGGGGCCGAAACGAGGAGTATGGTCCGATGGCTGTTCCGAAGAAAAAAACGTCCAAATCCCGCCGCAACATGCGCCGCGCCCATCACGCCCTCGGCTCGTCCGCCCACGCGGAATGCCCGAACTGCGGCGAGTTGAAGCGGCCCCATCACGTGTGCGCGTCCTGCGGCCACTACGACGGTCGGCCCGTCAAGACCGAACCGGCGGCCGGCGAAGCGGCCGCCTGACGGTCCCGGGTTTCGACCCGGCCGCCAAAGCGCGGTACGACCAGGGAGAGGGAGGGAAGTCCGTTTGACCGCGCGGTTCACGCTCTCCATCGACGCCATGGGCGGCGGTGCCGCTCCCAAGATGGTGATTGACGGCGTGGCCCTGGCCGCCCAGAAGCATTCCGGCGTCAATTTCCTTTTGTTCGGCGACGAATCCCAGATCGCGCCGCTGGTGCGCGAGAATCCCGGATTGGCCGATCGCGTCCGCATCCGCCACACCCTCGAGGTGGTCGTCGACGCGGACAAGCCGTCGACGGCGCTGCGTTCCCGGCGCAATTCCAGCATGCGGCTGTCCATCAACGCGGTCGCCGAGGGCGAGGCCGCCGGCGTCGTTTCCGCCGGCAACACCGGCGCGCTGATGGCGATGGCCATGTTCGTGCTCAAGACCTTGAGCGGGATCGACCGGCCGGCGATCGCCGGAATCTTTCCGACCGCGCGCGGCCAGTGCGTGATGCTCGATCTCGGCGCCAACGTCGAAAGCGACGCCGACAACCTGGTGCAGTTCGCGGTCATGGGCGAGGTGTTCGCGCGCCGCGTTCTCGGCGTCAAGTCACCCTCGGTCGGATTGCTCAACGTCGGGGTCGAGGAACTGAAGGGGCACGACGACGTGAAACGCGCCGCCGCCATTCTCCAGCACAGCGGCCTGCCAATCCGCTTTCACGGTTTCGTCGAAGGCGACGACATCGCCGCCGGCACGGTGGACGTGATCGTCACCGACGGTTTTACCGGCAATATCGTGCTCAAATCGATCGAAGGCACCGCCAAGATGTTCGTCCGGTTCCTCAAGGACGCCCTGGGCGGCTCGCCCGTGGCGCAAATCGGTGCGCTGCTCGCCCGGCCGGCGCTCCGTCGCTTCCGCGACCGGATCGACCCGCGGCGCTACAACGGGGCGATGCTGCTCGGGCTCAACGGCGTCTGCGTCAAGAGCCACGGCGGCACCGACGCGCTCGGATTCGCCAACGCCGTCCACGTCGCCTGCGAACTAATCGCCGATCGCCTCAACGAGGGGATCAAGGAAGACCTGGCCGGTCTGGCCCGCGGCGATACCCCGGCGGCGAACGAGGCGGGCGTCGGCACATGAGCGCCGTGCGGTCGATCGCTCTCGGCTGCGGCGCGTACCTGCCCGAGCGCATCGTGACCAACGCGCAGTTGTCGAACATCGTCGCCACATCCGACGAATGGATCGTGGAACGGACCGGAATCCGCGAGCGCCGCATCGCCGCCGACGGCGAAATGACCTCGGATCTGGCCCTGGCCGCCGCCCGCCGGGCGCTCGACCATGCCGGCATCAAGGCGGACGAGGTCGATCTGATCGTGCTCGCCACCACCACGCCCGACCGGACGTTTCCCGCGACCGCGACCCGGGTCCAGGCCATGCTCGGCCTCAGATCGGGCGCGGCGTTCGACGTGCAGGCGGTCTGCTCGGGGTTTGTCTTCGCGCTCGCGGTCGCCGACGGCATGATCCGCTCCGGCCAGGCGCGCACCGTGCTGGTGATCGGGGCGGAAACGTTTTCCCGCATTCTCGACTGGTCGGACCGGACCACGTCGGTCCTGTTCGGCGACGGCGCGGGAGCGGTGGTGTTGCGCGCCGATAAGACCAACGGCGCGGCCAACGGCCAGGAGCGGGGAATCCTTTCCACCCATATCCATTCGGACGGCAGCCACGCCGATTTGCTGTACGTGGACGGCGGCCCGTCCTCGACCGGCACCGTCGGCCGCGTGCGCATGCACGGACGCGAGGTTTTCCGCCACGCGGTGGTCAATCTCGCCCAAGTGGTCGACGAGGCGCTGTCCGCGAACGGCCTGGCCCGGTCCGACATCGATTGGCTGGTGCCGCACCAGGCCAACAAGCGAATCCTCGACAGCACCGCGCGCAAACTCGGCCTGCCCGAATCGCGGGTGGTGGTGACGGTCGAGCGCCATGCCAACACGTCGGCGGCCTCGATTCCGCTCGCCCTCGATGAGGCGGTCCGCGACGGCCGCATCCGTCAGGGACATCTGCTGCTGCTGGAGGCCATGGGCGGCGGGTTTACCTGGGGCGCGAGCCTGATCCGCTGGTGAATCGCCTCACGGCTTCGGCGTCGACTGCCGCGCCGTGTGAGCATTTCTCCCCAACTTGCTGATATTGACGGACTTATCGTCCGGGGCTAGGGTTCGTCCACGCCAACGGAACAGGGGATGCTCGGCCATGTCCGGAAAGACCATCACGCGCGCGCAGCTCGGGGAAGCGGTGTACCAGGAAGTCGGGCTTTCGCGGAATGAATCGGCGGATCTGCTTGAAACTGTCCTGAACGAGATTTCCGGCGCCTTGGGTCGAGGAGAATCGGTCAAGATTTCCTCCTTCGGCAGCTTCTCGATCCGCCAAAAGGGCCAGCGCATCGGCCGCAACCCCAAGACCGGCGAGGAAGTGCCGATTTTGCCCCGAAAAGTGCTCGTTTTCCGTCCCTCGCAGGTTCTCAAAAGCCGGGTCAACCAGCGCAAACCCAGCGCCGGCTGACCGATCGGGCCGAGGCCAAGGGGATTCGCGCCATGGCGAACCCGCAACTCGTTCATTTGCCGGAACCTTCGCCGGGCGGGAAATCGCCCGAGGCGTTCCGCACCATCAGCGAGGTCGCGGCCGAGCTCGATCTGCCGCAACATGTGCTGCGTTTCTGGGAAACCCGTTTCGCCGCCGTCCGGCCGTTGAAGCGGAGCGGGGGACGGCGCTATTACCGGCCCGAGGATGTCGCCCTGCTGCGGCAGATTCGCGATTTGCTTCGCGATAAAGGCTACACCATCAAGGGGGTTCAGAAGCTTTTGCGCCACGGCACCGGCCGCGCCGTTCCGGACGGCGACGGCGAGCGCGAGGAGACGACGCCGGATGCCCCGATGACTTCCGATTCCGCCGAAACCGCTGCCGAGGCCGACGGAACGACGGAAAACGCAATGGCGCCGCACATAAGGGAAGAATTGACGGAAGTTCTGGCCGAACTCGAGGAACTGCGCGCGCTTTTCAAAACCGTTTAGGCCGCGGAAAATACCAACCGGTGACATTCCGGTTGGCGTCTTTATCCACAAAAATAATTGCCCACTTGGGACCTAATCGCGCCCGACTCTACCGGGTATCGTTTGCGCCCGCGTCGTTCGCGGCGCATACTTTTCGCCAATAAACATAAAAATCCACCCATCGTGTTACGCCGGATTTCGCGCTTCCGGCGTCCGAATATTGGCTCAGGGGGATTCCATGTTGAAACGGCTTGCGATCGTCGCATCCGCACTCATGCTGGGCGGCTGCGCCCTACCGGTTCCGCTTCAAATCGCGTCGTGGGCCATCGACGGCCTGGTGCTGGTCGCGACCGAGAAAACCGTCGCCGATCATGGAGTCTCGATGCTCGCGCAACGGGATTGCGCCATGATTCGGATCGCCACCGAAGGGGCGCTGTGCCGCGACGACATCGGGGTAACGGCCGTCGCCGCGCAGGAGCTCCCGCCGCTCGGCGGCGATCGTGACGAAAGGGTCATCGCCGTCGCCGACGCCGGCGGGATCGTCACGGACTCGCCGGCCGTCGCCGCCGACGTCCTCGACCCCGCGGCCCCCATCGAACAACTGGCCGCGTTCGAGACGGCGGCGGGGCCCGTCCATGGTCCTTCCGACGGGATTCCGTCCGACGAATTCGCCATCGCCGAGGCCAGATGGGAAACCATCATCGCCGCGCCCGCGTTTTTCGACGATCCGGCGGAACCGCTCAATTCCGAGCCGAAACGCCGGCAGGCCTCGGAGCCCGCACCCGAGATCGCGGCCGAACCGGCGGCGGAACCCGAGGTCGAACTGGCGACCGAAAAATCCCCCTCCGGAGCCGAAACCGATGCGCCGCCGTTGGTCGAGGGGAATCACTTAAATCTCGGCGAGATTCTGTTCGATCTTCAGCCGTACCTCGCGATCGACCTGACCCTCGCCGGCGGAGCGGGCGGGGATGTCCTGCGGGATCAAACCCCTCCGCTCCGGGATCGCGGCCCAAGACCCGACGATCGCGCGCGCCATGCCGCGGCGCTGTTCGGCCGCCCATGCGGCAGGGGACCGCCGTTCTCACCGAGGCGGAATCCCCATCGACCGACCCTTCGGGCGCGGCCGCGCGGTTCGGGCCTCCGAATCCTCGCTCACCCGCGCAGCCCGCCGAGGCTTTCGGGCTTTCGTTGCGCCGGTCTTTCGTTGCGCCCCGGGGGGACCCGTGCGTATAGTGCCGCCCCCGGCGATAGCCTTTACCAATCGGAGCGTGGCGCAGCCTGGTAGCGCACCAGACTGGGGGTCTGGGGGTCGTGGGTTCAAATCCCGCCGCTCCGACCATTAATTCCACATGTAAAAGCCGCTCCCGCGAGCGGCTTTTACGCTTGGGCCGCACTCAAAAGAACCCCAATCCCGTCCCTCCGCCATGCCGACCTCAAACGACGTACGCCGGTATTGGAACGCCCATCCGGTCGGCGTCGACAGCGTTCCCTTTGCGCGCGGCAGCCGGGAGATGTTCGAGGCCATCTACCAGCGCTGGCTGCAAATCGGAACGCCGCGCCGCGAGGAATTTCGGGCGTCGTGCCGGGGCAAGAAAGTCCTCGAAGTGGGCTGCGGCGTCGGCACCGACGGCCGCTTTCTGAGCGAGGGCGGCGTCGATTACCAGGCCGTGGATTTGAGCCTCCAAAGCCTGAAACTGGCGCAGGAGCACTTTCACCTGCGCGACCTGCCGGCGCGTTTCGTCAATGCCGACGCGACGCGGCTGCCGTTCGCCGACCGGACGTTCGACGTGGTGTATTCGTTCGGCGTGCTGCACCACGTGCCGGACACCCGCGCGGCCTGCCGCGAGGCGATCCGCGTCCTGAAGCCGGGCGGAACCGTGCGCGTGATGCTCTACGGCCGCCATTCGTACCATTATTATTTCGTGGTCGGTGTCGTTTACCCGCTGATTTGGCTGCTGCTGCGGTTGCCCGGGGGCGAGGCGATCGCGCGGATGGGACCCCGAAAAATGCGCGACGTTTTTGCCGTCTGCCGGCAACACGGCCTCAATCGCAAGCGGCTGCTCGATGTGAGCACGGACACATCGACCGCCGGGCAGGACAATTATAATCCCCATTCGAGCTTTTATTCGAAGAAGGACGCCAAGGCGCTGTTCGCGGGATTCGAGGATTTCGAGTTCTGGAAATCGGAGCTCAAATATTTCCCGTTTCCCTGGTTCCGCTCCTGGACCGAAAACCGTCTCGGATTCTTCCTGCACATGACGGCGCGCAAGCCCAAGAGCTAGCGGCCCGAGAAGGGGCCGGGCCAAAAAAAGAGGCCGGCTTTTCGGCCGGCCTCAAGTCTGCTCTTGAGGGAAGGGCGGAATGGATATTCCGTCCTGTGTGCAATCTGTCACACCCCAGGGAACCGGGCTGTGACGGCCGTCACAGCCCGCGAATACGACTCAACGCATTGAAAATATTGATTTCTTAACTTTTGGGAGCAGGCCGGGTCAGCAGGAGCGCGTCGTCCACCGTCGCCGCGAGCTTGAAAATGCCGTCGAGACGGGCCATCCGCAGAACCCTGAGCACCGAATCGCCGGCCGCCGCCAGGACGAATTTCTTGCGCCGCTTGGAGGCGCGTTGATAAACCTCGAGCAGGCCCGCCACGCCCGAGCTGTCGATCCCGGTGACGCCGGCGAGATCGATCACCATCGCCGGATGCGCGTCGATCAGCCGCAACAGCTTTTCGCGCAAATCCCCGGAAACATGCAAATCCAGATCGCCTTCAATCGCGGCGATGATTACGCCGTCGCGAACGCTTGTTTGAATTTTGACTTCGGCGGGATGACCGATCATGGCTCTTTCATTCGGTTTTTTGGAGGTCCCCGGGACTCCGGCTGGCGGCCGGCGGCGCGATCGACTATGGCTAGTTTCGGTATCCTCGAAAAACACGGCTCATGGCCCCAGTCAAGGGAGAACGAACCGATGTCGGCAACCCTGGTTTATGTGACCGCGAGTTCGAGAGAAGAAGCGTTCAAGATTGCACGGACGGTGGTGGAGGAACGGCTCGCGGCCTGCGCCAACGTTTTTCAGCCGATTACTTCGCTCTATTGGTGGGAAGGCAAGGTGCAGGAGGAGGGCGAAACCTCCTTCCTGCTCAAGACCCGCGCCGATCTGGTCGAGGCGCTGACCCAAAGGGTGCGGGCCCTGCACAGCTACACGTGCCCGTGCGTGGTCGCGTTGCCGGTCGCGGCCGGGAATCCCGCCTTTCTCTCCTGGATCGACAACGAAACGCGGAAAGATTAATCCGGGGGCAGGAGAACCGTCGCCACGGCCTGCGCGGCGATGCCTTCGCCCCGGCCGGTGAAGCCGAGTCGTTCGGTCGTGGTCGCCTTGACCGAAACGCGGGCGGCCGCAAGCCCGAGGATGGCGGCGATTCGTTCGACCATCGCGCGCCGGTGCGGGCCGACCTTGGGCCGCTCGCAGATCACCGTCACGTCGACGTGCGCGATGCGCCCGCCCCGGGCCGCGACCAGTTCGGCGGCGTGGCGGAGGAAAATATCCGACGACGCGCCGCGCCATTGGGCGTCCGACGGCGGAAAATGCTGGCCGATGTCGCCTTCGCCGAGCGCGCCGAACAGGGCGTCGGTGAGCGCATGCAGGCCGACGTCGGCGTCCGAATGGCCTTCCAGGCCGGCCTCGTGCGGCACCTTGATCCCGCACAGCATGAGGTGGTCGCCGGGGGCGAAGCGATGCACGTCGAAGCCCGATCCGGTGCGCGGTTCGAACGCGGCGCCGAGCAGGCGTTCGGCCCGTGCCCAATCTTCAGGCGTCGTCACTTTGGCGTTGTCCTCGCTGCCCGCGACCACCGCGACGTCCAGCCCGGCCATTTCCGCGAGTTGGGCGTCGTCGGTCGCGGCGCGGTCGGCCAAGCGCCGGTGCGCGTCGAGAATCGCGTCGAAATGGAACCCCTGCGGCGTTTGCGCCCGCCACAGTCCGTCGCGCGGCACGGTTGCGGCCACGCGACGGCCGTCGTCCGCGCGTTTCAAGGTATCGGCGACGGGGAGGGCGGGAATCGCGGCCGGCACCGTCGCCAGCGCGTCGATCACGCGCGCGATCAGCGCGGCGTCGGGGAACGGCCGCGCCGCGTCGTGAATCAGAACCAGTTTCGGTTTCAGATCGATCAGGCTTTCCAGGCCGCGCCGGACCGACTCCTGGCGGGTCGCGCCGCCGGCGACGAACGGGAGGCACGCGAGGCCCGCGCTCGCGGCGTGAAACAGGTCGCGGTGGGCGGGGTCGATCACCGGGCGGACCTGCCCGACCCGGGGATGGTCGAGAAACGCGCAAAGCGCCCGGCGGATCACCGGCATGCCCGCGAGCGGGAGATACTGCTTGGGCGTCGCGCCGCCGAACCGCGTGCCCTGGCCCGCGCCCACCACCAACGCCACGCATTCGGTCATGGCGAAGACTTCATTGCCCCATTTTGAAGGTGCGCGCGAAGAATTCGACCGCGCGCTTGCGCGAATCCTCGGCGATCGCCCTGTCGGCGGTAAACCGTACCTGTCCGCCCTTGCCGCCGAAGGCAACCGGATCGAAGATGGTGCGCGACCGGCCATCCGGAGAATCCCAGCCGTGCGTCGCGTCGGGATAGAATTGCAGCGTCATGTGAGCACGGGCTTGCTCGGGCAACGCTTCCAAAAATTTCTTGCAATCATCGGGCAAGTCATAGTCGTCCTGGCCGCCCGCAAACAATAAGACGGGCGCGCCGGTAAATGCTCTATAGTCGGACATTCCACTCCGCACTATCCGCGCGTGATTCCAGCACACGGGATAAAAGGGGGCATGGGCGGCGAAACGAAGTCCGTTCGTATTCGCCAAGAACGCATCGCTCACGGACTTCGATGCCATGCGCACCGACATGCTGCCGCCCCAGGAAAACCCCATTACGCCGATCCTTTGCGGGTCAACATCGGATCGGCTCGCTAAATATTTGAGCGCGCCGTATCCGTAAGTCAGTGTCTTAAGTGGCCCCTCTTTCGGACGATTGCCGCGCGCGAACATGTACACTTCAAGGGTGGCGATCCCGGCGTCATTCAAGGCCTGGATATGAAACCGACCGCGCCCGTCGATGCCGCCGCTGCCGTGCAGAACGACGACCGCCGGGACGCGGCCTTTCGCGTCTTTCGGCAGGTCCAATTCGGCCGAAACTTCATCGACGTGGTCATAGCCTTCCGCCTTGGCTCCCGGGAACGTGACCTTTTCGCCGGCAATGGCCGTACCGCTCATGGCTACGCAAGCTAAAGCCGCGACCGTGGACGTTACGGTACGCAACATTTTCCGATACCCCCTTGAACGGATGACGCGTAAGCGCATCAATGGACAGGGCGGAAATATTACCTATCCGGTCACCCGGTTAACAAGGAGAACCGCGCGTCCCAACGAATCCCTCGGCCCTTGCCAAGCGCTTCGCCGGACGCGATTGTGCCCGCCATGACCGAGAACTTGTTCTATGCCCTGGCGGCCATCGTCGCGCTGATGCCGCTCGGCGCGGTCGGGTTCCGGCGCGAAGGGGGCCGCGATGCCCCTTACCTCGCCGCGCTCGCCGCCGCCGCCGTCGTCCCGGTCGGCATCGCCGCCGAACGGCTGTCCGGCGCCTGGCGCACGGACATCTCCACCGCCCTTTGGGTCACGGTCGCCGCCGGCATGATCGTGTTCGCGCTCGCGGCGCTGGCCTCCCGGCCGGCGGGCAAACTCGCGCCGCTGCTCGCGCCCTACATGGGCGTACTGGTGGCGCTGGCGGCGCTCTGGCAACAGGCGCCGGCCCGTCCCCTCGCGGGCGACGCGTCGGCTTCCCTTTGGGTTGCGGTGCATATCGCCGCCGCCGTCGCCACCTACGCGCTGGTCACGGTCGCGGCGGTCGCCGCGCTGGCGGCGTTCGTGCAGGAGAGGGCCCTGAAGGCACATCGACCGACCGCCTTGACCCGCGCGCTTCCGTCCATCGCCGACTGCGAGCAACTGGTGGTGCGCCTTCTGCTGATCGCCGAAGCGGTGCTCGCCGCCGGACTCGCGACCGGCATGGCCTCGCTTTATCGCGAGAAGGGAACCTTGCTCGCCTTCGACCATAAGACGGTGCTGACCATCGCCGCGTTCCTGGTGCTGGCGGTCCTCCTGATCGGACATTTCCGCGCCGGGATGCGCGGGCGCCAAGCGGCGCGTTACGTCCTGGTCGGCTACCTGCTGCTCACCCTCGGTTATCCCGGAGTGAAGTTCGTGACCGAAATCCTCCTCGGCCGCTAAACCCCATCGGCCATAGCGTTTTTCGAGGTTTCGGAACGCCTTGCATATCCGGGCCGCTTGCCCAATAAATGGGCACCAATTTCCCCGACCTGTCGCGGTTTTTCATGGCGTTGCAAATCGGCCACATTCGTTTGGACAGCCCGGTCATTCTGGCGCCCATGTCCGGCGTCACGGATTTGCCGTTCCGGCGCGCGGTGCGCAAGCAGGGCGTCGGGCTCGTGGTCTCCGAGATGATCGCGAGCAAGGCCGTGATCCGCGAGGCGCGCAAGACGCTGCGCATGGCCGAGAGCGCGCCCGAGGAACAGCCCATGGCCGTCCAGCTCGCCGGCTGCGAGCCCGAGGTAATGGCCGAGGCCGCGCGCATCTGCGTCGCGCGCGGCGCCCAGATCGTCGACATCAACATGGGCTGCCCGGTCAAGAAAGTGGTCAACGGCGACGCCGGTTCCGCCCTGATGCGCGACGAACGTCTCGCGGGCCGCATCATCGACGCGGTGGTCAAGGCGGTGCCCGTGCCGGTGACGCTCAAGATGCGCACCGGCTGGGACGACAAGAACCGCAACGCGCCGAGGCTCGCCAAGATCGCCGAGGAGTGCGGGGTCCAGGCCGTGACGGTGCACGGGCGCACCCGTTGCCAGCTTTATTCGGGGCGCGCCGACCGGGCGTTCATCCGCGTCGTCAAGGACGCGGTGCGCGTGCCGGTCATCGGCAACGGCGACGTCGAGGGACCCGAGGACGCGCGCGCGCTGCTGGAGGTTTCCGGGGCCGACGGGGTGATGGTCGGACGCGGCACCTACGGCCGACCGTGGTTGCCGAACCAGATCCAACGCTTTCTCGCGACCGGCGAACGGGTGCCGGAGCCGCCGCCGGCATCCCAGCTCGCGATCCTGCTCGAGCATTTCGAGGACATTCTCCTCCATTACGGCCGCGAGCCGGGAGTCCGGCTCGCGCGCAAACACGTCGCTTGGTACAGCCGCGGATTTCCCCATTCGGCCGAGTTCCGGGCCGAAATCAACCGCGTCTCCGACGCCGCCGCGGTGCGCGACCGGATCGTGTCCTTCTACGCGCCGCATATTGCCAGTTGCTCGGAACGCGCGGCGGCCTGATCCCGATGCCGATACCGCTCAAAAACCAGCGCCCCGACGACATTGCGGCCCGGCATCCCGATCCGGAATCGATCCTGGCCGCGCTCGCGCTGCCGGTGGTCGCGCTCGACGGCGGCCTCAACATCATCTACGCCAATGTCGCCGCCGAGCAGATGTTCCAGGCGAGCGCTAATCATCTGCTCGACCACCCGCTCGCGGCGCACATTCCGCCCGACAGCCCCGTGTTCGCGCTAATCGAACAATCGGCCGCCGCCTGCAACACGGTCGCCGAATACGGCGTGGCCATCGAAACCCCGCGCATGGGTCGGCATTTCGTCAACCTGCTCGCGTCGCCGCTCGGCGACGCGGGCGAGGGCGTCGTCCTCGTCTTCCAGCCCCGCTCGATCGCGGAAAAGATCGACCGTCAGCTGACCCATCGCGGCGCCGCGCGATCGGTCGCCGCGATGGCGGCGATGCTGGCGCACGAGGTCAAGAACCCGATGGCCGGGATTCGCGGCGCCGCGCAACTGCTCGAGGAAACAGTCCCGCCGCAGGACAAGGCGCTCACCCACCTGATCCGCGACGAAGCCGACCGCGTCTGCACCCTGGTCGACCGCATGGACACGTTTTCCGCCGGCGGCCCCATGAATCGCGGGGCGGTCAACATCCACGAGGTGCTCGATCGCGTGCGCCGCATCGCGGAAAGCAGCTTCGCCCGCCATGTGCGCATCGTGGCCGTCTACGATCCGTCGCTGCCGCCGGTGTACGGCGATCGCGACCAATTGATTCAAGTCTTCCTCAATCTGGTCAAGAACGCGGCCGAAGCCTGCCCGCCGACGGGCGGCGAAATCGGCCTCGCCACCGCCTATCAGCAGGGCGTCAAGTTCGCGGTGCCCGGCACGAGCTCGCGGGTGCACCTGCCGCTCGCCATCACCATCCGCGACAACGGCGAGGGCATTCCCGAAGACATTCGCAGTTGCCTATTCGATCCGTTCGTCACCTCCAAGCCCAAGGGCAGCGGCCTCGGACTCGCGCTGGTCGCCAAGATCGTCGGCGATCACGGCGGGGTCATCGAATTCGACAGCCGTCCGCGGCAGACCGTCTTTCGCATCATGCTGCCCATGTACCGCGACGAGCATCGCGACGAATACGGCGCCGGATCGGGCCCGGCGACGGCGGGAGGCGACGAATGAGCGCGCCGGTCATTCTGGTCGCCGACGACGACGGCGGCGTGCGCACGGTCGTGACCCATGCGCTCGGCCGCGCCGGTTTCGACGTGCGCGCGACCGGCACCGCCGCCACGTTGTGGTCGTGGATCACGGACGGCGAGGGCGACCTCGTCATCACCGACGTTCTCATGCCCGACGAAAACGGGCTCGATCTCGTCCCGCGCATCCGCAAGTTGCGCCCCGAATTGCGCGTCATCGTCATGAGCGCGCAAAGCACGCTGCTCACCGCGGTCAAGGCGACCGAACGCGGGGCGTTCGAGTACCTGCCGAAACCGTTCGATATCTCCGCCCTGGTCGGCGTCGTGCGCCGCGCCTTGGAAACGCAGAAAAAGGGCGGCGCCGATGCCGCGCCCCGGGACGATTCCGGCGAAAAAATGCCCCTGATCGGCCGCTCGCCGGCGATGCAGGATATCTACCGTTCGCTGGCGCGGCTGATGGGCACCGACCTCACGGTGATGATCGTGGGCGAGTCGGGCACCGGCAAGGAACTGGTCGCGCGCGCGCTGCACACGCTCGGCAAGCGCCGGCACGGGCCGTTCGTGGCCATCAACATGGCGGCGATCCCGCGCGAATTGGTGGAAAGCGAGCTGTTCGGCCACGAGAAGGGCGCCTTCACCGGCGCGACCCAGCGCAACGCGGGCCGATTCGAGCAGGCCGAGGGCGGTACGCTGTTCCTCGACGAGATCGGCGACATGCCGCCCGAGGCGCAGACCCGCCTGCTGCGCGTGCTGCAGGAGGGCGAATACACCCGCGTCGGCGGCCGAAACGCGATCCGCGCCAACGTGCGCATCGTCGCCGCCACCCACCATGACCTGCGCCGCCTGATCCGGCAAGGCCAGTTCCGCGAGGATTTGTTCTACCGGCTCAACGTCGTTCCGATCCGCCTGCCGCCGCTGCGCGAGCGGACCGAAGACATTCCCGAACTGGTGCGCCATTTCCTCGCCGCCGCCGAGGCCGAGGGCCTGCCGGCCAAGACCATCGATCCGCTCGCCATGGACCGGCTCAAGGCGTATCGCTGGCCGGGCAACGTGCGCGAGTTGGAGAATTTGGTGCGTCGTCTCGCCGCGTTGCACGCCGAGGAAACCATCGGCGTCGATGCGATCGAAGCCGAACTGGCCGACGCGACCGTCGCCCCCGGTGAAAACGCCGAGGACAAGAGCGGCAGCCTGTCGCAATCGGTCGAGCGGCACCTGGCCGCGTACTTCTCCGCGCACGGCGGCGGCCTGCCGCCGGCCGGGCTCTACGATCGGGTCCTGCAGGAAATCGAGCGGCCTCTGATCGCGCTGACCCTCAAGGCCACGCGCGGCAACCAGGTGCGCGCCGCCGACCTGCTCGGCCTCAACCGCAACACGCTGCGCAAGAAAATCCGCGACCTCCACGTCACCGTGACCCGGGGCGGACCCAAATGAGCGGGGATAAAAGCCCGATGCTCGGCGCCTGGCTTCGTTTCCGCGTTTGGGCTCGTCAGGTGAAGTTGTCGCGCAATCTCGGTTACGTCCTGGGCGCGGCCGCGGTCGCCTCGGGCGTCGCCACCGTCGCCGCCATGACCGGGACGCAGAAAGGGGCCGCCGACCTGCAAACGGTGGTGGCGCTGCTCTATCTCGACGTCGTGCTGCTGCTGCTGCTCGCGGGCGTGGTCGCGCGCAAACTGATCACGGTTTGGGCGGAACGCCGCCGCGGCCGGGGCGGCGCCGGACTGCACGTGCGCTTCGCGGTCCTGTTCAGCGCCGTCGCCGTGACACCCGCGGTTCTTGTGGTCGCCTTTTCGGCGATCTTCCTTAATGTCGGCATCCAGGGCTGGTTCGGCGAACGGGTTTCCACCGCCCTCAACGCCTCGACCACGGTCGCGCGCGCCTATCTTCAGGAGCACCGCAACACCATCCGCGGCGACGCGCTCGCCATCGCCGCCGACCTCAACGACAATGCCGCCCGGCTGGCCCAACAACCGGCGGCGATCCGCGATCTGTTGTCTTATGCCGCCGCCCAGCGCACGCTCGCCGAGGCGGTGGTGATGGACGGATTCGGGCGCGTCGTGGCGCGTTCGGCCCTGTCGCTGTCGCTCGAATTCGACCGCGTTCCGGCCGACGCGATCGACGCCGCGCGCCGCGGCGAGGTGGTGGTCCTGACCGGCGACCAGGACGACCGGGTGCGCGCCCTGGTGCGTTTGGCGCGCTACGTCGACGCTTATCTGCTGGTCGGTCGTTTCGTCGATTCACGCATCATCGACCACATTCAGCGCGTCGAGCGCGCGGTGTCCCAATACCAAGCGACGCAGCGGGAAAGCCGCGGCATCCAGATCAGTTTCGTCGCCATGTTCGTGCTGGTGGCGGTGCTGCTGCTGCTGGCGGCGGTATGGATCGGGCTGACGTTGGCGACCCAGATGGCGGAGCCGATCGTCAAACTGATCGATGCGGCGGAACGGGTCGGCGAGGGCGATCTCACGGCGCGAGTGGACGCGCGCGGCAGCGGCGACGAAGTGGCGCGTCTCGGCCGCGCGTTCAACCGGATGACCAGTCAGATCGAAAGCCAGCGCCTGGGCCTGATCGAGGCCAATCGGCAAATCGACGAGCGGCGCCGTTTCACCGAAGCGGTACTGACCGGCGTCAGCGCCGGCGTGATCGGCCTTAACGCCGCCGGCGCGATCGATTTGCCCAACCGTTCGGCCGCCGACCTGCTCGGGGTCGATCTCACGGCCAAGATCGGCTCGCCCCTGCATCTGATCGTCCCGGAAATGGGCCCGCTGCTCGACGAGGTCGCGACCCGCCCCGAACGCCTGGTGCAGGGCCATATCCGCTTCTCCCGCCAGGGACAGACGCGCACGCTGCACGTGCGCGTCTCGGCCGAACGCATCGGCGGAAACGTGATCGGCTATGTCGTCACCTTCGACGACATGACCGATCTGCTGTCGGCGCAGCGCACCGCCGCCTGGGCCGACGTGGCGCGGCGCATCGCCCACGAAATCAAGAACCCGCTCACGCCGATCCAGCTGTCGGCCGAGCGGCTCAAGCGCAAATACCTGAAGGAGATCGCAACCGATCCGGACACGTTCGCCAACTGCACCGAAACCATCATCCGCCAGGTCGAGGACATCGGCCGGATGGTGGACGAATTCTCGACCTTCGCGCGGATGCCGCAGCCTTCGCTCAAGCCCGAAAACCTGAGCGAAATCTGCCGCCAGGCGATCTTCCTCGAGCGCGCACGGCACCCGTCGATCGACTATATCCTCGAATTGCCGCCCGCGGACGTGCCCTTGTTCTGCGACGTCCGCCAGGTCAGCCGCGCGGTCGTCAATGTCCTCAAGAACGGCGCCGAGGCGGTCGAAGCGGCGAAGGAACAAAACGGCGAGGATCGCAAGGGTTGGGTGCGCCTCAAGCTCATGCCCGGCGACCCGGCGCGCGGGCTTGCCACCATCGTCGCGGTCGAGGACAACGGCATCGGCCTGCCCGCCGATCAGCGCGATCGGCTGACCGAGCCGTACGTGACGACGCGCGTCAAGGGCACCGGCCTCGGCCTCGCCATCGTCCGCAAGATCATGGAGGACCATAACGGCGAAATCCTGCTCGACGACCGCGAGGGCGGCGGCGCGCGGGTTTCGTTGGTATTCAAGGGCGCGACCGCCAAAGAAAAGGGGACCGCCGGAACGGGCGGAGGCATCGTTGCGCGCTTTCCGTCCGGCGAAGCTGCCGCCAAGAGTTCTTAAGGAAAAACGTTCGCCATGGCGCACGATATCCTGATCGTCGACGATGAAGCCGACATTCGAACCCTGGTCGCGGGCATCCTGGAGGACGAGGGCTACCGGGTGCGCGAGGCGGCTACCAGCGCCGCCGCCCTGCAGAGCGTCCGGTCGCGGCGACCGAGCCTGCTGCTGCTCGACATCTGGCTGCAAGGCAGCGACATGGACGGGCTCGGCATATTGAAGGAAGTCAAGCGCGAGCATCCCACGGTGCCGGTGCTGATGATGAGCGGTCACGGCACCATCGAGGTCGCCGTTTCGGCCATCAAGCTCGGCGCCTACGACTTCATCGAAAAGCCGTTCAAGGCCGACCGCCTGCTGGTGGCGGTGGAGCGCGCGGTCGAGGCCGCCCGTCTCCGGCGCGAAGTCGAGGAGCTGCGCCTGCGCGCCGGCGCCGAAACCGAACTGATCGGCCAATCGACCGCCATCCGCGAGGTATTGCAGGCGATCGATCGCGTGGCCCCCGCCAACAGCCGCGTCCTCATCACCGGTCCGGCCGGATCGGGAAAGGAGGTGGCGGCGCGCATGATCCACGCCCGCTCGCGGCGTTCGAGCGGCCCGTTCGTGGTCCTCAATTGCGCCACTCTCAGGCCGGAACACTTCGAGGAAGAGCTTTTCGGCGTCGAAGGCAACGCCGACGGCGCCGCCGATCCCGCCGGGAACCGCCGGCACGGCATCCTCGAACGCGCGCACACCGGCACCCTGCTGCTCGACGAGGTTGCCGACATGCCGCTCGAAACCCAAGGCAAGATCGTCCGCGTCCTCCAGGAGCAGATTTTCCGCCGCGTCGGCGGGCAGGCCGCGGTCGAGGTCGACGCGCGGGTATTCGCCACCTCCACCCGCGACCTCGGCGAGGAGGTCAAGGCGAACCGGATGCGCGAGGACCTGTTCTACCGCCTCAACGTCGTGCCGGTGGCGCTGCCGGCGCTCCGCGCTCGCCGCAGCGACATTCCGCTGCTCGCCCGCCATTTCATGGCGCGCGCGGCGAATGCCGCCGGACAGCCGCCGCGCGAATTTTCCGAGGACGCGATCGCGGTGCTCCAGTCCTACGATTGGCCGGGCAACGTGCGCGAGTTGCGCAACATCGTCGAGCGCCTGCTGATCCTCGCCCCCGGCGGTCAGGCGCAACCCATCCGCGCCGAAAATATCCCCGCCGAGATCGGTTCGGCCGCGCCGATCGCGGCCGGGTTGGACCGGAGCGGGGAGATCATGGGCCTTCCGCTGCGCGAGGCGCGCGAGAACTTCGAGCGGGAATATCTTCTCGCCCAGATCGCCCGCTTCGGGGGTAATATCTCGCGCACCGCCGCGTTCGTCGGCATGGAACGCTCGGCGCTCCATCGCAAGCTTCGTTCGCTCGGCGTCAACACCGAGGAAAAGCAGGCGTCATGAAAGTCATCGTTTGCGGCGCCGGCCAGGTCGGCTTCAACATCGCCCGGCACCTGGCCAAGGAAAACAATTCGGTCACCGTCATCGACCAGGCGCCCGATCTGATCCGCCGGGTCAGCGAGACCCTCGACGTCCAAGGCATCGTCGGCCACGCCTCCAATCCCGAAGTGCTGGAGGAAGCCGGCATCAAGGACGCGGACATGATCATCGCCGTCACCTACGCCGACGAGGTGAACATGGTCGCCTGCCAAGTCGCGCATTCGCTGTTCGGGGTGCCGACCAAGATCGCGCGCGTCCGCCAGCAGAGTTATCTGCAGCCGTTCTACGCCAACCTGTTTTCGCCCGACCACATGCCGATCGACGTGGTGATTTCGCCCGAAATCGAGGTCGCGCGCTCGATCGCGCGGCGCCTCAAGGTGCCCGGCGCGATCGAGATGATTCCGCTCGCCGGCGACATGGTGCGCCTGATCGGGGTGCGCTGTACCGACGCGTGTCCGATCCTGAACACGCCGCTCCGCCAGCTCACGCAGCTGTTCCCCGATCTCAACATCGTCATCGTCGGCATCATCCGCGAAGGGAAGGCGATGGTGCCGGCCGCGGACGATTCCATGATGCCCGGCGACGAGGTGTATTTCGTCGTCGAGACCGCCAAGATCACACGCGCCATGAGCGCGTTCGGTCACGAGGAAACGGAAGCCCGCCGACTGCTCATCTTCGGCGGCGGCAACGTCGGCATGTTCCTCGCCCAGGAAATCGAGCGCGACCATCCCTGGATGCGGACCAAGATCGTCGAAGCCAGCCCCGAACGCGCCGAGCGCGCCGCCGGCATGCTGGAACGGACGGTAGTGCTGCGCGGCGACGTGCTCGATTCGGACATCCTGGAAGAAGCTGGCGCCGGCACGGCCGAAACCGTGGTTGCCGTCACCAACAACGACGAAACCAACATCCTGTCCTGCCTGCTCGCCCGGCGCCGGGGCAAGGCGCGCACCATCGCCCTGGTCAACAAGCTGGCGTTCGAGCCGCTGGTGATGACGCTCGGCATCGACGTGGTGGTGGTGCCGCGCATCATCACGGTTTCGAGCATCCTGCAATACGTCCGGCGCGGGCGCATCCACGCCGCCCACGCGCTCCGCGAGGGTTTCGGCGAATTGATCGAGGCGGAGGCGATGGAAACCTCGCCCCTGGTCGGCGGACCGCTCAAGGACGCGAAAATTCCCCAGGGCGTTCTCATCGGCGCGATCGTGCGCGACGGCGCCATGATCTATCCGCGCGCCACCACCGTGATCAAACCCAAGGACCGGGTCATCCTGTTCGCCGCCGCCGAATCCGTGCGCAAGGTCGAGCAGATGTTCTCGGTCCAGCTCGAATTCTTCTGAGCCCTCCGCTACGCGCTTGTCCATGACCGGTTCCCTGATGACGCGGCCGCGCGCGGTGTTGTTCGATTGGGATAACACCCTGGTCGACAGTTGGGCGACCATCGCCGACGCCTTGAACTTGGCCCTCACCACCTTCGGCCACGCGCCGTGGACGATGGCCGAGGTAAAAACCCGCGTCCGCAAATCGATGCGCGACAGCTTTCCCAAATTGTTCGGCGACCAATGGGAGGCCGCGGGCCGGGTGTTCTACCGACGCTATAACGAAATCCACGTCGAGAAATTGACGCCGATCGCCGGCGCCGCGGAGGCGATCGCCGAACTCGCCGGCGCGGGGGTCTATCTCGCCGTGATCAGCAACAAAAAGGGCGAGTTCCTGCGCCGCGAGGCCGAACACCTCGGCTGGGCGCGCCACTTCGGCCGCCTGGTCGGCGCGCTCGACGCCGCGCGCGACAAGCCCGCGCCCGAACCGGTCCGGCTCGCCCTCGAGGGCAGCGGGATCGCCCCGGGCGCGGACGTCTGGATCGCGGGCGACGCCGATATCGACTTGGAATGCGCGCGCAACGCCGGCTGCGTGCCGATCCTGGTGCGCGAACACCCCCCGGAAGCGGGCGAATTTCCAAGCCATCCTCCGGCCCGGCATTTCCCCGATTGCCGGGCACTTTCCAAAGCCCTGGAATCGCTATAACCTTCGGCTTCCGCCGGAAGGCGGGTTCAGAAGCACGATGACGCGCGGCCGAAATCTCCAGGGAGCGGCCGACGCAAGAAGAGATCCGCGCTCCGGAAGCTATCGTCGGGGCGGGACCGGACGGGTTGATCCGGGGAACCACCCCGGAGACGTCCGCAAAAAGCGAAAACTCAACGAACAAGGGGGCCTGAACGTATGTCACCCGAAAAAGAAAAGTCGCAGAACGTCCAGGATGTCTTTCTCAACCACATCCGCAAGAACAAGACGCCGGTCACGGTGTTTCTCGTCAACGGCGTGAAATTGCAGGGCATCATCACGTGGTTCGACAACTTCTCGGTGCTGCTGCGCCGCGACGGCCATACCCAGCTCGTCTACAAGCACGCCATCTCGACCGTGATGCCGACCGGCCCGATCCAGTTGTTCGAGCCCGACAAGAACGAGAGCTCGGAGCCGCAGGGCTGACTTGAACGTACCCGTTCTACCCGGACGCCAAGGCAGTTACGGCGCGCGCGGCCAGGCGTGCCTGATCGTGCATCCCCACCGGCACGCGCACGGGCGCGAGAACGGCGCCGACCGCGACCCCGACGGGCGCCTCGCCGAAGCCGTCCGGCTCGCCCACGCCATCAATCTCGACGTCCGCCACGCCGAAATCGTCAATCTCGGCCGCCCCGTGCCCGCGACCTTGTTCGGCCGCGGCACGGTCGAACGCATCGGCGAAATCGTCTTGCCCGGAAATGGCAGACGGGACGAGCCCGCGAAAGGCGAGAAAAAGTCCGCCAAGCAAACCCGCCAGGAACGCCGCAAGGCCCCGCACGAAGAGCCCGCCGTCGCGCTCGCGGTGGTCAACGCGCCGCTCACGCCGGTGCAGCAACGCAACCTGGAACGGGCCTGGAAGTGCAAGGTCATCGACCGCACCGGCCTGATCCTCGAAATCTTCGGCGCCCGCGCCCGCACCCGCGAGGGCCAGCTTCAGGTGGAGCTTGCCGCGCTCACCTACCAGCGCAGCCGCCTGGTGCGCAGCTGGACCCACCTGGAGCGCCAGCGCGGCGGCTTCGGATTCCTCGGCGGCCCCGGCGAGACCCAGATCGAAACCGACCGCCGCCTGATCGGCGATCGCATCGTGCGCCTCAAGCGCGAACTCGACGACGTCAAGCGGACCCGCCACCTGCATCGCGCCGCGCGCAAGCGGGTGCCGTACCCGATCGTGGCCCTGGTTGGCTACACCAACGCCGGCAAGTCGACCCTGTTCAACGCGCTCACCCGCGCCGACGTGACCGCGCGCGACCAGTTGTTCGCGACCCTCGATCCGACCATGCGCGGGCTCGCGTTGCCCTCGGGGCGGACGGCGATCCTGTCGGACACGGTCGGGTTCATCTCGGACTTGCCGCACGAGCTGGTCAACGCCTTCCATGCGACCCTGGAGGAAGTGCGCGAGGCCGACGCGCTGGTGCACGTGCGCGACGCCGCCCACGGCGAAAGCGAGGCCCAGAAGCAGGACGTGCTCGCCGTGCTCAAGGAAATCGGGCGCGAAAACCGCACGAGGGGCGAAGAAGGGGACGGCGACACCATCGAAGCCCTCAACAAGATCGACCTGCTCGCGCCCGAAGAACGCGAGGTCCTGCGCGCGCGCCTCGCCCGCGCCAATGCCGCCGGGGTCGCGGTTTCGGCGGTGACGGGGGAGGGGATACCCGAACTGCTCGGCCTTCTCGACCGGCGGCTATCGGCAAAACTGGCGTTGGAGGAGATCACGCTCGCGCCCCAGGACGGCGCCGACCTCGCCTGGCTCTACGCCCACGGCGAGGTGGTGGAGCGCCGTGATTCCGAGGACGCCATCCGCTTGAAGGTTCGCCTTGATCCCGAACACGCGGCGCGCTTCCGACGGCGGCGGGTCAAACACTAGAGCCTATCGTTGTTTCGTTGTTCCAGGCTTGTCAGCCGCATCTGGCTGATCTGATCCGCGATCAGTCCCTGCAATATCAGGATCAGTCCGGCGAGGACGGCGACGACCGCCAGCGTGGGGAAACCCAGACCCTGGATGATGGCCAGGATCGTTCCATACGCGCCACCGACGATGACCAATATCGCCCCCAGCGGGAGGAATATCCGCAACGGCGCGAACAACATGACGACCCGCAAGACCAAAACCAGGGCCTCAAAGCCGTCCTTGAGCTTGACTTTGCTGGCCCCGATCCTTTCGTTCAGTTCGATCGGTTCAAACGCGATCGGATAGCCGCGTTGCGCCAAGATCATGGTCGAAGTCATGCTGGCGGAAAACCGGTCCGGCAACAGCGGCAAATAGGGCAGGATGGCCGCGCGGCGAAAAACCCTGAACCCGCAATTGATGTCCGACCCGATCCACATCCCGAACAACCATGCCAGCCCGCCAATCAAGGCCTTGCCCGTCGCCCGATAACCCCTGACCCCGCCGGCACGCTGGCCGACGACCGCGACCAGCCGATCCCGCTCCAGGCGCCCGACCAGTCGCAACAGGTCTTCAACCCGATGTTCATTATCGGCGTCGAACCATACAACGTATTCGCGCGCAGCCGCGCGCATGCCCGTCTTCAAGGCCGCGCCGTACCCGCGGTTGATATCGTGCCGCAATACGACCGCTTCCGCGGCCACCGCGCGTTGATAAGTCTGATCAACGCTGCCGTCATCGACGACGATGATTTCGCTCCCCGGCAGGGCGCTCCGAAGGTTGTTTAAAACCTTGAGGATCGCGCCTTCTTCGTTATAGGCGGGGATGACGATGCTCAATTTGGCGGCGAATGACGGTGTGCCGGAAACAGTCTCAGTCATGGGTTCTCCTCCCTCCAGACCGCAAGTGTCAGAAGCGCCCAGAGCACGTACCCCCAGGACCCTCGTCTATCCCTGTGTTCGCGCCAACGCCGGCGGACCGCGTCGGGATTGAACCAGGGCGAAAGCGCGTCGGCCTCCCGATCGAGCAACCGGCCGCCCAAAGAAGCCAACGTCCCGCGCAACATGCGGTCGAGCGGCAAATTGAACCCGCGCTTGGGTGCGGACGCCACGGCGTTTGGCGCCCCCAATCGTGTTGCAACCCTTCGGAGCGGCATTTTGGAAGGTCCCCCCGTCGGAAAAAGCACCCGAGCGTCGATACGCCCGGCGAGGTCCATGACCGGCCGACTTAAAAATGGCACGCGAATTTCAAGCCCGTGCGCCATGCTGGCCGCGTCGACTTTTCTCAACATGTCCGCCGGCAAATAATATTCCTGATCTCCCAGAAGATCGCCGTCGGTCCGTCCCCCGGCCTTCGCGATCGCGGCGGCATAACCGACCAAAGGATCGCTCCCGACCAAGCCGCGCAGCGCCGGACCGTACATATCCGCGACAAGGAAAGAAGGAAGGATTCTGCGCCATTGGCAATGAGATTCGCCGCCCGCGCCCAGGCCGAGCAGAAATCGCGAAAGACGGTGACGCGGGGAGAGCCGCGATTCGTCGCTTCCGCCCATTTCCGCAAGAATTTTTCCCATCAGGCCGGCAAATGATCGCGGAAACAGCCATCCCCAATGTCTCGCCGCGCGGCTGGCCCGGTAGGTTTCGTAGCCGGCGAAAAACTCGTCCGCGCCATCCCCGGCCAATCCGACTTTGACATGGCGGCGTACTTCGGCGAACAGCAGATAGGCGGCATACAGGGACGAATCCGCCAATTGCCCGTCCGCGGCCCGGGTAATGGCCCGAAAGGTTTTTTCGGTGTCGCGTTCGCCGTCGACCGTGATGAGGCGCGGTTCGACCCCGGCGCTTCTTGCGACCAATCGAGCCAAATCCGTTTCGTCATGGCTCGGTTCGGAAAATCCGGCGGTAAAAACCAAGGGAGCCGCATCACGCAAGGCCAAGGTGATCAGGCTGGAATCAATACCGCCGCTTTGGATAATTCCTACGGGGACATCGCTGACCAAATGCGACGGCAGGACCGCTTTCCAAACCGCGGCAAGCTCGTCAACCGCCTGATCGAGCGAACGAATTTCCGGGCGACGCGCGGGTTGCCAATAGCGGCGCTGGGTGCGCGCACCGCCCTTGAAGATGGTGACGGTTCCGGGCGGAACTTGCGAGATGCCGTCAAAGAGCGTCTCCGATGGGCCGACATACCCTTGCGCCATGTAAGCGTGCAACCGTTCCGCAACCCAGCCCGGGCGAAAACCAAGGCCGGGCAAGACCCCCTTGACCTCGCTCGCGAAAACGACCGTGCCGGAATGTTCGGCGAGAAAGAGGGGCTTGATTCCGGCCGGATCCCGCGCCAGGACGAGTTCGCCCCGTCGGCCGTCCCACAGCGCGAACGCATACATGCCCTCGATCCGATCGAGCAGCGCTTCGCCCCAAGCCATCCATCCGGCCAGAATGACTTCGGTATCCGTACGCGAGCGAAAACTCCAGCCGGTCGTCCGCGCCAGCTCCGCGCGCAACGCGGTATCGTTGTAGATTTCTCCGTTGTAGCTGATGAGCACCCGACCGGACGGATCCGCCATCGGCTGGCGGCCTGACGGCGTTAAATCCCGTATCGCCAGCCGCCGATGTCCCAATCCCACGTTGCCGCCGACCCAAAGCCCATCACCGTCGGGCCCGCGGTGAGAAAGCGCGCGGGTCATCGCCTCCAGGCGAGAAACGTCGACTGGCCGACCGTCCGCGTGGAAAATGCCGGAAATTCCGCACATAATTTCTCTACGGAAGGTAATTCATTTACGCTACGTTGTGAAGAAATCGACGGGTGATGCGCATGCGAAACGGCAAAGACCGCGTCCTTCCACCCGATTGGGCCTTGCGCCGCCCCAAAATCTTCCTGCGTTCGGTCGTCGATTTTCTCGGCTCTCCCCTGCGAATGATCCTGCTTCCCGATTCGGCGAGCGAACGCTGGGGCCTGACCTCTCTTCGATGCGAACGATTCGCCGAAATTCTGCCCGAGCTGAAGGGACGGGTTCTCGACATCGGCGCGGGCGACAATATGTTGCTTGAACTTTACGAACGCACCCACGGACCGACCGGAAGCATCGGCGTGGATGTCGTCGACTGGGGAGGCGGATGTTTGATCGTGCCTTCGCCCGCCCATTTGCCGTTCGCCGACCGGAGTTTTGACACGGTTTCCTTCGTCGCCTGCCTCAACCATATCCCCGAGCGGGCCGCGGCCCTGGACGAAGCCCGTCGCTTGCTCGTTCCCGGAGGGCGCGTGGTTCTCACCATGATCGGGCGAACCTTGGGCGCGATCGGTCATCGCCTTTGGTGGTACAGCGAGGACAAGCACCGCGACACGGCCCAAGATGAAACGGGCGGGCTTGACCACGACGAAATGCTGCAATTGCTGTCGCGGGCGCGTTTCGCGAACATCCGTTCGCGACGATTTTTTTATGGGCTCAACCGCGTCTATGTCGCCGAACGCCTCCAAACGACATAATTGCCCTGGACCAACACCTGCCGCCATGACGGCGGCGGCGAAGAGGGGGAGGCGAAATCCATAAGCACAAGAGTGGCGTCGAGTTCCTCGGCGAGCGTGAGAATCGCGCCCAAATCACGCGCGATCGATGCGGCTTCCAAGCGTCTCCTCGTCCGTGTCCACCGCGGGAGCGCGGCATGATTGCCGTAACCCAACGTCGACACGCCGTCCTTGTAACTGAACACCACCGGCAACCGAGCGTGGTATCGAAGCGCCAAACTTACATCCATCGCCGTCCCATAACGGTCGAGGGCGGGCAAGATTTTGGCTCCGCGCGGCGCCTCGCGACGCAACCATTCGAGAACGGCTTGACGATCGATCCATTCCCGCGGAGGGCATAAGACGCGGCCCTTCATCAGGCATGCCGCCGTTTCGCGTGCCGGAATGACGCCGGGCTTATTCGCCGCCAGCCATGCGAACGCGACGACGCTGATCGCCATGGCGGCGAAGGGAGGGGGCAATGTCCTCCGCGCGATTGCCGTCGTTCCCCATAATCCGCACACAAGCAGAACCGGGAACGCGTAGCGGACGTTGCGAATCGTATCGATTTCCGGCGGCAATGCGCCCAGGGCACGGGATAACGCCTGCTCGGCCAGGGTCACGCCAAGGGACGCAAAAACAATCCCGCCCAACCACAGGACCAACAAACCGACTTGCGCCCGTCTTTCCGGCGACAACCACCAAACCGCCACCGCGCCGGCCGCCCCCCAAGCCGCCAATACCCATGGCTGCCAGGCGGACATGATTCTCTGAACGTAAAACAATCCATCGATGTATTCCCGCCCGAACAAGTCGACATATATCACCAACATCGATTTGAGATCGCCTGTCTGGCCGTATTCGCGGCTCGTCAAGTAATTGAGAGCGAACGGCAGAAAGACGATCAGATACGCGGCGCCGGCCTTGAGCAACCTGATACTCCAGGGAAACGCCGGCGTATGTCCGGGACCGCGCATGGCGAGCATCAACCAGGATGCCAGCGCCACCGACGGTCCGCTGACGGGATGGATGTAGCTCGCCAGGCCGTGCGCCGCGAAAAGCCGGGGCCACTTGTCCGGTTCCCGCGCCCAACCAATCGCCGATGCGAGCAGGTAGGGAAAAACAGCGCCAAAGACAAACCGCGGCTGCGCATCATGATAGGTGCCCCAGTAATCGATGGTGAGCGGTACCGTTCCGAAGGACAGAAGCCCCAAGAGCCATGCCCCGAGACTGGATTCGAAAACTACCGACCCCAGTCGGTAAAACCCCATCGACTGAACCAGCAACGTCACCCACAGCAGCGCGACAAACGCGGTGCCAAAATCGCCGAAAATTTTTTCAAGGAAAATCAGGACGGGAACATGAACGGTGGCGTAAAAGCGGAAATTCCCCGCATCGCCCAGGGCGTCATCGCCCGCGAATGCCTCCGGTTCAAGCCAAGCGGCGGCATAGCTTGCGACGTTGCCGGCATCGCCGCCCAGAAGAGGGAAGGGGACCATTCCCCGCCACCAACTCAAGGTCAGGAACGACGAGATGACGAAAAAAACCCCGAAAGCTCCGGGCCAAGAACTTAGGGCGCCTTTGATCGTCCTCATGCCGTTTTCTCCGGAGAGCACATGCAACGAACGGGAATGCGGCCAACAGTCATGCGGCGTGAGTTCCGGCTAATTTATCCGGCCGTAGCGGGCCATGGCGGCATACCATACCTTAAATTCATTGCGAACAAGCGATTACAATCCCGGTCCTCGCGCATAAAATGCGTACGGAGTTCCTGGTCTCGATAACAGGCGTACGATGGCTAATTTGAAAATAGACTCGCTCGACCACGAGGGAAGGGGGCCGCGATGCGCGATCTGACGGCTTCGACCATCGCCCATTACGATCGCGTGGCCGAACGTTTCCGGGAGCGCACCCACGACCATGACGTCAGCCAAAACATCCGGGCCCTGATCGAATCGATCGAGGGCGTGCCGCCGTTCGTCATTCTCGACCTCGGCTGCGGGCCGGGCCGCGATCTCGCCCATTTTCGTTCCCTCGGGCACGAAGCCGTGGGACTCGACGGGTCGAAGGAGTTCGCGGCCATGGCCCGCGCCCATTCCGGATGCGAGGTGCTGCAGCAGGATTTCCTGGCCATGCGGCTGCCGGCCGCCCGCTTTCACGGAGTGTTCGCCAACGCATCCCTGTTCCACGTGCCGACCGCGGAACTGCCCCGGGTTCTGGGCGAGTTGCGCGACGCGCTGAAGGATCGCGGCGTGCTGTTCTGCTCGAACCCGCACGGCGACAACTCCGAAGGCATGGACGGCGACCGCTATTGCTGCTTTCTCGACCTCGATACCTGGCGCCGCCATGTCACCGCCGCCGGTTTTGTCGAGCTGCGGCATTACTATCGCCCGACCGGCCTGCCGCGCGACCAGCAGCCCTGGCTCGCGACCGTGTGGCGGAAGGCGTGAAATAGGACGCTCAACCGTCCAACCGGCGGATCGCCTCGGCCAAGGGCATGACCTTGAACGTCGGGTCCTGCGCCGACGGGCGATGGTCGTAAATGCTGCGGTAAAGCGAGCACGATCGGCAGACGGCCGGAAAACGTCCGGCTTCGTGATCTTCCACGATTTGACGGAATCCGGGATTCGACCAGGAGACAATCTCGCCGAGCGGCCGCTCGGACAAATGGCCGAGGCGAAGGCTGCCGTCCACGTCGCGGCACGCGCAGGCGTGCACGGTGCCGTCGGCCATTACCTGGGGCGTGGCGAACAAATACGTACAGGCGCCGCGATGATAAACGCCGCGTCCGTCGATCAGGCTTATACCGAGACCGGCGACGTCGGCATCGGTGATGGTGCCGCCCCAGGTGTCGAAATCGGCCGCGATCGACAAACTGGCGCCCCGATCGCGCGCGAGCGCGCGCATGATCTCGGTCATCGGCGTCGCGGGCAGGCTGTCCAGGCTCGTGCCGCCGACGGTGCGGATGTTGAAATGGAGGCCGCCCGCGAGGCGCATCGCGCCGGAGACCTCGTGAAGGATCTTGAGATTGGCGATCAGTTTGTCGTATTGGCGCGGCGATTTGCCGGTGACGCGGGCGAACGTGTCCGGATCGCAGCCGTAGACGCTGATGAACACGGCGTGCAGCTTGGCGAAGCGGGGCAGGGCGCGGATGGTGTCCTCGCGCGCCAGGATAAAGTTGGTGTAGAACTGAAATCGCCGGATGACCGGGCTCGATTCCAGGATCTCGAATTTCGTGAGGCAACCGGGATCGGCGAACAGTTCGCCGAGCATCGGCGTCAACCAAATCGATTCGTATCCCATCGCTTCGGCCTGGCCGATCACCTGGCGAAAGGCTTCGGCATCCATCAGCGCCGACGGACCGTGCGGATCATAGGCGCAAAACCGGCAGGTCAGGTTGCAGCGTTGCGAGGTTTCGACGAACAGCTCCCGGCGCGGCACCGGGGCAAAACTCCTCCCTCGCAACCGGTTGAGGGTAATGACCGCCAGATTGCCGAGGCTGCGGCGCAATTTGCGGATCATGGCGGTCATTGGGGCGTTTGGGTTTTTTGCAAAGGCCTTCGTGTGCCGATCGCTCCCAACGGACCTCCCCTCCAAAGGCCTAACGTCAATTCATCGGCTCGAACGGAGATATAATGCACAGGCTCGCTCGCGGGGGCGTTACGGAGCGAAAAGATGCACCGTCCCAGATACAAATGGGCAAAATCCCGGCTCCCCATATCCACGGCGACGAGAGGCCCCTTGGCCGCGGTCGCACGCATCTCCGAGACAAAAGTCGACCGCGCGACCTTCGGGTTCGCCGCTTGGTTGTACGGGATCGCCCGCAATCCCGATACCGTAACGGCGCTTTTCCATGACGACGCAAGGGCGGTAACGCCGATGGCCGATATGATAACCCATCGAACAGATCCGGTCTTGCCGAGTTTGCGAACGAAAATATCCGCCGCATGGATCGAAAAGACCATCAACGGCAGAATGATCGGAAGCAGAAAGCGGCCCGACATTTGATCCAGGCTATAGCGGCTGCTGAGATAAACCATCGTTGCCGCGTAATAAGCCGCGTAAAGAGGGAAGAGCCACAACGATCGCCGCTCGTCGGGGGGACAACGGCGGGATATCCACATGACCGCACCGACGAACGCGACGGCAACCGTAAAGATTCCCCAAAGCCGAAGGTTTAATGGAATCAGGTCGCGCAACGCAAAGCTGAAAACGTTGAGGGCCCAACGCGACATTTCCTCCCAAAGATGAAACAGGTGAAGGGTGACGGGGGTATCCAGGGCCGGACGCGGACCCGTTCCTCTCCCGGTGAGAATAAAGTTTCTTGCGAGAGACGCCGCTAACGGCAGCGACGAAAAAAATCCGAAGACAACGGCATCCCGGAAACGGGCGCGCCATGACACGGGCGACAAAAGCAGGATGCCGGCCACTCCGAAGAAAATAAGGGTAAATCCGATATAACGGGTGAATGCGGCCGCGCCGACCAGAAGGGCCGCAACCAAAAGCCAGCGCCGCGCGCCCTTTTCGAGGTATTGGCCAAGAAAAACCAGAACGCCGAGAATCCAGACGGCAAACAGCCCGTCGGCCGTCCCCTCGAGATACCACCGTAAACTGACGGGGTTGAAGGCAACGAGCGCAATGCCGGCGATCGCAATGACGCGGCTTTCAGTCCATCGCGGAAAATACCGCGCCAGGAAAAACACCGACAATCCGGCGGTCAGCGCTCCCACCGCGACAAGCGCTTCCCTTACGGACGCGCCAAGGAAAAGGGGAACCGACAAGAGCAGGGAGTAACCCGCGGGAAAGTATTCAATCGGATTTCCGTCGCAATAGTAATAACCCCTGCCGTTGACGATATTGAACGCCCCTTCGATGTAATGATTGGCGAGGCTATTGCCCAAACTGACGAGAGGGCCGTGATGGTAGGCCGCCAGGATAACGGCACCCGCGGCAAGGCCGGCGGCAAGAAGCGGGATCGCGACCGGATCATCGAATCGGAAACGTGGGAAAAATCCCTTAACCTGCATGAAATTCCCCACGGACTTCGTTATCCACCCCGATGAAATGCGATAATGAATTGCCCGCGTTAATTTATAGATATTATCGCCGGAATTGGGAAGGTCAGGACCGCCCGAGAACGGTCCGAACCTTGTATCAAACGTTCTCGGACGGACGATTCCGAGACGGCGCAAATATCAGGGATACCGTTTGGCCCGGCTTTCGATAATATCAGCCCGCGCCACGCGCGATTGCGGTCATCGTTCCCCAGGGAATTGCGATATCTTTCCGGGCCATGCCTCTCGAATTGTCCATCGTAATCCCGACATTCCGCGAGCGCGACAACATCACTCCGGTATACGAATCCGTCAAACAGGCGCTCGGGGAAATCGAATGGGAGATCATCTTCGTCGACGATGATTCTCCCGACGGAACGGCCGCGCGCGTCGCCGAACTGGCCGCGCGCGATCGGCGGGTGCGGCTCATTCGCCGCATCGGCCGGCGCGGCCTTTCGTCCGCCTGCATCGAGGGCATGCTCGCCAGCACGGCGCCTTATCTGGCCGTGATGGACGCGGACCTTCAGCACGACGAGTCGATTCTTCCGGCAATGCTCGCCGCCCTCAGGCAAGGCGAAGCCGATATCGCCATCGCCAGCCGCTACACGCAAGGCGGCAATTCCTTTACCTGGAATCGCGCGCGGGATTTCATCAGCCGGATGACGTCCGACATGGGGCGCCTGGTGCTCAACATACCGGTCAGCGACCCCATGAGCGGCTTCTTTGCGATCCGGAACGACTTTTTTAGTTCAATTATCTCGCATCTCTCCGGCGTCGGATTCAAAATCTTGCTCGACATATTGACCTCGGCGCCGCGCACGGTTCGGGTCCGCGAGGTTCCCTACGTTTTCCGCCGGCGCCTCCACGGCGACAGCAAGCTCGATACGCTGGTCGCGTGGGAGTTCCTGATGCTGTTGGCGGACAAGACGCTGGGACGGCTGATTCCGGTCCGATTTCTGGGATTTATCCTCAACGGCGCCATCGGCGCGATTTTGCACCTCGGCGTCCTGTACGGGTTTTATTCCGGCGTCGAGCTTGATTTCGTCTATGCCCAAATCCTCGCCGTGTGGGCGGCCATGACCAGCAATTTTTTCATGAACAATCTCCTGACCTACCGCGATCGCCGTTTTCGTGGTTTGATCGGCTGGCTTACGGGACTCGCCGGATTTTACCTGGCCTGCGGCATCGGCGCCCTGGCGAACATATCCATCGCCGTTTTCCTGTTCGATAAGAGCGTACCTTGGTATTGGGCGGGGTTTTTGGGTATGGTCGTCGGCGCAGTATGGAATTACGCGGTTACATCGACGCTGCTGTGGCAAACCAGCCGCAGCGACGGGCGAAGGTGAACGCGAAAGGTTCGCATCGAGCGAGCCGCCCGGATCTAGAAAACAGACGATGCGCGTCGTTATCCTAGACGTCTATCCGTCCCGGCCGTATCGCATCACCAAGGATTCGAACGGCGGATACGGCACGGCCAACGACTACGGCGACGGATTCGTCGCCCGATTGCTGAGCCGTTTCGTCGCCGCCAGCGCGGACTGGCCGCAAGTCTACGTCGCCTACGTCGCGGCCGAGTTGCGCGCGGCCGGACACGGGGTCGTTTACGCGCGCGCGCCCGACGAGGCGGGCGAGGCGGATTTGTATCTGATTCCGTCGTCCATCGTCTGCCACGAGACGGAAATCGCCGCGATCCGGCAATTGGCTGCCCGCGGCAAGGCGGTCGCCGCCATCGGCCCCTTCGCGGCCAACGTATCGGACCCTTACCTCGCCGCCGGGGCCACCGTCATCCAAGGCGAACCCGAGATGTTTTTTCACGGGTTCGCCGGTTCGGCCCGCGACATCGCCGCCGCCGGCCCGTGCGTGCCCGCCGCGCCCGCCGTTGCCCTGGACGAACTGGCCATGCCGGCGTGGGACGTCGTCGCCGCCAGTCATCCGCCCCGCATGGGTTTTCTCGGGTGGGGGAAGGTGTCGATCCCGATCCTCGCGACACGCGGCTGCCCCTATTCGTGTTCCTACTACTGTACGTATCCCCTGCAGCAGGGACGCAAGATCCGCGCCCGATCGCCCGAGAACATCGTCGCCGAAATGGCGCATTGGCAGGACACGCTGCGGGCGTCGCATTTCATCTTCCGCGACCCCGTTTTTTCCATAGACCGCAAACACACCCTGGCCTTGTGCGACGCGATCGAACGCAGCGGGCGGTCGTTTACCTTCGGCGTCGAAACCCATTTGCACAACCTGGATCGGGAGATGGCCGAACGGCTGTACCGGGCGGGGCTGCGCCTCGTCTATGTCGGCATCGAATCCGTCACGTCCGACGTGCTGAAGGACGCGCGGCGGTTCACCATCGCGGTCGAAGAGCAGAAACGGCGCATCGCCATGCTCGAAAAGATGGGGATTGCCGTGAAAGCCATGTTCATCTTCGGATTTCCCTCGGACACGGAGGCAACGTGCGCCGCCAACATCGACTTCGCCGTTGCCCTTTGCCCCAGCTATGCCCAGTTCTGCGTGTTCACCCCGTATCCGGGAACGCCGGCCTACGCCGAATATCGCGAACGGATCGCGACCACGCGCTACGAGGATTTCACGCAGTGGAATCTCGTCTACCGCCACCCGAACTTCACGCCCCCGTTGATGCGCCGGATTCTCGACCGCGCCTATCGCGCCTTCTATACCAACCCGCGGTGGGCGTTGAAGTTTGCCCTCAGTAAAGTCGCGTGATGCGCATCGCGATCACCGGGGCGTCGGGTTTCGTCGGCCGTCATCTGGCGGCTCGTCTGCGCAAGGCGGGGCACGAGATCGTTACCGTGCCGCTCGCGGGGCGCCTGTCCCGGCCAGATCCGGATGCCGCGCGTGACCTGCTGGCCCCCGCGTCGACGGCCGATGTCGTCGTCAATCTCGCCGCGGCGTTGCGGCCGGCCACGCCGACCGAGCTTTTCGTCAACGCCGAGTTGCCGGCCGTTCTGGCGCAAACCCTGAGCGACGCCGGATCCGATCGCCGCTTGATCCACGTCAGCACCGCCAACGTCGCCTTGGCCGAACTGAACGATCCCTACACCCGAACCAAACGCCGGGCCGAGGCGGCCCTGGCCGGATTCACGGTCGGCATCGTCCGGCCCGGGCTGATTTGGTCGTGGCGAGGGGAGGGACCCGCGCGCATCCTCGACCGCTATTTTCGCGCGCCGTTGCCGATCCATCCGTTTCCATATCCCGGCAACCGCTATCGGCCCGTTCTCGTCGAGGATTTCGCGGCGTTTCTCGCGCAAAAAATCGAACAAAAAGACCTGACCGCTGTGACGGTCCTGGGGGATACGCCCTGCGCGCTATGGGAAATGGCGCGGGCTTACGCTTCCCTCCATCAACGGCGGATGGTTCCCCTCGCGATCGGGGCGCTCGCCAAGCTGCCTTTTCTCAAGGCCGCTTTCTCCAAGAGCCACACCCTGATCCAGTTCCTGGACATTGACCGCAGCATGGTTCCCGCCGACGGGCGCTGCGTTTTGCTGCCGTTTTCCTGGCAAAAATAACGTGATCCCGCGCTTGATCGTCCCGCAATCTACTAGTAGAATCGTGCCATTCACGTAAACGCGGCGGATCGCCCCACAGGAGCTTTCATGGCCAGCGCCGAAACCCAGCGCAAGTGGCGAAGCAAGCACCGCTTCGTCAAGCGCCAGTTGAACGTCACCGCGCGCAAGCGCGTGCACCAGAACCTCGACGGCTTCGCCCGCATGTTCGGCCTGCGCGGCAAGGCGGAAGCCGTGACTTTCGCCTGCTTCGTGACCGAGGCCCTGGTCCAGCGCGCCGACTACAACGCCGACGCCGCGCGCATGCTCGACGACGTCCGCAACGCCTATCACCGCGACCGCGAAATGCTGTCGCCCTGAACCGTCCGCGAGTGACCCCGTTGCCTATTCCCGATCCCGCGCGCGTCGCGGCCGCCCTGCGCGCGACCGCCGCCGCCGAGGTGCTGCCCCGGTTCGGCCGGCTCGCGTCCGCCGACATCGCCGAAAAGCGCCCCGGCGAAACCGTGACTGTCGCCGATACCGCCGCCGAGGCGATGCTCGCCCGCCTGCTGGCGGAAATCGCGCCGGCAACGGTGGTGGGCGAGGAGGGGGTTGAGGCCGATCCCCGGCTGCTCGACCGGCTGGCCACGCCCGAGCCCCTGTGGATCGTCGATCCGGTCGACGGCACCGACAATTTCGCCAAGGGCGACCGGCGCTTCGGCATGATCGTCGCCTTCGCCCACCGGGGCGAGACCCTCGCCGGCTGGATCCTCGATCCGCTGGAAGATCGCATGGTTTGGGCGATCAAGGGGAAGGGTGCCTGGATGAACGGCACCCGCCTGGCCGCGAGCCGCCCCGCGCCGGTCGCGGAGCTTGCCGGCACCGCCGGGCCGCGCGCGTGCGAACGGATCGAAATCCGCCGCAAGACGGGCGCCGAGGGGCTGCCGCGAACGGTCGCGCGCTACGGCACCATCGCCCTCGAATACCTCGACCTCGCCCGGGGCGAAATCGCCTACATGCGCTGCGTCGGTCGCCTGAAGCCCTGGGACCACGCGGCGGGCGTTTTGATCCACGCCGAGGCGGGCGGCTATTCGCAACTTGCCGACGGCGAGGGCGCCTATCGGCCGGTGCGGCCGCGCAAGAAGGACGGAACCCTGCTGCTCGCGCCTGATCGCGCTTCGTGGGAATCCCTTTCCGCCGCGTTCGCCGCCCTCTAAAATCGCCCTTCCTTCGGGGCTGCCTCAAGCGCCCCAAATCCAGGGAGAACCACACCCCCATGAGCGCGAAGAAAGCCGCATGGATCGGGCTCGGCAACATGGGCTACCCCATGGCCGGGCACCTGCACAAAGCGGGCTGGAACGTCACCGTCTTCAACCGCTCCCGGGCCAAGGCCGAGGCCTGGGCCAAGGAATACGGCGGAAGCCACGCCGCGACCCCGGCCGAGGCCGCCAAGGGCGCTGATTTCGTCGGCATTTGCGTCGGCAACGACGACGACCTGCGCGCCGTGACGTTCGGGCCCCAGGGCGCGCTCGCCGGCGCGCAAAAGGGCGCGGTCGTCGCCGATCACACCACCGCGTCGGCGGCGGTCGCGCGCGAAATCGCGGCCAAGGCCAAGGGGGCCGGGGTTTCGTTCCTGGACGCGCCCGTATCGGGCGGGCAGGAAGGCGCCAAAAAAGGCATTCTCACCATCATGGTCGGCGGCGACGCTAAAGCGTTTTCGAGGGCCGAGCCGGCGATGAAATCCTACGGCCGCGCGGTCACCCTGATGGGCCCGACCGGGTCCGGCCAGCTCACCAAGATGGTCAACCAGATTTGCTGCGTGGGCGCGATCCAGGCGCTGGCCGAAGCCATGAACTTCGCCGCCCGCGCCGGTCTCGACGGCCACAAGGTGGTCGACACCATCTCCAAGGGCGCGGCGCAAAGCTGGCAGATGGAAAACCGCGGCAAGACCATGCTCGACGGCAAGTTCGACTTCGGTTTCGCGGTCGATTGGATGCGGAAGGACCTCGGCATCGTCCTCGAGGAAGCCCGCCTGAACGGCGCGACCGTGCCCGCCACCGCCCTGATCGCCGATTTTCTTTCGCGCCTCCAGGCGCGGGGCGAGGGGCGGCTCGACAACACCGCCGTCATCCGCCTTTTGACCCGTCCTTGAAGGCCCGACATGTCCGCACCGCAACAACCGACAACCAAGCGCGCCGCCAACCCGGTCAAGGCCGCGTTCATCGGCCTGGGCGTCATGGGTTTTCCCATGGCCGGGCATCTGCAACGCGCCGGCCACGCCGTCACCGTCTACAACCGCACCCAGGCCAAGGCCCGCGCCTGGGCCAAGGAATACGGCGGCGCCTGGAAACCGACGCCCTCCGAAGCCGCCAAGGGCGCCGACGTGGTGTGCGCCTGCGTCGGCAACGACGACGATCTCCGGAGCATCGTCTACGGCGCCCAGGGCATCCTCGCCGGCATGCGGGCGGGCGCGATCTTCGTCGATCACACCACCGCGTCCGCCAACGTCGCCCGGGAAATCGAGGCCGAGGCCAGGAAGCGCAACATCGGCTTTCTCGATGCGCCGGTGTCCGGCGGCCAGGCCGGCGCGGTCAACGGCGTGCTGACGATCATGGTGGGCGGCGACGCCGCCGCCTTCGCCAAGGCCGAGCCGGTGATCCAGGCCTACGCCCGCGCGGTCACGCTGCTCGGCCCCGCGGGCGCCGGGCAGCTCACCAAGATGGTCAACCAGATCTGCATCGCGGGGCTGGTGCAGGGGCTTTCCGAAGGACTCGCATTCGCGGAAATGGCCGGGCTCGACGCCGCCCGGGTGGTCGAGGTCATCTCCAAGGGCGCGGCGCAAAGCTGGCAGATGGACAACCGGGCCAAGACCATGCTCGCCGACAAGTTCGACTTCGGCTTCGCGGTCGATTGGATGCGCAAGGACCTGGGCATCTGCCTCGACGAGGCCCGGCGCAACGGCGCGCTGCTGCCGCTGACCGGCTTGGTCAACCAGTTCTACGGCCGGGTGCAAAGCCTGGGGGGAAACCGCTACGACACGTCGAGCCTGATCACGCTGCTCGCGCGCAAGGGCGCGAGCAAGGCCGCCCCGGCCAAGACGCAAAAATCCAAGACCAAGGGCAAATCTACTAGTAGACCAAGGCGCAAAGGGCGGTCGCGGCGGAAGTAGGGCGCCGGCGTTATCGCAGGGCGATGGTCAGCTTGGGCGGGTTCTGGAAACCCGCGACCTTCCAGGTGTAGGTCTTGAAGTTCGGACCCTTCTTGGGATTGTCGGCGACCGCAGTCGCGTTGTGGGCCACCACCTTGGCGTCGGTGTGAACGCGAAGCTCGCCCTCGGTGCCCAGCGAAAGGGCGGCGATGCGCTCGATGTTCTCCTTGGTCAGCGACGCGCCGTAGATCGAGACCAAGCCCGTGGTGTCGGCGTAGCTGACGGTCAGCATGGCCGCGTTGCGCCGGATAAAGGTCACCATCTTGGCCCGGGTCAGGTCCCCCTGGTCCTGCCATTTGACCCGGAAAATTCCCCGGCGGTGGTACTGGATGTCCTTGGTCCCCCGGTCGCGCTGAAAGTCGGTCTTGACCGTCTCGACCTTCTTTTCCTCCTCCCGGCCGCCGACCTTCTGCTTGAAGAGGGCCTCGTAGAGGGGGAGATCGACGATGTAGCCGTCGAATTCGATGCCGTAATGCCCGCTCCGGGTCACCTCGATTTCCGCGTCGAAGCGGACCGGCAGGTAGCAGCCGCCGGCGAGGAGGGCGAGCGCCGCGACCGCAGCCAGCCGACGGAAGCGGGGCAAAAGAGAGCGGGGGAGAATCATGGCGGCGGTCATTTTAGCCCCCGCCGACCTTGCCCGGGTCCGATTTCTTGGCTTCCCGCCAAAGGGCCTCCATCTCGTCGAGGCTGGCCTGTTCCGGCTTGCGGCCGCCCTGGGCCAGCAGGGCTTCCATGGCCTTGAACCGGCGCTCGAACTTCGCATTGGCGTGGCGAAGCGCCGACTCGGGGTCGAGGTCGAGCCGGCGGGCGAGGTTGACGCAGACGAACAGAAGATCGCCGACCTCGTCCAGAAGCCGCTCGCGGGGGGCGCCGGCCTCGATCTCGACCTCCATCTCGGCGGTCTCCTCGCGCAGTTTTTCGAGGATGCGGACGGCCTCGGTCCAGTCGAAGCCGACCCGGGCCGCCCGCTGCTGGAGCTTCAGGGCCCGCATCAGGGCGGGAAGGCCGGTGGCGACCCCGTCCAGAGCACTGGGGGCGCTGGCGGGGCCGCCGGCGGAGGCGGGGTTGCGGGCATGGCGCTCCTCCCGACGTTCCTGGGCCTTCAGGTCCTCCCAGGCCCGGGTCTGGTCGGCCGCATCCTTGACCTTGGCATCCGCGAACACATGGGGGTGGCGGCGGACCATCTTGCCGTTGATGGCGTCGATCACGTCGGCGACCGAGAAGTTCCCGGCTTCCTCTGCCATGCGGGCATGGAACACCACCTGGAGAAGGAGGTCGCCGAGTTCGTCCTTGAGACCTTCCAGGTCGCCCCGGTCGATGGCGTCGGCGACCTCGTAGGCTTCCTCGACCGTATAGGGCGCGATGGTCGCGAAGGTCTGCTCCAGGTCCCAGGGGCAGCCGCCCTTGGGGTCGCGGAGCCTGGCCATGATGGCGACCAGACGGTCGAACTTTTCGCTCATGGGAGAGACCCCAGGGACGTGGTGTAAGGCAGCGAGCCGAACGCCGGCCCGATGCGCGAGCGAGCCCCATAAGTCGCATAATGTATATTATGATAAATCATCGGCGTTGTTTCGGATCAATGAGTTATCGCTAAAGCCGCATGTAACGACGAGGATCAGGGAACTTCGACGACCATGCCGTCGTAGGCGACTTCCACCGGCGCCACCCTCGCCTGCAAAGCGGCGTGGTCGAGGGTGACGCTGAGGTGCGTCAGGACCGCCCGCCGGGGCTTCACCCGGCCGATCCATTCCAGCGCCCGGTCGACGTGGGCATGGGTCGGGTGCGGCGCCATCCCGAAGCTCGAGACGATCCAGACCTCGACCCCGTTAAGGGCCTGGTAAGCTTCTTCGGTCATATTGACGAGGTCGGTCGAGAAGCCGATCGGCCCGAACCGGAACCCAACCGTGCGCGAGAAGCCGTGGTCCTGGTCGAAGGGCGCGACCTCGATCGACCCCACCCGGAAGGGCCTTCCGGGAACGATCTCATGGGGGTCGATGCAGGGCTTGTAGAAGTTCGTCGAACCGTGCCGGAGCGGCGCCACCACGTACCCGAACCGCTCGCCGATCACCTTGAGGGTGGCGGCGTCGGCGTACGCGGGTATGCGCGCGTCCATGGCCCGGTTGAGCGCCCTGAGGTCGTCGATCCCGTGCAGATGGTCGGCGTGGGAGTGGGTGTAGAGTACCGCGTCGACCCGGTTGACCCCCGTTCGTAAAAGCTGTTCGCGCAGGTCCGGGGACGTGTCCACCAGCAGGCGGGTTTCGCCCTCCTCGACCAGGATCGAGGGGCGGAGACGCCGGTTTTTCGGCTCGGCCGGATCGCACGCCCCCCAGCCGACCCCCACCCCCGGAGTCCCGGTCGACGATCCGGTGCCCAAGAACGTGACTTTCATCTTTTTTGTTCCGGTTTTTTGGCTTTGGCGAACAGGCGAAAAAAGTTGTCCGTGGTGGCCTCCGCCAGGGCCTCCGCCGACAGCCCCCGGTCCTCGGCCAGCCGGGCGGCGGTCAGCGCCGTGAAGGCGGGCTCGTTGCGCTTGCCCCGGTTGGGATGGGGCGCCAGATAGGGCGCGTCGGTTTCCACCAGAAGCCGGTCGAGCGGCACCTTGGCCGCGACCGCGCGGACCTGGTCCGCCTTCTTGAAGGTCACGATCCCGGAAAAGGAGATGTAGAGGCCGAGCGCGAGCGCCCCCTCGGCCAGCTCCGGGCCGGAACTGAAGCAGTGCATGAGGCCCGTAAAGGGCCCTTGCCGGTATTCGTCCCCGAGTACGCGGAGGGTATCCGGATCCGCGTCCCGGGAATGAACCACCAAGGGCAGCCCCCGATCCCGCGCCGCCGCGATATGGGCGCGGAAGGAGCGTTCCTGGTCCGCCTTGGGGCTGTGCTCGTAATAGAAGTCGAGACCGGTTTCCCCGAACCCGACCACCTTGGGATGGTCGGCGAGGCGCAGAAGTTCCCCGGTCGCGCCCTCCGGGGCGTCCTTGGCCTCGTGCGGGTGGACGCCGACGGTGCAGTAGACGTTGGCGAAGCGTTCCGCCACCGCCCGAACACCCGGAAAGCGGTCGAGCCGCGTGCCGATGGTCAGCATCGCCCCCACCCCGGCTTCTCCCGCGCGGGCGACGACCGCCTCCAGGTCCGGGGCGAACTCGGGGAAGTCGAGGTGGCAATGGCTGTCGACGAGCATCATGCCCCCTTTTCCTAAAAGCCCGATCCCGGCTCGGCCAGGAACGCGGTTTCCTCGAGCGTCGAAGCGCGGCCCAACGCCTTGTTGCGGTGGGGAAAGCGGCCGAAGCGGTCGATGATCATCTTATGCTTCTCGGCCCAGCCCAATAGGGACTTGTCGGCGAGCTTGGCGAACGAGCGGATCGAAAGTTCCTGGTCGGCCGGGGTCTCCGAATGCTCGAAGGGCAGATAGAGGAACGTCTTTTCCCGGTCGTCGAGCCGGTCGTCGAAGCCCCGCTCCACAGCCCGCCGGGCGAGGCCGAGCGCCTTGGCGTCGCAGGCGAAGGCCTTGGCGCCGTCGCGGTGCATGTTGCGGGAGAATTGATCGAGCACGATGATCAACGCGAGCGCGCCCTTGGGCGTTTCGGCCCAGGAATCCAACGCGCCCCGGGCGGCGCGCGCGTGCAGCGCCCCGAACCGTTCGGCGATTGCGGCGTCGAAGGCCGGGTTCTTGGCGAACCAGTCCTTGGGCCCGTGTTCCTCGAACCAGAAGGCGAGGACGGCCGCGGCCTCGGGGGACAAAGCGTCGGCGGAGAGCGCGGTCGCGGTCATGCCGCCCCTTTCCCGCCCGCCTCGACAAAGCGCGGAAACACTCCTTGCGGCGCGGGCAGGGCCGTGCCCGGTTTGAGTTCGCGCCCCGAGGCGAGCGCCTCGAACGTGCGCGCGTCCGGCCCGACCGCGAGCTGGTCGAGGAGCCTGCCCGAGGATTCCGGCATCAAGGGCTGGGTCAGAAGCGCCAGCTTGCGCACGGTTTCGGCGAGGACGTAGAGCACCGTCGCCATGCGCGCGGGGTTTTCCTTGGCGAGCTTCCACGGCGCCTGATGGTCGACATAGGCGTTGGCGGCGCGGATCACCACCCAGAGCGCCTCGATCGCCTCGTGGAACGCCTGGACGTCCATCGCCGCGCGGAGCTTCACCAGAAGCCCCTCGCCTGCCTCGGTCAGCGCCTTGTCCTCGGGTGTCCGGGATTGCGGTTCCGGCACGCGCCCGCCGCAGTTCTTGGCGATCATCGAGAGCACCCGCTGGGCGAGGTTGCCGTAGTCGTTGGCGAGTTCGCCGTTCATGCGGTTGACCATGGCTTTGCGCCCGAAATCGCCGTCGTTGCCGAACGGCACTTCGCGCAGCAGGAAATAGCGCACCGGATCGAGGCCGAATTCCTCGATCAGCTTGAAGGGGTCGATGACGTTGCCGACCGATTTGGAGATTTTCCGGCCTTCGTTGGTCCACCAGCCGTGGGCGAAGACGCGCTTCGGCGGCTTGACGTCGGCGGCCATCAGGAACGCCGGCCAGTAGACCGCGTGGAAGCGGAGGATGTCCTTGCCGACCATGTGCAGATCGGCCGGCCAATAACGCCCGAGGGCGTCGCCGGCGAGGTCGGGATAGCCGACGGCGGTGATGTAGTTGGTGAGCGCGTCCAGCCACACGTACATGATGTGCTGGGGATCGTTCGGCACCGGAATCCCCCAGCGGAACGAGGTGCGCGAAACCGACAGGTCCTGGAGCCCCGACTTGACGAAGCTGACCACCTCGTTGCGCCGGGTCAACGGCAGGATGAACCCGGGATTGGCCTCGTAGAATTCCAGCAGCGGCTTCTGCCAGGCGGACAGGCGGAAGAAATAGCTCGGTTCCTCCACCCACTCCACCGGAGCCCCGCTCGGGGCGTGCTTTTTTCCGTCCGGGCCCTGGGTCAGCTCGCTTTCGTCGTAGAATGCCTCGTCCCGCACCGCGTACCACCCTTTGTAGGCGCCGAGGTAGACGTGGCCGTTAGCCTTCAATTTCTCCCACAGCGCCTGGCAGGAACGGACATGCCGCGCCTCGGTGGTGCGGATGAAGTCGTCGTTGGAAAAATTCATCGCCCGGCTGAGGGCGCGGAAATTCTCGGACACCTTGTCGGTGAAGGGTTTCGGCTCCTGGCCCGCGTCGCGGGCGGATTTTTCCACCTTCTGGCCGTGCTCGTCGGTGCCGGTGAGGAAGCGTACATCGAAGCCGTCGAGACGCTTGAAGCGCGCCAGCACGTCGCACGCGAGCGAGGTGTAGGCGTGCCCGATGTGGGGCACGTCGTTGACGTAATAGATCGGCGTCGTGACGTAATAGGTGCGCGCGGTCATCGTTGAACGTCCAGTATCGCGGGCCCGGACCATAAAGCATCCGTCGCGCGCTTGTCGCGCGCCGATGCGATTCGCGCGCGACATAAGGCGGGATCGAGACGGGATTGGAACGGGATTCGCGCGGGTGAATCGGAACCAACCCGTTGATTCGCCCGCAAACCCGTTCCGGGAAATAAGCTTTTATTATCAAATGTGGTCATTTCGTCGTCCTTGGCCGCCCATGTGCTTGGCGTCCCTCGAAAAAATCGCGCCCGCGCGGCACGGCGACGGAACGGCGATTTTATAGGCTATATATCCTATTATATGTAAAAAATCAATAGTAATCGCATTTGAGAGACATTAGTCTTTTAGTCGCTCGTCGAAAGGGCCTGTTTTAATCGTTTATTGTCATTTTTAATCACTTTGATTATAATTGATTCGAGGAGAGCCGCCCGATGGACAGCAAAGTTCTCACCGCCCACGTGCCGATCGCGCTCGCCAAGAAGGTCGATCAGATGGCCGCGCGCCTGGAGCGTTCGCGCGGCTGGATCGTGAAGCAAGCGCTCGCCGCCTGGATCGACCAGGAAGAAGAACGCCGCCGCCTCACCCTCGAGGCGCTCGCCGACGTGGACGCGGGCCGTGTCGCCGATCATCGCGCCGCGCAAGCGTGGGCGGAGAGCCTCGGGTCCGATAAACCGCTGCCGCCGCCGCGCTGATGGAATTGAAGTGGACGCGGGCGGCGATTTCCGACCTCGCGCGGCTCCATGAGTTTCTCGCCCCGATCGACCGACCGACAGCGGCGCGGACGGTGCAAGCACTCGTCGCCGCGCCGGAGACCCTTCTCGCCCATCCGCGCCTCGGTGAAAAGCTGGACGAGTTCGCGCCCAGGGAGGTTCGCCGCATCCTCGCCGGGCCTTACGAAATCCGTTACGAGGTCCGGGACGCGACGATTTTCATCCTCCGGGTCTGGCACACGCGCGAGGAGCGGTAGGGTAGCGCCTACTCCTTGCGACTCCGCTCCTCCCCCTCTCCGTGCCCATTCCCGTGCCCGTGCCGGTGGTGCAGGTCCGGGTAATGGGCGTGGCGGTGGACCAGCCGTTCGTGCCGGTGGCGGTGGCTGTGGGGTTCCTCCGGCGAGCCTCCGGTGTCGTGTTCGTGGCGATGATGGTCGTCGTGGGCGTGGCGGTGTTCGTGCTCCATCGCCTCGTGGACGTGTTCGTGCTCGTGGCGTTCGGCGAGGTGAACATAAAGACCGAGCGCCATCAGCGCCCCGGCCGCGACCAGCCGGAGCGTCAACGGTTCGTCCAGGACCACGAGCGCCAGCACGGCGCCGATGAAGGGCGCGAGCGAGAAATAGGCGCTCGCCCGCGCGACGCCCAAGTGGCGGAGCGCCGCCACGAACAGCGCGACGCTGATCCCGTAGCCGAACAGGCCGACCAGACCGGCTTCCAGCCAGGTTTCGACCGGCGGCGGCTCTACTTGGCGCCAGCCCCAGGCGAGCGCGAAATTGACCCCGCCCGCCGCGAAGCCCTTGATCATGGCGATCTCGACCGGGTCGGCCGCCGAAAGTTTGCGCGTAAGATTGTTGTCGATGCCCCAAGCGAGGCAGGCCCCGATCACCAACACGGCGCCACGATCGAGGGCGACGCCTTTCCCCTCCCATACCAGCAGCGCCGCGCCGGCGAGAATGGCGAGCGCGCCCAGAAGCAGGCGCCGGTCGACGTTTTCGCGGAACACCAGCCAGGCGATCGCCATGGTGGCGAGGCCTTCGAGGTTGAGCAGCAGCGCCGCGCCGGACGCGTCCATGCGGGCGAGGCCGAACAACAGCAGCAGCGGCCCCGCTACGCCGCCGAACAGAATGACGGCGGCGAGCCACGGCAGATCGGCCGTGCGCAGCGGCGCCTCGGGCGCGGGATCGCCGAGCACGCGCGCCCAGCGCCGGACGGTCCACAAACCGGCCCCGGCGCCGAGATACAACATCCCCGCCAGCAGCCAGGGATCCATGCCGCCGAGCAGGCGCTTGGCGAACGGCGTGCTCGCCCCGAACAGGGCCGCGGAGGCGAGCGCGAGCGGCACGCCCGGCCACCGCAAATGGGAACGCGCGCTCATTTAATCGGCGCGCATCGCCCCGCGCGCCGCCGCGTCGCGCGCGAGAAACACCGCGTCCAGCATCGCCGCTTTGCGGTCCAGGTTGAGCGGCTCGACTCGTGCGAGCATCTCGGCGACGCGGTCGCGGGTCGCGAGCCAGCGGCCGGGATCGCCGACGGCGAGGCCGTCGAGGTGGCGGCCAAGAATGTCGGTCGCGATGCGGAACGCGGCCTCGGCCCCGGATTTGCCGACCTTGTCGCCGAAGCGGTGCAGCGCGATTCCGTCGAGATCGGGCAGCGCGTCCAACAGGCCGCCCAGTTCCCGCTGCAAGGCGAGTCCGTCCTCGGACGCCAGTTCGAGCGCGCGCCCCGGGCTGCCCTGGGCGAGGCGGGCCAGCTCGATCGCTTCGTCCCGGCCGAGCGACGGCATCAACCCGCCGACCACCCGGGCGGCGTCGGCTTCGGCCAGCGGACGCAGGTTGAGCCGCTGGCAGCGCGAGCGGATGGTGGGCAGCAGCGCGCCCGGGCCGTGGCTCACCAGCAGCAAGAGAGCGCGCGCGGGCGGTTCCTCCAGCACCTTCAGGACGGCGTTGGCGGCGTTGCGGTTCATGTCGTCGGCGCTGTCGATCACCACCACCCGCCAGCCGCCCTCGGCCGGGGTGAGCGCGAGGAACGCGCCGACGCCGCGCACGTCCTCGACCACGATTTCGGTGCGGCGCGCGCCCTTCTTTTCGTCGAACGCGGGCTCGACGGCGAGGAAATCGGCGTGCCCGCCGGCGGCGACGCGGCGGAACACCGGATCGGCGGGATCGAGATAAAGTCCCTCCCCCGTCGGTTTCGGTTCAGGGGCGCCGAATAAGGACGGCTCCGGCGCGGCCGCCTTGCCGCGCGCGAGAACGTAGCGCGCGAACCGGTAGGCGAGCGTCGCCTTGCCGATGCCGCGCGGACCGGTAATCAGCCAGGCGTGCGCGAGCCGCCCGCGCGCGAAGGCGTCCTTCAGACGCGCCTCGGCCCCCGCGTGCCCGATCAGATCGGGATTGGCGCGGGGCGGCGGGATCGTCGCGGGCGTTTCGGCGCGGGCCATGCGGCTTATCCCTTTGCGATTTTTCGTATCGAAAGCGCCCCCCTCCCCCTAACCCCCTCCCGCAGGGGGAGGGGGGACTCAATAAAAACCCCCTCCCCCCTCGCGGGGGAGGGTTGGGGTGGGGGGGTGCTGATAAAGTCCAGACGGCGCATGACTCGACCTGACCGAACGCACTCTACCCTAACAGCCGGGATTCGACCGCCGCCCAGACGTCGGCGGCGACGGAATCCGCGTCGCGGTTCGCGTCCACCACCACGCAGCGCGCGGGCTCCGCGCGCGCGATCTCGATAAAGCCTTGCCGCATCCGCTCGTGAAAGCCGCCGTCCATGCGCTCGTAGCGGTTTTCGCCACTGTCGCCGTGTCGCCCCGATAGGGGCGCATCTTTTGATGCGCGCGTCACGCCATCAGGCGTGCCTTCGCACGACGGTTCGCCCGCGCGCGCCGCGGCGCGGCCGAGGCCGACGTCCACCGGAATGTCGAACACCACGGTCAGGTCGGGCGCGAAATCGCCGAGCAGCAGCCGGTGCAGGTTCGCGATCGCCTCGCGGCCGAGGCGATGGCCGTAACCCTGATAGGCGACGGTCGAATCGGCGAAGCGATCCGAGATCACCCAGCGCCCGGCGGCCAGCGCCGGCCGGACGGTGCGTTCCAGGTGATCGAGCCGCGCGGCGTAATGAAGAAGCGCTTCGGTCATCGGCGTCCAGCGGCCGGGGTCGCCCTGGACCAGCAACGCGCGGATCGCCTCGGCGCCCGGCGAGCCGCCCGGCTCGCGCGTCGTCACCGGATCGATGCCGCGCGCGCGCAGCCGTTCGGCGAGGCGCGCGACCTGCGTCGACTTGCCCGCGCCCTCGCCGCCTTCGAAGGTGATGAGTTTGCCGGGCGCCATCGGCCTACCCGGCTTCGCCCCATACGATGTGGCGGAACGCCGCCTTGAGCCGGCCGACGAGGCCGAGGCGTTCGACGCCCTCGCCCGCCGCGAGCGGGATTTCCAGGGGCGCGCGGTCGGGCAGCGCGACGGTGAGCGTGGCGAGCCGCTGGCCCTTGGCGATCGGCGCCGAGATCGGCCCTTCGTAAGAGACCTTCACCTTCATGTCGCGGCGGGCGCCGCGCGGGAGCGTCAGAGTCACGTGGTTGCCGATCACCAGCGGAACTTTCGCCGCCTGGCCCAGCCAGACTTCGGCGTCGGCGACCTGTTCGCCCGCCTTGAACAGCGCGTAGTTGTTGAATTCGCGGAAGCCCCATTCGAGCAGGCGCTCGGATTCGCGCGAACGTTCGTTCATCGACTTCAGGCCGGTGACGACCAGGATCAAACGGCGCTCGCCGCGCACCGCCGACGCCGTCAGGCTGTAGCCCGATTCCTCGGTGTGGCCGGTCTTGATGCCGTCGACGCCGATATCCTTGTAGAGCAGCGGATTGCGGTTGCCCTGCTTGATGCCGTTGTGGGCGAATTCGCGCTGGGCGTAGACCTTGTAGTGCTCGGGAAAATCGCGGATCAGGTGCATCGAGAGAACCGCCAGGTCGCGCGCGGTCATGTGGTGATCCGGGTCCGGCCAGCCGGTGGTGTTGGTGAACCGGGAATCCTTGAGGCCGATCGAGCGGCCGAGCGCGGTCATTTCGTCGGCGAAGGCGCGCTCGTTGGTCGCCAATCCTTCCGCCAGCACGATGCACGCGTCGTTGCCCGACTGCACCACCACGCCGTGCAGCAGGTCGGCGACCTTCACCCGCTCGCCGGGATTGAGGAACATGGTCGAGCCGCCGCTTTTCGCGCCGCCCTTGCGCCAGGCGTTTTCCGACACCGGCAGCGCGTCGTCGAGCGACACGCGGTTTTCGGCGAGGCGCCTGTAGACCAGATACGCGGTCATGATCTTGCTCATGGACGCGGGCGGAATGCGCTTGTCGGCTTCCTTCTCGAACAGCACCTGGCCGGTGGCGAAATCCATCAGGATCGCCTCGCGCGCGACGGTTTCGAACGCGCGCGCGGGAACCGATACCGCCAGGGCGGCGAATGCGAGCGCGGCCAGCGCGGCGGCGCGATGCGACGGGAAGATCATGGTCCGAACCTTGGCAAAGGCGCGCGCGTTCGGCAAGAGGGGCATGGAGGCCGTCGGCGGCGCCGACGGATCAATCGACGACGACGCGCGCTTCCGGATAGCCGGAGCGAATCACCTTGTCGAGGTAGCGGTCGGCCTCCTCGACCGAGGCGATCGGACCGATACGGACGCGAAACAGGTCCTTGCCGTTGACCAGGATCGGGCTGACCGCGACCGGCCCGACGCCGGCGAGCTTGGCGCTGGTCTTGTGCGCGTTCTCGAAATGGCCGAAGGCGCCGGCCTGAATGAATATCCTGGTGGTGCGGGCGGTGCCCTGGGTCACGGTCCCGACCCGGGCCGCGGTCGCCTTGGGCGGGGCGGACGTTGCGAGCGGCATCGCGTCGGTCACGGTGCGCGACGCGGTCAGTTGCGGCTGGGGCGCGATTCTCGCGCCCGGCGGCGGGGCGAGTTCCTCTTTCGCCACCTCGGCCTTGGGCAGTTGCGCGACCGTCAGCGTCCCGTCCTTGACGTCGGCCGGCCTGGGCAGGGTGCGGGCGTTGGCCACCGCGCCGCGCGCGACCATCTGTTCGGCGATCTCGCGGCTTTCGTCGGCGAGAATTTGCACCCGCACCCGGCCGGTGCCCTTGCCCTCGAGGCCGAGAAGCTGCGCGCTGCGGCGCGACAAGTCGATGATCCGGCCGGCGACGAAGGGGCCGCGATCGTTGACCCGCACGATCAGGCTGCGGCCGTTTTCCAGGTTGGTGACGCGCGCCAGGCTCGGCATCGGCAGCGTCTTGTGCGCGGCCGTGACCTCGTTCATGTCGTAGGTTTCGCCGTTGGCGGTGAGCTTGCCGTGAAAGTCGGTGCCGTACCACGACGCAATGCCGGTTTCGTCGTAGGCGTAATCGACCGCCGGCGTGTACCAGACGCCGTTCACCTGGTAGGGCTCGCCCACCTTGTAGACGCCGCCCGGAGGGCCGTCGCGCAGTTTCTTCGCGGTATGCAGCAGAAAATTGGTCTCGGCGCAGGCGGACAGCGCGAGCGCGCATGCGAATACGGTCAGAAAACGCGGCAAGGCCCAGGGTTGCACGGATACGATCCTATCGCGGCGGCGAACGGCCGACGATGGGGGAAAACCCCCTAAGAAATGCTTACCGGAACCGATAGACCGCCGCCTCAGCCGCCGCCGACGCGGTCGGCGAGCGTGCCGACGGCGATGGCGAAGAAGGTCGAGCGATTCCATTTCAGGATCGCGCGGTAATTGTCGTAGACCAGGAACGCGGGACCCTTGGCCCCTTCCGCCAGGATCACGGACGCCTTGAGCGGCCGCGCGGGCAACGGGCCGCCGTCGGCGCGCGCAACCCCGAGCGCGCCCCATTCGGCCAGGGTCTTCGCCACCCCGGTGCCGATCAGGCGCGCATCGAACCCGTCGGGCAGGCGCACCGGGCGGCCCCAGGTTTCGTCCCCTTTCCAGCCCGAGCGCTTGAGATAGTTGGCGGCCGAGGCAAACACGTCGGACCGGCTGTTCCAGAGATCGATGCGCCCGTCGCCGTCATGATCGACCGCGAACGAACGGAACGACGACGGCATGAACTGGGTCTGGCCCATGGCGCCCGCCCACGAGCCGATCATGCGCTCGGGCGTCACGTGGCCGGCGTCCAGAATCTGAAGGGCGTAGATCAGCTCCTTGCGGAAGTACGCGGAGCGGCGCCCATCGTAGGCGAGCGTGGCGAGCGCGGCGACCACGGGAAAGCCGCCGGTCTGCCGGCCGAAATCGGTTTCGATCCCCCAAAACGCCACCAGAAATCGCGCCTGGACGCCGTACTTGGAAGCGATGCCCCCGAGCAGTTCGCGGTTTTCGGCCAGGCGCTGGCGTCCCTTTTCGACGCGCGCCGGCGGCACCACGCGCGCCATGTACTCCTGGAACGTGAGGGTGAACTCGGGCTGGCGGCGGTCGAGCTCGATCACGCGCGGAATCGGCTCGACCCCGGCGAACGCGCGATCGAGGGTGGCCTCGCGCACGCCGACCGCGCGCGCGTCCGCGCGCAAGCCCTGCAGCCATTGGGGAAACGGCGGGGGATCGACCGCGCCCGCCGCGGGCGACGCCGCCAGCGCCAGCGCAACAACGCCAAGCCGCGCCCACAACCACAAATGCCGTTTTTTCATTTCGATTTCCGGACGATCGAAGCCGCGCGGGCGAATCCCCGCGCGCGCATTATAAAAGGGAATCTGGGCGTTTCTGCCATAGCCGCGCCGTTCCGGCAACGCCGGACGCCGCCCTTAAGGCGCCGGCAACAGCGCATCGGTGCGGCCGGTCAGCCGATAGACGGCAAGGCCGCTCCATTCGTGCAGCGCGAGATTGAGGCTGGAAAAGCCGCCCATGAAATCGAAACCCCAGGCCGTGGGAGGATTCGGTTCGTACATATAATCGACCGGATAGGGAATCACCGTCCATCCCGCCTGGCGGAACGCGCCCACCGCCCGCGGCATGTGGAACGCCGACGTGATCAGCACCCAGGTTTCGCCCGGCGCGGGCCGGACCAGGTCGCGGGTCAGGGTCGCGTTCTCATGGGTGTTGCGCGAGCGTCCCTCGAACGCGACGCGGGCCGGATCGAGTCCGAACCAGGCGAGATAGGGCCGGAGCGCCTCGGCCTCGGTCGCGTCCTGGCGGCCGAGCACGCCGGAGCCGCCGCTGAACACCAGCTTGGCGTCGGGATAACGCCGCCCGAATTCGGCGAACGCCAGCAGCCGCTCGACCGCGCCGCCGAGCGCGAGCTGGCCGCGCGCGCGGGTGACGAAGGGATCGATCATGCCGCCGAGCACCACGACGCCGTCAACCCGCGCCGGCAACCGGTCGGGCACGGGAAAGCGCTCCTCGAGTATCAGCAGCGCCAACCGTCCCGCCGGGATCGTCGCGACCAGAACGCCGAACAGCAGGGCGAGCGTCGCCAACAGGCGCCCCCACAAGAACGCCCTGTTTAATGCGCGCGGGGATTCGCCCGCGCGCCCCGCGCCGATCCACAGCAGGACGACGCCCGCGAGCAGAACGAGAAAGAAAAGATTGCCGGGGTTGGTGAGAAACGCACCCGCGGTCTTGGACAGCTCGAAGAACATCGGGGCGGAAGATTAGACGCCGGGACCGGGACGGCGAAGCCTTACCGCAAACAAAAAAACCGGCCTCGCCGGTTTCGCTCCTCGATCAGATCGGGTCGCGACGACGACGGTCAGGCGTTCAGATCCACGGCGGCTCCACGGTTCGCCTGTGAAGCGGCATTGACTTGAGTTGCGGGTGCGGGGGTAGCAGCGGGAGCGGATCCATCGCTGAGCGATACCTGCACGGTATCATCGGACTTGCGCGCAGAGTCATGCTCGCGGGCACGCTCCGCAGCGCGCTCGCGTTCCAGCGATTCGCGAATCTGCTCCCGATACTTCTTCGCTTGCTCGACCGCAGCCTGCGCCGCGACGATGGCGAGAGTATTGGGAACCTTCGTTTCCGTATAACCAGTGTTTTCTAACACCGATATCTCCTGCACGCTTCTGTGCTGAGTACACTCCTAGCGAGCGGATATTACATCAAAACGGGCAGTGTCTACAAGCCGAATTCACCGTTTGTTGGGGATATTCCCACCCCCCGGGGGTAATGTTAAGGCGGGTAGGCGCTATTTTACTAACCAACTGATATTAAACGATTCACTACTTATGGGTGTGAATAACCGCATATCAGAAACCCCTTAATAAAGGCAGCCGAGGGGTGGGGGCCCCCTCGCCTCCCCTGAGCCGGCCCTCGACCGGCCCGAGCCATGGGGGCCCCACCCTGCGTTGCCGACAGGCGACAAGGCATGCTACGCCCGCGCGCCGAGAGGGGCGCATCATATGTCGCGCGCGGGGATTCGCCCGCGCGCCGATAGGGGCGCATCATATGTCGCGCGCGGGGATTCGCCCGCGCGCCCCGGTCATATTTTCATTTTATTTCGGATGGGTGGCCGAGCGGTTTAAGGCACCGGTCTTGAAAACCGGCAGACCCGCGAGGGTCTCGTGGGTTCGAATCCCACCCCATCCGCCAACGACACTCAGCCGCGCGCCGGCAAATCCTCGAGCAGGCC
>CAYPQV010000023.1:0-35548 GCA_964412955.1 uncultured Hyphomicrobiales bacterium
AGCGCCGCGCCGCCGCGTCGACGCCGTAGGCCCCGGCGCCGAAATAGACGCGGTTGAGATAGACGGTGAGGATTTCCTCCTTGTCGAAGCGGCGTTCCAGCCACAGCGCCAGCAGCGCTTCCTGCACCTTGCGCCGGAGCGTGCGCGCCGGGCTCAGGAACAGGTTCTTGGCGAGCTGCTGGGTCAGCGTCGAGCCGCCCTGGATGGTTCGGCCCGCGCGCAGGTTGGCGACCACGGCGCGCGCGACCCCGACCAGGTCGAGCCCGAAATGCTGGTAGAAGCGGCGGTCCTCGGTCGCAATCACCGCGAGCGGCAGTTCGGGCGGCATTTCCGCGAGCGGCACCGGCCGGCCCCAGATTTCGCCGACGCGGGCGAGTTCGCTTCCGTCGGCGGCCAGCACCACCACCGAGGGCGCGCGCGTCGGGCGGAACGCGCGCTCCACGTCGGGCAGGTCGTAGGCGAAGAAGCCGAGCGCGAGGACCGCGGCGACCGCGCCCCACACCAGGACCGCGAGCGCGCGCGAAACGATCCGCCCCCGCCCCTTGCGTCGTTTCCGTGTCATGCGAAATCCCGGACGGCCACGCCGCCGCGGGCGGTCGCGGCCGCCGCCGTCACGTTCCGGGCCGGCGACAGCCGAGCAACCGATGCAGCGTTTCCGGCGCGACCGTCGCGCCCTTGAGATTGGTCCGCCACGCCTCGGTGTTGGCGAACGACGTGCCGGCGAGATTGGCGCCGCGCAGGTCGGCTTCCGAAAGATCGGCCTCGTCGAACAGGGCGCTTCCGAGATTGGCGCCGACGAAGGAGGCGTCGGTGAGATCGGCGCGGCACAGGTTCGCCCCTTCCAGGTTGGCGCCGGCGAAATCGACGCGGCGCAGGTCCGCGCCCCGCAAATCCGCCGCGCGCAAGTCCGCGCCCCGGAGGCTCCACCCGATCAGGACCGCGCGCGCGCCGCCCTTCCCGGCGACCCAGGTCTGGTGGTCGGCGAGGATCCGGTCGAAATCGACGCGTTTGGCCACGGCCGCTTGTCCTCCGACGGTGAACGGCGTTCGCGTATGCGCCCAAGTATGCGCGGCTTGGCGCGGGAATTCAACGCGCGGTGGCGACTTGGGGCACCACCGCCGGAATTTTAGCCCCCGGATCGGAACCGTGGCGCCAGCGCTGGTAGACCCAGATCGCCAGCGCGAGGACGATTCCGATCGCGTCGGTGACGAGCCCCGGATCGATCAGCATGAGCGCGGCGGCGAACATGACCGGGCGCAGGACGGTGGGGAGCGGCCCGTTCAGCCAGCCCTCGGTCGCGCAGGCGAGGAAAAAAACGCCGAGGCTGGCGGTGAGGGTGACGTGCGCGATTTCATGCCACTCCCCCTGGCCAAGCAGCGCCGGGCTGGCGAAGAACATGAACGGCACGATGAAGGTGGCGAGCCCGAACTTGACCGCGATCCACGACGTCCGCCACGGCTGCGCCTGCGCCATGCTCGCGGCGGCGAAGGACGCGACCGCGACCGGCGGCGTGATCGCCGACAGCACCGCGTAATAGAAGATGAACATGTGCGCGACCAAGGGCGGCACGCCCATGCGGATCAGGCCCGGCGCCACCACCGCGGCGGCGATGGCGTAGGCCGCCGTGGTCGGCATGCCCATCCCCAGGATCGTCACCACCACCATGGTCATCAGGAGCGCCAGCACCTGGCTTTCGCCCGCGACCGCCAGCACCAGCGACGAGAACCGCCCGCCGACGCCGGTCAGCGCGATCACGCCGACGATGATGCCGGCCGCGGCGCAGACCGCGACCAACTGCAGGCAATCCTTGGCCGCGATTTCGAGGGCGTCGACCACCGCGCGCGGGCCCATGCGGAAGCGGGCGTCGAGCCAGCTCGCGACGACGGCCGCTAAAATGCCGAGCAGCGCCGAGCGGAACCCCGAATAGCCCATGACGAAGGCGGTGACCAGGACGACGACCGGCGCCAGCATGTAGAGCTGCTTCAAGAGCGGCGTCAGCGCCGGCAGCTCGCTGCGCGGGATGCCGCGCAGGCCGTTGCGCACCGCGTGCAGGTCGCAGTGCGCGTAGCACGCGATGTAGAACAGCACGCACGGAATGATCGCGGAAAGGGCGATGGTCGAATAGGGAATGCCGGTGACCTCGGCCATGATGAACGCGCCCGCCCCCATCACCGGGGGCGTGATCTGGCCGCCGGTCGAGGACGTCGCCTCGACCGCGCCCGCGGTGGCGCGGTCGTAGCCGACCCGGCGCATCATCGGGATCGTGACCGAGCCCGACGCGACCACGTTGGCGACCGAGGAACCGGAGATCGATCCGAACAGAATGCCCGACACCACCGCGACCTTGGCCGGGCCGCCGCGCGCCCAGCCGACCAGGGCGACGGCGAGGTCGTTGAAGTAGTCGCCCGCCTTCGACTTGGTGAGGAAGGCGGCGAACGCGGTGAACATGATGATGAAGGTCGACGACACTTCCAGCGTCACGCCGAAGATGCCGTATTCGCTGAAGATGTAGGAAAAGATGAAGCCGACGTTGAAGCCCTTGTGGTAGAGCACGCCCGGCATCCACGGACCGGCGAAGGCGTAGAGCAGGAACACCCCGGCGATCAGCATCAGCGCGGTGCCGGCGAGGCGGCGGGCGAGTTCCAGCACCAGCGCGGTGCCGGCGAGGCCGACCGCGAAGTCGGCCGCGGTGTAGAGCGCGCCGGCGCGGATCTGCAATTCGTCGAGGAACACGACCACGTAGCCCGCGCACCCGGCAGACGCCGCCATCAGCAGCCAGTCGTACCAGGGAATCGGCCCTCTTGCCGCGTCCGCGCGCCAGGCGAAAAAGCCGAAGCCGATCACCGAGCCCCACCCCAGGTGCACGGCGCGCAGGTACATGGAATCGATCGGATAGACGTTGAGGACGATCAGGTGGAACGCCGTGAACCCGGCGCACAACCAGTAGAACAGCGCCTTCTGCCAACCCGCGAGCATGCGCTGGCTGCCCGAAAATTCAAGATCGCTCGGCGTTTCGGGAGCGTTGGCGGCGGGCGGGACGGTCATCGGCGCGACCTAAGTTTCTCCGGGGCACGGCGGCGCGCCGCTGGGGACGCGCCGCCGGCCGAAGGAGCTTCGGATCAGCCGCCGAGATTGGCGGGAATCTTGATTCCCTTTTCCTTGTAGTACTTCACCGCGCCCGGATGGAACGGCAGGAACGTGTTCTTGGTCCAGTTCTCGGTCAGGGTTTCCTTGGCCGCGGCGTGGCCCTTGACCATGGCGGCGTTGTTTTCCAGCACGGCTTTCGCGACCTTGTAGACCGTGTCGGCGTCCATGTCCTTGTGGACGATGAAGAAGTTGTAGAGGCCGACGGTCTTGTGGTCCTCGGTCTGGGTCTTGTAGGTGCCCTTGGGGATGGTCGAATCGGACAGCTCGGGGATGTCCTTCTTGATCTTGGCGAGTTCGGCGGCGGTGAAGGTGAAGAAGCGGACCGGGCGCTGCGCTTCCAGTTCCGTGTAGATCGCGATCGGCACCCCGGCGCAGAACGGGAACGCGTCGAGCAGGCCGTCGCCGAGCTGGCTTCCCATGTCGCTCGCCTGGCCGAAGCGGATGTCCATGTCGATGCCGAGCGCCTTGAACATCAGCGGGAAATAGGTGCCGCAGGTGCCGGCCTTGGGCCCGACGCCGACGCGCTTGCCCTTGAGTTCAGCGACCGACTTGATGCCGCTCTTTTCCGTGGTGATGAAGTGGAACGGCGTGTCGTACATCGGGAACACGGCGCGGATGTTGTTGTACTTCTTGCCCTTGTTCCACGCGCCGCTGCCGTTCCAGGCCTGCAGCGCGACGCCCATGGTGGTCATGCCCAGTTCGACCTGCTTGCCGTCGGTCAGGATCACGTTCTGGTTCGGGCCCTGGGTCTGCTGGGTCGAGACGTTGACGCCGAGCTTCTCGGTGAGGAGGCTCGCGACCACGCCGCCGTAAATGAAATACGTGCCGCCGACCGAAGCGGTGCCGAGAGTCATCGGCTTCATCTGCGCGCTCGCCGCGCCCGACAACGCAAGACCGGCGGCCAGCGCGGCGGCGGCGAAAGTACGTTCGAACATGTGGAGTCCTCCCTTGCGAATTTTGCTGTTGGAAGCGGGCTCTGGAATCCCGCATCGGTGTGAAACCATGCCCGGATTCGGGCTTTCGCGCAACCGGCCCGTAAAGGTGGGCGATCCGGCGATAACCCTACTCCGCGCCCCTGGTAATCCCGGTCTCGGCGCTTATGTGTAAGCCACGTGTCCGGATTTTTTTCGATCCCGGATGGTTAACGCCCGGACGACCAACGGAGGTGGCCCCGATGTCTTTCATTCCCGACTTTCCCGCCGACGGCGTGGTGACCGTCAATCGGGTGATCCTGAAGCCCGAACACAACCTGGACGAGTTGGAGGAACGGGTCGCGATGCTGTGCGAGAACGTGAAGACCTACCATTCCGACACCGGATTCGTGGGCGGCTTCGTCTGCCTCAATTCGGGCCAGGTCTCCAACGAAGGCTCGACCGCCGGCCAGGCCGTCGCCCATCCCCTGAAGGGGCGCGAGGCGCTGATCGTCACCTTCTGGCGCTCGTTCGCCGAGCACGAGAAGTCCCACAAGAGCCCGACCTTCCAGCCGCTGTTCAAGGACGTGATCGCGCTGTGCGAAAACGGCAACGAGGAGACCGCCTACGCCATGATGTGGTCGGGCAAGGGCTATTCCCCCGACGAGGCCAAGGCCGCGCGCGCGGCCAAGGACCGCTTCGTCGCCTGAGGCGACGCGGGCTTCCGCGAAACCCCCTTCGCGAAAAATCCTCTTAACCGAGGTCAAGGACGGGCCGTTCGCCCGCGCCATCATGCGCGTTTTCGAGGGGCACGCCTTGTCAAACGCCATTCCGACGCCGGCGCGAAAGCCGCGAGCCGAACGTCCGATGACGCGCCTCGATAGGGGCGCGGCGATTTTCGCCCGGCTGCTCGGCCCGGCGCTGGCCGCGACCGCCCGTCTCGCCGCCCGGCGCCATCCCGATTTGTTCGAACGGCTGGCGGCGATCCCCGATCCCACCTTCGCCCTGGTTCCCGACGAGCTTCCCGTCGCCGTCGTCGTGCGCGCCGACACCCGCCGCCCGGAGATGCGCGCGGTGGCCAAGCGCGATCTCGATCCGGCCCGGGTCGCCGCTGTCGTGCGGGGCCCGTTGCGCCGGCTCGCCGCGCTCGCCGACGGCCGGCTCGACGGCGACGCCCTGTTCTTCTCCCGCGAGATCGCGATCGAGGGCTCGACCGAGGCGGCGGTGGCGTTGCGCAACGCCCTCGACAACGCCGAACTCGGGGGCCTCGCCGAGCTGGTGCTGCCGCCCGGACCGGCGGCGAGGCTGGCTCAGCGCCTGCTGCGCCTCGGCGGCGGAGTCCTGGAGAGAGTGCACGCCCGCGCGATGCCGCGACGAGCCGTTCCATGACCCGGGCGGTCGAGCTGATTTGCCCCGCCGGCACCCCGGCCGCCCTGCGCGCGGCGGTGGACGCGGGCGCCGACGCGGTTTATGTCGGGTTCCGCGACCGCACCAACGCGCGCAACTTCCCCGGCCTCAATTTCAGCCGCGCCGAGATGAAGGAGGCCGTCGCCCTCGCCCATCGGCGCGGCGTCAAGGTCTTCGTCGCCATCAACACCTTCGCCCTTGCCGGCGAACCCGGACCGTGGCGGGCGGCGATCGACGACGCCGCGCGGCTCGGGGCCGACGCCGCGATCGTCGCCGACATCGCGGTCGCGGCCTACGCGGCCGAGAAACATCCCGAGCTGCGGCTGCATCTCTCGGTCCAGGCGTCGGCCTCGACCGCCGAGGCGATCGAGTTTTTCCGCCGCGAGTTCCGCATCCGTCGCGTGATCCTGCCCCGGACGCTCACCGTCGCCGAGGTCGCGGCGCTGATCCGGCGCGTGCCGGTCGAGGCCGAGGTTTTCCTGTTCGGCGCCATGGGCGTGATGGCCGAGGGCCGCTGCGCGTTGTCCTCCTACGTCACCGGCATTTCGCCCAACCTGGGCGGGGCGTGCTCGCCAGCGGAATTCGTCCGTTACGACCAGAACGCGGACGGCACGCTGGTCTCCCGACTCGGCCGGCACGCGATTTCAAGCCATCCGGCGGGCGAGCCGGCCGGTTATCCGACGCTCTGCCGCGGCTGCTACCGCGTCCGCGGCCGCGCAAGCTATCCCTTCGAGGAGCCGACCAGCCTGAACGCGGTCGAAACCCTGCCGGCGCTGCTCAAGGCCGGGGTGCGCGCGTTCAAGATCGAGGGCCGCCAGCGCGGCCGCGCCTACGTCGCCGAGGTGGTGGGAACGTTGCGCCGCGCGCTCGACGCGGCGCTCGCGGGCAAGCCGCTCAAGTCGGTCGATCTGCGCCAAGTCACGGAAGGTCACCATGAAACGCTCGGCGGCTACGCCAAAATCTGGCACTGAAGCCAAGGCGCGAAAGCGCGGCGCGGCCGAAGCGCGTCCCGATAAGCGCGCGGGGATCACGTTGGGGCCCCTGCTGCACAACTGGCCGGCGGACCAACGGCGGGATTTCTATTTCCGCGTCGCCGACGAGGCACCGGTCGATACCGTCTGCCTGGGCGAGGTGGTGTGCGCGAAGCGCGCGCCGTTCTTCGATCCCCACCTCGACCAGGTCGCCGAGCGCCTGATCCGCGGCGGCAAGGAGGTCGTCTTTTCCACCCTCGCGCTGGTCACCGGCGCGCGCGACATGACCTTCGTCGCCGAAGCCGCGGCGCGGCGCGGCCCGATCGAGGCCAACGATCTCGCCGCGGTCGAGTTGCTGCGCGGGAAACCGCACCACGTCGGCCCGTTCGTCAACGTCTACAGCGAGGATACCGCGCGGCTGCTCGCCCGCCTGGGCGCGGCGCGCATCTGCCTGCCGGTGGAGCTTCCCGCCGCCGCCGTCGCGACCATCGCCGAAGCCTCGCCGGCCGAGATCGAGGTGGTCGCCTTCGGACGGGTGCCGCTCGCCATGTCGGTGCGCTGTTTCCACGCCCGTTCGCGCGGGCGGCACAAGATCAACTGCCGGTTCGTGTGCGCGGAAGACGCGGACGGCCTGCCGGTCGAGACGGCGGAGGGCGAGCGTTTCCTCGCCATCGCCGGCTGTCACATCGTGTCGCACGCCTACGTCAACCTGGCGAACGAGGTCGCGGCCCTGCGCGCCGCCGGCGTCGCCCGGTTCCGTCTGCTGCCGCAGGCGATCGACATGGTCGCGGTCGCCGACATCTTCCGCCGCCGGCTCGACGACCGCATCGACGGCGGCGAGGCGACGGCCGCGCTTCGCCCGCTGATTTCGTCCGAAATCGGATTCGTCAACGGCTTCGTCCACGGCCGGGCGGGAGAGGAATATGTGGGGACAGCTCTTCGCCCCTGATTCGCCCGCGCGCGACGGCGAGACGATCGGCGTCTGCCAGCACGATTGTCCCGACGCCTGCAGCCTGATCGCGACCGTCCGCGACGGCCGCGTGGTCGGCGTGCGCGGCAATCCCGCCCATCCCGTCACCGCCGGTTTCATCTGCGCCAAGATGGCGCGCGCGCCGGCGCGCGCCTACGCCCGGGACCGCGTCCTTTACCCGCTCCGTCGCGTCGGGCCCAAGGGATCGGGCGAGTTCCGCCGCATCGGCTGGGACGAGGCGATCGGGGAAATCGCGCGCCGCTGGCGGGACATCATCGCCCGGGACGGGCCGTTCGCCGTTCTGCCGTTTTTCGGTTCCGGCAACGAGGGCGTGGTGCAGGGACGAATCGCCGGGCGGCGGTTCTTCAACCGGCTGGGCGCGCTGCAATTGATCCGCACCGTTTGCACCAAGGCGGGCCGCACCGCCTACATCCACACCATGGGCGATTCCCGGATGGCCGACCCGACGGCGGCGGAAGAAGCCGACCTGATCGTGGCGTGGGGAGTGAACCCCGCCTCGACCCATGTCCACCACCTGCCCGTCCTCAAGCGCGCCCGGGCGCGCGGCGCGGCGCTGGCCGTCATCGATCCGGTTCGCGTCGGAGGAATGCCCGAACCGGACATCCGGCTGCGCCCTCGCCCCGGGACCGACGCCGCCGTCGCGCTCGCCCTGATGCACGTCCTCGTCCGCGACGGCCGTCACGATTCCGCGTTCGTCGAATCGTTCACCACCGGCTTCGCCGCCCTGGCCGAGCGGGCGCGCGCCTGGCCGCCGGAGCGGGCCGCCGCGACCGCCGACGTTCCGGCCGGGGAGATCGAACGCCTGGCGCGGCTTTACGGCGAACGGCGACGCGCGCTCGTCCACGTCGGCCCCGGTTGCCTGCGCCACAGCAACGCCGGCATGACCATGCGGGCGATCGCCTGCCTGCCGGCGCTGACCGGCGCCTGGCGCTGGCCGGGCGGCGGTCTCTATTTTCCGACCAGCACCGTCTTTCCCTTCGATTGGTCGAGGCTCGACGGCGACGAACTGCGCCCCAATCCGCCGGCCGGCTACAACATGATCCGTCTCGGCAGGCTGCTGACCGACGCCGCGCGGCCGGTCCGGAGCCTTTACGTCTTCGACGGCAACCCGGCGGTCACGCTCTACGACCAGGGGCGCGTCCGCCGCGGCCTCGGGCGCGAGGACCTGTTTACCGTCGTCCACGACACGCGCCTGACCGACACCGCGCGCCACGCCGACATCGTCCTGCCCGCCACCGGTCCGTTCGAGCATGCCGATCTCGTATTTTCGTACTACTCCCCGGAGATTCTCATCAACCGTCCGGCCATCGCTCCGCCGGGCGAAGCCCGATCCAATCTCGACGTTTTCCGCGCGCTGGCGACGGCGCTCGGTTTCGACGAGCCGTGCTTTCGCCAAGACGCCGAAACCGTCGTCGAGGACATTCTTGCGCGCGCCGATCTGCCCCTCGACGCCGACGGACGAGGCGCGCTTCGCCGCGACGGCTGGGCCTTCGCCCGAATCCGGCCGATCCACCGCCGCTTCGAGACCGGCGTACTCGGGCGCCGCGACCGGCGCATCGCCCTTTACGCGGAAACGCTCGCCGCCGAGGGCCGCGATCCCCTGCCCGACTACGTTCCGCCCCGGGAAGGCCCCGAGGCCGCGCCGGCGGTGTTCGCGCGCTATCCGCTCGCGTTCCTGACGCCGGCCGCCCATTCGACTCTCAACTCCAATCAGGGCGACGAGCCGGCGGTCCGGCGCGACGAGGACAGGCCTCGGCTCCTGATCCACCCCGACGACGCCCGCGCCCGGCGGATCGACCCGGGCGAGCGGGTCCGCGCCTACAACGACCGGGGGGACTGCCTGCTGTGGGCCGACATCACCGACAAGACCCGCCCCGGCGTCGTCGTCGCCGCCGGCCGGTGGTGGCAGGCCCGTTACCCCGACGGCCGAATCCCCAATTTCACCACTCCCGACTTCCCGGCCGACATGGGCGGCGGATCGGCCTTCAATTCCAACCTGGTCGAGGTCGCCCCCGCGCCGGAAACCGGGACGGAGGTCGCGCCGTGACCGCGCCCGCGACCGGCGTCGCCCGCCATCCCGAGGCTCGCCTGATCCATCGCGGCCTGGGCCGGACCGAGTTTTTCGACTTAAGCCCGGAGCAGTTCGCCGGCCTGGACTCCATCCTCGCCGGCCTGCGCGCCGAGGGTCGAACCCGGTTCAGCTTCCACGTCCCCGTCGTGCGCCCCGATTATTTCCCCCACGACGGAATCCAATGCTTCTTCCTGAGCGACGACGGGGACCGGCGCGAGGATTCCTTCCGCCTGCTGGCGGACACGCTGGAACTGGCGCGCGTCCGGGGCGCCGAGTACGCCGTCTGCCACCTGACTTACGGACGCACCGACACCCGCGATCCGGCGGCGGCGCGCGGGCTCGCCCGGGACGCCTGCGCCCGCATGGCCGCCGCGAGCCGGGCGACGGGCGTGCCGCTCGACCTCGAGTTTGCCGCCTACACCGATTCCTTCCACGAGCCCGGCCCGTTTCTCGACGCGCTCGCTCCCTTCGCCGAGCTCGGCGTCTGCGTCGACATCGGGCACATCTTCCTCGGCGCACGTCGCCGCGGGCGCGACTATCTGGACGACATCGCCGCGCTCGCGCCCCGGGCGCGCTCCATGCACCTGTGGAACACCACCGGGCCCGAGTGCCACGCCCGCCATCACCACGTGCCCCTGCACCCGTCGCAGCGGCCCGAGGACGGCTGGGTCGACGTCGCCCGGGCGCTGGCCATCGTGCTCGGCCGCAATCCCGACGCCCGCCTGGTCTGCGAATACCCGGTCGACTCGATCACGCCCGCCATCCAGGAAGGCTACGACTGGATCGCCGCGCTCGCCGCCGGGGCGCGCGCGGGGCAATTGATTGGAAAACCCCACCGAACAGGATCGCCATGAAAAACGTCCGCGTGCTGCTCATCAACTGCAACACCATGCTCGACACCCTGATCACCGCCGGGATCGGCATCCTGTCGGCCTGCCTGCAACGGGAAGGGATCGAGGTCCGCTTGTTCGACACCACCTTCTACCGCACCGCCGAGCGGACCGGCGACGAGGCCCGCGCCCACGCCCTGCAGGTGAAAAAAACCGATTTCGCCGACTTAGGGATCGTTCCCGAGGAGACCGACGTGGTCGATGATTTCGTCCGCGTCGTCGAATCCTACCGGCCCGACCTGATCGGCCTGTCGTGCATCGAGGTCACGTTCCCGCTCGGCATGCGGCTTTTGGACGCGGTCCGCCACACCGGCATTCCCACCATTGTCGGCGGCCCCTACGCCACCTTCGCGCCCGAGATCGTCATCCGCCGCAAGAGCGTCGACATGGTCTGCGTCGGCGAGGGCGAGGCCACCCTGGTCGATCTGTGCCGGCGCCTGGCGGACGGCGGCGACGTCCTGGCGATTCCCAATTTGTGGATCAAGCGCGACCGCCGCATCCGCCGCAATCCGGTGCGCGCGGCCATCGACCTCGACACCCTGCCCGAGCAGGATTGGGATATCTACGACAGGCGCCGGTTCTGGAAGCCGATGGGCGGCAAGATCTCGATCACCGGCACCTTCGAGATGAACCGGGGCTGCCCCTACAGCTGCACCTTCTGCATCAATTCCGGCTTCGACGCCCTGTACGGCGGCAAGGGCGGCTATTACCGCGAAAAGAACGTCGAGCGGCTGATCGCGGAAATGGTCGCCAAGAAGGAGCGCTACGCGCTGTCCTACGTCTATTTGGTGGCGGAAAGCTTCCTCACCACCTCGATCAAGCGGATCGAGCGCTTCGGACGGCTCTACCGCGACCAAGTCGGCCTGCCGTTCTGGGTCGAGGTCCGCCCCGAATCCGTGACCCGGGAAAAAGCCGCGATTCTCAAGGACATCGGCTGCGAGGGCATCAGCGTCGGCGTCGAGAGCGGCAATCTGTGGCTGCGCCAGAACGTGCTCGGCCGCAACATCGCCGACAAGACCATCATCCGCGCCTTCGAGCTCTTGCGCGAGACCGGCATTCGCGTCAACGCCAACAACATGATCGGGTTCCCGCGCGAGACCCGCGAAATGATCTTCGACACCATCGAATTGAACCGCACCTTGCAACCCCACGGCGTCATGGTCAGCTACTTCAGCCCCTACAAGGGCTGCTCGCTGCGCGAAGTCTGCGAGACCGAAGGCTACCTGGCGGACGACGAGATCGCCGGCGACTACCGGCTGGGCCCGTCCATGGACATGCCGCAGCTGCGCGCCCGCGACTTGATCGGCCTGCACCGCGCCTTTCCGCTCTACGTCAAGTTTCCGCGCGAGGAATGGGACGGCATCCGTCGCGGCGAGGCGGACACTCCCGAGGGCAATCGAATCTTCGCCGAGTACGCGGAACGCTACGTCCGCGAGTTCATGCGCTGATCGACGGAACCGGAAAAAGGAGGCTTGGCCATGGCTCGGGTCGCGATGCTGGGCGCGGGCGTCATGGGACGCGCCATGGCGGGACGATTGCTGGCGGCGGGGCACGATCTCGCCGTCTACAACCGCGACGCGGGCAAGCTCGCGACGCTCGCCGCCGCCGGGGCGCGGGCCTGCGCGAGCCCCGCCGAGGCCGCCCGGAACGCCGAGGTGGTCGTTTCCATGGTCGCCGACGACGACGCCTCCCGCGCCGTCTGGCTGGAACCGGACGGCGCGCTCGCGGCGCTCGCGCCGGGCGCGATCGCCGTCGAAAGCGCGACGGTGTCGCGGGACTGGATGCGGGAGCTGGGCGCGCGCGCGGATCGGGCCGGGGTTTCCTTTCTCGATTGCCCCGTCACCGGCGGACCCGACGGCGCCGAGGCCGGCCGCCTGACCCTGCTGGTGGGCGGCGACAAGGCCACGCTCGAGGCCGCCTGGCCGATCCTCGGCGCCTACGCCGATCGCCGCTTCCATTTCGGTCCCGTCGGCGCGGGCACCGCCTACAAGCTCGTGGTCAACACCATCGGCGCGGCCCAGGCCGTGGCGCTCGCCGAAGGCCTGCTGGTCGCCGAACGGGCCGGCCTCGATCTCGCCACCGTCGCCGAGGCCATGGGCGGCGGCGCGGTCGCGAGCCCGCTGACGCGCTATCTGCTCAAGCGCATGACCGGCGAGGGGCATGACGACGTCTATTTCGCCGCCCGCTGGCGGCACAAGGACGCGGACTACGGCTTGCGGCTGGCCCGCGCGCTGGCGCAGCCGGCCCCGGTGCTGGAAGCGGCGACGGAGGCTTTCGCGCGGACGCTAAGGGCCGGGCTCGGAGACAAGAATTCCAGCGTCGTCATCGATCTTCTGCGCGACGAGGCCGCCCGCGACCGCGCGAAGCCGCCGCGATCCTAATCGACCACGAACGGCCGGGCGCCCTTTTCGGTGCGCGAGCGGTGCGCCATGGCGTAACAGGCGCGCCGGTCAGACGTCCAGGTTCGCCACCTTGAGCGCGTTTTCGGAGATGAAGTCGCGCCGGGGCTCGACCACGTCGCCCATCAGCTTGGAGAAGACCTCCTCGGCCTCGTCGGCGTGGCTGACCTTGACCTGGAGCAGCGTGCGCACCTCGGCGTCCAGCGTCGTTTCCCAGAGCTGCTCCGGGTTCATCTCGCCCAGGCCCTTGTAGCGCTGGATCGTGAGGCCCTTGCGCCCGAGCCGGGTCACCGCGTCCACCAGCGCGACCGGGCCGGTGATCGGGATGGTCTCGCCCTTGATCTCGAGCTTGCCGTGGCGGGCGTAGAGCTTTTGCAGTTCGGCCGCGCGCTTTTCGAGCTTGATCGCGTCGGAGGACTTGATCACCGCGCCGTCGATGACGTGGCGTTCGGTCACGCCGCGCAGCGTGCGGGCGAACGCGAGGCTGCCGTCGGCCAGCGCCTCCCCCTTCCAGCCGCGCTCGAGCATCGGCACCAGCGCGTCGAGACGCTTGGCGATCACGCCCGCGACCTCGCCCGCCTGCTGGCGGTCGGCGAGCACCTTGGGATCGAGCGCGCCCAGGATCGCCGCCTGTTCCAGCACCGGCATGGCGACGTGCGCGCCGAGGCGCGCGATCATGCCCTTGATCTGGCGCGCGGCTTCCACCACCTCGCGCAAATGCGCGCCGCCGATCTGCTGGCCGTCGAAGGGCACGAACACGGCGCCCTCCTCGATCACCGCCGAGAACAAAAACTCCTCCAGCGCCGCGTCGTCCTTGAGATAGACCGAGGACTGGCCGCGCTTGACCCGATAGAGCGGCGGCTGGGCGATGTAGAGGTAGCCCTTCTCCACCACTTCGCGCATCTGGCGGAAAAAGAAAGTCAGCAACAGGGTGCGGATGTGGGCGCCGTCCACGTCGGCGTCGGTCATGATGATGATCTTGTGGTAGCGGCACTTGGCGATGTCGAAGTCCTCGCTGCCGATGCCGGTGCCGAGCGCGGCGATGAGCGTGCCGATTTCGGCCGAGCCCAGCATCTTGTCGAATCGGGCGCGTTCCACGTTCAGTATCTTGCCGCGCAAGGGAAGGATCGCCTGGCTGCGCCGGTCGCGCCCCTGCTTGGCCGAGCCGCCGGCCGAATCGCCCTCGACGATGAACAGTTCCGATTTGGCCGGGTCGCGTTCCTGGCAGTCGGCGAGCTTGCCCGGCAAGGACGAGAGATCAAGCGCGCCCTTGCGCCGGGTCAGCTCGCGCGCCTTGCGCGCCGCCTCGCGCGCGAGCGCGGCCTCGACGATCTTGCCGATCACCTTCCGGGCTTCGCCCGGATGCTCCTCGAACCAGGAATCGAGGGCTTCCCCCATCACGCCTTCGACCGCCGGGCGGACCTCGGACGAGACCAGCTTGTCCTTGGTCTGGGACGAGAACTTGGGGTCCGGCACCTTGATCGACAGCACGCAGGTGAGGCCCTCGCGCGCGTCTTCGCCGCTGATCGGGATCTTCTCCTTGCGCGCGATGCCGGAATCCTCGGCGTACTTGGCGATCGAGCGGGTGAGCGCGTTGCGGAAGCCGGCGAGGTGCGTGCCGCCGTCGCGCTGCGGGATGTTGTTGGTGAAGCAGAACATGGTTTCGTGGTAGGCGTCGTTCCACTGCAGCGCCGCCTCGACCGTGAGGCCGTCCTTCTCGCTTTTCACCACGATGGTCGGGATCAGCGCGTTCTTGGAACGGTCGAGCCAATCGACGAACGCCTTGAGGCCGCCCTCGTAGTGCATGTCGACCACGGTCGGCGTCGGCTTGCGCGCGTCGGTGAGGGTCAACCGCACCCCGGAATTGAGGAACGCGAGTTCGCGCAGCCGGTGCTCGAGGGTGGCGAAATCGTAATCGGTCTTGGAGAAGGTTTCCTTGGAGGCGAGGAAGGTGACCTCGGTCCCGGTCAGCGGCTTGCCGGACTCGGTCTTAGGCGCGTCGCCGGTCGCCTTGAGCGGCGCCTCGGCCACGCCGTGCCGGAAGCGCACGAAATGCTCCTTGCCCGAACGCCAGATGCGCACCTCCAGCCATTCGGACAGCGCATTGACCACGGAGACGCCGACCCCGTGCAGGCCGCCCGAGACCTTGTAGGAATTCTGGTCGAATTTGCCGCCCGAATGGAGCTGGGTCATGATGACCTCGGCCGCCGAGACCTTTTCCTCCGGGTGGAGGTCGGTCGGAATGCCGCGGCCGTTGTCGCGCACCGTGACCGAGCCGTCGCCGTTGAGCACCACGTCGACCCGGTCGCAGTAGCCGGCCAGCGCCTCGTCGATGGCGTTGTCGACCACCTCGTAGACCATGTGGTGGAGCCCGGTGCCGTCGTCGGTGTCGCCGATGTACATGCCGGGGCGCTTGCGCACGGCATCCAGCCCGCGCAGGACCTTGATCGAGTCGGCGTCGTAAGCCTTTTCCGGGGCTTTTGCGGGCTTATCGTCTTTCGCGCTCATGGTCCCGACATTCACCCACCCGGCGCATCAAGGCAAGGGTTCGATCGCGCCCGCGCCGACCGCGAAGAAGAGCGCCCGACCGGCGAGCGGGGCGAACGGTTCGCGCTCGGTCCCGGCGAGCCACGCCTGGACGCCCGAATCGAGCAGCGCCGCGAACAGGGCTTCGCGCCGGACGCGGTCGAGATGGGCGGCGACCTCGTCGAGCAGCAGCGCCGGGCGGGCGCCGCGCGCGTCCGTCAGCACGTCGGCGGCGCCGAGCACCAGCGCGATCAGGAGCGCCTTCTGCTCGCCGGTCGAGCACTGCTCCGCCGCCCGCTCCAGCCCGGCATGACGCACCGCCATGTCGCTGCGGTGCGGGCCGAACCGGGTGGCGCCGGTGAGCGCGTCGCGTTCGCGCGAATCCCGGAGCGCCCGGGCCAGCCGTTCCTCGGCCGCGAGCGCGGGGCCGTCGGCGAGCCAGTCCTCGACCGCGCCCGCCATCGCCACCCGCGCGCCGGGAAAGACCCCGCGCGGCTCGCGGCAGACCCGGTCGAGCCGGACGGCGGCGGCCTGGCGCGCGCACGCCAGCGCGATGCCCGATTCCGCCATGCGCGCTTCCAGCGACGCGAGCCAGCCCGGCTCGGCGGCGGCGCCGGAATCGACCAGCAGCCGGATGCGCTCGCGCGCCGTGCGCTCGTAATTCTGCTTCAGTTCGGCGTGCCCGGCGTCGAGCCCGGCGGCGACGCGATCGACGAACTTGCGCCGCTCGCCGGCGCCGTCCTGGAACAGCCGTTCCATCGGCGGCGTCAGCCAGTGGACCGCGAACGTGTCCTGTAATCGTCCCTGCGCGCGCGCCGGCGTGCCGTCGACGCGCACCAGGCGGCGCTCGGGCGCGGAGGCCTCGGGGTCGAGGCCGGTGCCGATCTCGCGCGGGCCCCGGGGCCCTTCGACGCCGGCCGCCACCGCCCACGCCGGGCGGAGCGCGGGCCCGGCGGCGGCCGCGCCCCAGCGGGTCGGTTCGGCCGGCGCCGCCGCGCGCAGGCCCCGGCCCGGCGCCAGGAACGAGATTGCCTCCAGCACGTTGGTCTTGCCCGCGCCGTTCGGGCCGACCAGCACGATCAGGCCGGCGCGGGCGGGCACCTCGAGCCGAAGCCGGGCATAGGAGCGGAAATCGGAAAGCGTCAGGGCCGCGACGGAAAACGCCGCGCGCGCGCGTTCGGGATCGGGCCGCTGCGACGGAAACGCCGACGCCCGGGTCATACCCGCATCGGCATCAGGACGTAGAGCCCGGCCGCGTCGGCGGCGTCCACCAGGATGGTCGGCGAGGCGGCGTCCGCCATGGCGAGCCGCACGGTGTCGCCGCTCATCTGCTGGGCGATGTCGAGCAGGTAGCGGGCGTTGAAGCCGATTTCGAGACCCGGGCCCTGGTAGGCGACCTCGATTTCCTCGCTGGCGCTGCCGTTTTCCGCGCTGGTGGCGGAAAGTTCCAGCGTGTTGCGGTCGAGCTTGAGCTTGACCGCGCGCGACTTCTCGCTCGAAATCGCCGACACGCGGTCGACCGCCTCGGTGAAGATCCGGCGGTTGACTTCCATCTCCTTGTCGTTGCCGGTCGGGATCACCCGCTCGTAATCGGGGAAGGTGCCGTCGATCAGCTTGGAGGCGATTTCCGCGCCGTCGAGGGCGAAGCGGATCTTGGTGTCGGACACCCCGATCTCGACCTCGGCGTCCGATCCCTCGATCAGCCGGTGCAGCTCGTTGACGGTCTTGCGCGGCACGATCACGCCGGGCATGCCGGCGGCGCCCTTGGGCAGCGGCGCCTCGACGCGGGCGAGGCGATGGCCGTCGGTCGCGACCGCGCGCAGCACCGCGGTCTTGTCGCGCTTGGCCGCGTGCAGGTAGATGCCGTTGAGGTAGTAGCGAGTCTCTTCGTTGGAAATGGCGAAGCGCGTGCGCTCGACGATGCCGCGCAGCTCGGCGGCGCCGAGACGGAACGTGTGGGCGTAGTTGCCCCCGCCCATGACCGGAAATTCCTCGACCGGCAGGCACGCGAGCTGGAAGCGCGAGCGCCCGGCGCGGACCGCGATCTTGCCGTCGCCGGCGGCGTCCATCTCGACCTCGGCGCCCTCGGGCAGCTTGCGGACGATTTCGTAGAGGGTGTGCGCGGGCGCGGTGGTCGCGCCCTTGGCCGCGACCCCGGCGGCGACGCTTTCGATCACCTCGATGTCCATGTCGGTCGCGGCAAGCGCGAGCTTGCCGTCGGCGGCCGCGATCTTGACGTTGGCGAGGATGGGAATGGTGTTGCGCCGCTCGACCACGCTTTGCACGTGGCCCAGGGTCTTCAGCAGCGCGGCCCTCTCGATCGTGAATTTCATGGCGGGTCAGGTCTTTATGGACGGTCCGGCCATTATAGCAAAAGGGGGTCCCGGGGAAACCGCGCGCTCCGCCCTCCGGGGCGCGTTAACCCCTCAACCCTCCAGCATGCGCCGGAGCATATCGACGTCCTCGGCGAAGGCCTGGTCCTGGGCGCGCAGTTCTTCCACCTTGCGGACCGCGTGCATGACCGTGGTGTGGTCGCGCCCGCCGAACTTGCGCCCGATTTCGGGCAGCGAGCGCTGGGTCAACTGCTTGGCGAGGTACATGGCGATCTGGCGCGGCCGGGCGACCGAGCGCGAGCGGCGCTCGGAGAACATGTCGGCGTGGCGGACGTTGAAGTGGGCGGCGACCCGTTTCTGGATGTCCTCGATCGTCACCCGCCGGTCGTTGGCCCTGAGCAGGTCCTTGAGGTAGTCCTGGGTGGTTTCGAGCGAAATCTCGCGCCCGACCAGCTGGGCCTGGGCGACGACCCGGTTCAGCGCCCCTTCCAGTTCACGCACGTTGCCGGTGATGCGGTGCGCCAGGAATTCGAGCACCTTGTGCGGCACCGCCTCGCCGATCTGCTCCGCCTTCGATTCCAGGATGCCGAGGCGCAGTTCATAGGTGGTGGCGTGGATGTCGGCGACCAGGCCGCAATTGAGCCGCGAGATCAGGCGTTCTTCCATCCCCTCCAGGTCGGAGGGGGATTTGTCGGCGGAAATCACGATCTGGCGGCCCTGATCGACCAGCGCGTTGAAGGTGTGGAAGAATTCCTCCTGGGTCGAATCCTTGCCGGCGATGAACTGGACGTCGTCGATCATGAGGACGTCGACCGAGCGGAACTGTTCCTTGAAATCGACCGTGTTCTGTTCGCGCAGCGCGCGGATGAAGCGGTACATGAACTTTTCGGCCGACATATAGATGACGTTGCGCTTCGGCTGGTGGGTGCGGATATGCCAGGCGATCGCGTGCATCAGGTGGGTCTTGCCGAGGCCGACGCCCCCGTAGAGGAAGAGCGGATTGAAGGGCGGCGCCTTGGTCGCCTCGGCGACCCGTTTGGACGCCGCCCAGGCGAATTCGTTGGGCTTGCCGACGACGAAGGCGTCGAACACGTAGCGGGGGTCCAGGGGCGCGCTGATGCCTTCCCGCGCCGCGCGGACCGCCGCGCCGCCCGCCATGCCCTGGGCCGCGTCGGCGGCGGACGCGGGCGAACCCGCGAGGCCCGGTTTCGGCGCGGGCGCGCGGAGCGGCGGCGCGGCGCGTTCCGCCTGGACCTGCACGTCGAGGCCGACGACCGCGGAATTGATCTCGCGCCACATCCGGGCGATCCGGTCGGCGTAGTTGTCGAGCACCCAATCGCGCATGAACCGGGTCGGCACCGCGAAGCGGACGCGGCCGTTTTCGAACAGCTTGACCGCCATCGGCTTGAGCCAGCTTTGCCAGGCCGCGTCGCCGACCTCGCCGCGCAACCGCGCGCAAATGTCGCGCCACTCCGTTTCGATGTTTGAAGGCGGAACCGGGCTGGAGGGGTTATCGCTGGACATTTTAGATTTTTAGAAATCTTCCTGAAGGCACGTTTCTCGAAATCGTCCGCGGCTCGGTTCCGGTCCCGCCGTCAGAGTCGGGCGGGAATGTCGGGGTCGTCGCCGGGCACGGGCGGAGGCGCGCCGGAAGCCCCGGAAAACCGGGCCGACCGGAACGGAATGTCGGAAACGAAATCCGTCAAGGAACCCCCCTGAAAGCCTCGGAAGCCCGGTTCTTCGCCGGATTTCCTTGTTAAACCCTCGGGCCGCAACCGCCCGTCTCCGATCCGATCATCACTCTCGTCTGCCGCCTTCGCTCGACCCTCGCGGATCGACGCGAACGAAATCACCATAGTTCCGACGTTCGAGATTGCAGGTCTTGTGTCTTTCGCGTGCCTGTATGTCTCGCGTGAAGCCGATGAAACGGAAAGGCGTGTGCGTGGATATTTTACGTGGGCGCGCCGGTGTGCATTGCCGACGCAGACGAACTGTAGCGAGAGGTGCGCGCGCGTGCAACCCGCTTGTGATCGTCGCGCGTGAGAAAATCATCCCTTGGCGATATTTCGAGGCGCGCGCGAACGCGAACAAAACGAAACGAAACCGCGTCAAAAAAATATCGAGCGTTCGCAGTCTCTTGACGCGATCGGGATCGATATGGGTCCGAAAATGAACTCAACGCCGCGTGCGAAACCGAGCGGCGGCCCCGGAGAAAAACCGGCGCGCGGGGAAGCGCGCGAAAAACGGAAGTCTCAACCTATCTTGCGGATGCGCGCGACCAGACGCGATATCTTGCGTGCCGCCGCGCGCCGGTGGACGACGCCATGGCGGCTGCCGCGCATCAATTCCGGCTCGGCGACGCGCAACGCGGCCTCGGCCTTCTTCCTGTCCCCGGCGGCGATGGCGGCTTCGACCTCCCGCACGGCGGTGCGCACCCGACTGAGCCGCGCGCTGTTGACCGCCGTCCGTTTCGGCGTCTGGCGCGCGCGCTTGAGCGCGGATTTGGTGCGCGCGGTTTTTTTCTTTTTTGCGCCTGCGCCGGCGGCGGGTGCTTGGTCGCCCATGATGTCCTAAACTCCGAAACGGACTCCGAACTCGGGTCTTCCGCGCGCGAGGGCCCCTCGCGGGCTCCCGATCGACGCGGAGGGAGCGGCTTATAGCCCCGGACCCCCGCGCCGTCAACCGCCGGTCGGCCGCGACCCGAGGCCGTTATTTACCGGCTATTTATTGGCGAAATTGGGTTGACGCTTTTCGGCGAAGGCGGCCATTCCTTCCTTCTGGTCGTCGGTGCCGAACAGCGAATGGAACAAACGCCGCTCGAAGCGGATGCCTTCGGCCTGGGTGGTTTCGAACGCCCGGTTGACCGCCTCCTTGGCCATCAGGGCCGAGGGCCGGGACATCTTGGCGATGGCGGTGGCGGTCTTGACCGCTTCTTCCACCAATTCGGCCGCCGGCACCACCCGGCTCGCCAGGCCCGACCGCTCGGCCTCGGCCGCGTCCATCATCCGCCCGGTCAGGCACATTTCCATCGCCTTCGACTTGCCGACCGCGCGGGTGAGCCGCTGGGTCCCGCCCGCGCCGGGGATGATGCCGAGCGTGATTTCCGGCTGGCCGAACTTGGCGTTGTCGGCGGCGAGGATGAAATCGCACATCATCGCCATTTCGCATCCGCCGCCGAGGGCATAGCCGGCGACCGCCGCGATGGTCGGCTTGCGGCATTGGGCCAGCCGTTCCCAGTCGGAGATGAAATTGCCGAGGAAGGCCTCGGCGAAGGTCTTGTCCTTCATTTCCTTGATGTCGGCGCCGGCCGCGAACGCCTTTTCGCTGCCGGTCACCACGATCGCGCCCACCGCGTCGTCGACCTCGAAGGCGTCCAGCGCCTGCGCCAGTTCCGCGATCAGTTGGGCGTTGAGGGCGTTCAGCGCCTTGGGCCGGTTGAAAATGACGAGCCCGACGGGCCCGCGCGTCTCGACGATGATGTTCTGAAAGGCCATGACGGCACCTCCTGGGGCGGCGGGGGAAGATACGACGGAACCGGCCCGCGCGACAGGTCCTTGCCGGGGGCCTCAGCGAACCCGGGCCGGAGACAGGGAAAACCGCACGTCGAGCCCGTCCGCCGTTTCCGCGATGTCGAGGGTGAGCGCCTCGCCTTCGCGCACCCAGCGGGAGGCGCCCTCGGCGCGCCAGCCGAGGGCGGGCAGGGTTTCGCCGTAGAACTCGCGCACGGCCTTGGCCCCGGTCTTGCCCCGGGCGTAGGTTTCCGCGAGCCGCCCTTGCGCCGCGTCGAACACCAGGGCGCGGGTTTCGTCCTCGACCAGGCCGGGCATGACGGGGATGTCCTCGATCACGGACAGAAACACGGCTTCCTCGTCCGGCTCGACCGGCCGGGCGGGCGGCGCGGGCGACGGCGCGGCCTGCGCCGCCGCCGGTTCGGCCGACAGCCCCGCGGCCAGGGCCAGGGCGACGAGGACGCACCGGAGCGGGAATAACCACGTCATGGGGAAAACGTATAGCACCCCGCGCGGGCCTTTTCACCGCTGGCGGCGCGGGCAATAAAACGTCGAGCGCGCGCCCTGGACCTTGCGCCGGATGCCGCCGGTCCCGGCGGCGTCGCAATCGCAGCCGGGGCACGGCCGGCTCTCGCGGTCGTAGACCGCGAAGCGGTGCTGGAAGTAGCCGAGCTCGCCCGAAGGCCGGCGATGATCGCGGAGCGAGGACCCGCCGGCGGCGATCGCGCTCATCAATACGGCGCGGATCGCGCGCGCGAGTTCCTCCGCGCGCGGGCCCTTGACGGTTCCGGCCTTGCGGAACGGCGACAGCCGCGCGCGGAACAGGGCCTCGCACGCGTAGATGTTGCCGATGCCGGCGACGACGCGCTGGTCCATGAGCGCAACCTTGAGCGCGGTCTTGCGGCCGGCGAGCCGCCGGGCGAGGACGGCGCCGTCGAAGTCGGAGTCCAACGGCTCGGGCCCGAGGGCGCGGAACCACGGGTGCCGGTCGAGGTCGCGTTCGGCCACCAACGCCATCAGGCCGAACCGGCGCGGGTCGTTGAAGCGAAGGACGGTGCCGTCGTCGGTTTCGATCTCGACGTGGTCGTGCTTTTCCGGCGCGGGCGCGGGCGCGCGGAACAGCCGCATCCGCCCCGACATGCCGAGGTGCGCGACCAGGATATCGTGACCGTCGAGGCGGACGAGCAGGAACTTGGCGCGGCGATCGACGGCGAGGATGCGCCTTCCGGCGAGCCGTCGCTCGAAATCGCGCGGAAGCGGCACGCGCAGGCTCCGCTTTCGCACCCGGACGCGGGCGACGCGGCGGCCTTCCAGCGCATGGGAAAGCGCGCGGCGGACGGTTTCGACCTCGGGCAATTCGGGCATCGGCGACCTCGGGTGCCGCGCATGCTAGCGGAGCGCCCCCGCCCAGGCTATCGTTCCGGCCATGCCGTCCGCGCCCGAATCCCGTCCCACTCACTTCGGTTTCCGCACCGTCGCGGAATCGGAAAAGGCGCCGCTGGTGCGCCGGGTGTTCGATTCGGTCGCCGAGCGCTACGACCTGATGAACGACCTGATGAGCCTGGGCGTGCACCGCCTGTGGAAGCGGGCGCTGATCGACCGGCTCCGGCCGCGCGCGGACCTCGCGCTTCTCGACATCGGCGGCGGCACCGGCGACATCGCCATGCTCTGGCGCGAGGCGGGCGGCGGGCCGGCGACGGTGGTCGACGTCAATCCCAGCATGATCGCGGTCGGGCAAAAGCGCGCCGCCGAACGGGGCCTGGACGGCGGGATCGCCTGGACCGTGGGCGACGCCGAGAACCTGCCCTCGGCCGACCGCGCGTTCGACGTCGCCACCAGCGCCTTTTGCCTGCGCAACGTGACCCGGCTCGACGCGGCGCTGGCCGAGGCTTATCGGACATTGAAGACCGGCGGGCGGTTCGTCGCGCTCGAATTCAGCAAGATGTCGCTGCCGGGCTTCGACAGGCTCTACGACGCGTGGTCGTTCAAGGTGCTGCCCGCGCTCGGCGAAAAAATCGCGCGCGACCGCGACGCCTACCAATACCTCGCCGAAAGCATCCGCCGCTTTCCGCCGCAGGAACAATTCGCGCGGATGCTCGCCGAGGCCGGCTTCGAGCGGGTCGGCTTCCACAATCTTTCGGGCGGCATCGCCGCCCTCCATTGGGGCTGGCGGCTCTAACCCCCGCACAAGGGACGAAACCCATGCATCGTCGGATCGCCGCTCTGCTGGCCGCGTTGTTCATGATCGCGGGCGCCGTCCCGCCCGCGGCGGCCCAGGACCTGAAGGAGCGCAAGATCGGCGTCGTGCTGATGCACGGCAAGTGGGGCGCGCCCGACGATCGCGGCCTCTACAAACTTTCGCACGCTCTCGGCGCCGCCGGGGTCGTTCTGGAAACGCCGACCATGCCCTGGTCGCGGCACCGCAATTACGACGCGGGCTACGACGACGCCTTGAAGGAGATCGACCAGGCGGTCGCGAAATTGAAGGCCAAGGGCGCGCAACGCATCGTCGTCGGCGGGCACAGCTTCGGCGCCAACGCCGCCCTCGCCTACGGCGCCACGCGCGACGGCGTCGCCGGCCTGCTCGCGCTCGCGCCCGGGCACGTGCCGGACTTGAGCCGGTTCCGCGGCCTGATGGCTCCCGACGTGGCGCGCGCGCGCGAACAGGCCGCCGCCGGCAAGGGGACCGAGCCGTTCGAGTTCACCGACCTCAATCAGGGGCGCCGGGAAGGAAAGCGCGCGACCGCGAATATTTTTCTCAGCTATTTCGATCCCGAAGGCCTGGGCGCGATGACGCGGACGGCGGCGCAACTCAAATCGGGAACGGCGCTGTTGTGGGTGATCGGCGAGCAGGATTCCCTGTTCGCGAACGGCAAGGGGGCGATCTACGACCGCGCGACCGCGCATCCGAAAAACCGCTACGCTCCCGTCCCGGGCGGGCACATGGAAACGCCGAGCGAAGGCACCGCGATCGTGCTCGAGTGGCTGAAGGCGCTCACCGACTAATAAAAAATCATTTGGACTCAAACTATTAGTTACGTCCTTGCGGGGCGCGGACGCGGGCGCTAGCTTATCCACACAAAGCATTCGTTAAATGGTTAAAAACCCCAAGAAATCGCCCGCACGGGCCGCCCGTCATTTGATCGCGCGCGTCACGCCGTTAGGCGTGCATTCGCACGACGATTCGCCCGCGCACCGGCGCATCCTGCTGGTCGTCACCGGCGGCATCGCCGCCTACAAGACGCCGGAACTGGTCCGCCGTCTGCGCGAGAAGGGCCTCGCCGTCCGCTGCGTGCTGACCAAGGGCGGCAAGCAATTCGTCGCGCCGCTCGCGCTCGCCGCCGTTTCCGAAGACAAGGTGTACGAAGACCTGTTCTCCCTCACCGACGAAAGCGAGATGGGGCACATCCGGCTTTCGCGCGAGGCCGACCTGGTGCTGGTGGCGCCCGCGACCGCCGACATCCTCGCCAAGATGGCGGCCGGGCTCGCCGACGATCTCGCCAGCACGCTGCTTCTCGCCACCGACAAGCCGGTGATGGCCGCGCCCGCCATGAACGTGCGCATGTGGGAGCACCCGGCGACCCAGGCCAATCTCGCGACATTGAAAAAACGCGGCGTCCGCTTCGTCGGCCCCGAGGAAGGCGACATGGCCTGCGGCGAATGGGGCATGGGCCGCATGGCCGAACCCGACGCCATCGTCCAATCCGTCGGCGCGTTTCTTGCCCAGGGCAAGACGGCGGGCGGCGCGCGCGGCGGCGGCCTCGCGGGCATGCGCGCCCTGGTGACCAGCGGCCCGACCTGGGAAGCGCTCGATCCGGTGCGCTACATCGCCAACCGTTCGTCCGGCAAGCAGGGCCACGCGATCGCGAAAGCCCTCGCCCGCCAAGGGGCCCGCGTGACCCTGGTGACGGGGCCGGTGGCGCTTCCCGACCCCGAGGGCGTGACGACGGTCCACGTGGAATCGGCGCGCGAGATGCTGGCGGCGGCGACGCGGGCGTTGCCCGCCGACGTCGCGGTGTGCGCGGCCGCCGTCGCCGACTGGCGCCCGGCCGAGGCGGCCAAGGCGAAAATCAAGAAAACCGGCGCGGCGCCCAGGATCGCGCTCGCCGAAAACCCCGACATCCTCAGGACGCTCGCGCGCGCCGGGGCCAAACGCCCGCGCCTGGTGATCGGCTTCGCCGCCGAAACCGGCGATCTCGTCGCCAACGCCGAAAAGAAACTCGCCGCCAAGGGCTGCGACTGGATTCTCGCCAACGACGTGTCGGAAGGCACCGGCGTGTTCGGCGGCGACGCCAACACGGTCGCGGTGGTGACCGCGAAGGGCGCGGAATCCTGGCCGGTCCTGAGCAAGGACGCGCTCGCCGAACGGCTCGCGGCGCGCATCGCCGAAGCCTTGCGCGCGCCGAAACGGGGGCGCCCATGACCGTCGAGGTTCAAGTCGCGCGCCTGCCCCACGGCGACGGCCTGGCGCTGCCGGCCTACGCCACCGCCGGGGCCGCGGGCGCCGACCTGCTCGCCGCCGTCGACCAGCCGGTGGTGCTTTCGCCCGGCAAGCGCGGGGCGATTCCGACCGGCATCGCGCTCGCGCTGCCCGAGGGCTTCGAGGCGCAGGTGCGCCCGCGTTCCGGCCTCGCGCTCAATCACGGCGTCACCGTGCTCAACGCGCCCGGCACCATCGATTCCGACTACCGCGGCGAGATCAAGGTGATCCTCGTCAACCTCGGCGAGGCGCCCTTCGTGGTCGAACGCGGCATGCGCATCGCCCAGATCGTCGTCCAGCGCGCCGAGGCCGTGCGCTGGCGCATGAGCGACGCGCTGCCCGCGAGCGCGCGCGGGCCGGGCGGGTTCGGCTCGACCGGCACCGGCGGCGGCACCGGCGGGAGCCCGTGATGCTGAAGCTCTCGCGCAAGACCCTGTTCGCGATCGAGGCGGTGCTCGACATCGCCTACCACGCGGGCGCCAACCCGGTGCCGAGCGCCGAGATCACCCGCCGCCAGGGCATTCCCCAGCGCTATCTGGAGCGCGCGCTGCAGGAACTGGTGCGGGCGGGCGTGCTGGTCGGCGTGCGCGGCCCGCGCGGCGGCTATCGGCTCGCGCGCGAGCGCCGGCGCGTGTCGGTCGGCGAAATCGTGCGCGTCGTGCGCGCGCTGGAAGCCGGCCCGCCCGACATGGCCGACGCCGGCGGCTCGGTGCTCGGCCAGAAAGTGGTGCGGCCGCTGTGGGGCGAGCTGAGCGACGTCCTCATGGCCCGGCTCGACGCGGTCTCGATCGAGGATTTGTGTGCGCGCGCGGACGCGGCCGGCATCGCGAGCGAAGGCCGCCGCAATCTCGATTTCGCCATCTGAACGCCATGCCGATCAAGCCCCGCGCCGCTCCCTCCACCGCGCAACCGGCGCGCGGGCGCGTGTTCGACTCGATCGTCGAAACCGTCGGCGCGACGCCGATCGTGCGCCTCGCGCGGCTGGCCGCCGGGGCCGGGTGCAAGGCCGAGATTCTCGGCAAGTGCGAGTTCTTCAATCCGCTCTCCTCGGTCAAGGACCGGATCGGGCTCGCCATGATCGAGGCGGCCGAGCGCGACGGATTGATCCGGCCGGGCGCGGTGCTGATCGAGCCGACCTCGGGCAACACCGGCATCGCGCTCGCCTTCGCCGCCGCCGCCAAGGGCTACCGGCTGATCCTGACCATGCCCGACAGCATGTCGGTGGAACGGCACAAGATCCTCGCGCTGCTCGGCGCCGAGATCGAACTGACGCCCGCCGCCAAGGGCATGCGCGGCGCGATCGAGCGCGCGGGCGAACTGCTGCGCGCGCACGAAGGGTCCTACATGCCCCAGCAGTTCGAGAACCCCGCCAACCCGGAGGTGCATCGCCGCACCACCGCCGAGGAAATCTGGCGCGACACCGACGGCAACGTGGACGTGATCGTGAGCGGCGTCGGCACCGGCGGCACGCTGACCGGCGTCGGCGAGGCGCTGAAGCCGCGAAGGCCGTCGTTGCGCATGGTCGCGGTCGAGCCCGAGGACAGCGCGGTGCTGTCGGGCGGGCCGCCGGGGCCGCACAAGATTCAGGGCATCGGCGCGGGCTTCGTGCCGAAGGTGCTCAACACCAGCCTGATCGACGAAATCCTGCGCATCGGCAACGAGACCGCGTTCGCGACCGCGCGCCGGGCGGCGAGGGTCGAAGGCCTGCCGGTCGGCATTTCCTCGGGCGCGGCCATCGCCGCCGCCCTCGAAATCGGCGCCCGGCCCGAGATGGCGGGCAAGACCGTGCTCGCGATCCTGCCGAGTTCGTCGGAGCGCTATCTCTCGACCGCCTTGTTCGAAGGCTTGGGGCCCGGCTAGTGGACTTCACCGAATCCCAGGTTCGCCGCTACGCCCGCCACATCCTGCTGAAGGAAGTGGGCGGCGAAGGCCAGGCGCGGCTGATGCGGGCGAAGGTGCTGGTGGTGGGCGCGGGCGGGCTCGGCTCGCCGCTCCTGCTTTACCTCGCCGCCGCCGGGGTCGGCACCTTGGGCGTGATCGACGCCGACCACGTCGATCTTTCCAACCTCCAGCGCCAGATCGTGCACGGCACGGGGCGCGTCGGCGAAGCGAAGGTCGCGAGCGCCAAGCGCACGCTCGCCGAGATCAATCCCGAGGTGCGCGTGATCGCCCACGAGGCGCGCATCGGCCCCGATAACGCGCTCGACGTCGTGTCCGGCTACGACATCGTCGCCGACGGCAGCGACAATTTCGAGACGCGCTTTCTGCTCAACGACGCCTGCTACCTCGCCCGGAAGACCCTGGTGTCGGGCGCGATTCTCCGCTTCGACGGCCAGGTCGCCACCTTCAAGGCGCACGAACGGCTTCCGGTCGGCGGCCACGGGCCGTGCTACCGCTGCATCTTCCGCGAACCGCCCCCGCCGGGCGAGATTCCCTCCTGCGCGGAAGCGGGCGTCCTGGGCGCGCTCTGCGGCGTGATCGGCTCGTTCCAGGCGACCGAGGTACTGAAGGAGATTCTCGGCATCGGCGAAAGCCTCTCCGGCTGGCTGATGCTGTGCGACGGCCTGTCGGCGGAGGTGCGCAAGATCCGCGTGCCCGCCGATCCGGGCTGCCCCTTGTGCGGCGAGGCGCCGACCATCCGCGATCTTTCCTTGCACCGCCGCGCGTGAGAACCGAAATGACCGCGACCCGCCCCGACGAATTGTCCCTGATCGTCTATTCCGGCGAGTACGACAAGGTGCACTACGCCCTGGTGCTGGCCTCGGGCGCGCTCGCGCTGGGCACGCGCGCGACGTTGTTCTTCACCATGGACGGGTGCCGCGCGCTGCTGAAGCCGGACGCCTCGGGCGCGCCCGCGTGGCGCGGGCTCGCGCTGGCGCAGGCGACGGCGGAAAACTTCCGCGACGGCGGCGCCATGGACGATGCCTTCAAGCGCCGCAACCTCGCCGACTTCGAGCAGCTGCTGGCGGCGTGCGTCGAGTTGGGCGCGCGCTTCATCGTCTGCGAACTCGGGCTCAGGGCGCGCGGGCTCGACGCGGCCGACCTGCGCGCGGACGTGCGGGCGGAAATCGCGGGCGTGGCCACCCTAATCGGCGATGCGTCGAAAACAGGGGCGATGATTTTCATTTGATAAGTTGCTGATAATAAAACGAAAATAAATTTACTTTCGCGTATTCAAGGACATGTATATTAGAAAAAATATATAAGAAATTCCTCAGCGACTTGGAGGCTTTCCCTATGGCTCAGCAAACCATCGCCGACCTGCTCAAGGCCCGCACCGCCCCGGTCGTCACCTGCCGTCCGGACGACACGGTGCAGCTGGTGATCGACCTGCTCGCGCGCCACAAGATCGGCGCGTTGCCGGTGACCGACGGCGAAGGCCGCATCGCCGGGGTCGTGTCCGAGCGCGACATCATCCGCGCGCTGGCCGCGAGCCGGAACGACGTGCGCGCCCTGAAAGTGAGCGAGCTGATGACCCGCGACGTGGTCTCCTGCTCGCGCGCGACCGCGGTCAAGGACGCCGCCCGCCTGATGGACAGGCGCCGCGTCCGCCACCTGCCGGTGATGGACGGCGGCCGGGTCGTGGACATGGTGAGCCTGCGCGACGTGGTGTCGTCGCGCCTCAACGAGGCGGAACTGGAAGCCGACGTGCTGCGCGATTACGCGCGCGCGACCGCCGGCGTTTCGGCGCACTAATTCTTTCTACTCGTCGGCGCGGGCGAGTTCGCGCAGCTTGACACACCAGACGCCCTCAGCGCCGTCGCCGATCGGACGGCCGTCGAGTTCGACCAGCGCGCGCGCGCCCAGGCTGTTCACCAGCATCGCCTCGTCGGCCCGGTAGACATCCTCGGGCGCGAGCGGGCGTTCGACCGCGCCCAACTCCCGGATCGCGGCGGCGCGCACGATGCCGGGCAGCGCGCCTTCCTCCAGCGACGGCGTCAGCAGCCAATTGCCGAGATAGACGAACAGGGTGGCGGCCGTGCCGTCGGCGATGCGGCCCCGGGTGTTGAGCAGCAGGGCGTCGTCCGCGCCGCGCTCCTTCGCTTCCAGCCGGGCCAGGACCTGCTCCAGGTAGCTCAAGGATTTCACGCGCGCCAGCGCCGAACCTTCGTCGCGGCGCGCGGTTTCCGCGGTCACGGCGCGCACCGGCGTTTCGGGGGGAAGATCGGGGTGCGCGGTGATCACCACCGTCGGTTTCGGCTGGGCGGGCGGCAGCAGCCCGCGCTCGCCCGGCCCGCGCGAAACCGTAAGCCGGGCGACGCCGTCGCGGATGTTGTTCATGCGGATGGTGTCCGAAATCGCGCGCGCCAGCGCCACGTCGTCGTAGGGAATCCGCAGGCGCAACGTGCGCGCGCCGTCGCCGAGGCGCGCGAGGTGCGCCGGGACGCGGAGCGCCTTGCCCCCTCGGATGGCGAAGGTTTCGAACACGCCGTCGCCGAGCGTGAATCCGCGGTCGGCTTCCTCGATGCGGACCTGGGCGCGCTCGTCGAAGCGGCCGTTGAGCCAGACCTTGCCCCTCACGACGGGGTCTCGCCCGCCAGCGCCGCCAGCAGCGGCGCCGCCTTGACCATGGTTTCCTCGTATTCGGCGGCCGGGACCGAATCGGCGACGATGCCGCCGCCGGCCTGCGCCACCACCCGGCCTTCGGCGATCCAGAGGGTGCGGATGACGATGCTCGAATCCATGGCGCCGTCGAACCCGATCCAGGCGAACGCGCCGCAATAGGGCCCGCGCCGGGCGCACTCCAGTTCGTGAATGATCTCGAGCGCGCGAATCTTGGGCGCGCCGGTGACCGAGCCGCCGGGAAACGCGGCGGCGAGCAGGTCGAGCGCGCCGAAGCCAGGCGCGAGCCGCCCTTCGACCGCCGACACCAGGTGATGGACCCGCGCGAAGGTTTCCAGCGTGAACAGCTCCGGCACGCGCACGCTGCCGATGGCCGCGACCCGGGAAAGATCGTTGCGCAAGAGATCGACGATCATCAGGTTTTCGGCGCGGTCCTTTTCGCTGCCCCGCAGCTCGGCGACGAAACGCGCGTCTTCCGCCGGATCGGCGCCCCTCGGCCGCGTGCCCTTGATCGGGCGGGTTTCGATCCGGCCCTCGCGGTCGAGGGCGAGAAACCGCTCGGGCGACGCCGACAGCAGTTGCAGCCCCGGCGCGTTGAAAAAGGCCGCGAACGGCGACGGCGTCACGCGCCGAAGACGCCGGTAGAGGGTGAATGCGTCCAGCCCCGGCGGCAGATCGGCGAGAAAGCGGTGCGTGAGGTTCGCCTGAAAAATGTCGCCCGCGCGGATGTAATCGACGCACCGCGCCACCATCGCCTCGAAGCGCTCGCGGCCGGTTTCCGCGCTCCAGATCCCGCGCGCGCTCCAGTCCGGCAGGGACAGTGGCGGCGCGGAACGAATCTTCGCCGCCAGCGCCTCGGCCCGCGCGCGCGCCGGCGGACGGTTCGGCGGCGCACCGGGAACGTCGCGGGCGACGGCCCACGCCTTGCGGGCCGCGAGGTCGAACGCGGCGACCGTGTCGTAGAGCCCGATCGCCAGGTCGGGCGAGGCGGGCGGCGCGTCGCGCGGCGCGGGCACCCGTTCGAGACAGCCGCCGAGTTCGTAGCCGAACAATCCGAGCGCGCCGCCCTGGAACGGCGGCAGGCCCGGCAACGCCGGCGCCAGGTCCAGCGGCAGCCTCGCGCGCAAGGCGGCGAACGGATCGACCGGATCGCCGAGGCGGAACTGGATCGTCTCGAACGGATCGACGGCGATGTAGGCGAAGCGGCCGCGCGCCGCGTGTTCCTCGGCCGAATCGAGCAGCGCCGACCAGGGTTCGCGCGCGAAGGGCTGGAACGCGGCGACCGGATCGCGGAACGGAAACGGAAGGGCGACGGGAGCCGCCGACCCGGCGCCGCCCTCGGCGGCCGGGACGACGGTCACGCTCACGTCTGGTCGGCCAGCACGCGGTCGGGCGGGCGATGGCCGTCCACGAACGTCTTGATGTTGATCAGCACCTTCTCGCCCATGTCGAGACGGCCCTCGAAGGTGGCCGAACTCATGTGCGGCAGCAGCACGACGTTTTCCATTTCGAGCAGCTTGGGGTTGACCGCAGGTTCGTTCTCGAACACGTCGAGGCCGGCGCCGGCGATTTCCTTGGCGCGCAGGCCGCGCACCAGGGCGGCTTCGTCGATCACCTCGCCGCGCGAGGTGTTGACGATGTAGACGTGGGGGTGCAGCAGCTTGAGCCGCCGCGCCGAAAGGAGATGGAAGGTCGCGGGCGTGTGCGGACAGTTGATGGAGATGATGTCGACCCGCGCCAGCATCTGATCGAGGCTCTCCCAGTAGGTCGCCTCCAGTTCGTTCTCGATCTCCTCCGGCACCCGGCGCCGGTTGTGGTAGTGGATGGCGAGGCCGAAGCCGCGCGCGCGGCGCGCCACCGCCTGGCCGATGCGCCCGAGCCCGATGATGCCGAGGCGCTTGCCCCAGATGCGGTGGCCGAGCATCCAGGTCGGCGACCAGCCCTGCCAGTTACCGGAGCGCAGCACGCGCTCGCCCTCGGCCAGCCTGCGCGGCACGGCGAGGATCAGCGCCATGGTCATGTCGGCGGTGTCCTCTGTCAGCACGTCGGGGGTGTTGGTGACGGTGATGCCGCGCGAGCGCGCGGCGGCGAGGTCGATGTGGTCGACGCCGGTGCCGTAATTGGCGATCAGGCGGAGCTGCGGCCCGGCCTGGGACAGCACGCCCGCGTCGACGCGGTCGGTGACGGTCGGCACCAGCACGTCGGCGGTCTTGACCGCCTCCATCAGCTCGGCCTTGGTGAGCGGGTGATCGTCCTCGTTGAGCTTGACGGCGAACAGCTCCATCAGGCGGGTTTCGATCGCCTCGGGCAGCTTGCGGGTGACGACGACCTTGGTTTTCTTGGCGGGCATCGGCCCTCTCGGCCTTAACAGGCTGCTGGAATATGTCTCGTAGCAACGCCCCGCGCCCTTGGCAAGAACCCGGCGGCGGCGGGCGGGGGTGATTCCGCAACCGCGATGGCGGGGAAAACCCGCTTGCCTTTATAATGCGTTCGCCATGACCGCAGCGCACCCGTCCGCCGTGACGCGGATATTGATATTAACTCTTCTTGTCGTGTTCGCGGGACCCGCGCGCGCGGCGGAGGAAGACCCGCCGCCCGGCCCGGCGTCCGAACAGGGCCGCGGCGGGCCCGAAACCTCGGGCCTGCCGCTGCCGCGTTTCGCGTCCTTGCGCGCGGGCGAGGTCAACGTGCGCACCGGCCCCGGGGTGCAGTATCCGATCGATTGGGTGTTCCAGCGCCAGGGATTGCCGGTCGAGGTCATCGCCGAGTACCGCACCTGGCGCAAGATCCGCGACTGGCAAGGAACGCAAGGCTGGGTGCACCAGAGCCTGCTCGCGGGCAAGCGGACGGTGATCGTGGTCGGCGGCACGCGCACGCTCGCCTCCAAGCCCGAGCCCGACGCCAGGGCGGTGGCGCACCTGGAAGCGGGCGTCGTCGCCAATCTGGTGAGCTGCCCGGAAGGATCGTCCTGGTGCCGGATCGAGGTCGACGGCTTCGACGGCTGGCTGCGCCGCGTCGATTTCTGGGGCGTACTCAAGGACGAGACGACCGAGGCGAAGCGGAGCCTCCGGCCGGGGCGGTAACAGGCTGCTGAAAAACGTTTTCGCCGTCATCGCGAGGCCGCGAAGCGGCCGTGGCGATCCACGAAAACCCCGGACATCCGCCACGCATTGATTGCTTCGTCGGCCGTCGTGCCGATAGGCGCGCATGCGCGCGACGGCCTCCTCGCAATGACGAATCCCGGTAGTTTTTTTAGCAGCCTGCCAAAGACTAATCGAAATCCTTCGCCAGCGCGGCGCGCGTCGCTTCGGGCAAAATCGCCATGTGCGAGTAGTTGGCGTGGCGGATGGCGAGCGTGACCTCGGTTCCGGCCTTGCGGAATTTTTCGATCTGCGCCTTCGTGAACGGAAACGAGAAGAAGTGCACGGACGAGGTCTTGCCGTCCGGCGTGGTGCGTTCGGCATCGTCGTGCGCGATCCCCTTCACCGTTTCGCCGTCGAAGGCGAGCGAGATGGTTTCCTCGATCCCGCCCAGGCGCTTGAGCGCCGCGAGGCGCCGGTCCGGGTCCTCGATCTCGATCATGAAGGTGGCGGAGAGATTGGTACCCTTCGGCACCAGCGGATCGTAGGCCGCGATTTCGCCCGGGACCTGTTCGGCGCCGCCCTTTTCCACGAACAGCATTTCGTGGACTTGGTGCAGCATGGTGGCGTAGTTCTCGAAATAGAACGTGGCGTCGGGCCCGACCGGGACGCGGCGGTCGGCCTTGGCCTTGGCCATCAGGCGGCGGCGTTCGGCGCGGACCTTGGCGTATTCCGCCATCGGCATGATGTCGGCGGGCGAAATGGCGTGCGGGCTGGGCGTCATCGGACGGGTCCTCGGATTCAATCGCGGTAAGCGCGGGCGAGAATTTCGATCGGGTGGTGCGCGGCCTCGGGCGGCTTGGAAGCCGCGTCGATGCGCTCGGCGCCCTGGACGATGTGGTCGCGCGCAAGCGGGCATTCGGAGACCACGAACGCGGCCTTGTGCTCGGCCGCCTGGCGGGCGACGGGGCGGCCCACCTTGAGCGCCACCTCGAAGGTTTCCTTCATCACCCCGAGCGATCCGCCGTGGCCCGAGCAGCGCTCGACGACGCGGATCTTGGCGTCGGGGATCAGGCGCAGCATCTCGGTTCCCTTCTGGCCCATGTTCTGGGCGCGCGAGTGGCAGGAGACGTGCAGGAAGATTTCGCCCGCGATCGGCTTCAGGCCGGAAGCCAGGCCGTGGCGGCGGGCGAGATCGACCACGTATTCGCTCGCGTCGAAGGTGGCGTTGGCGAGGGTTTTGACGTCCGGATATTCGGGTGAGTCGGAGGGCACGATCAGGGGCCATTCGAACTTGAGCATCAGCGCGCAGGAGGGCGTGAGCGCAACCACGTCGTAGCCCTTGGCGATCCATGGCTTGAACGCGGCGGCGATCGACTTGGCCTTTTCGGCGACCCGGGCGATGTCGCCCTGCTCCAACTGCGGCATGCCGCAGCAGCCGGGATAGACCAGTTCGGTCTCGACGCCGTTTTTCGCCAGCACCTCGAGCGCGGCGCGGCCGATGGCGGTGGCGTTGTAGTTGGCGAAGCAGGTGGCGAACACCGCCGCCTTGCGCCCGGCGCGGCCCGCGGGGGCATCCGCGTTGCGCGCGAGGTTGAGCCGCTTGGCCTGCGCTTCCAGGGTTTCCGAATCGAAGGCCGGGAGATCGGCGTCCGGGTGCACGCCGAGGAGGGCCTCCATCGCCGGGCGGGTGAGCGCGTTGCCGCGCCGGCTCGCCCAGTTGGCGAGGCCCGACACGGAACAGCCGATCCTGCCGTTGCGGTCGGTTTCGGTGATCTGGCGCGCGCCGAAGGGGACCTGGCCCTTCTTCGCCGCGACCGCGCGGTGGCGCAGCATCAGGTGCGGAAAATCGAGATCGAATTCGTGCGGCGGCACGTACGGGCACTTGGTCAGGAAGCACATGTCGCAGAGCGTGCAGGCTTCCACCACTTTGGCGAAATCGGCGGACTTGACCGTGTCCAGTTCCTCGCTCGGAGCTTGGTCGACCAGATCGAACAGGCGGGGAAAGGAATCGCAGAGGTTGAAGCAGCGCCGGCAGCCGTGGCAGATGTCGAACACGCGCCGGGTTTCGGCGTCGAGCTTGGCTTCGTCCCAGAAATCGGCGTCGCGCCAGGGGATCGGGCGGCGGGTGGGAGCTTCGAGGCTGCCTTCGCGCATGGCGCAGATCCTTCGTCTCGCCGGCGCGGACCCCTCCCGAGCCGCCCGGCGTAAATTAGGTGTGGAATCGCGAACGGAAAATCCGGCCCGCCTTCGCCAAGGCTCCGGCGGGC
>CAYPQV010000023.1:35648-53169 GCA_964412955.1 uncultured Hyphomicrobiales bacterium
GGCGGGCCGAACGGACTTACTTCAGGGAGTCGAGGGCCTTCTGGAAGCGCCCGGCGTGGGACTTCTCGGCCTTGGCCAGCGTCTCGAACCAGTCGGCGATTTCGTCGAAACCTTCCTGGCGCGCGGTCTTGGCCATGCCCGGGTACATGTCGGTGTACTCGTGGGTTTCGCCCGCGATCGCGGCCTTCAGGTTGTCGGCGGTCGGGCCGATCGGCTTGCCGGTGGCGGGGTCGCCCACCGCCTCGAGGAATTCGAGGTGGCCGTGGGCGTGGCCGGTTTCGCCTTCCGCGGTCGAGCGGAACACGGTGGAGACGTCGTTGAAGCCTTCGACGTCGGCCTTCTGCGCGAAATAGAGATAACGGCGGTTGGCCTGGGATTCGCCGGCGAACGCGGCTTTCAGGTTTTCTTCGGTCTTGGTGCCCTTGAGATTCTTGGCCATGGAAAAGTTCCTTGTCCTGGGGTTGACGAAACGTCGGAGCGAATGACGGCCGGGACGGCGACGGCCCCGGAACGCTTTTTATATGGACGGCCGAACGGGGGCTGTCAAGTAGTTTATAATAATTCTAGTTTATTTTATAACAAATTGACAATAAAAAGTATTTATTGCGAATCGCTCTTACTTCTCTTCCAGGCGCACGATCACGTCGATCCTTTTGACGCGCGCGCCCGCGGGCGGCGCGGGCAGGCGGGCGACGCGCACCTCCTCGGCCGGGATGTCCTGCAGCCGGCTGGTGCTCTCGTGGAAGAAGTGATGGTGGTCGCCGACGTTGGTGTCGAAATAGGAACGCTGGCTATCGACCACGATTTCGCGCATCAGGCCGGCCGCGGTGAACTGATGCAGCGTGTTGTAGACGGTCGCGAGCGACACCGGGATGCCGGCCGCTTGCGCTTCCTCGTGGAGCGCCTCGGCGCTGACGTGGCGGTCCATGCCGTCGAACAGAAGCCGGGCGAGCGCAAGCCGCTGGCGCGTGGGCCGGAGCCCCGCGGCGCGCAGGCGCTCGAGCGACGGCCCGAACGGACGAGGGGCGGGCGGACGGGAAACGGAAAGGCGGGATTTGTCGGCCATGACTTTAAGGGGCTCCCCAGCGGCGGCGCCAGCAGGCCCCTCTAATGTGGGCCATGGCGGCCTTTCGTTCAACTGTTTAGAGTTCTTATAAATAATCCGATTATAACCCAATAATAATAGAAGATTTTTCCGAAAAAGGGGGGAGCGGACCGCCGCCCGCGGCGCGTGCTAGCATCGCCGTCCGGACGCGGTTTTCGCCTCGCTTGTGCGCGAACACAGAAGCGTCCGTCCTTCGCCAGAACGGCCCTCCCGCGCGCATCTCGAAACGGGCGCCATGGCCGAATTCGATCCCATTTCCGCCGCCTTGATCGCGACGCTCCCGCCCCGGGTGCTGACGCCCCTGTCGGCGCAGGACACGAGGCCGACGGGCGAGCTCGCCCGCGCGGACGCGACGCTCGATTCCGCGGCGCGGTCCACGGGCGCGGTCGGTCTCGACGCGACATCGGCGCGGACCGCGCTCGCCGGCGCGGTCGCGAGCGCGCGCGTGATCGTCGACACCCTCGGCGCGCTCCGCGCCGCCGTCGCCGAGGCGCGCACCAGTTCCCTGGTTGGGGACGGCGCGCAACTCGCCGTCGGCGGAACGCGGGTGTCGCGCCTCAACATCCAGGCCGAAGTCCGGCGCGCGCTGGCCGACATCAACGCGCTGGTCGCGTCGGAGACGCGGGGCGGCGTCAACCTGATCGCGTCCGGCGAGCCCCCCGTCGCGGTGCAGACGTCCCGCTTCGGCGGGGCGGTCACGCTCGCGCCCCAACCCCTCGACACCCGGGGGCTCGGGTTCGGCGCGCCCGACGCGGCGGGACGCGTCACCGGCTTCCGGGCCGTCTCCGACACGGAGATCGCGGGGGCCGAGGTCGCCCTGACGCGGGCGGAGGAACTGGCCTCGCGCCGGCTGCTCGCCCTGCAAACCGCGGAACAGCGCCTCGCCTTCGCCTCCTCCGCCGGGCAGGCGGTGCGCGCGTTCGACCTGGACGGCCGGACGACGTTGCTCGCGCGCGGCAGCGTGATCGACCTGGTCGCCTAGGATTTCGGAATCGGGCGCCCGGCGCAGTCGACGCCCCAGGTCATCACCACTTCCTCGCGCGTCGAGCATGCGCGATCGAACCGGACCTGGGGGACGTGGCGGGCGAGATAGTCGCCGATCGGCCCCGGGTGCCCCCCGCGCAGGAACACGCACGTACTGTCGGCGACGATCCGGGCGAGGTCGCGCGAGCCGTGGGCGTCGCGCAAATCCTTGGTGTTCTGCTCGTACCAGTATTCGTCGGCCCCGACGTGGCGCGCGACCGCCGCGCCTTCGCGCCCGCCGGTCCACCAATCGCCGAGAAAAAGGGCGAACGACGCGCTGCTGGCGGGAAAGAAATAGATGCGCGCGCAGGCGGCGAAGCGGGCGTTGTCGATCCGGGCGGCCTCGGCGCGCTTCCAGGCCAGCTCGGCGTACTGGCGGCGGACGGCGAACGGCTGCGCCGCGACCAGCGCCAGCAGCGCCAGCGACACGGCCAGGCGCGCGCGGCGGCGGAGCGTTTCGGCGCCCCAGCCGAGCCCGGCGACGAACCGGTAGAACAGGACCGCCGCCGGCGGCATCAGCATGTAGGCGGGCACCATGTAGTTGGCGGTCGGCTGCTTGGCGACCGCCAGCACCTGGACCAGGACCGCGAGCGCGAGCCCGGCGAGCGCGCGCAACTCGAACGCGGGCACCGCCAATCCCCGGCGTCGGCGCCACGCCCAGATCGCGAGCGCCACCCAGCCGAACAGCAGTTGCAGATGGACCACGGGCCGGCTCGCGACGTCGATCACGTCGCGCGGGTAGCGGGCGAGGTCGATCACCAATTGCGAGCCGCCGCCGTAGGCGCCGCTGCGGGCGAGAACCGCGAGCGTGAATTCGGCAACCTTGGCGAAATTGGGCCACGCCGGAAAGGTGAACAGCGCGAACGCCGCGGCCGCCGACGCCGCGTAGAGGGCGATCCCGCGAAACCCGCCGAGCAGGAACAGCGGCAGCAGAAAGACCGGCGCCGCCGTCAGTTTGGTCGCGACGCCGAGCCCGGCGACGACGCCGAACGCGACGGCGAGCCCGCGCGAGGGCGCGCGCGCCCTGAACACGAGGATCGCGAGCATGAGCGCGACGGCGATCAGGAGCGATTCCGGCTTGGCGTGATAGGCGTTCTTCAGGATCACCATGGAGAAAAACGGCGCCGCCTGCACGAACAGGGCCAACGCCAGGTTGCCGGCGAAGGCGCGCGCGGCGAAACCGGCGGCCAGCAGAGCCGCGGCGTCGACGGCGATGAGCGCGTTGCTGATGACGCGGAGATGCGCTTCCGGGTCGGCGAAGGCGCGGGCGGCGATCTCGGCCCCGGACGAAAGCGGGTTGGCCAGCTTCAGCGCCAGCGCGCCCAGCAGCTGGACCGGAGTGCCGGGATGAAACGACTGGCCGGGGGGCTGGAGCCGGACGAGATGGACGGCGTCGAACAGATAGAAATAAGAAGGATCGGCAACGTGCCATTCCCAGAACGCGCCGCCCGCCTGGCGCAACGCGAGCGCCGCCGCGACGAACAGAAGCGGCAGGACGAACAACGACGCGACGGCGGCCGCTTCTCTTTTTTTCATGGGCTGGCGCCGATGATATCCCGGCCGGGCTTATGTCAGGCGGGGAATTTCCTCGAACACGGCCTTCAGCTCGCCCATCCGTTCCGACGGACAGGCGTACACGCTGAGGTGCCGGGCCATCAAAAACCGCTGTTCGGGCGTGACCGGAATCAAGACGAAGGTCTGATCCTCGTCCGGCGTCGGGGGATGGACGCCGGGCCACGGGAACGCGGCGCCGTCCCGCGCGTATTGCCAGGAGGGAATGAACAAGCCGTAGCCTTCGTCTTCGAGCAGCCTCAGGGGATCGGCGGTGACGTTCGGCGCCTCGGGTTCCAGCCAGTTTTCCAGCACCACATGGGGCCGCGCGCGGCGCAGGCGCCCCCGCGCGCCGAGGAGCGCCTGGAACTCGTGGCCTTCGACGTCGAGCTTGATGAAGTCGGGATCGGGCAAATCCATGTCGTCGAGGCGCGCCGTCCGGACGTCGATGTCGCCGTCGTCGGCGATCTTCGACCAGCCGGTATCGCCCGCCGGGGGAAGCTTCATGCGCGCCGTGCCCGCGCGATCGGACGCGGCGACCTCGTGGCAGACGACGCGGGAGGCGAGATCCAGTTGCCGGGCGATGTCGGCGAGGTCGCGGGCGACGAGCGGCACCGGCTCGAAGGCGTGGATCGGCCCCCGGAAGCCGGGCAGGCTCGCCGCGTACCAGGACAGCAGGCCCCAATTGGCGCCGACATCGAAAAAAACCTTGGGTCCGACCGCGAACGCATCGAGCAGGGCGGCCACCCCGGGCTCGAACAGCAGGTGCTCGGGATGCATGTACACCATGCCGAAATGGCCGTGGCGGCCGTCGAAACGAAACGCGCGCGGGCCTTCCGGAAGATCGAGCGTCATCCGTCCCGCGCCGCCGAGGCCGATCCCGTACGCGGCGTCGAACAGCCAACGTCCCGGTTTCTTGAAAAGCCGCTTCGCCAGGCGGCGGCGGTACGCGCGAAAGCCGATCCGCCGCAACCGGGCGATCAGGGGCAAATGCGTGGCGCGAACGGGATTGCGATGCCGAAAGGGCTTGCGGAAGATGGACGGCATCGCGCGGTCTCGCCGACGGCCCTCGATCCCTGAAATCGACGAAAAATGGTGCCGGCGGAGGGATTTGAACCCCCGGCCCACGCATTACGAATGCGTTGCTCTACCCCTGAGCTACGCCGGCGTGAGGGGCGAAGATGGGGCGGAAAATAGGACCTGGCCCGGGCCTTGGCAAGGCGGGGCCGGAACGCCCCCGCGAACGGTCGCGTTTGCCCGCAAGCGCTCTCCCATCGGACGGACGCGCGACCGACGACGTCGCGCACCGATCGCGCGCGACACGACGTACGTCTCCGCGCGCGACGGACTCGTTTTTCCGAGGGCGAGTCATTCGTTAACGACTCCGTTTTCGCGAATCGCCCCCCCGATTCGCGCGCGTTAACCATTTGGCACCCCTTTTCGGACCGTTCGGAACGCGTCGCCGGCGCCGCGCCCGACTCCCCGACGCCGGTCGCGCCGAGCGTCGGACGCGCATCAACGGCGCGCGCGCCGTCGCCGGACGCCGCGACGCCGCCGCGACCCGATTCGCGACGCCCGCGCGGCACCGTCCGCGCGGAATCCGACCGGCGAACGCGCACACGATTTCGAATCGCGCGCGCGCATCGTTTGTCCTGGGTCGTCGTGATCGTCTTCTGTTGGCCGCGCGATATGTCTCAAATGATTCCGTTTTTATAATCGATTGATATAAATCACAAAAAAGCACGTCCGCTGGCGCGATTCGGGCCGCGGACTCCATGCGTTTCGCGACCGCGCCGCCGCCGCCCCGCATCCATGAATCGGTCCCGGACGCGATCGGAAATGTCCCGCGCACGCGCGCGGTCGCGATTCGAATCCGAGGTTCCGTTGCGCATCGCACAATCGCGGTCGGCCGCGACGTTTCGTTCCCGCGCGCGCACCCGAAACGCGCGCCGAAGTGATTCGCGATCGGCGTTCGCGCGACTCGGAATCGACTCGGCGCGGCGCCCGCCGACGAAAATGATTGAAAAATTTTTTAAATCTCTGTTTATTGACGGCGTGGAGCGATTCGCGGTCGATTCACGTTGATCCGCAAATCGCGTCAAGCGATGAAACGAAGGAAATCGCTTTCGATGGCCGATACCGGCAGGAACGGTTACACGTTGCATCCTCGCGCGAAGCCCGCGTCTGCTCCGCCGTCTTTCGCCGCCGCTTCGTCGGCGTTGGATCGAATTGCCGCCAACAACAATCGCGCGCGAGCGCGGACGACCCCCACCAGGAGGATCTGAGCGCGGCAAGCGTATCGGTCGGATGGGGGTCCGGCCATCAACCAGTCAGCAAGGAGAGATACCATGGCGAAACGGAAGAAAGCTGCGAAGAAGAAAGGCAAGAAGAAGCGCTAGATCGCTTCTCTTTTCTTAGGCTCCCCGCCGCGTGCGGGGAGCATCGCGACCGGCGGCCGGGCATAGCCCGGCCGCCTTTCGTTTGAGCGGGGTTTGGCGGCCGGGTCGCGCCGGGCCGCCTTTCGTTTGAATTGAGATCAGGCGGGGGGAACGGCGGCGGGGCCGGATTCGCCGCCGGGTTCCGCCGCCGCCAGGCGGGGCGCCGAGTTGTCCGGCGCGGCCAGCGCGGCGACGCGGGCCGGCGCCCGCCAGTCCAGGGTGTCGAACGCGCCGCACTTGGCGCACACCGCGCGCCAGTCGGCGGCGGCGGCGCCGCAGGAATCGCACACCCACGCCGGATCGGGTTCGGCGACGTTGGCCCGCATCAGCCAGCGCCGGCCGGCGTTCATGTCGCCGTGCTCGCTGTCCTCGATCTCCGCCATCAGCCGGCACGCGCGCGCGGGCAGGCGGTGGCCGAATTGGTCGAGCGCGCGCCTCGCCTCGCCCCACAGTTTCGCCGCCGCGTACACGCGCGCGAGGGCGAACAGGCTTTCCGGGTGCACGGGCTGGCTTTGCGTCAGTTGCCTGACCTCCCGGGCGGCGGCGAGCGCGTCCGGGGTGCGGCGCGCGCGAGTGTAGAGGTCGGCCAATTCGGCGTGGGGCGCCAGCGCGTAGGTCTTTTCGATCGCCGCCGCCGCCCGGCGCGCAGGCGCCATCAATGAAAAAGCCCGGCGTCGCGCCGGCGCCGGGATTATTGTCTGGGCGGCATCCGCCGCCGGGCGAAACTTTTCCCCGGCGAGCAGCGCGCGGGCATATTCCGTCGCCGCCGCGATCAGGCCGGGGCGAAGCTTGTGCGCCTCGCCCGCCAGGTCGCGGGCCTCGTCGTGCCGCCCCTCGGCCGCCGCCTGGCGCGCGATTTCCACCAGCAACGCCGCCTCGCGCCGGCGCGCGACGCTCCGATCGAGCGCGCCGCGCTTGACCGCCTCGGCGAGCGAGGCGCGCGCATCCCGCCAACGACCCTCCTTGGCCTCCAGGTCGAACATCACGTCCGCCGCCCACCCGCTGTCGGGCCTGAGCCGCCAGGCGCGGCGGGCGAGTTCGAGCGCGCCCGCCCGGTCGCCCCGCTTGATCGCCTGGCCGAGCAGGCCGCGCACGCCGAGGAACTCGGTTTCGGGGCGCTCGCTCATGGTCGCGAAGAAGCGCGCCGCCGCCCGTTCGTCGCCCGAAAGCTGCGCCGCCTGCGCCGCGAGCAGCAGGGTCAGCGGCGGCTCGTCGAGCAGGCCTTCGGCGCGGCGCGACTGGCGGCGGGCCTCGTCGGCGTCGCCCGCGGCGATCGCCACCATGCCGCGGGTCAGCGCCTCGTAGCCGCGCTCGCGCCGCCGCCGCCGCCAGGTGTCGCGCCAACTGCGCGGGGCATGCACGACGGCGAGCCACAGCCGATGGAGGAATCCGGCCGCCACCAGCACCGCCGCCCCCGCCGCGATCAACACCGCGACCGTGGTGTCGATGCGCCAGCCGCGCCATTGGAGCGTCACCGTTCCGGCGTTGTCGGCGAGCCACACCGCCGCCGCGACCAGCGCCGCCGCCGCGACGATATACAGCAGCCAACGGAACACGGGGTCAGCTCCCGCCCGCGAGCGCCGCCAGCGCGCGCCGGTGGAGATCGGCGAGCGCGGAATCGAGGGCGGCGCGCGCGCGCGCGTCGGCGAGCCAATCCGCCGCCGCCGCCCGGCCCGGCCCGGCCAGGGTCTCGACCGCCGCCGCCGCCGCCGCGACGTCGCCGCGCGCGAGCGCCTGTTCGGCCGCCCGCAAAACGGCGTCGGACGATCCCGCCGGCGCGCGCTCGTCGGTGCGCCGCACCGCGACCAGGGCCGAAAGCCGGGCGAACGCGCGGTCGATCCAGGTTCCGTCAGCCGTCGCCCTGGCCGCGACCGTCACCGCGCGCGCCACGGCGTCGAAGCGGGCCTTGAGGTCGCTCGCGGTCGGCACGCCCTTGGCGGCGAAGGGCCGGAGCCGTTCGGCGGTCTCGGCGACATCGGGGCGCGTTTTGGCGATTTCGCGCAGCTGATCGAGTTCGCGCGCGAACGGACGGCCGGCCAGGCCCGCGTCGCGCAACTGGCCGACGGCCAGCGCGAGCGCGGGCGCCGCCGGATCGGCGCGGGCGGCCTTGGCCTCGGCCGCCTCGACCGCCTCAAGCCTGCGCGCGAGATCGGCGGCGCGCGCTTCCGATTCATTCAAACGGCGGGCGAGATCGTCGAACGCCGCCTTCTCGACGGCCGGGGCGGAGAATGACGGCGCGGCGGGCGGCGGCGCCGGAGTCGCGATCGGCGCAGGAGCGGGTGCGGACGCGGGAGCAGGCGCGGGGGCGGGCAACGGGCGCTCCTCCAGCGCCTTGACGCGCGCTTCCAGCGACGCCACGCGCGGATCGGCGGGCGGCGCGAGCCGGGCCTTGGCCCACGGCAGCCAGCGGGGCGCCGCGGCCGCGACCGCAACGGCGAGCGCGCCCACGACCAGCAATGACACCACTAACGCCGGCAGAATCACGGCGGGCCGAGGCGGCGGCGCGGCGGCATCGGCCGCGATCTTGTCGTCGGCCGGTTTGCCCTTGTCGTCGATCGGTTTCGGGGTTTCGTCCATGACCCCCGAAGACTAGCAGGGCCGATGCGGGATTGGCACCCTCAAGCACGCGCCAAGAGGGCGAGAAGCGATTCCTGATCGGGCCGCTCGGCGATCGCGATGTCCCGCCACGAGACCGCGCGCGCCTTCGCGGCGACCGCCTCGCTCAGGCAAAACGCGCGGACGCGCGCGAGATCGGCCGTCGCGCCGTCCCGGGCCGCGAGCGCGACGAAGGATTCGGCCGTGCGCGGCGAAAAGAACAGAATGCCGTCGATCCGGCCTCGGGCGAGCGCGTCGCGCGTCGCCGCCGACAATCGTTCCGCCGCCCGGGCCTGGTACAGAACCTCGCGCCGGTAGCGGAACCCCGCCCGTTCGAGCGCGCCGCCGAGATCGCCCGCGACCCGGGTCCCGGCGACGTGCACGAGGGCCCCGCCGCCGGGATCGAGGCGACGACGGCAGAGCTCCGCGAGCGCCGCGACGTCGCCCGAGGCGCTTTCGACCCGCGCGAAGCCGAGCGCGCGCGCGGCCGCCGCCGAGGCGTCGCCCACCGCCAGCACCAAGATATCCCGTTCGGGAGTGCGCGCGGCGAAGGCGCGGGCGCCGTTGGCGCTGGTGACCAGCAACCCTTGCGCGCCGGACAGATCGACCGGCGGGCCGGGAATATGAACGATCTCGAGCATCGGCTCGCTCGCCGCGTCGTGGCCGAGGCGCGCGAGCGCCGCGACCAGCGGCGCCGCGTCGTCCGCCGGCCGGGTGACCAGCAACCGAAGCGCGCGCGAAGGTCCGGGCACGATCAGAACCCCGGCAGGAATCCGGGACCGGCCTCGGCGCGCAGGTATGCGCCGAGGTCGCGCCCGAGCCGCGCGGCATCGGATACGGCCCCGTCGCGCGCGCCGGATACGACGCGGCTTCCGTCCGGCCTGGCGATCAGCCCCTTCAGCGCGAGGCGGGCGCCGTCGACGCGCGCGAGCGCCGCGATCGGGGTGCGGCAGGAACCGTCGAGCGCTTCGAGCAGCGCGCGCTCCGCCGTCACCGCGTGACGGGACGGCGCGTGGTCGAGGGCGCCGAGCCGTTCGCGCAACGCGGCGTCATCGGCGCGGCACGCGATCGCGATCGCCCCCTGGCCGGGCGCGGGCAGTATTTCGTCGGCGTCCAGGATCGCGGTCGCCACGTCGGCGCACCCCAAACGCTTGAGGCCCGCGAGCGCCAGCAGCGTCGCGTCGACCGAACCTTCGTCGAGCTTGCGAAGGCGCGTCTGCACGTTGCCGCGGAGCAGCGTCACCTTCAAATCGGGACGGCGGTTGAGGATTTGCGCCTGGCGCCGGAGCGAGGCGGTGCCGACCCGGGCGCCCGCGGGCAGATCGAACAGGCGCTTCGCCTTGCGGCTGATGAACGCGTCGCGCGGGTCTTCCCGTTCCAGGATCGCGGCCAGCACGATGCCGTCCGGCAGCCACGTCGGCACGTCCTTGAGCGAATGGACGGCGAGGTCGATGCGGCTCGCGAGCAGCGCCTCGTCGATTTCCTTGGTGAACAGGCCCTTGCCGCCGGCGTCGGCCAACGCCCGGTCGAGCAGCTGGTCGCCCGTGGTCTTGATGACGACGATATCGGACGCGCGCGGGCGAATCCCCGCGCGCATCTCAATATCCGTCGGCGCGAGACGATGGCGAACTTCCTCGGCCTGGGCCAGCGCCAGGGGACTGCCGCGGGTGCCGATGCGGATAGGCGATGGGGCGGTCATGGACGCCGAGAGTACGGCCCGCCACCGGACGGACCAAGACGGAAATTGTGAGGGCGGCGCTCGGCCGCTATGGTCGGGCCATGCTGGTTCTCGGCATCGAAACGAGCTGCGACGAAACCGCCGCCGCGGTGGTGGCCGACGACAAGCGCGTGCTCGCCGACGAAATCCTGTCCCAGGAAGCCGAGCACCGGCCGTTCGGCGGCATCGTGCCGGAAGTCGCGGCGCGCGGCCACCTCGACCACCTCGACCGGCTGATCGCGCGCGCGCTTCAGAGCGCGCGCGCGCCGTGGGACTCGATCGCCGCCGTCGCCGCGACTGGCGGGCCGGGCCTGATCGGCGGGGTCATGGTCGGGGTCGTCACCGCCAAGGCCATCGCCGGCGTGCGCCGGATTCCGTTCGTCGCCGTCAATCATCTCGAAGGTCACGCGCTCAGCGCGCGCCTGATCGCCGACGTCCGGTTTCCCTATCTGCTCCTCCTGGTGTCGGGCGGGCATTGCCAGCTGTTGATCGTCGAGGGGGTCGGGCGGTACGTCCGCCTCGGCACCACCGTCGACGACGCGGCGGGCGAGGCGTTCGACAAGGCGGCGAAGCTGTTGGGGCTCGGCTATCCGGGCGGACCGGCGATCGAACGAACGGCGGCGACCGGCGATCACCGGCGCTTCGACCTGCCCCGGCCCATGGTCGGAAAACCGGGCTGCGATTTTTCCTTTTCGGGGCTCAAGGCGGCGCTCGCGCGGCGGGTGCGCGAGATCGGCGCCCTCGACGCGGGAACGGTCCGCGACCTCGCCGCCGCGTTCCAGGACCGCGTCGCCGCCCATCTCGCCGAGCGCGCGCGCAACGCCGTCGCCGAATTCCGCGCCCGGCATCCGTCGGGGGATAGCGTGGTGGTCGCGGGCGGCGTCGCCGCCAACGGCGAAATCCGCGCGCGCCTCGGCCGCCTCGCCGACGAACACGGGCTGCGCCTGATTGTGCCGCCGCCGAGGCTCTGCACCGACAATGCCGCGATGATCGCCTGGGCCGGGATCGAGCGCCTGAAGTTGGGGCTCGTCGATCCGCTCGATTTCGCCGCGCGCCCGCGCTGGCCGCTCGATCCTCGCGCGCCCAAGGCGCCGGGCGCGGGCGTCAAAGCCTGATTGCGGGCCCGGGCGTCGCAAGGCACACTTCGGCGCAACGGGGGAAGGCGCATGGGGAACAACCATACAATTCAGCGCATCGGCATCGTCGGCGCAGGCGCGTGGGGCACCGCGCTCGCGCTGGTCGCGCGGCGCGCGGGCCGCGACGCCGTTATCTGGGCGCACGAAACCGAAGTCGCCGACGACATCAATACCCGCCACGCCAATCCGCTCTACCTCCCCGGCGTCGCCCTCGATCCGGACATCCGCGCCACCATGGACCCGGCCGAGGCGGCCGACGCCGACGCGGTGTTGCTGGCGACCCCGGCGCAGTTCGTGCGCGGGCTCGCCCGTCGCCTCGCGCCGCTATGGCGCGCCGGCGCGCCGGCGCTGATCTGCGCCAAGGGCATCGAGCAGAATACCGGCGCGCTGATGAGCGAGGTGGTGGCGGACGAACTTCCCGGCGCGGCGATCGCGGTGCTGTCGGGCCCGACCTTCGCGTCCGAGGTGGCGCGCAACCTGCCGACCGCCGTCACCCTCGCGGCGCGCGACGAAAGGCTTGCGGACGCGCTCGCCCGCGCCATTGGCACGCCGCGATTCCGCGCCTACACCAGCCACGACATCGTCGGCGCCGAGATCGGCGGCGCGGTCAAGAACGTGATCGCCATCGCCTGCGGCATCGTCGAGGGCCGCAAGCTCGGCGACAACGCGCGCGCCGCGCTGATTACCCGGGGCTTGGCCGAAATCATCCGCCTGGCCCGCGCCAAGGGCGGCGAGGCGCGCACCCTGATGGGGCTTTCGGGGCTCGGCGATCTCACCCTTACCTGCAATGCGGTGCAATCGCGCAATTTCTCGCTCGGAGTCGCGCTCGGCCGCGACCGGCCGCTGGCGGCGATCCTGGCGGAACGCACCACGGTCGCCGAAGGCGTCTTTTCCGCGTCTTCGGTGATGGCGTTGGCCGGGCGGCTCGGGATCGAAATGCCGATCTCGGCCGCCGTCGACGCGGTGCTCAACCGCGGCGCCGATCTCGATTCCGCCATCGCCGGATTGCTCGCGCGTCCGGTCGGAACGGAATGAGCCCGCGGCACCTCACGCCATCTTGATCCGTCGCCGAGGGATATCCCCGGAGCCGGACCGGGGCGGCCTCGGGCATAATCGTCCCGTCATGAAGCGACTGCTCTCCTTCCTGCTCGTCGTTGCGGCGATCGGCTCCGCTCCGGCCGGCGCCGCGCCCAGGCTCGCCCAGGAAACCAGCCCTTATCTCCGGCTGCACGCGAAGGACGCCGTCGATTGGCGGCCCTGGGGCGAGGCGGTATTCGCCGAGGCGAAGCGTGATCACAAGCCGATCCTGCTCGCGATCGGTTATTTCGCCTGCCGCTGGTGCCACGTCATGCAGCGGGAAAGCTATCTCGACCCGTCCATCGCCGAGATCATCCATCGAAATTTCATTCCCGTGCTGGTGGACCGGGAAGAACGTCCCGACGTGGACGCGGCCTATATCCTGCAAGCTTCGTCGCTCGGCTTGCCGACCGGCTGGCCCTTGACCCTGTTCCTCGCGCCTTCGGGCGAGGTGTTTTTCGGCGGGACTTATTACCCCAAGGAGAAGACCGGCGGCGTACCGTCCTTTGCCCACGTATTGGGGGAAGTGGCGGCGGCCTGGCGCGAGGACGCGGACGCGCTGACGGCCGAGGCCGCGCGCGCGGCGGGCGCGTTGCGCCGCGCCCTGGCCCCGCGCCCCGGTTCCCTCGGCGCGGACGAGATCGACGCCGCCCAGCGCTCCCTGCTCGAGGACATGGACCCGTTCCACGGCGGATTCGGCAAATCGACCAAGTTCCCGCGCGCCCCCGCCCTGGAGGCGTTGTGGCGGGCCTATCTCAGAACCGGAGAGAAGAATTTCGCCGAGGGCGTCGCCATCTCGCTCAAGGCCATGGCCGAAGGCGGACTCTACGATCACGTCGGCGGCGGATTCTTTCGTTACACCGTGGATCCGGAATGGCGCACCCCCCATTACGAGAAGATGCTCAACGTCAACGGCGCGCTGCTTGCCCTGCTCACCGAGGTCTGGCGCGAAACCGGCGATGCCCTGTTCGCCCGAAGGGCGCGGGAAACGGCGGCGTTTCTGCTTGCCGAAATGCGCTTGGCCTCCGGCGCGTTCGCCTCCGCGCTCGACGCCGAAAGCGCGGACGCCGCCGGATACAAGGACGAGGGGACGTATTATCTCTGGTCCGAAACCGAGATCAAACGCGTCCTCGGGCCCGACGCGCCCTCGTTCCTCGCCGCCTACGGCCTCGCCCCGCCGGAACGCAAGGAACGGCGGACTCCCGACGACCCCGGCACCCTGTACCGGGCCGAGAAGGCGACGGAACGACTCGACGCCGCGTTGGCGCGCCTGCGCGCGGCGCGCGAGGCGCGCGCCCGGCCCGAACGCGACGACAAGCTGCTCGCCGATTGGAACGGCATCGCCATCGCCGCCCTCGCCGAGGCGGGCCTCGCCTTCGGCGAACGAACGTGGATCGCGGCCGCGCGATCGGCGTTCGCCGACGCCGTCCGCCGCCTCGACTCTCCCTCCGGCCGTCTCGTCCATTCGTGGCATGACGGCCGCGCCGGGGCGCCGGCCCCGGTCGAAAGCCTGGCCCAGATGGCCAGAGCCGCCATGGTCCTGTTCGAGGCGACCGGCGACGACGATTATCTGCGCCGGGCCGAGAACTGGCTGCGGCGCGCGACGCGCGATCATTGGGACGACGCGGGCGGAGGATTTTTCCAGGCCGCCGCCGACGCCGCGCCGGCGCTCGCCCGGCTCAAGATCATCCTCGACATGCCCGATCCGTCCGGCAACGCGGTCGCGGTCGAAACGTTGGCCAAGCTCTACTTCCTGACCGGCGCGGAAGACTTGCGCGCCCGCGCCGAACGAACCCTCGTCGCGATCGGCGGAAGCCCCGGGAGCGATCCGCTCGGCTCGGCCGGACTCCTCAACGCCGCCGACGGCTTGCGCCGGGGATTGCAAGTGGTGATTGTCGGACGGCGCGGCGAAGCCGGAACCGACCGCCTGCTCGGGCGGACCTTCGCCTTCAGCCTGCCGGCGCGGGCATTGCTGGTGATCGCGCCCGGGCAGAGCCTTCCCGAAAACCATCCCGCCCACGGCAAGGGTCAGATCGACGGCCGCGCCACCGCCTATGTCTGCCGCGGCACCGTCTGCTCGCTGCCGGCGGCCGACGAAGACGAGCTCGCCGAGACCATCCGCGCGATGCGCGCCGGGCCCTGACGCGGTATAAGACCGCCATGGCCCATTGGCTGGTGAAATCGGAGCCGGACACGTGGTCGTGGGACGACCACGTCGGGAAGGGCGTCGAGCCGTGGAACGGCGTGCGCAATTTCCAGGCCGCCGCCAACCTGAAGGCGATGAAGAAGGGCGAGCGGGCCTTTTTCTACCATTCGGGCGAAAGCCGCGAGATCGTCGGCGTGGTCGAGGTGGTGAAGACCTATTATCCCGACCCCACCGACAAGACCGGCCGTTTCGGCATGGTCGACTTCCGCGCCGGACGGCCGCTGACCAAGCCCGTCACGCTGGCCGCGATCAAGGCCGATCCGGCGTTGTCCCACCTCGCCCTGGTGCGCCAGTCGCGGCTGTCGGTGATGCCGATCGACGATCGATCCTGGGCGCGGATTTGCCGCATGGGCGGGATCGAACCGTGACCGGCGCGGCGTTCTGTCGTCTCGACGACATTGCCGACGGCGACAGCAACGGGTTCATCGCCGCGCGGGCCGACGGCACGCGCGTCGGCGTGCTTGCCGTCCGCCGGGGCGCGCGGGTGTTCGCCTACGTCAACAGCTGTCCGCACATCGGATCGCCGCTCGATTTCCTGCCGGGCCGGTTCTTGAACGTCGACAAGACCCTGATCCAGTGTTCGACCCACGGCGCGCTGTTCCGCATCGAGGACGGTTTCTGCGTCAACGGCCCGTGCGCCGGGAAATCCCTCGCCCCCGTCGCCGTCGTCGTCGAAAACGGAGCCGTCCGGCTCGATGAATGACCGGTCCGGGGACCCTCCGGCCCCCTTTCCCCATCCGGTGCGGGACGATAAAGTTTAGACAACCGTCGCCGGACGGGCTTGCCCCGGAACCGGCCGACAACCCCCAGGAAGAGGCTCGATCCCATGCAGGACCAACTGTTCCCCGTTCCCGAAGCCTTCGCGAAAACCGCGCTCATCGACAGCAAGAAATACCGCGAGATGTACGAGCGCTCGATCAAGGATCCGGAAGGGTTCTGGCGCGAGCACGGGCGTAGGATCGACTGGATCAAGCCCTTCACCAAGGTCAAGGACTCGAGCTTCCAGCCGCCGGTGCATATCCGCTGGTTTTACGACGGCACGCTCAACGCTTCGGTCAACTGCATCGACCGACACCTCGCCAAGCGCGGCAACCAGACCGCGATCCTGTGGGAAGGCGACGATCCCAAGGACAGCAAGGCCATCACCTACAAGGAACTGCACGAACACGTCTGCCGGTTCGCCAACGCCCTCAAGGCGCAGGGCGTCAAAAAAGGCGACCGGGTCACCGTCTACATGCCGATGATCCCCGAACTGACCTACGCCATGCTCGCCTGCGCGCGCATCGGCGCGATCCATTCGGTGGTGTTCGGCGGCTTCTCGCCCGAATCCCTGGTCGGGCGCATTCTCGATTGCGATTCCACCTGCGTCATCACCGCGGACGAGGGCGTGCGCGGGGGCAAGAGGATTCCGCTGAAAGCGAACATCGACGAAGCGCTGAAGAAGTGCCCGGCGGTGAAAACCGTGATTGTGGTCAAGCGCACCGGCGGCGCCATCAACTGGGCGGAAGGCCGCGACGTCTGGTACCACGAGGCCTGCGCCAAGGCCTCCCCCGACTGCCCGCCCGAGGAGATGAACGCCGAGGACCCGCTGTTCATCCTCTACACCTCGGGTTCGACCGGAAAGCCCAAGGGGGTGCTGCACACCACCGGCGGCTACCTAGTCTATACCTCGATCACCCACCAGTACATCTTCGACTACAGGGACGGCGACATCTACTGGTGCACCGCCGACGTCGGCTGGGTGACCGGGCACAGCTATATCGTCTACGGGCCGCTCGCGAACGGCGCCATCACCATGATGTTCGAGGGCGTGCCGAATTACCCCGACGCCTCGCGTTTCTGGCAGGTGTGCGACAAGCACAAGGTCAACATCTTCTACACCGCGCCGACCGCGCTGCGCGCGTTGATGCGCGAAGGCGACGCCCCGGTGAAAAAGACGGATCGCAAGTCGATCCGCCTGCTCGGCACCGTCGGCGAGCCGATCAATCCCGAAGCCTGGCTCTGGTACCACAACGTCGTCGGCGACAAGCGTTGCCCGATCGTCGATACCTGGTGGCAGACGGAAACCGGCGGCATCCTGATCACGCCGTTGCCGGGCGCGATCGCGACCAAGCCGGGATCGGCGACGTTGCCCTTCTTCGGCGCCCAGCCCGCGATCGTGGATCCCAACGGCAACATCCTGGAAGGCGAATGCCAGGGCAATCTGGTCATGCTCGATTCCTGGCCCGGCCTGATGCGGACCGTGTTTCGCGACCACGACCGGTTCGTGCAGACGTATTTCTCGACCTATCCCGGCCGCTATTTCACCGGCGACGGCGCGCGGCGCGACAAGGACGGGTATTATTGGATCACCGGCCGGGTCGACGACGTGATCAACGTCTCCGGCCACCGCATGGGCACCGCCGAGGTCGAAAGCGCGCTGGTCGCCCATCCCCAGGTCGCGGAATCGGCCGTGGTCGGCTATCCGCACCCGATCAAGGGCCAGGGCATCTACGCCTACGTCACGCTCAAGGTCGGCGCGCAGCCGACCGAGGATCTGCGCAAGGAACTGGTCAAATGGGTGCGCAAGGAAATCGGGCCGATCGCCCAGCCCGACCTGATCCAATGGGCGCCGGGCCTGCCCAAGACCCGCTCGGGCAAGATCATGCGCCGCATCCTGCGCAAGATCGCCGA
>CAYPQV010000024.1:0-44305 GCA_964412955.1 uncultured Hyphomicrobiales bacterium
TCGCCGCGCCACGGCGCAACGCAGCCGGTTCCAAATTATCGGGATACGCTCTAGGGCTTCCCGAAAAATTCGAGGAAAGCTCGCAAGTTCGCGGATAGCAGCCGCGCGCTGGGATATACGATGTTGATTGGCAGCGGCGGCGGTTCATACGCGGTCAACACGCGTTTGAGCCGCCCCGCTGCAATCAGCGCATCCACCTGGTAACACAGAAATTGCCCGTACCCGAGTCCCGCGAGGCAGGCATCGATCGCAGCGTCGAACTGATTGGTGCGCAAGCGTGGTTTGACCGTTACCCGAAGCAGCGGCTTGCCGGCGAACACCCATTCATTGCCCGACGACAATCCGCTGAATACGATGGCGTGCATGTCGGCAAGATCGACCGGCGATTTCGGCGTGCCGGTGCGCTTTAGGTATGCCGGCGTGGCGCATATTACCCGACAAGTTTCGCCGATGCGCTTGGCCACGAGCGTCGAATCCGGGAGGTGCCCGATGCGGATCGCGGCATCGACGCCTTCCTCAACCAGGTCAACAACCCGGTCCAACAGCAGCAGTTCGACTTCGACGTCCGTGTAGCGCGCCAGGAAAGCGTTGATCCTTCGCACGACGTGCAGGCGCCCATACATGACGGGCGCGGTTAGGCGCAATCGTCCACGGGGCGAGGCCCGCCGCGCCGACAACAGCGCGTCAGCCTCTTCCACTTCGGCCAATACGCGCTTACAGCGTTCGTAATACTCCCGTCCTTCGTCGCTCAGGGACTGTCGGCGTGTCGTGCGGTGCAGCAGGCGTGCCCCGATCGATTGTTCGAGCGCGGCGAGCGCACGCACCACCGTGGGCGGCGACATGCCAAGCGCGCTTGCCGCCGCGGTCAGACTGCCCCGCTCGACAACACACGCGAAAATTTCCATCGAACGCAGTTTATCCATCGCGGCGATATTATTTTATTTTTTGCAGTAATCAAGTGCCTGACGCGGCATTTATTTCATTTGCCGTGTCGCGCAGCATGTGCGGAGCGGCGCCCTCGAAATGTTCGAAGCCCACCTTCAAGGAGAACCATCATGTCCCGCATCGCTATCATCAATCCCAAGACAGCAACCGGTGACGCCCGCCGCCTGCTCGACGCGGTAGAAACGCAGCTCGGGATTACACCTAATTTCATCCGAGTGCTGGCCAATGCGCCCAAGGCGCTCGAGGGCTTTCTCGGCCTATATGCCGCCGCCGCGGGCTTCTCGATCGTCAAAGCCGCGCAGGAACGCATTGCTCTGGCGATCGCCGAGGGCAACGCCTGCGAATATTGCGTCTCGGCGCACACGGCCATCGGTCGCGACGCCGGCCTGTCAGACGCCGAAATGCTGTTGAACCGGCGAGGCGGTGCGGGCGATGCGCGTAATGCCGCGGCGGTGAAATTGGCGCGTGCGATCAACGACGTCCGAGGCGACGTCACGAATCAGGAGTTGGACGCCGCGCGCGGCGCCGGCCTGAGCGATGCCGAAGTGGTCGAGATCATCGCTCTGGTCGCGCTTAACGTATTCACCAATCTGATTGGCAGGGTGACGCGCGTTGACATCGATTTTCCGCGAGTGGCGTTGCTGCCTTCCGCCAAAGTTGCATGAGCGGGATATGAAGAGCTTCGCCGCCATCGCCTTCACCCCCGTCGTGCGCTCTCTGCAACAGGCGCACGGCTCGCGCGACGCTTACGCCCGCTTACCCGATGTCCTGCCGGAAGCCGGCGGCCTGGGCGAGCGCGAGGCCGCGTTCCTGAAGGGCACGGACGGCGTTTTCCTGGCTTCAGTCAACGCGGACGGCTGGCCCTATGTGCAGCACCGCGGCGGCCCGCGCGGTTTTATCCGCGTGCTGTCCCCTACCCGCCTCGCGTTCGCGGATTTTCGCGGCAATCGCCAATATGTGAGCATCGGCAATGTTGCCGGTGACAACCGCGTAGCCATGATCGTGATGGACTACGCCAACCGGCGACGCCTGAAGTTGTTCGGCCGAATGCGATTTGAGCCCATTGAAAACGCCGACCCGGAGCTGAAGACGGCGGCGGAATTGCCGAACTGCCGTGCACGCGTCGAACGCATCGCCACGATAGACGTCGAAGCGTTCGACTGGAATTGCCCGCAGCACATCACGCCGCGCTTTACCATTGACGAAATTGAAACAACGATGCGGCCGTTGCGCGAGAGGATCGCTCAACTGGAGACCGAAATCGCCACGTTGCGCGCGGGCCATTCCTCGCGTTAGCCCGGTAACCGAGCCGCCCGCCGTTCTCGCCCTTTGCCTCGGGAGTCATCCCTCGGCACGCCGACGTATCTATTCGGCCGCGCGCCCCGGTAGGGGCGCATCTTTTGACGCGCGCGTCACTTCGCCCGCGTGCTCCTTGGGCAGAACCGGCACCGCGTCCGCTTCGCCGGTTCGTTCCAGCGCCTCGCGCGCGGCCGCCGCTTCCTGCTGGCGGCGCCACATGGCGGCGTAGGTTCCGGCGCGGGCGAGCAGCTCGGCGTGGGTGCCGCGCTCGACGATGCGGCCTTCCTCCATCACCAGGATTTCGTCCGAATCGATCACCGTCGACAGGCGATGCGCGATGGTGAGCGTGGTGCGCCGTTCCGACACTTCCCGCAGCGATTTCAGGATTTCCTGCTCGGTCGCGGAATCGAGCGCCGAGGTCGCCTCGTCGAAGAGCAAAATTCTCGGGTTTTTAAGGATGGTGCGGGCGATGGCGACGCGCTGCTTCTCGCCGCCGGAGAGCTTAAGGCCGCGCTCGCCGACCTGGGTCTTGTACCCGTCGGGCAGGCCCACGATGAAATCGTGGATGCGGGCGAGCCGGGCGGCGCTCTCGATTTCCGCCTCGCTCGCGTCGGGCCGGCCGTAGGCGATGTTGTAGCGGATCGTATCGTTGAACAGCACCGTGTCCTGCGGAACCATGCCGATGGCGGCGCGCACGCTCGCCTGGCCGACGCTTCGGACATCCTGGCCATCGATCCGTACCGAACCGCCCTGGATGTCGTAGAACCGGAACAGGATGCGGGACACCGTGGACTTGCCCGAGCCGGACGGGCCGACGATCGCGATCTTGCCGCCCGGCGGGACGCGGAACGAGACGCCTTTCAGGATCGGCCGGCGCGGATCGTAGGCGAAGACCACGTCCTTGAACTCGACCGCGCCGCCCGTGACCTGGAGCGCGGGCGCGCCGGGCGGATCGACCACCTCGGGCGTTTCGCGCAGAAGCGCGAACATCGCCTCCATGTCGGCCAAGGATGCCTTGATCTCGCGGTAGATGAAGCCGAGGAAGTTGAGCGGCATGTAGAGTTGGATCAGGTAGGCGTTGACCAGCACGAAATCGCCGAGGGTCATGGTCCCGGCCGCGACTCCGTTCGCGGCCAGCGACATCACCGCGATCAGGCCGAGCGCGATCACCGCGCCCTGGCCGATGTTGAGGAGCGAAAGCGTGGTCTTGCTCCGGATCGCCGCGTCCTCGTAGCGCCGCAAGGAGCGCTCGAAGCGGCGCGCCTCGTGCTCCTCGTTGCCGAAATATTTGACGGTTTCGTAGTTGAGCAGGCTGTCGACCGCCTTGGAACTCGACTCGGTCTCGGTCGTGTTCATCAACCGTCGGTACTGGGTGCGCCATTCGGTGATGAGAAGCGTCCACAGCACGTAGCCGGCGATGGTGGCGAAGGTGACGACGGCGAAGCTCGGATCGTAGAGCACCCACAGGATGCCGCACACCAGGAGGATCTCGACGAACGTCGGCACGATGTTGAAGAGCATGAAATTGAGGATGAACTCGATGCCCTTCGACCCCCGCTCGATCGCGCGGCTGACCGCGCCGGTGCGGCGGTCGAGGTGGAAGCGGAGCGAGAGGCCGTGCAGGTGGCGGAAGGTGGCGAGGCCGACGACGCGGGTCGCGCGCTGCACCACCTTGGCGAAGATGGCGTCGCGCAGTTCGCTGAAGCCCTGGGCCATGATGCGCGCGCCGCCGTAGGCGACGATCAGCCCGACCGCGACCGTGAGCGCGATCCCCGCCGGCCCGCCCGGCCCGGATGCGTCGAGGGCGTCGACCGCGTGCTTGTAGATCACCGGCACGACCACGTTGGCGAGCTTGGCCAGGATCAGGAGCCCGACCGCGCCGACCACGCGCCGGCGGATGCCGGATTCGCTTACCGGCCACAGGTGCGGCATCAGGGTGCGGAGTGCGCGCAGGTCCGCCTTCGCGTCGCCTTCGGGCAGCGGCGGGCGTCTCATGCGGCGGCCTTGCGCGCGCCGAGCGCGCGACACGGGTTCGGACGACATGGCATGGGCTGGAATATAGGCTTCGGCCCGGCCCGCCGCCAGGGCGGGAGAAAGCGGCCGGTCGCTCGGTCGGGATCGCCCTCGCCGGGATTGCGGCGGGTCAGGACTTGGCGGCGCTGACGACGATTTCCACCAGAACGTCCGGTTCCAGCTCGACGCCGCCGATGCAGGCCCGCGCCGGACGATTCAGATCACCGAGCCAGGCCTTCCATACCGCGTTCATGGCGGGCTTCAGCTTGATGTCGGTCAGGTAGATGGTCGCGCTCAAGAGCCGAGACTTGTCGCTGCCGCACTTCGCCAGCCGTTCGTCGATCTTGGCGAGGACCTCCTTGGTCTGGCCGGCGACGTCGAGCCTGAGATTTTTCGCCGTCAGGCCGCACAGGTAAACCGTATCGCCGTGGACGACGGCCTGGCTCAGGATTTCGCCGGAATCGAGATGTTCGACGCCCATGAAGTTTCTCCCAAAAAGTTCCTTTCACTCCCACTCGATCGTCCCGGGCGGCTTGGAGGTCACGTCGTAGACCACCCGGTTGATGCCGCGCACCTCGTTGATGATGCGGTTGGCGACCCGGGCGACGAAGGCGTGGTCGAACGGATACGAATCCGCGGTCATGCCGTCGGTCGAGGTCACGGCGCGGAGCGCGCAGACGTAATCGTAGGTGCGGGCGTCGCCCATCACGCCCACGGTCTGCACCGGGAGCAGCACGGCGAACGCCTGCCAGATGGCGTCGTAAAGCCCGGCGGCGCGGATTTCCTCCAGGTAGATCGCGTCCGCCTTGCGAAGAATCTCCAGCTTCGCCCGCGTGATCCCGCCGGGAAGCCGGATGGCGAGCCCGGGCCCGGGAAACGGGTGGCGGCCGACGAAGCGTTCCGGCAAACCCAGCTCGCGCCCGAGCGCGCGAACCTCGTCCTTGAAGAGTTCCCGAAGCGGCTCGACCAGTTTCAGGTTCATGCGCTCAGGGAGCCCGCCGACGTTGTGGTGCGACTTGATGGTGACGCTGGGCCCGCCCGCGAACGAAACGGATTCGATCACGTCGGGATAAAGCGTTCCTTGCGCGAGGAACTGGGCGCCGCCGACTTTCTTCGCTTCCGCCTCGAACACGTCGATGAAGGTGGCGCCGATGATCTTGCGCTTCTGTTCCGGATCGGCGACGCCCTCGAGCTTGCCCAGGAACAAATCGGAGGCGTCCTTGTGCACCAGCGGGATGTTGTAGTGGTCGCGGAAGAGGCCGACTACTTCCTCGGCCTCGCCCTGGCGCATCAGGCCGGTATCGACGAACACGCAGGTGAGCTGCGCGCCGATCGCCTCAAACAGCAGCACGGCGACCACGGAGGAATCGACCCCGCCCGACAGGCCGCAGATGACTTTGCCCTTGCCCACCTGGGCGCGCACCTTGGCGATTTCCTGGGCGCGGAACGCGGCCATGGTCCAATCGCCGCGGCAGCCGGCGATGCGGTGGGTGAAATTCTCGATCAGCCTGGCCCCGTGCGGGGTATGCACCACCTCGGGGTGGAACATGAGGCCGTAGAAGCGGCGCGCTTCGTCGGCGATCACGGCAAACGGCGCGCCTTCGCTCACGCCGACCACGCGGAAGCCCTTGGGCAGCGCCGTCACCCGGTCGCCGTGGCTCATCCACACCTGCTCGCGCCCGCCCGCCTGCCAGACGCCCTTGAACAGTTCGCTCTCGCCCGTGACCTCGACGTAGGCGCGGCCGAATTCGCGCGCGTGCCCGCTTTCCACCTTGCCCCCCAGTTGCGCGACCATGGTCTGCTGGCCGTAGCAGATGCCGAGGACGGGAAGGCCCAGGGCGAACAGCCCGTCGGGGGCGCGCGGGGCGTCGCCTTCCAGCACCGAGGCGGGGCCGCCCGACAGGATCACGCCCTTAGGCGCGAAGGCCCTGATCGATTCAAGCGTGACCTTGTTGAAGGGATGGATTTCGCAATAGACGCCGCTTTCGCGCACGCGCCGCGCGATCAGCTGCGTCACCTGGGAGCCGAAGTCGATCACCAGGACGCGATCGCCATGAGGGTCGCGGATGGGGTCGTGGGAAATGGTGGGCATGGGTGGCTGAGCCTGAAATGAGCCGGGGCCGGACGATACTCCATCGTCCGGCCCCAGACCAATCTTCAAAAAGAACTTTTGAATCGGCCTATTCGGCCGCGGGTTTGGCCTTTTCGGCGAACTCCTCCTTGTAAATCTCGCCGCCCGATTCGCGGAACTTGGCCGACATGTCGGCCATGCCTTTCTTCGCGTCCGCAGCCCCGCCCGCGTCCTTCAACTGCTGGGTGATCTCCATGGCGCAGAACTTAGGGCCGCACATGGAACAGAAGTGCGCGGTCTTGTGCGCGTCCTTGGGCAGGGTCTTGTCGTGGAAGTCCTTGGCGGTTTCGGGGTCGAGCCCGAGGTTGAACTGGTCTTCCCAGCGGAACTCGAAGCGCGCGCGGGACAGCGCATCGTCGCGGCGCGACGCCCCGGGATGACCCTTGGCGAGATCGGCGGCATGGGCCGCGATCTTGTAGGCGATCACGCCCGTCTTCACGTCGTTGCGGTCGGGAAGACCCAAGTGCTCCTTCGGCGTCACGTAGCAAAGCATGGAGGTGCCGTACCAGCCGATCATGGCGGCGCCGATGGCGCTGACCAGGTGGTCGTGGCCGGGGGCGATGTCGGTGACGAGCGGCCCCAGCGTATAGAACGGCGCCTCGCCGCAGACCTTGATCTGCTTTTCGACGTTGATCTTGATCTTGTGCATGGGCACGTGGCCGGGCCCCTCGATCATCACCTGCACGTCTTTTTTCCAGGCGATCTGGGTCAGTTCGCCCAAGGCTTCCAGTTCGGCGAACTGGGCCGCGTCGTTGGCATCCGCGGTCGAACCCGGGCGCAATCCGTCGCCGAGCGAGAACGAAACGTCGTAGGCGCGGAGGATGTCGCACAGCTCCTCGAAATTCTCGTAGAGGAAGTTCTCACGGTGGTGCGCGAGGCACCATTTGGCCATGATCGAGCCGCCGCGCGATACGATGCCGGTGACGCGCTTCGCCGCCAGCGGAACGTGGCGGAGGCGCACGCCCGCGTGGATGGTGAAATAGTCCACCCCCTGCTCGCATTGTTCGACGATGGTGTCGCGGAAGATTTCCCAGGTGAGCTCCTCGGGCCGCGCGACCTTTTCGAGCGCCTGGTAGATCGGCACCGTGCCGATCGGCACCGGCGAATTGCGGATGATCCATTCGCGGATATTGTGGATGTTGCGCCCGGTCGAAAGGTCCATCACCGTGTCGGCGCCCCAGCGGATCGCCCACACCATCTTGTCCACTTCCTCGGCGACCGAGGAGGTGACGGCGGAATTGCCGATGTTGGCGTTGATCTTGACCAGGAAGTTGCGCCCGAGGATGACCGGCTCCTGCTCCGGGTGGTTGATGTTGACCGGAATGATGGCGCGTCCGCGCGCGATTTCGTCGCGCACGAATTCGGGCGTGACGTATTCGGGGATCGCGGCGCCGAAGCTCTGGCCCGCCGCGAGGACGGCGAAGGCCGCCTCGGGATCGCGCGCGCGCAGTTCGTTCTCGCGGATGGCGACGAATTCCATCTCGGGCGTGACGATGCCGGCCCGCGCGTAGGCCATCTGGGTCACCGCCTTGCCCGCCTTGGCGCGCAGCGGACGGTGGCGGACCGGAAATTCGGGCACCAGTTTCTCCGGCGCGACGTTGCCGTTGTCCTCGGGCTTGAGGACGCGGCCCGCGTATTCCTCCACGTCGCCGCGCGCCCTGATCCAGGGCGAGCGGACGCGCGGCAGGCCGCGCTCGATGTCGATTTTGGCGTCTGGGTCGGTGTAGGGGCCGGTGGTGTCGTAGACCACCAAGGGCGGCTCGCCCGCCGACGGGTGCACGGAAATCTCGCGCATCGGCACGCGGATGTCGGGATGGCGCGCCCCCGCGACGTAAATCTTCCTCGAGGCGGGCAAGGGCCCGGTGGTGACGGAAATGCGCGGCGGCTTGGCGATGACGTTCATGGCGCGGACTCCTTCGGACTCCGACAAATGGATCGGCGGCGGGCGGGAAGGAGTTCGGCCCCGAAGGGCTCAACGCGCGCGTTCCGTTCCCTACGCCGGCATGACCCGGATCAGGTTCTGGGGTATTCCGCCTTCGCGGTCTCTCAGCCCCGACATCGGGATGGGGCTCCCCCAGGAACTTCCCTGATAGAGTGGACCCGGGAGCAAGGTTGGGTCAAGCGAGAGGAAAACCATGAGCGCGGCGGGGAATAAGGACGGCCCACTCTGCACCATCGGCTACGAGAGGGCCTCGCTCGCCGGATTCGTCGCGGCCCTCAAGGCGGCGAACGTCGGGACCCTGATCGACGTGCGCAGCCATCCCTGGTCGCAGCGCCCCGAATTCCGCCGGGACGCCCTGCGCCGGCACCTGCTCGCCGCCGGAATCGGCTATGTCCACATCCGCGCGCTCGGCAACCCGGACGAAGGCCGGGCGGCGGCCAAGGCGGGCGACGCCGCAACCTACCGCACGCACATGGCGGCGCGGATCGCCGCCGAAGACGGGCAAAAGGGCCTCGCCCGCGTCGTCGATCTCGCGCGCAAAGGCCCGGTCGCCCTGATGTGCTACGAACGCGATCCCGCGCGCTGCCATCGGTCCATGGTCGCCGACGCGCTCGCCGAACTGGGCGCGCCACGGCACTTGTCGGCGGAGTAGACGCGCCTCAGGCGGCGGCGGTTTTGTCGGCCGCCGGAGCGTCCATGGGCTCGGCGGCCGTTTGCTCGACGGCGGTTTCCGCCGCGGCCTGGGCGGCGGCGTGCGCCTTGGCGAACGCCTGGCGGAACTGGACGCGGTCGTCGGCCCGCTCGAACGAGACGATCAGGTACTTGTGGGAAAGATCGGAAGCGATTTCCTCGAGCCGCACGTGCCATCGGCCCCGGCAACGAGCCAGCAGCCATTGTTCGATGCGCTCGACGGGCCGCGCGGTGCGCAAGCCCACCACGAAAGGATACTTGGCCATTCTGGCGCCCTCCGACTGGTATCGGAGCCAGAAGTAGCCGCTATTTCCTAACAAAACGTCAATGCGCGCGGGCGAATCGTCGTGCGAATGCACGCCTACCGGCGTGACGCGCATCCATAAAAGCGCGCGCGGGCGGCGGGAACGATCAGCGCTTCGCTTCCTCGATGCGGGTGAAGAAGCGGTCCGTCGCGCGCACGATCGCCTGGGCCAGCTTGGTGCGGTGGGCGCGGCTCAGGAGCGCCTTTTCGTCCGCGGGGTTGGAGAGAAAGCCGAGCTCGACCAGGACCGAAGGGACGTCGGGCGCCTTGAGCACGGCAAACCCGGCGAAGCGGTGGGTATTGCGCAGCACCGTCGTCTCCTTGCGGATTTCGCCGATCATGCCGGCGGCGAAGTGGGCCGATCGGTTCATGGTTTCGCGCTGCGCCAGGTCGATCAGGATCGAGCCCACTTCGGGCGTCTCGTGGCTCAGGTCGATGCCGGCGATGACGTCGGCCTTGTTTTCCTTTTCCGCCAGGTCGGCCGCCTCGCGGTCGGACGCCTTTTCCGACAGCGTGTAGACCGACGGCCCGCGCGCCGAGCCGTCGGCGATGCTGTCGGCGTGGATCGACATGAACAGATCGGCGCTCGACTCGCGCGCGAACGCGACCCGGTCGCGCAGGCGGAGGAAAATGTCGCGCTCGCGCGTTAGTACAACCTTGTAACGTCCGGTCTGCTCGAGCTGGCGCTTGAGTTCCTTGGCCATGGCCAAGGTGACGTGCTTCTCGTAGGTGCCGTTGGCGCCGATGGTGCCCGGGTCGGGCCCGCCGTGGCCGGGATCGATGACGATGAGGCGCTTGCCGCCGAACCGCCGGGCCGAGGGCTTGCGCGGCGGCGCGCCGAAGGGGGCGGCCTCCGGTTCCTCGACCGACGGCGCGGCCGACGGGGACACAGGCGCGGTCAGGGCCGCGACCTTTTCCGACACGTCGGTTTCGCCGTTGTCGGCGGGCGCGGCCGGCGCCGGGGGCGTCGGCTTGGCGCGCGCGGCGGGCGTCGCGGCCGGAGGAGGCGGCGGCGTCAGCGCCGACAGCCGACGGGCGGCGTCCGGAACGGGCGCGGCCTTCGCCTCGCCGCCGGCGGCGACCTTCACCAAGCCGTCGCGCAAGCCGGCGATCATCGCGTCGCGCGACGTGGCGCCGATGTCCACCACCAGGCGGTGCCGGCCTTGGCCGTCCACCTCCAGCCAGAAGGCGCTCCCGATCGCCACCGGGGCTTTCATGTCGAGCACCACCCGCGTGGTGCCCGGCTGAAAGAGCCCGTAGCGCAGGCGCTCCATCAAGCCGATCCCGGTCGGGAGCGGTTGCGGGGGAAGCCGCCAGCCGACCTCGGGCAGGTCGATCACCACGCGGTACGGATCGGCGAGCGGAAAGACGGTAAAGCCGACCGAACGGTCGAGGGACAGCACGATCCGGGTGTGGGTGCCGTGATCGGCGGCGCGGATGTCGTCGACCACCGGCTTCGCCGATTCGGCGGCGTGCGAGCCCCCGCCGAAACCGGGCAGGGCCGAAAACGCGAGCCACGCGCCCGCGACCGCCGACAGGGCAACAGCCGATAGGACCCGAGACCGATGCATGCTACGCCATAGGTTGTGTCGAACGCCCGCCGAGGACGCCAAATATACTCCCCGCCCGGCCCGCGCCGCAACGCGCAACCCCCCGCCGCAGGCGGATCATCCTTGGATTCCGGCGGGTTAGGCCCGGGGAACCTTAACGGGGAACATTAACATTGTGGATCACGAGTCCTGCGATTATCTTAACCCAAGCCGCGCTCATCAAAGCGCCCCTTGTCGAGCGAAGATCGCCGCATCGAGATGGCGCTGGGAGGGCGGCCTTGGGCCGGGGAAGTCCGCGCGCCCGTCCGCGCGGCTCCCGAACGGCCCAACCCACGTCAGTTTAGAGGTTTTCCATGCTGGTTCGAGCCGCGCGGCCGACATCGCCCGTCAGGCGGGGTTTCCCGCTCCGGGCTCTCGGCGCCGGTTCGGCCGGTTCCATTTCCCACCCACCTATTCGCCCCGCCCGTCCCGGTATCGAGGCATCGATTCCGGCGGCGGCGGTGCGTTGGAGTTTCAGCGCCAATGACCAAAAAAATGCTCATCGACGCCGCCCACCCGGAGGAAACCCGGGTGGTGGTCGTCAGCGGAACGCGGCTCGAGGACTTTGACGTCGAGGTCGCATCCCGCAAACAGCTTCGCGGCAACATCTATCTCGCCAAGGTGACGAGGGTCGAACCCTCGCTCCAGGCCGCGTTCGTCGACTACGGCGGCAACCGTCACGGGTTCCTCGCCTTCAACGAAATCCATCCCGACTACTACCAGATTCCGGTCGAGGACCGCCAAGCGCTCATCGCCGAGGACGCGGCCGCGAGCCGGTCCGAGCGCGCCGAACGGACCGGAGGCGCCCGCATCGAGCGCGAGCCCCCCGCGGACGAACCCGGCGAGGAACCGCCGGAGGACTCCTTGGGCGCGGAAACGGCTCCCGAGGATATTCCGGCGGAAGAGCCGGACATCGCCGCCGCCGAAACGGCGCCGGTCGACATGCCCCCCGCCGACGCGGCCGAGACGGCTCCGCTCGATACGGAACGGGCCGAAGGCGCGACCGAGCATACGGTCGGGGACGTTGCCGGGGAAGCCGCCGGGTCCGCGCCCGACGCCGAAGCTCCCGCCGACGAACCGCTGCCCCCGATTCCCGACGAAGGCGAGTCCCCGAAACCGGCGCCGGTCGAGGTGCTGGGCGGCGATTCCGACGACGATCTCGAAGTCCGTCGACCGTCGCCCGCGCGCCGGCGGCGCCACTACAAGATCCAGGAAGTCATCAAGCGGCGCCAGATCCTGCTGGTCCAGGTGGTCAAGGAAGAGCGCGGCACCAAGGGCGCGGCGCTGACCACGTATCTCTCGCTCGCCGGGCGCTATTGCGTGCTGATGCCGAACACCGCGCGCGGCGGCGGCATTTCGCGCAAGATCGCGGGCGGCGCCGACCGCCAGCGGCTGAAATCGGTGGTCGACGAACTCGACATTCCCGAAGGCATGGCGGTGATCGTCCGCACCGCCGGGGCGGAGCGTTCCAAGACCGAGATTCACCGCGACTTCGAATACCTGATGCGGACCTGGGCCGAGGTGCGCGAGCGTACGCTCGAATCGATCGCGCCGGCGCTGGTCTACGAGGAAGGCAGCATCATCAAGCGCGCGATCCGCGACCTCCACAGCGACGACATCGACGAGGTGATCGTCGCCGGCGAGGACGGCTACCGCCAGGCGCGCGACCTGATGAAGCTGCTGGTGCCGAGCCACGTCCGGCGGGTCCAGCTCTATACCGAGCCGTCGGTGGCGCTGCTCCGGCGCTATCAGGTCGAGGACCAGCTCGCCACCATCCACAGCCCGCAGGTCCAACTCCGCTCCGGCGGCTACATCGTCATCAACCAGACCGAGGCCCTGGTGTCGATCGACGTCAATTCGGGCCGCTCCACCCGCGAGCGCCATATCGAGGAAACCGCGTTCCGCACCAACCTCGAGGCCGCCGACGAAATCGCGCGCCAGCTGCGCTTGCGCGACCTCGCCGGCCTGATCGTCATCGACTTCATCGACATGGAGAGCAGCCGCAACCAGAACCAGGTCGAGCGCCGCCTCAAGGAGGCGATGCGCCACGACCGCGCGCGCATCCAGATCGGGCGCATCAGCCACTTCGGCCTGCTCGAAATGTCGCGCCAGCGGCTGCGCCCGAGCCTGATCGAGACCAGTTCGGTGCCCTGCCCTTATTGCGGCGGCACCGGTGTGCGGCGCGCGACCGACACCTCGGCGCTGGCGATCCTGCGCGCGATCGAGGACGAGGGCGCGCGCGGCCGCGCCGAGGAGATCGTCGTCCACGCCGCGACGCCGATCGTGCTGTTCATCCTCAACCACAAGCGCGCGGCGTTGAGCGAGATGGAGCGGCGCTTCGCGTTCCGCGTCACGCTCGCCGCCGACGACACCCTGGTGCCGCCCGCGCACCGCATCGACCGCGCCAAGGCGCGCAGCGGCCCCCCCGTCGTGGTGGCGCCGGTCAGCGCGCCGACGACGGTGCCCGAGGAGGACGAAGACATCCCGGCCGAAGAGGAGGTCGCGCCGGTCGAAAGCGAATCCGGCGCCGAGGCCGAAATTTCCGCCGCCGACGACGCGGCCCGCGAGGGCGGCGACGGCCGCCGGCGCGGGCGGCGCGGACGGCGCGGACGGCGCGGACGCGGGCGCGGCGGCGAAGGATCTCACGAAGGCGCGCCTCGCGGCGCGGCGCGCGGGCCGGAACAAGGGATGGAAGGCGCCGCCTACCCCCTGAGTTCGCCCCAACCCGATGCGCCGTTCGGCGCGACCGGGCCCGGCGAGGATCAGCCCCCGGCACCCCACGCCGGCGAATCCGAACCCGGACCCGAACGGCAACCGGACCAAGCGGAAGGCCAAGGCGAATTGGAAGGCGGATCGGGGAGCGGTTACGAAACCGGCCCCGACGGCCAGCCGCGCGAGGGCCGACGCCGCCGGCGCCGGCGCGGACGGCGCGGCGGGCGCAATCGCCATCGCCAGGGCGAGACCGGCGGCTTCGCCGGTCCGGCCGAACCGCGCGACACCGAAAGCCGGCCCCCGATCGCACCCGAACAGACCCGACCGGAACGCCCCAGGGATGACGGCGCATCATACGGCGCGCGCGGGGATTCGCCCGCGCGCCGCGAGTTTCGCGTGACCACGCCGGCGGAGGCGGGCATCGCGTTCCTCGACGGCCCGCGCTTCGGACGCTACGAGCCGGACGCCGAGCGCGAGGAGGCCGAGACTCCGCCGCCGCGCGTCAAGCCTTCGGAAACGCCGTCGTACGACAAGCCGCCCGCACAGGAAACGCGGGCGCCGGAACCGCCCGCGCCGACATCGCAACCCGAGCCGCCCGCGCCGACGCCGCACGTCACGCCGTCAGGCGTGCCTTCGCACGACGAAACGCCCGAGGAGCGCGAGCGCCGTCTGCGCGCGCGCAAGACCGAGATCGTCGAAGTCGGCAAGAGCGAGGGCGCGCCGGCCAAGCGCGGCTGGTGGCGTCGCGGGTAGGCCTCCCTACCGCCGCCAGGCGATGAGGCCCAGGACGGCGATCGTTCGACCCAATAAAATGCGGGGGCAGGGCCAGCGACCTCATGAACAGACGCCGGTTCATTGTCGGTTCGGCGGCCGCGCTGGCCAATGCGTCGTCCCTGGCGCCTTCGCCGTCGGATGCGATCGAGGGTCCACGCCTGTTATCTCGCGCCGTATCAATCGCCGGCTGGCGCCAACGTATCCGCGCGATCCTGACCCAGGGCCGGCTGCCGATCATCGATACCGAGGCCACGTATAATCCGAAACTCTACGACATCGACTTTATCCGAAGCGAGATGGATCGGAACGATGTTGCCCAAATCGCGTTTGCGCCGATTTTTCAATCACCGGGCGGAGGAGCTTCATCGCTCGATCTGCACCGGCAATATCCGGCGTATTTCATTCCGACCACCAGCGACGGCGTAACGCGCCATTGGTTCAACGATGGCCAATCATTCGTGGACACGGCCATCGCCGAAATTCGAAGCGGCGAATATTTCTTCATGGGCGAACATGAGCTGCGCCATTATCCGTCGCCGCTGCAAGCGAAAGCCGGCCGCAACGACCGTGACATCACGATCCCCCTCGATTCACCGGCCGTGCAGGCCCTTTTCCGTTTTAGCGAGGAAAGCGGTGTCGCCTTCCAAATCCATTACGAAATCGAGGACGTATTGCTGCCGCCGCTCGAGACGTTATTCGCCCGCTATCCGGGCGCACGGGTAATTTGGTGCCATCTGGGCCAAATCCGCTATCCCGATCGATCCACGATTTATGGCCCGAATTATGTGCGATGGTTAATCGAAAAATTTCCCAACCTTCATTTCGATCTTGGGCTGCCGGGACCGCCCCATGTTTATCCGCCGTCCGGCGCCCGTGACATGACGATCTACGAGTTCACGAAATCCTATCCGCCCTATAATGGATTTCTCAAAAAAGAATGGCGCGATCTGATCAACGACCATCCCGAGCGATTCCTGGCAGCCAGCGATATCGACGGCAATCGATTCCGCGAATTTCCGCGTGCCATCGCCAGGCTCCGGTATCTGGTCATGGATCAACTGAACGAGCGCGCCCGCCACCTCGTCGCGTATCGGAACGCCTGGCGCTTGATCGTGCGCGAAGATTGGCCCGAATAACGCCCGCCCCGTTTAATTATTTGCGCCAAGCAGCGAGCCGCCGCGCCGCTTCGGCCATGTCCTCGGTCGCGCCCGCGATCGAAAAGCGCACGAAGCGGTTCCCGCGCCCCGGATCGAAATCGAGACCCGGCGTCGCCGCGACGCCGGTTTCCGCCAGCATCCGCCGGCAGAATTCGGCGCTGTCGTTGGTCAGCGCGCCGACGTCGGCGTAGAGATAGAACGCGCCGTCGGCGGGCGCGAACGTGTCGAACCCGGCCTTGGGCAGCTCGGCCAGCAGCCGGCGCCGGTTTTCGGCGTAGCGCGCGACGTTGGCGTCGAGCTCGGCCCGGCAGTCGAACGCGGCCAGCCCTGCGATCTGCGACAGCGTCGGCGGCGAGATATAGAGATTCTGGGTCAGGCATTCGACCGCGCGGGCGAGCGATTCCGGCACCACCATCCAGCCGAGCCGCCAGCCGGTCATCGAATAGTATTTCGAAAAGCTGTTGATGACGACGGATTCGGCGTCGAACGCGAGCGCCGTTTCGGCCGCGCCGGCGAAGACGATGCCGTGATAAATCTCGTCGGACACCAGGCGGATGCCGCGCGTCCGGCAATACGCCGCCAGCCGTTCCAGTTCCGCGCGCGAAATCATGCTCCCGGTCGGGTTGGCCGGACTCGCCACGATCAGGCCGTCGAGCCGGCCGCCGAGACGGTCGAGCGCCTCGGGCGTCGGCTGGAAGCGATCCTCGGCTCCGGCTTCGACCAGGACCGGCTCGATCCCGAGCGCCGCGAGGATGTTGCGGTAAGCGGGATAGCCGGGCACCGCCAGCGCCACCCGGTCGCCCGCGTCGAAGGCGGCGAGGAAGGCGAGCACGAACCCGCTCGACGACCCGGTGGTGACGACGATGCGCGCCGCCGGCACCTCGACCCCGTAGGCGTCCCGGTAGTGCCGGACGATGCGTGCGCGCAATTCCGGCATGCCGAACGCCTCGGTGTAGCCGAGGCGGTTCCCGGCGAGCGCGCGCCGGGCGGCTTCCACCACGCCCTTGGGCGCGGGCGTCGACGGCTGGCCGACCTCGAGGTGCAGGATCGATTCCCCCTTGGCCGCGCGCGCGTTGGCCTCGCGCATGACGTCCATGACGATGAAGGGGGCGACGCCGCCGCGACGCGAGCTTTTGAGAACCATCGATCAGTTCGCCATCGCCGCGAGGCCGAGACCGCGCGGATCGGTCCGGAGCGCGCATGACGTCGGCCCCTCGCGCAAGCCGCCCGGGCAGGCGAGCGCGTTGACATTCCCCTCGTCGCGGGCGGCCCCCATCGGGCTCAGCCGCGCCTCGGCGAGCGCGTCCTCGAGCAGACGGCCCTGGAGCGCCGCGCGCGCCGCGACCTGGGCCGTCGCGCTCGCCGCCATCCCGCCGCCCGCGGCGGCCGCGAACAGCACGCCGTCGCCGCGACGGTCGTTGACGATCATCGCCGCGAGCCCGGCCGGCCCGTCCGCGCCGGGCGGCGGCGGCGGCGCGACCAGGATTCCGGTGCCGGGCGCGACGCGGCCGGCGCCGAACGGCCGGTGCGGCGTCACCGCGCAGGCGACCACTTGGCCGTCGCGGTCGGCGGCAACGATCGCCGTCGCCGCCCGGCCGTCCGCCGACGCGGTCGCCGCCGGAAATTCGGCCAGGGCGCGGCGGGCGGCATCGAGGAACATCGGCGCGCGCTCGTTTTCCCCGGCGCGGGCGTAGCGGTCCTTGTCGGCGAGCTGGGCGACGATCCGTCCTGCGGCGGAACCGGCGAGCGCCGGCGCGACGGTGACATAGGCAAGCGCCCGCCGCCCCCGGCTTTCGATCGGCAACACCGCCGCCTCGCGCCACGTCGGCACGACATCCCTCAACTCGTCCCGATCGAGCGCGTGGCCCGCGGCGCGATAGGCCTCGATCAGCTTGTGTGCGCCCTCGCCGACATACAAGTACCCGGGGCCGTTGGTGCGGATGCGATCCAGCATCGCCGCGAGATCGATCTGGATCAGCCGATCGCCCTCGCGGAGCAAGCCCGCGCCGTCGGCCCGACCGAAAATCCGCCGCGCGGCGCCGTCCCCGGCGAGCGCGCCGCCGGCACCGGCCAAATCCCGCGCCAGCGCCCGCGGCAGCGGCACCCCGAAGCGGGCCATGTTCACCGCCGGGGTCACCAGCTGTTCCCATTTCAATCGGCCGTGGCGGGCGTGCAGCAGGAAGAACCCGCGCGCGTTCATCGGCAGCGCCGTCGCGCCCGGACCGGCCGACGCCTTGGACGCCAACGCGGCAAAATCGAGCATCGAGGATTTGTCCACGGCCTTGGCCGCGTCGTGGGCCAGGCAGACGCCGCCGCCGCCGAGCGTCGCCCGCGACGGCAGCGTGACCGCGAGCGCGAAATAGGTGGCCACCGCCGCGTCGGCGGCGGATCCCCCCGCGGACAGGATTTCGCGCCCGACCAGCGCCGCGCGCGGCTCGTCGGCGGCGACGCCACCGAGAAACCCCTGCACGAAACCGACGGTGCCGCGCTTGGACTCGTCCGGCTTGCCCGTGCATCCGCCCAGGAAAACGCCCGGCGCAAGGGCCAGGGCGACGACCAGGGCCGAGGCCGGCCCCGTCAATTGACGCCGGGGGGGGCGCTGACTACCTTTCCCGCACCCCGGCATCGGTGAAAATTCCTTGTCGATACGCATTCCTGCCCCGATTCTCGCCGTCGTCGCCGCCGTCGTCGGCGCGTTCGTCGGCGCCGCCCAGCCGGCCCTCGCCCAGTCGGGCAAGCTGTCCCTGATCCGGGACGCCGAGACCGAAAATATCATCCGCGCCTATGCGACGCCACTCTTCCAGGCCGCCGGGCTCAATCCGGACGACGTCCGCATCCATTTGGTCAACGACCGCTCCCTCAACGCCTTCGTCGCTGGCGGCCAGCGCCTGTTCATCAACACCGGGCTGATCCTGCAAAGCGCCCATTCCGGTCAGTTGATCGGCGTGATCGCGCACGAAGTCGGCCATATCTCGGGCGGGCATCTCTCCCGGATGGAAGAAGAGATGCGCAAGGCTTCGGCCCAGCAAATTCTCGCTATGATCCTCGGCGGTGCCGCGGCGATCGGCACCGGGCGCGGCGACGCCGGCGCGGCGGTGATCATGGGCGGCGCGAGCACGGCGATGCGCGGCTTCCTCGCCTTCTCCCGCACGCAGGAATCGGCGGCCGACGCCGCCGCCCTCCAGTTCCTGGATCGCACCCGCCAGTCGGCGCAAGGGTTGCTCGAATTCATGCAGACGCTCGAAAAGCAGGACCCGCGCACGCCCGACCGCCAGGACCCGTACCTGCGCACCCACCCCTTAAGCCGCGAGCGCATCGAGGTCATGCTCCAGCATGTCGCCGCTTCGCCCCACTCAGCGGTCCCGCTCTCGGCGGCGTTCGAAAACATGCACCAGCGCATGAAGGCCAAGCTCTTCGCTTTCCTCAATCCGCTCGGTCACACGCTGCGCCAGTACCCGGAACGGGACAAGAGCATGGTCGCCCGCTACGCGCGCGCCATCGCCTATTACCGCGTACCGCAACTGGACAAGGCGCTGCCGCTGATCGACGAGTTGATCCGCGAGCGTCCCGACGATCCTTATTTCCACGAACTCAAGGGCCAAATGCTGTTCGAAAACGGCCGCGGCGCGGAAGCCGTCGGCCCTTACCAGACCGCCGTGCGGCTATTGCCCGATTCGGGGCTGCTTAAGGGCGATCTCGCCCGCGTGCAGATCGAGTCCCAGGACCCCGCCCTGTTGGAGCCGGCGATCGCAAACCTGAACACGGCGCTGCGCGAAGACCGCGCGCAGCCGTTTTATTGGCGCCAGCTCGCCATCGCCCACGGGCGCAAGGGCGATATGGCGGAAAGCTCGCTCGCGCTGGCCGAGGAGGCGATGCTGCTCAACCGCAAGAACGAGGCGCGCTATCACGCCGGGCGCGCCGAGCAGCTTTTGCCGCGCGGCTCCCCCGGCTGGCTTCAGGCCCAGGACATTCTCGAATCCGCCCGGGAGCGCAAATGACGCCGGGCGCGCGCGGGGCCGCGTTCGCCCTGTCGCTCGCCCTCGCCGGCTGCGCCGCGCCGCGCGCGGGGGGAATCGACATCGAGGGCAAGCTCGACGTCCTCGGCCCCACGCCGGACCTGGTCGCGGCCGGCCTGCCCGGCGATTGGACGAGCGAAGGCAGGATCGCGCCCGGCCAGGCGCGCGTGGTCGAACTCGACGGCGTTCCGGCGTTGAAGCTGGTGCCCGGGAACGACGGGTTCATCCTCGTCCGGCGCATCGACGCCCCGGCGTTCATGACTCCCGATCTGAGCTGGTCGTGGAACGTGGATTTCCACGGCGAGGGCTTGCACCCGGTCCGTCTCGTCGTCGGTTTCCAGGGCGGCGCCAAGGGCGCGCGCGGAACGTCCGCGCCCGTCGGCGGCGCGCTGCCGCCCCACGACCGCTCCTTTGCCATCGCCTGGGCCGACAGCGCGCTCCGCCGCGGCACCGCGCTCAAGCCGGAAGCCTCCGAACCGCGCGCGCCGCTCTACATCGCCCGCGGCGGGCGCGAGAACGCCGGCCGATGGTGGTTCGAAACGGTGGATCTGCAACGGATCTATCGCGACTTGTGGCCGGGCGACGATCCGTTGCGCGTGCGCGTCGTCTTCATCGGCCTGGCCGTGGCGCCGGTACCCGGAAACGCCCCAGCCGCGCATGTCTCGGGCATCCGCCTCTCCCGCTGATCCGGGTCACAAGCTCGTGAAGGCCGCGCGGGACGGCCGGCGCTTGGCAGGTAGCGCCCGGTGCTCCATAGTGACGCCCGAACGTATTCCATCAGGACCCCCCACCATGCTCAGCCGCATCTTCCGTGCCGCCGCCGCGCCGGCTCTCGCCGTGCTGCTCGTCGTTCCGTCCCTCGCTTGGGGACAGGCGCTCTCGCCCGAACAGAAGAAGCAGGTCGAGGACATCGTCCGCCAATACCTGCTCAAGAATCCCGAGGTGCTGGTCGAGGCGATCAACAACCTGCGCACCAAGGAAGAAGCGGAGGAAGCCAAGGGGACCGGGGACGCCATCGCCAAGCGCCGCGACGCCATCGAGCGCGATCCGGCCTCGCCCGTCGGCGGCAACGCCAAGGGCGACGTCACCCTGGTCGAATTCTTCGACTACCGCTGCGGCTACTGCAAGCGCGTGCACGGCACCGTGCAGAGCGTCCTGAAAAGCGACGGCAACGTCCGCTTCGTTTACAAGGAACTCCCCGTCCTCGGGCCCGAATCCATGTTCGCCTCGCGCGCGGCCATCGCCGCCTTCAAGATCGCGCCCGACAAGTACGTCGCGCTGCACAACCGGCTGATGGCCCTGTCCGCGCGCGCCGTCAACGAGGAAACCGTGATGGCCGAGGTCAAGGCGGTCGGGCTCAAACCCGAAGCCGTCCGCGAGAAGATGAAGGACCCGTCGGTCCTGAAGGAGATCGAGCGGAACCAGGAACTGGCGGAATCGCTGCGCATCCGCGGCACGCCGAGCTTCGTCGTCGGCGACATTCTGATTCCCGGTGAGACTGACGAGGAATCCCTGAAACAGGCCATTGCTGCCGCTCGCGCCAAGAAGAAATCCTGAATTGAAGTTCGTGTAGTTGTTGCTTTGAGGTTCAACCTGTCAGGAGGAGACTCCCAACCATGATTCGCCTGCTCAAGACCACGATCGCCGCCGGAGCCCTGATCGCGCTTGGCGCCGGCATGGCCTACGCCCAGGCCAATCCCGCCAACCTGCTCAAGTACCGCCAGGGCGTGATGCGCGCGGTCGCCTTCCAGTTCGGCCCGCTCACCGGAGTCGCCAAGGGCGAAATCCCATGGGGACCGGCCCTGGCGCAAAAGGCCGCCAACCTCGCCGCGCTCGCGGTGATCGCCGAGGACGTCTTTCCGGCCGCCTCCAAGGACATTCCCGATTCCGACGCCAAGCCCGAAATCTGGGCCAAGCCGGACGACTTCAAGGCCAAGATGACCGCATTCAAGGCCGAAACCGCGAAGCTTGCCGATCTCGCCAAGGCCGGCAACGTCGACGCCGTCAAGGCCCAGGTCAGCGCCGTCGGCAAGACCTGCGGCGGCTGCCACGACGACTTCCGCGTCAAGCGCTGAGCCGCCGGACGATCATGATTCGCGCGCGCGCCGCCGTCGCCCTGCTGGCGACGGCGGCGTTCGTTTGTTCGAGCGGCGACGCGCGCGCGCAAACAGGCGACCCTAAACGCGGCGAAACCGTGTTCGCCGCCGGCAACTGCACCTCCTGCCACACCGATCTCAAGAACAAGGGCGCGCTGCTCGCGGGCGGCCGCGCGCTGGAGACGCCGTTCGGCGTGTTTTTCGGCCCCAACATCACCCCCGATCCGGTCCACGGCATCGGCCGCTGGAGCGACGAGGATTTCATCCGCGCCATGCGCAAGGGCGTCTCGCCCAAGGGCGAACATTATTTCCCGGTCTTCCCCTATCCGTCGTTCACCGGATTGACGGAGCGGGATTTGCGCGATCTCAAGGCTTACATCTTCACGCTGCCCCCGGTCGCGCGACCGAACAAACCCCATCAGGCGCCGTTTCCGTTCAACCTGCGCCTCGGCGCCTGGGCGTGGAAGCTGCTCTATTTCCGCGAAGGCCCGCTGGCCCCGGACCCCGCGCGCGACGCCCAATGGAACCGGGGCCGTTACCTGGTCGAGGCGGCCGGCCATTGCGCCGAATGCCATACCCAGCGCGACCGGCTCGGCGGGCTCCGGCGCGACCGGTGGATGGCGGGTTCCACCGACGGCGCCGAAGGCAAGCCCGCGCCCAACGTCACCCCGGATGGGAAGACCGGGATCGGCGCCTGGAAAACCACCGATCTCGTCTATTTCCTGGAAACCGGAACGTTGCCCGACGGCGACGTGGCCGGCGGCCTGATGGGCGAGGTCATCCGCCACGGCACCGGCCGCTTGTCCGCCGACGACCGCAAGGCGATGGCGGCGTACCTTCAGTCCCTGAAGCCGATCGCCAACAAAATCGAGAAAAAACCGGCGCGGTAATCGTCAACGAATCGCCAACGCGACGAAGCGGTATCCCTCGGGGCCTTCGACCAGCAGCAGAAGCGAGCCGCGCTTGGCGGCCTTGGCCTGCTTGTAGCGGCCGATGACATGGTCGGGCAGCCAGATGTCTTCCTGGTTGACCTGGTGGATGATTTCGCCGCGCTTGATCCCGATCCCCGGCGCCTTGCTTTCGTCGACCAGCGTCACCAGCACGCCGGTCGAGCTCCAGCGCACCGAAAACCGATCGCGCATCTTGGGCGTGAGCGCGACCATGGTCAGGCCCGCTTCGGGCAGGTGGCCGGTGGCGTCGCGATCCACCTTCCGCGCCGGGGGCCACGAACCGACTTTCAGGCTCAATTCGATCGTCTTGCCGGCGCGGAAAACGGTCGCGGGCACGACTTGATCGGGGGCCGTCTTGTTGATGACCTGGAGCAGCCGCTCGAAGGAGTCGATGTCCTCGCCGCCGAGCTTCAGGATCAAATCGCCGCGGCGAATCCCGGCCAAGTCGGCGCCCCCCCCGGCGGCCACGTCGCGCACCAGCACCCCCTTGGCGGTATCGAGGCCGAGCGCCGCCGTCGCCGCGGCATTGACCCCCTGTACCTGGAGACCGACAAAGCCGCCCCCCGGCTCGGCGGCGACCGCCGCCCTCGGACCGAGCAGGACGAAACCGAGAGCGGCGATCAACCCGAAGGTCGGAATCTTTAGGGACATGACGGCATCCCCATCGTCACGGACAGTTCGGCGCCGCGATCGGTTCGATCCTGCGGATGTCGAGCACGACCGAAAAGTCGCGATAATCCACCACCATGCGCGGCGCGACGCCGTTGGCGAGCTGGAAAATCTCCATTTCGTATTCGGGCGAGGCGTCCCGGCTGCCCTCGGCGAAAAACGCGAGGCGCATGGTCCAGCCGTCGCGCGCGGCGAGAGGACCGAGCGCGCCGCGCCCGTACTCGTGCTCGCCCGCGCCGACCTTGCGGCCGATGAACGCGGTCACGTTCTGCGGCCCCTCGCCGTCGGTGCCGTCGAACACGACGCTCGGCGCCTGGTGCTCGCCCGCCAGCGCGCGGTCGATCAGCCACGCCGCGTGGGCGATGGGAAAGCGGGTCCCCGGCGGCAGTTTCGCGATCTGCGTCTTGGGCGCCTGAAAGGCCGCTTCGCCGGAAAGGTCGTTCGCCGTGATGCGCGCTTGACCGCGCGATTCCTTTTGATCGGCGCCGGTTTGGGTGCGCGAAACGAAACGGTAGCGACGACCGTCGAGGGATTCCCAGCCGGAATAGCGGATCAACTGGCGCACTTCCGCCCCTTGCGCGGTCGCCAGTTCCATCCCCAGGTCCTGAGTCAGCAGCCAGCCGTCGCAGGTCTTCTCGATCGTCATGTCGAGCCCGCCGCGCGCGTCGACGAAGGCGCCGCCCTGGCGCGCGGCCGAAAGTTTCAGTTCGTAGACGCCGCGATGGGACACGATATCGGCCGCCGCCGCCGGCATCGCCAGCAGAACAACCACCGCCCAGGCCGCACCGATCCGGGAAATCATCATTGTTGTCAAATCCTTGGGCTACACAGGGCTACCTTAAACGTTCGGGTCCATGCGGGCCAGGGGCGTTCTTGCGCGAATTGGCCCTCACGGCCTATACCGAAACGACCCAACCCCTTATCAGGTGACCGCACATGCGCCTTCCCGATCGTTCGATTGCCGCCGCCATCGGCGTTTTCGCCGTTCTGTCGCTTCTGGACGCGGCGCCCGCGATCGCGCAGCAGGCGCGTCAAATCGAAGCGCCCTGGTGGTGGGACGATGCCTGGTGGACCGAAGGCCGCCTGCCCGCGCCGACGGCTCATCCGGTCGAGAGCCGGGAATTGACCTACAAAAGCGGCGAAGAGGAGGTCGTGGCCCTGCTGCTGCGTCCCAAGGGCGACGGCAAATACCCTCCGGTGCTGTTCGTTCACGGCCGACGCGGTCTCGACAACGAGTTCCGCGCGCACGCGCGTCGGCTTGCGGCGCAGGGGTTCGTCGTGCTCGCGCCCGATCTGTTCCAGCTGCGCTTCATTCCGGCCATGCCGATCGAACACGACTACGCGCTCGAGGCCGATACCGCCGTCGGGCTGGACGTCCTGCTTGCGCGGCCGGACATATCCGCCGCGCGCGCCTGTTTGTACGCGATCTCGCGCGGGGGCTACTACGCGCTCAAGGCGGCCGTGACCCACAAGCGCCAGGAGAAAGCCGTCGCCTGCTACGTCGGCTACTACCCCCACCTGCAGGACCCCAACGCGCCCGAGCCGATGCAGGTCTATCGCTTCGCCCCCGAGGCCGAAAATCTCGCGGTTCCGACCTTATTCACGCTCGGCGACCAGGAACAGTACCAACGCCGCCGCAACATCGAGATGGCGGCCGACGCGATGCGCGCCAAGGGCCGCGACGTGACGCTCGTGCTTTATCCGGGCGTCGGGCGCGGGTTCGATTTCCGCGAGCGGCACGTCCGCACCTTCGCCGACGATCTCGCCGCGCGCGACGCGATCCTGCGCGCGAGCGCATTCATGCGCCGGCACATGGCCCCGTTCGCGAAATAAGGAAAGATTAGGCTTTTCCCGGCGACGAATCGATTTGGTAGACGACCTGTTGCGGGAAGGGAATTTCGATCCCCTCTTCGCGGAAGCGGCGGTCGATGGCGAACAGCAGGTCGCTGGTGATGGCCAGGCGTTCCATGACGTTGTCGGTGAAGCAGCGCAGCTCGAAATCGAGGCTCGATTCGCCGAAGGCGCGGAACAGCGCGACCGGCGCGGGATCGGCGAGGATGCGCGGATGCGCCCGCGCGCAGGCTTCGAGCACGCCGCGGACCTTGGCCGTGTCCGAGCCGTAGGCCACGCCGACCGGAATTTCGATCCGTCCGGTCCGGTCGTTGAAAGTCCAATTCACCACCGCTGTCGACAGGATCTCGGCGTTGGGAATGATGACCGAAGCCCGCTGCCAGGTTTCGATTTCGGTCGAGCGGAAGCTGATGCGCTTGACCCGGCCCTCGTGCGCGCCGATCACGACCCAGTCGCCGACGCTGATCGGCCGTTCGACCAGCAGGGTCAGGCCGGAAACGAAATTGTTGACGATGTTCTGCAGGCCGAAACCGATGCCGACCGACAGCGCGCCGGCGACCAGCGCGACGTTGGTCAGATCGACGCCGGCGACCGCGATCGCGAGCGCGACCGCGACGATGAAGCCGACGTAACCGATGCCCGCCGTCAGCGAATGCTGCGCTCCGGAGTCGAGCCGCGTTTCCGGCAGCACGCCGTCCATCAGCTTGCGCTGGATCAGGCGCGTGACCGCCATGCCGAGGAAGAAGACGGCAAGCGCGGTGACGATGGCGACCGGCGAGAACGTGATGTTGCCGATGCGGAAGCCCTTGGCCGCCGCCACCATCGAATCGACCATGTCCCGGTACGGTAACCCCCAGAACGGCGCCACCAGGAACAGGCCGAACAGCGCCAGGCCCGGGTCGACCCCGGCGGCGAGCCAGAACTTGAGCCGCTGCAACGTCCGCGACGACACGTTGAGGCGCGTGCGCGCCATTTCGGAACCGAGCAGGATGTCGATTCCCTCGGCGACCAGTTCGCGCAGCAGAAAGAGGGCCGTGAACACGGCGGTCGAATAGAGGGTGGCCTCGATCAGATAGCGCCCGAGCCAGCCGTAGCCGACCGCCGCCGCGCCGACCGAGACCAGCGCCACCGCGCCCAGGAGCCGGCGCACCAGCCGCCATAAACCGCCGCCGCGACCCTCCAGCAGCGGATGCCCGACCACGATCATGAGGAGTATCGCTTCCGCCGCCGTGGCCCCGGTAAAATAGAACGACGTCAGTTCCGGCGACGTCGGCGCGGCGCGGGCGACGGTCTGGAAGAACAGATCGGCCGCGAACACGGCGGCGAGGATCTCGACGCGGCGGGCAAGTCCGCGCCCCTGCTCTGCCGACGCCGCGACGATCCGCCACAAGGAAATTTTCGGCGCCAGCACCGCCCGCGTCAGCGCCGGCACGATCGTCACCACCAGCGCGGCCTTCAGCCCACCGACGACCACGGCGCCGAAGACCCCGTCGATCAGCGCGCCCTCGCGCGAAACCCAGGCCAGAACGCCGCCCAGCAGCACCGCCGGCACCAGGCCGCGCGCGGCCGCCTCCACCGTCGCCGCGAGCAGGCGCCGCGCGATCGAGGGTTCGGCCGCCACCGCCACCTGGCCGAAACGGCCGAGCAGCGCGCGCCGCGCCGCCAACGACACGCCGATCGCGAGAATGATGACGAACAAGCCCCGCCACAGCAGGGTTTGCGACCGGCCGGCGTCGGTCAGCCGCACCCACCACTCCGTCGGAGACCGGAGGATCGTTGCCGCGAACGCGACCGCGTCCGGCACCGCCTTGGCGATCACCGCGGGCGCAAACGGCATCGGCAGCGGGCCGAGCAGGCGTTCGATCAGGCTCGCGCGCGCGAGCGCCCCGATCTCGGTTTCCAGTTCGCGCGCGCGGCGCAACGCCAGGTCGGCGAGCGCCAGGCGCTCCCCGGCCTGGGCCACGTCGCGGGTGTATTGGCGACGCTTCGCGGCGACTTCGGCGCTCTCGCGCGTGCCTTCGCGCGCCTGCGCCGGGCCGAGCGCATTGAGCAGATCCTGCGCGGTCTTGAGGTCGCGTTCGGCCGCGGTCTTGACCTCGCTCGCGCTTTCCTGAACCTGCTTGATCGTTTCGCGGTAATGGCGGGCCAGGGTTTCGTCGTGGGCGCGCGCGCGCACGTAGCGGGACGCGGCGTCGAGGGTACGCTCCCACCCGGCCGAGGTGTTCGCGGAAACGGGCGCGCGCGCCGCACCCTCCGCCGCGGCCCCGGGCAGGGCCGACGCGACCGTCGCGGCCAGAACGCTGAGGATTAAGAGGGCGGAACGGAGGGGCGACACCGGAGCGATCCTCGGAAATCGCAGTCTGCCGGAGCCCGGCCCCGGGAACAAACAAAAACCGGGCCGGGCGGATCGCCCGGCCCGGTCTTTCTGAACTTTATCGGGGCCTATTCCGAGGCTCGAATATCCACGGCCTTGAGGCCGCGCGGGGCTTCCGTGACCCCGAAGGAAATCCGCTGGCCTTCGTTCAGGCCCTGCATACCCGCTTTTTCCACCTCGGTGATGTGGACGAACACGTCCTTGTCGCCGCCATCGGGGACAATGAACCCATAACCCTTGGTCTTGTTGAACCACTTTACGGTACCGACCGGCATTGAAAACTCCTTTGCCTACCCTGGACTTGAAACACACCCCGCCGGTTTCAATCCGACTGTGGGCGCAAGACCCTAAACGGCCCGCGCCCGCACGCACAAGTGGTAATTTGACCCGGATGTCTTTGATTCCGGTCAAGGCAATTCCCACCCCTTCGGGGTAAAGGTGCAAGCCAGAAAGCCTGAATGGCCGGCGTCATGCTTCGGCCTCGATAGGTTCGCCGGTCGAGATTCCCCCTTAACCGCCATCAGGAGGAAACGATGACGCCGCGCACCTTTGGACTATCCGCCTTTGCCGCCATTCTGTTGATGCCCAGTCTCGGCTTGACCGCCGATCCCACGACCCTGGATTGGTCCAAGGTCCCGGTCAAAACGGTCAAGCTCTTCTATCCCGGTCAGAGCGGTTACGATTGGCTGCTCTCGGCCGACCATAAGAAAGGCAACAACGCCGTCAAGCAGGGCAAGGCCTGCGCCCTCTCCTGCCACGAGGACGACGAGGCCGCCATGGGCAACAAGCTCGTCAAGGGCGGCCCGCTGGAACCCACCCCCATTCCCGGCAAGAACGGCGTGCTCGATCTCGCCGTCCAGACCGCCCACGACGCGGACTATCTCTATTTCCGCTTCCAATGGAAAACCAACATGGCCCGCGAAGGGCGCATGCACGACTACATCCGCTTCGACGGCAAGGAGTGGAAGTTCTGGGGCGGCCACCGCGCGAAGGAATCGGTGCGGACCGGCAAGGAACCGCCGCTTTACGAGGATCGCTTCTCGATCATGCTCGACGACGGCAAGGTGCCGCTCTACGCCAAGCAGGGCTGCTGGCTCACCTGCCACAACGGCCTGCGCAACATGCCGGGCGAAGCGAAGAAGGACGAGGTCGAGAAGCACCCCTATCTCGGCAAGGACGGTCTCAAAAAAGATGAAATTCTCAAGTTCCTGCCGTCCTCGCGCGTCGACGGCATGAGTTGGGACAAGACCAAGTCCGCCGCCGAGGTCGCCAAGATCAAGGCCGAGGGCGGTTTCCTCGACCTGATGCAATGGCGGGCGCACCGGAGCAACATCGCCGGCATGTCCGACGACGGCTACGTGCTCGATTACCGCCTGTTCGACGAGGGCAAGAACCCCTTCACCTGGAACATCGACCGCAAGACCATGACGCCGAAGTTCATGTTCGACGCCAAGAAGGTCGGCTCACACGCGCTCCGGGCCGAAGACATCGGCAATCCCGCCAAGCCCGCCGCCCTGCTGCGCGAGGAGAACACCGTCGCCTACGACCCGAACGCCGGATGGAAGGAAGGCGATCTCCTGCCCGGACGGCTGGTCAGCCGCGCCGACGCCAAGGGCTCGGCCGCCGACAACGACGCGACCAAGGGCACCTGGAAGGACGGTACCTATACCCTGGTCTGGCGGCGCAAGCTCAACACCGGGCATCCGGCCGACGACAAGATCCTGAAAGTCGGCGGAACCTACACGATCAGCTTCGCCGTGCACGACGATAACGTCACCACCCGGTTCCACCATGTCTCGTTCCCGTTTTCGCTCGGAATCGGAGCCAAGGGAGACATCCAGGCGACCAAGCTGAACTGAAGCGACTCTCCGTGCGAAGACCCTCTCCCGCGCAAGCGGGAGAGGGTTTTTTCATGCCGGCCACAGCCACGTCAGTTCGTGCTTGTTGTGGTGCAGGTGGACCAGGCGTCCGCCGGGCAACTGGGCGAAGCGACCTTGCTGGGCGAAATCGGTCGCGCCCTGGAACTTGACGGTACAGACCATGTTGCGCGCCAGGCCCGACGAGAGCCACTTCGCGACCAGGCGGTAGAGCCGTTCGGGATAGCACACCACGTCCGAGAAGAGCCAATCGACCGGGCCGACGGCGGCGGGATCGAGGGCGAAGGCGCTGTCCTGTCGCGTTTCGACGTTGGCAAGTTTCGCGACCCCGGGCGCGAGCGGCGCCTTGTCGACGGCGATCACCCGGGAGCCGAGTTGAGCCAAGGCCCAGGTCCAGCCGCCGGGCGACGCGCCGAGATCGAGGCAGACTTCGCCAGGGCCCGGCACGCGGCCCAACACGGTCAAGGCTTCCCAAAGCTTCAGGTAGGCGCGATTGGGCGGGCCTTCCTTGTCCTCGACGAAGCGGACCTCGCCGTTGGGAAAGGGACTCGCGCAACGGGGCGCGGCGAGGATGGCGTCCGGTTCGAGCAGCGTCCACGAGCCGAGCGGCGCGGCGGGCGCCGGCGACGGGAACCGGAGCGGCTTCGCCGACACGTGGGGCAGACGTTCCTGGATCAGCGCGGCGCGCCGATGCAGTCGAAACGCGTACGGCGCCCAATTGCGCTGGATCGCGCGCAGCCGCTTGGCGCCGTCGGCGATCGAGGCGATCGCGAGGCGCGCCGGATCGTGCCAGACGTTGGCGGTCCACGCCGCCGGCCGCGGCGGGCCCGGGGCCAGATACAACCGCCCGAACGCCTCGACCCCGTCGCCCAACTCGTGGGCGAGTTCCCGCTCGAAGCCTTGCGGCGCCAAGTAGGCGGTCGCCGCGTCATGCCCCGATCCGGGGGGTTCCATTAGGGCGGGGGTTTCCATACAGTGATTTTCCGCGTGCGGTTGTTCCCGACCAATAGCATGGGCCCCGGCGATGCTGAAACGAGTCTTGATCCTTTTCGCGGGACTTTCGGCGCTTATTCCGACCGCTCCCGTTTCGGCCGCCGACGTGCGGGTCGCCGCGGCCGCGAATTTCGCCCAGCCGATGACCTCGATCGCCGCCGCGTTCGAGAAATCCTCGGGCGACAAGGCCGTTCTTTCGTTCGGTTCGACGGGGAAATTCTACGCCCAGATCAAGAACGGCGCCCCGTTCGACCTGCTCCTCGCCGCCGACACGACGACGCCCGCCAAGCTCGAACGGGACGGCGTCGCGCTTGCCGGCAGCCGCTTCACCTACGCCGTCGGAAAGCTGGTCCTGTGGTCGGCGAAAGCGGATTTCGTCGACGACCGGGGCGAAATATTGAAGAAGGGCTCCTTCCGGCATATCGCCCTCGCCGCGCCGAAGCTTGCCCCTTACGGCGCCGCCGCCGTGGAAACGATGGAGAAACTCGGGCTCATGAACACCCTTCGACCCAAATTCGTTCAAGGCGAAAATATCGCCCAAACCCATCAGTTCGTCGCCACCGGAAACGCCGAATTGGGATTCGTCGCCCTGTCGCAAGTCTATCGCGACGGCAAGCTGCAATCCGGATCGGGCTGGATCGTCCCGGAGAATCTTTACGCGCCGATCCGGCAGGATGCGGTGCTTCTCGCCCGGGCGGCGGATAATCCGGCGGCGCGCGCGCTGGTCGAATATCTCAAGGGCGCTCCGGCCCGCGCGATCATCGCGTCGTTCGGCTACGATCATTGAGGCGGGGCATGGACGCGACCGCCATCGCCGCCGTCTGGCTCACGCTCAAGCTCGCCGCGTCGACCACGATCATCCTCCTTCTGATCGGCACCCCGCTCGCCTGGTGGCTCGCCCGCACGGATTCGCGCTGGAAGAGCGCCGTCGGCGCGCTGGTGGCGATGCCGATCGTGCTGCCGCCGACGGTGCTCGGGTTCTACCTGCTGGTGGCGATGGGACCCGAAGGCCCGATCGGGCGGCTGACCCAGGGTTTGGGGATCGGGCTGCTGCCGTTCACGTTCGCCGGGCTGGTGGTCGCCTCGGTATTCTACTCGCTGCCCTTCGTGGTGCAGCCGATCCAGAACGCCTTCGAGGGCGTAGGCGACCGCCCGCGCGAGGTCGCCGCCACGCTCCGCGCCTCGCCCCTCGACACGTTTGTCTCGGTCATTCTGCCGCTGGCCCGGCCCGGCTACCTCACCGCCACCGTCATGGGCTTCGCCCATACCGTGGGCGAATTTGGCGTGGTGCTGATGATCGGCGGTAACATCCCGGGCGAGACGCGGGTGGTGTCGGTGCAAATCTTCGACCACGTCGAGGCCCTGGAATACGGACAGGCGCATTGGCTGTCGGCGGTCATGGTCGGGTTTTGCTTTCTAGCCCTGCTCGCGCTTTACGTTTTCAACCCCACAGGGAAACGCCGATGAGCGGGATCGAAGCGCGCCTCGCCCTCGTCCACCCGGATTTTTCCCTGGACGTCGATCTGGCGTTGCCGGGGCGCGGCGTGTCGGCCCTGTTCGGCCCGTCCGGCGCCGGCAAGACGTCGATCCTGCGCGCCGTCGCCGGGCTGGAGCGCGCGGCCGGCTCCGTCCGCGTCAACGGCGCGGCCTGGCAGGACGACGCACGAAACGAATTCGTGCCGACCTACAAGCGCCCGCTCGGCTATGTGTTCCAGGAAGCGAGCCTGTTTCCGCATCTCGACGTGCGGCGCAACCTGGAATACGGGATGAAACGCGTTCCGGCGGCGGAGCGGCGCGTGGCGCTGGAGGCCGCCGTCGAACTTCTCGGCATCGGGCCGCTGATGGCGCGCGATCCCGAAACCCTTTCCGGCGGCGAGCGTCAGCGGGTCGCGATCGCACGCGCGCTCGCCGCCAGCCCGAGCCTGTTGCTGCTCGACGAACCGCTCGCCGCCCTCGACGCTCCGCGCAAGGCTGAGATTCTTCCCTATCTCGAACGGCTGCACGACGAATGGGACATTCCCGTTCTCTACGTCAGCCACGCCCTCGACGAAGTCGCACGCATCGCCGATCACCTGGTATTGCTGGAACGCGGGCGGGTGAAGGCGAGCGGATCGGTCGAATCCTTGCTCGCGCGAACCGACCTGCGCCTGACCGACGGCGACGGCGCGGCGGCGTGGATCGAGGGCGTCGTCGCCGATTACGACGCCGCTTATCACCTGCTCGCCGTCGATGGGCCGGGCGGGCGCTTCTGGCTGCCCGGCGCGCCCCGACCCGCCGGGACCCGCGTGCGCCTCAGGATTCAGGCCCGCGACGTGAGTCTCGCCCTGGAAAAATCGACCGGAAGCAGCATCATCAACATCCTGCCCGCGCGCGTGATCGAGGCGCGCGACGAAGCACGCGGCCAGGTTGTGGTCGCGTTGGCCCTGGGCCCGGAAACCGAAGGCTGCCGGATTTTCGCCCGCGTCACCCGCAAATCCGCCGACGCCCTCGGCCTGCGGCCGGGGCGGGAGATTTATGCCCAGGTCAAGGGCATCGCCATCGTCGATTAGCCGGGCGGATGCCGGTCCGTCTTGGAGTCGCGCTCCGGTCTTGCTAGGATGGCCGCCTCATTTCCGATACGCCCATGACCGACACGCCCGATCCCGAAAATTTCAAGACCCGGCTCTTTTACAAGGGCGAAACCCTGGTCAAGGAAGGCGAGAACGGCGCCGACGTCTTTCTCATCGTCAGAGGCAAGGTCGAGGTGCGCAAGGGCAAGCACAGCGATTTGTCCTACGTTTTCGGCGTCAAGGGTCCGGGCGAGATCATCGGCGAGATGGCGGCATTCGACGATTGCCCGCATGTCGCCACCGTCGTTGCCTTGACCGAAACCGTCGTCACCGTCATGTCGCGGGCCGAATTCCAACGCCGGCTCGGCGCGATGGATCCGATCATGCGCGGCGCCATCGTCGCCGTCGTGCGGCGCGCGCGCGAAATGGCCCACTTGCTTTCGGACAATTTGGAACCTATTCGACTCACCCCCAAACGCCGGTAAGCGGCGGGAAACCGGCTTGGCCGGCCGGGCCGTCTTGGACGCCCGCACAAGGCTTGCTAGGATGGCGGACCCAAATTTTGGCACGATCATGTCCGACACCACCGCCTCCGATAATTTCAAGACCCGGATCTTCAACAAGGGCGAAACCCTGGTCAGGGAAGGCGAGAAAGGCCACGACGTCTTTCTCATCGTCAAGGGCAAGGTCGAGGTCCGCAAGGCCTTGCACCACGATCGCCACCTGTCCCTCGGCATCAAGGGCGCGGGCGAGGTGATCGGCGAGTTTTCCGCCTTCGACGACCAGCCGCACGTCGCGACCGTCGTCGCCCTCGACGAAACCGTCGTCACGGTCATGTCGCGCGCCGAATTCCAGCGCCGGCTCGCCGCCGCCGACCCGATCGTGCGCAGCGCGATGCTGTCGGTGGTGCGGCGCGCGCGCGACCTGGTTGGCCAGTTGGTGGAAAAAACGGAACCGATCCGCCTCGGCCCCAAGCGCGGATGAAAGCGCGGCTTTACGCGAGTACCGCCGGGGCGAGATTGACCAGCGGCTCGCTCAGTTCGTACACGCTGCGCACCGCCAGTTCGTCGCCGTAGGGGACTTTTTCCTTCTCGGCGCGCTTGCGCAGACATTCCTCGTGGAAGTCGAGCACGTCCTTGGGAAACGGCATCAGGCCGGGATCGAGGATGCGGAAGTACCCTTCGGCGTCGCGCGCGGGCATCACCCGGCTCTTGACCCAGCGGTTGGGCGACCAGGGAATGTCGAGCACCCCGGCTTCGGCCGCGCGCACGGTGCCTTGGGCGACGTCGCCCTCGCCCATCTCCAGGACTTTGTCCATCACCGCCGTCACCTCGCGCCGGATCAGGTCGCATTCGCGCCGGAATTCCGGCATCGAGTCGAGACGCAGATTGCGCGCGAGATAAAGCGCCATGCGCGTGATGCGCAGGCCCTCGGCGTTGGCGGCCGGGGTCGGCAGGCCGAAGGCTTCGTGGGTCGATTTGGTGGTGACGGAATTGGCGCCGGCGACGCCCGCGAGCGTGCCGCCGTAGGCGAGCAGCGCGGCCGCCTGGGTCTCATCGTAGGGCCAGGCCCCCATCCAGTGCAGCGACGTGATCGGGGTGAAGACGTCGTCGAAGCCAAAGCGTTTCAGGTATTCCTGGACCAGCACGCGGGCCATGCGGATGCCGGCCGCGTCCTGCACCAATTGCAGGGTCTGGGCGAGTTCGATGCCGTAGTCGCGCACGCCCTGGTGCGCGGCGAGCAGCGCGTCGATGATGCCGGTGACGATCGCGATCGAGGGCGGAATGTTGGTGCCGGTGAGAAAACCGGGCTGGCGGCGGTGCAACAGGACGCCCTTATCGGCGTAGAGCGCGACCAGCCGGTCGAGATACTGGTAATTGCGGATGCCTTCTTCCAGCGACGTTTCCTTGGTGTAGGAAACGGTGTAGGCAAGCCCCGAGCCGAGATAGCCGGTGTAGCCGGCGGCATAGCCGACCTCGCCGGTAAACCTGGGAAACGAGGTTCCCGACAGCACGATCGCCGGCCGGCCGATCGCCTCGATCAGCTTGCGGGTTTGGCGCGGGCCGTAGTTGACCATCGGGAACCCGTTGAGCATGGAGCGCCCGGCCTTGCGGCTTTCCTCGACCCCGTCGGCGGCCTTGGCCCATTGTTCGTTGCGGGTGTAGCTGTCGGTCGTGGTCGGCACGATGTCGGCAAGCCCGGTGTTTTCCAACTCGCGCATCAGTTCGAGCTGCAATTCCAGGGTGCCGAAACCGCCGCGCGGCTGGGTCAGGCAGCGGCCTTCGGCCTCGGCCTTGCGCATCACCGCGGGCAGGCGCTTCTTTTCCGGCATCGCCAAGTGATAGGCGACGGCTTCATCGAGGTCGATCTCGGCGCCGGTCGGCCAGCGGGCGAGGTTTTCCTTCCGCAGGCGATGGAATTGGTCGAGCGGAATCCGCGCCGCCGAAAACGGCGCGCGCGCGTCAGACGGTTTGCCGAGCTTGTTCATGGGTTTCGATTCCGACCGGCTTGAGCGAGTCGAGCGCCAACGCCAACGCGGCGCCCGGCTCGACACCCGCCAGCAAGCCCGCAGCATAAAGCATGTAATCGCGGTCGACCAGCAGCCGGGGCGCCATCGGGCGCAGCGACATGGGCCGGGCCGGGTCGGCGCGCGCGGCCTCCAGCACGCTTGCCGACGTCGCGCCGTGGGCGAGCGGCCCGCCGGTGCCGATCACGGTCTTGACGGCGGAGAGGTCCTTGCCGTTCTGCACCACCACCGGCCCCTGCACGGTCTGCATGACCCGGGTCGATCCGGCGTGGCGTTCGACCGCGATCCGCACCGCCGCCCAGGCGAGCGCCTCGTCGAACGCGGTTTCCTCGGGACTTCCCGGCAGCCGCTCCACGTCGGCGGCGAACGCCTTGAGCAGCCGGCCGATGGTCGCGGCGTCGAGGCCCGAGCGCCGGGCGACGGCGTCCGGCCCGATCGCCTCGACGATGGCGGCGGCGTTGTGGCGCATGCCGAGGTCGCCTTCGACCGTGCGCTTGACGCGCGGCTCGGGCAGGCCATGAGTCACCACCCCTTCGCGCGAGGGCGCGCCGTCGGCGACCGAATGCACGTCGGTGGTGGCCCCGCCGATATCGACCACCAGCAGCTCGCCGAGGCCCTCTTTTCCGCCCGCGCCGTCGGCGAGCAGGCGCGCCCCTTCCATCACCGCCGCCGGGGTCGGCATCAGCACCGCGTCGAAGCGCGACGCCGCGCGGTCGATGCCCTTGGCGTGCACGATCCGGTCGATGAAGACCCGACGGATGGCGGCGCGCGCGGGATCGATGTTGAGTTCCCCGAAATTCGGCATCACGTTTTCGGCGAGGTGCGCGGTCTTGCCGGCGGCGACCAGCAGATCCTTCAATTCCTCGCCCACGTCGCGGTTGCCGGCGAGCACGATCGGACAAATCAAATCGAGCCCAGCTAGGCGCGCGGCGTTGTGGCGAATGACGTCGGCGTTGCCGCCGTCGGTGCCGCCGGCGAGCAATATGATATCGGGCGCGAGGCCGAGGATGCGCGTTTCGTCGGCGGGCGTGAGCCGATAGGCAAAGGTGCCGACCAGCTTGGCGCCGGCGCCGAGCGCCGCCTGGCGCGCGGCTTCCGCCGTCAGTTCCCGCACCAGGCCGATGGTCACCATCTTGAGTCCGCCCGCCGCCGACGACGACGCCAGCCGATGCTTGAACGCGGGCAAGCGGCCGAGATGGCGTTCGAGGTCGGCGAGCGCCAAGTCCATGCCGACCGTGACGTCCGTGGTCACGGTCGAGGGGCCCTGCCCGGTCGCCAGCAGCCGGGGCCGGTCGAGGTCGACCGCGCGCAGCTTGGTGTAGGTGGAACCGAAGTCGATCAGCAGCGCCGCGATCATCGCGCCCCGGCCATTTTCCGGAAATCCTCGTTCAACAGGCGGATTACGTCCGGGGTGCGGGTCGAGGGCGGGAACGCCCGGTCGAAGCCCATGGCGAGGTAAGTGCGCTCGGTTTCCTCCCAGCTCCGCTTGCCGACCACCAGATTGCCGCCGACGTAGAGAAGAATGTTCTCCAACCCGGCTTCGACGCAGAGATCGCGGAATCCGCGGCAGTCGAGTTCGCCCTGGCCGTAGAGCGACGACACCAGGATGGCATCGGCCGCGGTTTCGACCGCCGCCTTGATGAAGTCGGCGGCGGGCGTCAGCGCGCCGAGGGCTACCACCTTGAAGCCCGCCTTTTCGAGGGCAACGCTGAGGATCCGATTGCCGACGATGTGGGTGTCGGCGCCGATGACGCCGGTGATCAGGGTGCGCCCGACGGCGGGCCCCAGGGCACGCTCGGAATCGCCGCGATCGGTGACGGCGTCGGCGCCGGTCATGACACTTTGCGTTCCCGTCGGCTCGCGCCGAATTCAAGTTGCTCCACGGCCGAGGCGCGGACACGGGCGGAATCGAGGCGGAGCGCGCCCGGCGCGAGCCGGATGGCGCCCCGCTCGACCGTCATCGGATTTTCGGCCAACGACTGCTTCGGACGCCGGAAGCCGTTCATTTCGCCCGCCGTCGTGACATGGCGGCGGGCGACGCAGGCTTCGTGCCAACAGCCGATGTCGCCGGCGGTGCCGTTGCCGAGCACCGCGCCCATGCCGAGCGCGCGAATGCGATCGAGCCCGGCGGCGAGGCGCGTGAGCGAGCCGAATTTCATCAATTTCAGCTTCACGAAAGCGGCGCCGACGCGCGCGGCGCGTTCGATGTCGGCTTCGCCGTAGATGGATTCGTCGAGCATCAGCGGCACCGTGCCGATCTTGGCGACGGCGGCGGCCGAGTCCCAATCGGCGGCGGCGCAGGGCTGTTCCAACAGCTCGATGCCGTCCGGCGACAGCGCGCGCGCGAAACGGAGCGCGTCGTCGCGGCCGTAGCCCTGGTTGCCGTCGATCCGGAGCCGCAGACGGCCGGCGTTCAGGCGCTGGATCAGGTGCACGCGGGCGAGGTCCTCGTCGGCGTCGAACCCGACCTTGATCTTGAGGGTGCCGAAACCCGAGCCGAGCGCGGCGTCGATTTCGCGCGCGATACCGGCTTCGTCGGTGGCTTCGAGTCCGACCAGCAGCGGCACTGCGACCGGCGCTTCGATCGCCAGCAGCGGATGCCCCTCGGCCATCTCGATCGCGCTGACGAAGGCGGTGCGGGTGAACGGCGCGTCCGCCAGTTCGGATTCGGCCAACGCCTTGGCCGCTTCCGGAGCGAGGCCCGGCAGGCGCGGGGCGAACGCGCGTGCCCGCGCCCAGGCGCCGTCGATGGTTTCGTCGGTATAGCCGAAAAGCACCGTCGCCTCGCCGACGCCCTCGCCCGCGTCGCACCGGACCGTCGCCAGGATGGTGTCGAAGCCCTCGACCGGCCCGAACGCGAGCTTGTAGGGAACCTTCAGCGGCAGCGCGAGGCGATGGAGGCTCAATTCGCGGATCATGGGCGGTTCACTCAGGCGACGCGCAACAGGAGCTTTCCGGTGGTGCCGCGCGATTCGATGACCCGATGGGCCTCGGCCGCCCGGTCAAGCGGAAATTCGCGGTCGATGGTAACGGTCAGCGCGCCTTCTTTCCAGGCGGCGAACAGGTCGGCGGCGCGCGCGCGGATTTCGTCCGCGCTCGCCATGTAGTCGGCGAGGTGCGGCCGGGTGAGAAAGACCGAGCCGGCCTCGGCGAGATCGAGCACCGCGACCGGCTCGGGCTGGCCGGAGCTGGCGCCGAAATTGACGCACACCCCGCGCCGGGCGAGCGAGCGGAGACTCCGGGCGAGCGTATCGCGGCCGACCGAGTCGTAGACGGCGTTGACGCCCCGGCCGTCGGTCAGGCGCATCACCTCCTCGCGGAAGTCGGTTTCGCGGTAAAGGATGCAATGGTCGGCGCCGCGCGCCTTGGCGATTTCGGCCTTGGCCGGCGAGCCGACGGTGGTCAGCACGCGCGCGCCGCGGCACTTGGCGAGCTGGATCAGCAACTGGCCGACGCCGCCCGCGCCGGCGTGGATCAGGCAGCTGTGGCCCGGCTCCAGCCGGAACGCGGAATGGGTCAGGTAATGGGCGGTCGAACCCTGCAGCATCAGGGTGGTGGCGACGGGCGCCGGCACGTCGGCCGGCACCGGCACCAGCTTCCACGCCGGCACCACCGCGTATTCGGCGTAACTGCCGCGCACGATGCAATAGGCGACCCGGTCGCCGGGCTTGCAATCGGAAACGCCCGGGCCGACCGCGTCGATCGTCCCGCACCCCTCCATGCCGATGGTCATGGGCAGCGGGGTCTTGTAGGTGTGCGAACGCGAATAGCTGCCGTCGCGCATGTAGACATCGATGAAATTGACCCCGGCGATCTCCAGGCGGACGCGCGCTTCGCCCGGCCCGGGCTCGGGCACGGGGACGTCGTCGATTTTCAACTCGTCGGCGGTGCCGAACCGCTCGATGCGGACGGCCTTCATGACTTCTTCGCCCGCCAACCGCTGTAGAGGGTATAGACGAGGCCGAGCACGTTGAACGCCATGATCGCGCCGCTCGCCGGGCGGGTGAAGAACACCGTCCAGTCGTTGCCGAAGCTGATCATGGTGGTCATGAAATTGGTTTCGGCGAGCGGTCCCAGGATCGCCCCCAGCACCATCGGCGCGATCGGAAAGCGGTAACGCTCGAACAGATAGCCGAGCACGCCGAACGCGGAGATAACCCAGAGATCGCCGACGGTCGAGCGCGAGGCCATGGCTCCCATGAAGCAGAACATGACCACGAAGGCCGACGTGATCGCCTCGGGAAACTCCAGCACCCGGACCAGCAGCTTGATGGCGAAATAGCCCATCAAGCACATGCCGATCACCGACAGGAACACGGCGGCGAAAATCGCGTAGACCAGATCGGCCGACTTGAAGAAGACGTGCGGGCCGGGCTGCACCCCTTGCAGCATGAAGGCGGCGAGGATGATCGCGGTCGCGCCCGAGCCGGGGATGCCCATGGTGAGCAGCGGCACCATGGCCCCGCCGACCGAGGACGTCGCCGCCGATTGCGGTGCGACGATGCCCTCGGCGACGCCGGTGCCCATTTCGCGGCGGCTCTTGCCGTATTGCCCTTCGATGCCGTAGCTCACGAACGAAGCGATGGTCGCGCCGGCACCGGGGATGATGCCGATGACGAAACCGATCAGGGAGCCGCGCACGAAGGCCCACTTGACCTTGAGGGCGGCGACCAAGGTCGGCAGCTTGGTCACGATCGAATCGCGTCCGCCGATCGCGGCCGGCGTGCCGCGCTGCTCGAGCCGCGTCATCACTTCGCCCAGGCCGTAGGCGCCAACCATCACCAGCAGGTATTCGATGCCGTCGGCGAGCAGCAGAAAGCCGAAATCGTAACGCAGCGTCCCGTGGGTCGGGTCGGTGCCCACGGTCGCAAGCAACAGGCCGATGGCGAGCGAGATCAAGGCCTTGGTCAACTGGCCGCCCGCGAGCGTCACCACCGACATCAGCCCGAGCAGGATAATGGCGAAGTATTCGGGTGTGGAGAGCGCGAGCGCGAGCCGCGCGACCGGCCCCGACAGCGCGACCATGGCCACCGCCGCGACCAGGCCGCCGACCAGGGCCGAAAACAGCGTCCAGCCGAGCGCCAGGGCGGGCTCCCCCCGGCGCGCCATGACGTAACCGTCCCACAAGAGCGGCACGTCCATCGGCTCGCCCGGAATGCGGAACAGGATCGAGGTGAACGCCCCGCCGTAGGTCCCCGACACGTACATAGCGGTGAGCAGGATCAGCGCCGGCAGAATGCCCATGCCGTAGGTGAAGGGCAACGCCAGCACCACGCCCATCACCAGCGTCAGGCCGGGCAGCACCGCGACGATCAGGCCGAGGACCAGCCCCGCGATCAGGGCCAGCAGGTTGAACGGGTGAAACAGCACGGCTTGGAAGCCGTTCAGCAGCGCGATCAGGGCGTCCATGGCTCAGCGCACCCCGATCATGGCCATCAGCGCGATGGTGAGGTCCTTGAACGGACCCGCGCCCATCGGCAACGAGACGTAGACGATCCGCTGAAACACGACGAAAAACGCGAACGCGCCGCCCGCGGCGATCGTCGCGGCTATGCCCGGCCTGGGATACCCCCCGGCGAGGATGATCCCGAACATCAACAGAAAAGTCGCGATCGTGAATCCGATCCACGGGGCCAGCGCGACGTAGCCGAGCATCAAGACGATGCCGACCCACGCCCACAGCGGCTGCCGCGTCGCCGGATCGCCGAATTCGAGCTGGAGGTCGGCTTCCAGTTCGCCCTCGCGGCCGACCGCGCGCGAAGCCTGCTCGATCAGCGCGCCGAGGCCCTCGTCCGGCGCGCGCACGAGCGATTGCACCGCGCCGGTCAGCGCCGCCAGGATCAGCAGGACCAAAACCGCCTTGGGCCACAACTCGGGCCCGGCGTAACCGGGTCTGGCCGACACGAATCCGTCGGCGACGTGCCACAGCCATACCCCGACCGCCAGCACGACCAGAAACGGAAACGCCCGCTCCAGCCGCTCGCGCATCCCAATCATGTCTTCACCTGGACGATACGTCGGATGGACGCGAGCGAAGCCCCGGCCGCCAGCGCAACCGGCCGGCCGCGCGGCGCACGCCTACTTCTTCATCAATTTGGCCAGCGCGTCGACTTCGCCCTTGATATAGGCGACCGCCTTGTCGCCGACCAGAACGCTGTTCGGATCGGCCCACTGATCGGCAAGAAACTTCTTGTATTCGGCGGTCGCGGTCACCTTGGCGATCCTGTCGGCGAGCATCTTGACCCGATCGGGCGGCGTGCCGGCTTTGATGGTCAGCGTGCGGAATTGGTCGGCGACTAGGTTGATGCCGACGTCCTTGCTGGTCTCGATGTTTTCGAACGGCGCGGTCCGCGCGTTGGCGAGGAACAGGATCGGCCGCAACTGCTTGCTTTCGATGAAGCTTTTGACGTCGCCGGCCTGCTCGTAGAGAAGATCGACGTGGCCGCCGACCACCGCGGCGTACCGTTCGCCCGGCTTGGCGTAGGGCACCGGCGCGAGCTTGATGTTCCGGCGCTGGGCGATGGTGGAGGTCGCGACGTCCTCGGGCGAGCCGAGGCCGGTGAGCGCCACTTTCAGCGGATTGGCCTTGGCGGCCTTCTCGATGTCGGCCCAGGTCTTGTAGGGGCTGTCGTACTTCACGAAATAGCCGGAGCGCTGCTGGATCAACACGGCCGCGGGAATCACGTCGTTCATGGTCCAGCGCTGGCCCGGACCCGCGAGAAGTCCGTAGGTGTCGGCGGTCACGATCGCCACCTGATAGCCTTCCGGCTGGCCGTTGAGCAGCTTCATCAGGCCGGTCACGCCGGTCGCGCCGGCGACGTTTTCGACCGGCATCGAGACCTTGAGTTCGGGCTCCAGCAGACGCGCGAGATTGCGCCCGGTCACGTCGGCGCCGCCGCCCGGCCCCCAGGTCACGATCATTTCGATCGGGCGGCTGGGATAGGCTTGCGCCAGGGCGGCGTCCGATACGCCGGCCGCCATCACCAGGGCGGCGCCGGCAAGGCGCGCGAACCGGCCAAAAAGATTGCGATGAGTAAGCGTCATGATTTCCTCCCCGAGTGCTCGCACGCGACCACATGCATGCGTTGATTCTGTTCGCATGAGACAGGTTGTAGCGTTGGTGAAGTTATTCTTCACCAAAAAAACGAGAAAATCCAATAAGATTGTAACTTATCTTCAAAATATTTGGTGGAATTCCCGCGACATTTGCCGACAAAACGACGCGTTCACGCGGCCGAGCCGCAAACACGATCCGCGCGCACGGGAACGCGCCCTCGCGGTAATCGCCCGGCGGCGCTATCCGCCGTGACTGCCCGCCACGGCGCCCAGGACCACGAACAGGCTGACCGCCAGCAGCACCCAATGGAAACGCTCGATCAGGGCGAAGGTCGGATCCGGCCGCTTTTGGGCGCGGACCTGGAACCAGCGATGCAGGAACAAGGGCTCGGCAACAAACAGCACGAAAGTGAAAATCGCCCAGATCAGGACCATGCCGTGCATCCACCAGAAGGTCGGGTCGGCGAAGCGCGGCCACAGGTCCCAACGGACCACCAGATGGAGCCCCGTGGCCCCGACCAGCAGCGTCGTGATCCGGGCCTGGACGGCGAAACGCCTTTCCATCTTTTCGAAGAGGGCGATCTTTTCGGCCGGATCGCGCGTTCGGCGCACGGCGGGCAGCAGTACGGTCGTGACGAAGGCCACCCCGCCGATCCACAGGACGACCCCGAGAACGTGCAGGGCGCGCGCCACGATGGCGTCATCCATCGGCGTGGTCCTTGTCTTGATCTTTGTTGCCGGACACGGACTCGCGGCCCATGCCGGCCGAGGTTCGGGTACGCCTTTACATAACGGGCCGGGCGCGGCCGATCAACGGCCCCCGCGGAAAATATGGGACCCCGAGGATACGCTCCTGATCTATCCGAAGCGGCTCGTGTATTGTTCAAACGTCAAGAGCTGGGCCGCTTGCTCCGGCTCAGCGGCGCGCATCCGCAGAATCCAGCCGGCCCCATAAGGCTCGTCGTTCACCAGCCACGGTTTTTCCGCCAGCCCCTCGTTGACGGCGAGCACCTCGCCGCTCACGGGCGCGATCAGGTCCGACGCGACCTTGGCCGATTCGACGGTGCCGAACGGCCGGCCTTGCGCGATCAGGGTTCCCGGCGCGGGCAAATCGACGTACGACACTTCGCCCAACTGCTGTTGGGCGTGCGACGAGATGCCGATGACACAGTCGCCCTTGTCGCGCCGCACCCACATGTGTTCCTCGTGAAAGAGGCAATCGACGGGATCGGTCGTCGCTTCACCCATGGCTTTTATTCTCCGCACGTCGGGCCGGGCTCGTCGCCAGCGCCAATACGGTCTCGATCTCGGGCGTGTTCCTCAACGTGTTCATGACCTTGCACGCGAGATCGCAAACCTTGAGCATTTTTTTTCGTTCCGTATCGGAGATGTCTCCCTCGATCGTCACGGTGGTGGTGATGCGGTCGATGCGCTCCGGGCCGTGGGTTATCGTCCCGTCGCAACTCACGTGAATATCGGTGACGGGCAGAGCGCGATTCTTGGCGTATTCGACCATCATAAAGCCCAGGCACGCCGCCGCGGAAATCAGCATGACATCGGTCGCCCGATGGCCGTCCGCGCCGAACATCCGGATTTCACCGTGCCGCGACCACGCGCGATAGCCCTCGGACATCGTCCATGTGCACTGGCCATAGGGGTTTCCACTCGCCTCGGAATCATTGCTCATCGGACCGACGTTCTCCGTGCGCCCGGCGTCGAGGGGCTCCTCATCGCGATCAGAACGTGACGACGCTGCGGATCGACTTGCCTTCGTGCATCAGGTCGAAAGCC
>CAYPQV010000025.1:0-34305 GCA_964412955.1 uncultured Hyphomicrobiales bacterium
AAAGGACGGATTCGTCGGCGAGGTGGTGATCGCCAACGCGGGCGGCGTGCGCGTGATGAACAACGCCAGCGACTTCACGACGATTTCGAATTTCACCACCATCGCCGCGGCGGTGACGACGATTTCATCGACGCAGCTCGTGAACACCTTTGCATCGGCGTTGAAAGCCATTCCGCTGACGGGTACCAGCCAGAACGACTTCGGGCTACAGGGCAATATTCGACAAGGCGACGGGGGAGCTAAGACCGACCTCGAAAAGGCCGCCGCCGAAGCTGCCGCCAAGTTCGAAACCGCCGCCGGTGAAAAGGCCGCCGACGCCGCCGAGAAGACCGCCACGCACATTGCGGCGGAAGCCGCGCGCCAGGCGGCTGAAAAAGCCGCCGCCGATGCCGCCGCCGCCGCCGAAAAAGCCGCCGCCGAGGCCGCCGCGGCCGCCGCCAAGGCCGCCGCCGATGCCGCCGCCGCCGCCGCCGCCAAGGCCGCCGAGGAAGCCGCGGCCAAGGCCGCCGCCGATGCCGCCGCCGAAGCCGCGGCCCGCGCCGCGGAGGAAGCCGCGCGCCTGGCGCGCGAAGCCGCCGCGGAAGCCGCCCGTCAGGCGGATCCGCTTTCCGACGCCACCACCACCTGGACGCGCGATTTTTCCTCCGGACCCGCGCTCGACCTCAATCTCGAACGGGCTACCCGCAACCTCGACATCACCGGCTCCAAGTTCGACGACGTCGTCATCGCCGGCAGCGGCAACGACGTGCTCAAGGGCGGCGAGGGCAACGACGCGCTTTCGGGCGGCGCCGGCAGCGATATCCTCGACGGCGGCGTCGGCAATGATACGCTTTACGGCGGCTCAGGCGGCGACACATTGTTTGGGGGCACCGGCGATGACCGCCTCATCGGCGGTTCCGGCAACGACATCATCGACGGCGGCGAAGGCATCGATTGGATCGATTACTCGGCCGCCACCCAGAGTCTTTCCATCAACCTCGCGACCGGCGTCGCCACGGCGCCGCCGGTGATCGACGATTTCCTACAGCAGATCATCGCCGACGCGGGAATCGAACTGGGTTCCGGCGGCACCAGCGACGGCACGGGGGGCACTTCCGAATCCGAAATCGGGACCGATACGCTCTCCAATATCGAAAACGTGGTTGGCGGTTCGGGCAGCGACATCATTGTCGGCAGCGACGGCGCCAACGTGATCCAGGGCGCCGCGGGCAACGACGTTCTGTTCGGCGGCGGCGGCAACGACACGCTCGAAGGCGGCGCGGGCACCGATGTCCTGATCGGCGGCGCCGACGACGATATCCTGATCGGCGGCGCGGGTAACGACTACATCATCGGCGGCGACGGGTTCGACACCGCCGTGTACACCGGCAATCTTGCGAATTACACCATCACCGTGGGCGATGATGGATCGCTGAGCGTCACCGGCGCCGACGGCACGGACCGGATCATTGCCGAAGCCGGTACGACTTCGGTCGAATTTCTCCAGTTTGACGACGCTACGGTCGATGATTTCTACGCCGATGGCGCGACCGTAACCGGCGGCGGCGCCGGCGCCGAGGACACGGCGATTCTGCTGAACATCCAGGCGGCGCTGACGGACACGGACGGCTCGGAAACCCTCAGCATCACCATTGCCGGCGTGCCGGAAGGCGCGATGCTGTCGGCCGGAACACACAACGATGATGGTACCTGGACGCTGTCTCCGGACCAACTGTCGGGTCTGACCATCACGCCGCCGGCTAACTCCGACGAGGATTTCACACTCTCGGTTATCACCACTACCCGCGAGTCGCTGACCGGTCATACGGTTACTCAATCCGCGAACATTGACGTGGCCGTTTCCGGTGTCGCGGACGCGCCGGACCTGACGGTTACGGACGCGAGCGGCGTGGCGGGCACGGCCATCCCTCTCGACATTTCGGCGGCGCTGACGGACACGGACGGCTCCGAAAGCCTCAGCATCACCATCGCCGGCGTGCCGGAAGGCGCGACACTTTCGGCGGGCACTCATAACCCGGATGGCACCTGGACGATTTCGGCCGGGGAAATCGAGAACGGCGCGCTCGACAATCTGACCGTTACTCCGTCGGCCGATTCCGACCCCAATTTCACCCTGACGGTGACGGCGACCTCGTCGGAAGACGGCACCACCGCCAGCCGAACGGGAACGCTCAATGTCTCGGTGGAGACCGCTCCCGAAGCCGACGCCCCGACTCTGAACGTCGCCTTGGGCACGCCGACCACGCATCAGGGCGTGACGACCTATCCGCTCGAGATCACGGCGGCGCTGACCGACACCGACGGCTCGGAGACGCTCTCCATTACCATTGCCGGAGTGCCGGAAGGCGCGACGCTGTCGGCGGGTACCCATAACGCAGACGGCACTTGGACCTTGACGGCGGATCAACTCGCCGGCTTGACGCTGACCACGCCGCAAGGCAGCCCTGTCGGCCAGGACGGTTTCAATCTCAGCGTCACCGCGACCGCGACCGAAACCGTGGGTGGGGACACCGAATCGACCTCTGCGGGCATCATCCTCGGCAGTAAAGGCAATCAGGAAACCATTACCGGATCCGACGGCAACGACTGGATCGACGGGCGTTCCGGCCAGGATACCATCAACGCCGGTGCGGGCGACGATACCGTGATCGGCGGCGAAGGTGTCGACCTCATTGACGGCGGCGCCGGCAACGACACTCTCGTGGGCAGCCAGGGTGACGACACCATCTTGGGCGGCGCCGGTAACGACAACATCCAGGGCGGCCAGGGCGACGACGTTTTGACCGGCGGTGCCGGCAACGACGTCATCGATGGCGGATCGGGGCGCGACACGGCGGTGTTCGAGGGGAATTACCGCGACTACTCCGTCGTGATTGGCGAAGACGGGGCCGTGACGGTAACCGGCCCGAACGGCGAAGTGGATACGCTCACCGATATCGAGCGGTTCCAGTTCGCTGACATGACGCTGACCCGGGGCGATTTGGACGGCGTAGAAGACCCCGTTCTCAACACCGGAAACGTGACGGGTGGCGAGGATACCGCGATTCCGCTCAATATTTCCGCCGCGCTCGGCGATCCGGACGAAACCGCGACCATGACCATCACCATCGCCGGGGTGCCGGAAGGCGCGACGCTGTCGGCGGGCACTCATAATCCGGACGGCACCTGGACTCTGACCCCGGCGCAGCTGGACGGCCTGACCATCACGCCGCCGGCGAACTCGGACGCGGACTTCGCGTTGACGGTGACGGCAACGGCGCACGGCATTGACGGCAGTACCGCAACGTCGACAAACACCTTCAATGTAGACGTGACCGGCGTTGCCGACGAACCGACAGTGACGGTGGAGGCGGCGAGCGGCGCCGAAGATCAGCCGATCGCGCTCAATATCGGCGCGGCGCTGACGGATACGGACGGCTCGGAAACCCTCAGCATCACCATTGCGGGCGTGCCGGAAGGCGCGCGGCTGTCGGCGGGCACTCATAATCCGGACGGCACCTGGACGCTGACGCCTGCGCAGCTGGACGGCCTGACCATCACGCCGCCCGCGAACTCGGACGCGGACTTTGCGTTGACGGTGACGGCGACGTCGTCGGAAGACGGCACGACGGCCTCGACCCAGCAGACGCTGAATGTGACGGTATCGGGCGTCGCGGACGCACCGACGGTGACGGTGGAGAGCGTCTCGGGAGCCGAGGATTCGGCGATCCCGCTGAACATCCAGGCGGCGCTGACGGATACCGACGGTTCGGAAACCCTCAGCATCACCATCGCCGGCGTGCCGGAAGGGGCGACGCTGTCGGCCGGCACGCACAATGAGGACGGCACCTGGACGCTGACGCCTGCGCAGCTGGACGGCCTGACCATCACGCCGCCCGCGAACTCGGACGCGGACTTTGCGTTGACGGTGACGGCGACGTCGTCGGAAGACGGCACGACGGCCTCGACCCAGCAGACGCTGAATGTGACGGTATCGGGCGTCGCGGACGCACCGACGGTGACGGTGGAGAGCGTCTCGGGAGCCGAGGATTCGGCGATCCCGCTGAACATCCAGGCGGCGCTGACGGATACCGACGGTTCGGAAACCCTCAGCATCACCATCGCCGGCGTGCCGGAAGGGGCGACGCTGTCGGCCGGCACGCACAATGAGGACGGCACCTGGACGCTGACGCCTGCGCAGCTGGACGGCCTGACCATCACGCCGCCCGCGAACTCGGACGCGGACTTTGCGTTGACGGTGACGGCGACGTCGTCGGAAGACGGCACGACGGCCTCGACCCAGCAGACATTGAGCGTCAACGTGACGGGCGTAGCGGATCAGCCCACGGTGACGGTCGAAGATGCGGCCGGTAAGGAAGATACAGCGATCGCGCTCAATATCGGCGCGGCGCTGACGGACACGGACGGCTCGGAAACCCTCAGCATCACCATTGCCGGCGTGCCGGAAGGCGCGATGCTGTCGGCCGGAACACACAACGATGATGGTACCTGGACGCTGTCTCCGGACCAACTGTCGGGCCTGACCATCACGCCGCCCAAGGACTTCTACGGCGAGATCGATCTGCGAGTCACCGCGACGGCATCGGAGGACGGCACTTTCTCGACCCGGACGGAAACGCTCAGGGTCGAGGTGGAAGACGTTCCGGACATCATCGTCGAGCCGCCCACGGTGACGATCGAACCTGCGACTGGCAGGGAAGACACGGCGATCGCCCTTAACATCACGGTCGAACCCGCCGATCCGACTACCACGGTCACCATCGCGGGCATTCCCGAGGGTGCGACGCTCTCGGCTGGCACCGACAACGGCGACGGCACCTGGACGTTGACGATCGATCAGATTGAAGGCCTGACCTTGACCCCGGTCGAGGATTCGGCCGACGACCTCGATCTCACTGTCACGGCGACGGCCTACGGGCCGGACGGCGGCAGCGCCACTTCCGATCCGGCGGCCATGCCGGTCACGGTGGTCGCGGTCGCCGATGCGCCCACGCTTTCGGTCGAGATCGGTCGACCGGTCGCAGGTGGGCGCCACGATCGGGATAACGACGATCGCTGGGATCAGGGACACGACAGCCATCGCGGCGAGGGTCGCGGTCACGACGATGATGGAGATCGCACCTATCCGTTGACGATCAAGAGCCAGCTCGGCGATCTCGATGGCTCCGAATCGCTCAAGATCGTCGTCGGCGGTCTGCCGACCGGCGCTACGCTTTCAGCCGGCACCTACAACCCGGCGGACGGCACTTGGACGCTGACGGCGGGCCAGTTGCCGGGGCTGAAGATGACCGTTGATGAGGATATCGAAACCTCGTTCGAGATCACGGTGACCGCGATCGCGACCGAGGCCGAGGGCGACGTCGCGACTACGGTCGCGGACGTGATTGTCCCGGCCTTCGACGATGATCGTTACAACGAAATCTCGGGCACCAACGCTTCCGAGAACATCTTCGGCTCGTCCAACAACGACGTCATTGACGCCCGGGGCGGCAACGACACGGTCTTCGCGGGCGCCGGCAACGACATCGTCAAGGGCAGCTCCGGCAACGACACCCTTTACGGCGGCACCGGCGACGACGTCCTCAAGGGCGGCGGCGGCACGGACGCCCTTTACGGCGAAGACGGCAACGACGTACTTAAGGGCAGCTCGGGCAACGACTATCTCGACGGCGGCGCGGGCAACGACGTATTGTCCGGCGGCGGCGGCACCGATACGTTCCGCGGCGGCGCCGGCAACGACATGATCTCGGGCGGCTCCGGCTCCGATATCGCCGTGTTCAGCGGCAACTATGCCGACTACACGATCACCTTTGGCCAGCACGGCACCCTCACGGTCAGCGGACCGGATGGCGTCGATACGCTCTCCAGCATCACTCAACTGCGATTCGACGACGTCGCGGTCTCGGTACGGGATCTCGGCGCGGGCGATCCGTCCCTTCATGTCGAGAGCGCGCGCGGCGCCGAGGATACGGCGATCGCGCTCGATATCGACGCGGCAATTACCAACATGGGCGACGCCCTCAGCGTCACCATCGCCGGCGTACCTGCGGGCGCGACGCTCTCGGCGGGCACTCATAATCCGGACGGCACCTGGACGCTGACGCCGGAGCAGCTTTCGGGGTTGACTATCACTCCGCCCGCCAACTCGAGCGCGGATTTCGTCCTTACGGTTACGGCGACGGCGACCGACCACGGCGACGTCGAGACAGACACCGAATGTCTGCACGTGACGGTGTCCGGCGTGGCGGATATCCCGACCGTAACGGTCGCGAACGCGACCGGAGCCGAGGACGCGCCCATTCCGCTCAACATCGCGGCGTCGCTGAACGATCCCTCGGGTGAAAGCCTCAGCATCGTGATTTCCGGCGTGCCGGCGGGGGCGCGGCTTTCGGCCGGCACCGACAACGGCAACGGCACTTGGACTCTGACCCCGGCGCAGCTGTCGGGCTTGACCGTCAAACCGCCCGCCAATTCGAGCGACGACTTCACCCTGACGGTGAAGGCGATTTCCTCGGAGGACGGCACGACCGCGACCGCGCAGCAGAACCTGAACGTGACGGTGACGGGCGTGGCCGACACCCCGACGGTGTTGGTGCAGAACGCGACCGGCGTCGAGGATTCGGCCATCCCGCTCAACATCTCGGCGTCCCTGGCGGACGTGGACGGGTCGGAAACGCTGACGATCACGGTTGCGGGCGTGCCGGAAGGCGCGACCCTTTCGGCCGGCACCCACAATGCCGACGGGACGTGGACTTTGGCGGCCGGTGAGCTTGCCGGCTTGACCATCACCCCGCCCGAGAACTTCTCCGGCGACTTCGACCTCTCGGTGACCGCGACGTCATCGGAAGACGGCACGTCGGCTCAAACGGTCGCCAGCCTGAACGTATCCGTGACCGGCGTTCCCGATGCGCCGACCGTGACCGTGTCCGACGCCTCCGGTGCGGAAGATATGGCCATTCCGCTCGATATCAGCGCGGCGCTGACCGACGCGGACGGCTCCGAAAGCCTCAGCATCACCGTTGCCGGCGTGCCGGAAGGCGCAAGGCTGTCGGCCGGCACCGACAACGGCAACGGCACCTGGACTATCTCGGCCGCGGAAATCGACGCAGGCGCGCTGGACGGTTTGACCGTCACGCCGCCGGCCAATTCCAGCGCGGACTTCACTTTGTCGGTGACGGCCATCGCCACGGAGGACGGAAGTTCGGTGTCGAGCACCGTCGCCAACCTGAACGTGACGGTGACCGGCGTTGCCGATACCCCGACGGTGTCGGTGCAGAATGTGACTGGAAACGAAGACACGGCGATCCCGCTCAACATCTCGGCGTCACTGAACGATCCTTCGGGCGAGACGCTCAGCATCGTCATCTCGGGCGTTCCGAACGGCGCCACCTTGTCGGCCGGCACCGACAACGGCAACGGTACCTGGACTCTGACTCCGGCGCAGCTGTCGGGCCTGAACATCACGCCCGCGGCCAATTCGAGCGACGACTTCACCCTGACGGTGAAGGCGATCGCCTCGGAAGAGGGCACCACCGCGACCGCGCAGCAGACCTTGAACGTGACGGTGACGGGCGTGGCCGATACCCCGGCGGTGTCGGTGCAGAATGTGACTGGAAACGAAGATACGGCGATCCCGCTCAATATCCAGGCGGCGCTCACCGATACGACCGGCGAGACTCTCAGCGTCACCATCTCGGGCGTTCCGAACGGCGCCACCTTGTCGGCGGGTACCGATAACGGCAACGGCACCTGGACTCTGACCCCGGCGCAGCTGTCGGGCTTGACCCTCACGCCCGCGGCCAATTCGGATGCCGACTTCACCCTGACGGTGAAGGCGACGTCTTCGGAGGACGGCACCACGGCAACCGCGACCCAGTCCTTCGCGGTGACGATCAACGCGGTGGCCGATGCGCCGACCCTGACCGCATCCGCGGGCGGCCCGGTCGTCGGCGGTGGAACGGCGACCTACGAGTTGAATCTGGCGTCGGCCCTTACCGACACCGACGGGTCCGAAACCCTGAGCCTCAAGATCGCCGGCCTGCCGGCGGGGGCAACCTTGTCGGCCGGTACGCATAACGCCGACGGGTCGTGGACGCTGACGCCCGCGCAACTGAGCGGGCTCACCATGTCGGTCAGCGACAGCGTGACCAGCAACTTCGACCTGACCATCACCGCGACGGCGACGGAAGGGCAGGGCGGCAGTACCGCCACCACCACCACGACGGTTACCGTCGAGGCGCCGACGTTCGGCGAGACCATCACCGGCACGTCGTCTTCCGACATCCTGGTCGGCGGCTCCGGCGCCGATACCATCAGCGGCGGCACTGGCGGCGAAGACTTCCTCTACGGCGGCGACGGCAACGACACGCTGCGTTCCGGCACCGACACCGCCGACGATCGCCTGATCGGCGGCGCCGGCGACGACAAGCTCTACGGCGGTGACAATTCGGGCGATCTGCTGGTCGGCGGCGCGGGCAACGACGAAGCCTGGGGCGGCGGCGGCAACGACATGTACGTGTTCCGCCAGGGCGAGGGCAACGACACCTTCCACGGCGGCGGCGGAACCGACCAGATCGTCCTGGTCGGCCCGAACGGCATCATCACCGACTTCTCGCAGGTGTCGATCACCATGACGAGCGGGTCGTACTCGCGCTCGGGCAGCACCGTGACCTTCAGCGGCACGGCGCCCGCGGGCTATATCACCATGGCCGACGGCAGCCGCCTCAACTTCGACGGCGTCGAGAAGCTCATGCTGCGCAGCGATGTCAGCTTCGACGACAACTTCGAGGTCGTCTATGGCGCGACTTCTTCCGGCGACGAAGTCGAGGGCGACGACGTCGACGGAAATTACTTCGGCAGCTCGGGCAACGACGACCTTGAAGCCGGAGATGCCGACGACTTCATGATGGCCGGCGCCGGCAACGACACTCTCGATGGCAACGACGGCAACGACATCCTGTTCGGCGAAGCCGGCAACGATACCCTCGAGGGAGACGACGGTAACGACTATCTCGACGGCGGCGACGGCAACGACAGGCTCTATGGCGACGACGGCAACGACACCCTACTCGGCGGCGCCGGCAACGACACCCTCGAAGGCGGTTCCGGCAACGACAAGCTCTATGGCGGTGCCGGCAACGATACCCTCGAAGGCGGTTCCGGCAACGATACCCTCGAAGGCGGTGACGGCAACGATTCTCTGTATGGCGACTCCGGCAACGACGCCCTGTTCGGCGGCGCCGGCAATGATTACCTCTCCGGCGGTTCGGGTAACGACACCCTGACCGGCGGCGAGGGCAACGACACTCTCTCCGGCGGATCGGGCGGCGATACCTTTATCTTCGACGCCAAGGCCGGCAAGGACATCATCACCGACATCTCGAATCAGGACAAAATCGTGTTCGAGGGGCAGGAGTTCAACGCCCAGGACATGATCTTCTCCGAAGATGCCCAGCACAACGTGGTGGTTTCGTTCAAGGGTACGCCGGATTCGTCCGTGACCTTGCAGGGCGTGTCGCTGAGCGATCTCAATCTCAACGACAGCAACCCCAACAACGATAGTTATTCGGTCAGCCAGAGCGACGGCAAGGTTACGCTGGTCGTCAATCCGAACGACAACAACTGATCGCGGGATACCCGCGCGATACGCGCCGGAGCGGGAAATCGCTCCGGCGTTTTCTTTTCCAAGCTCACGAATCTAATCTTGTTGGAGCGGCGCCCCGACCGCGAGGTCTTGCGAATTACCTATATATTACAATTAGTTATGAAATTATCCGCAAATGATATTCACGGCCGGAATGATCGTTCGGCGATATTTTGTGCTTTTTGGACGGGGATAACCGGCGCGCCTATATAATTTCCGTGGATTGGATGCGGATGAGAGAACCTTTCTCATTCGCGGTCTAGGAGAACGGTCATGATGTTCAATATCGCCATGCCCCATGAGCCGACGGGTACTCCGGTCGCCATGCCGCAAGGCATGTCGCTGGCCGAGGCCGAATTCGCCCAGGACGGCTCCGATCTCGTTCTCACCATGCCCAACGGCAATCAGGTGAAAGTGGAGGGGTATTTCGACCGGCCGAATCCACCGCCGCTGGCTTCGGCGGACGGCGCCGTGGTTTCGGGCGACGTGGCCGTTGGGCTGGTCGCCGGCGCTGAAGGCACCGAAATTCTCGGCCCGGCCGACGGTCAGGTGTTGGTCGGAACGGATGGCGCGGCCATCGGCCAAGTCCAGAATCTGTCCGGCGCCGTATTCGCCGTGCGCGCCGACGGCACGCGCGTGCAGTTGCAGGTCGGTTCCCAGGTGTTCCAGGGCGACGTGCTCGAATCCGGCGCCGACGGCGCCATCGGCGTGATGCTGGCCGACCAGACCACGTTCTCCATGGGCGAGAACGGCAAGATGGTTCTGGACGAAATGATCTACGACCCGGCGGCACAAACGGGCTCCGTCTCCATGTCGGTGGTGCAGGGCGTGTTCACGTTCGTCAGCGGTCAAGTCGCCAAGACCGACCCCGACGCCATGAGCCTGAAGACCCCGGTCGCCACCATCGGCATCCGCGGTACCCAGGTGGGCATCGAAATCGGCGAAGGGAAGCCGATGAACGTGGTGCTGATGGAGGAAAAGGACGGATTCGTCGGCGAGGTGGTGATCGCCAACGCGGGCGGCGTGCGCGTGCTGAATAACGCCGGCGATTTCACGACGTTGACCAGTTTTAATCTGAGGGCCGCTCCGGTGACGACGATCGCCGCCCGCGACCTCGTCGAAACCTTCGCGCCGGCCTTGAAGGTCATTCCGCTGACCGGCGCCAACCAAAACGACTTCGGTTTGCAAGGGCAGATCGAACATGGCGCCGCGCCCGCCGAATTCACGACGGCGGCCGGCCCCGCGGCACCTGGTGCTCCCGCCGCCCAGGCGGCCGAGGCAAAGGAAAGCGTCATCAAGACGGTCGCGGGAGATTATGCCGTCGCGGGCGAGCGCATCGCGCCGATCGCCGTGGACAAGGTGAAGGAAGCCGTGGTTGCCGCGCCTTCCAACGAACCGGTGCCCGAAACGCGGGTCGATGCCGTTCCGCCCGAAACGATCAAGATCGAGCCCGTTTCGGCCGAACCCGGCGTCATCCGGGGGACCGAAGGATCGGATGTCCTGGTCGGCGGCGCGGATGATGAAACCCTTTTGGGTGTCGGGGGCGCCGACTATCTCGAAGGCGGCGCGGGTGACGACATGCTTTCCGGCGGCGCGGGCGACGATACCCTCGTGGGCGGCGCCGGGACCGACACCGCCGTGTTCAAGGGCAATTTCGCCGATTATGCGTTCGTGCTCGGCGACGACGGGGCCCTGACCGTAACGGGTCCGGAAGGGACCGATACGGTTTCCGGGATTGAGTTTCTCAAGTTCGACGACCGCACGATTGCCACGTCCTCCTTGGCGCCGGAAGAGCCGGTGCTTTCGATCGCCGATGCGGCCGGGGCGGAGGACACGGTCATTCCGCTCGACATTTCCGCGGTGGTCGCCGACCCGAACGAGATTCTGACCGTGGCGGTGGCGGGCGTGCCGGCGGGCGCGACGCTCTCGGCCGGGACCGATAACGGCGACGGCAGCTGGACGCTGACGCCGGAGCAGTTGCAGGGTCTTACGCTCACTCCGCCCGCGAACTACAGCGGCACCCTGTCGCTGACGGTGACGGCGACGTCGAGCGAAAGCGGCCAGGCCGCGACCACCGCCGGAACGATTGCGGTGAACGTGACGCCGGTGGCCGACGCGCCGGTGCTGACCATCGGCGACGCGACCGGGGCCGAGGACACGGCGATCCCGCTTAATATCCAGGCGGCGCTGACGGATGCGGACGAAACGCTGACCGTGACGGTGGCGGGAGTGCCGGCGGGCGCGACGCTCTCGGCCGGGACCGACAACGGCGACGGCAGCTGGACGCTGACGCCGGAGCAGTTGCAGGGTCTTACGCTTACTCCGCCCGGACATTCGGCCGAGGATCTTGCCTTGACCGTGACGGTGATCGCTCGTGAGGCGGATGGTTCGACCACGTCCACGGCTGCGACCCTGCACGTGGCGGTGACGGCCGTCGCCGATGCTCCGACTCTTTCGGTGGCGTTGGGTGAACCGGTAATCACGGACGGAGAAGAGGACGAACATGGACATGGACATGGACACGGGCACGACGACGATCGGCCCGGTCGCGGCGTAGGCCACGAGCATCACGGCAGGGGTCACGGATACGGACATGATCGGGAAGGCGGCGAAGGCGTCGTCCGCACTTTCCCGCTCGAAATCACCGGTGCACTGGTGGATACCGACAGCTCCGAGACCTTGAGCTACACGGTCGGCGGCTTGCCCGACGGCGCGACCCTGTCCGCCGGGACCGATAATAGCGACGGCACCTGGTCGCTGACCGGCGCGCAATTGCCGGGTCTCAAGCTGATCGTGGGTGAAGGCATCGACGATACCTTCCCGATCACGGTTACGGCGATCGCGACCGAAGCCGAGGGCGACACGGCGACGACGGCTATGAACGTCTCGGTGCCGGCTTATGAGCCGGTCGAACCCGGCGACGTCATCATCGGCGGGCCGCGCGGCGACGAACTCGTCGGCGGCCATGGCGACGATGTCATTTACGGTCGCGGCGGGGATGACGAAATCTCAGGCGGCCAGGGCGACGACACGCTCTACGGCGAAAAGGGCGACGATACGCTCGAAGGCGGTCAGGGCGACGATACCCTTTACGGCGGCCAGGGCGACGATATTCTCCGGGGCGACCAGGGCGACGACACGCTCTACGGCGGCAAGGGCGAGGATACGCTCTACGGCGGCCAGGGCGACGATGTGCTCCATGGCGACGCGGGCAAGGACACACTCTACGGCGACCAGGGCGATGACACGCTCTACGGCGGGAAGGGCGACGACACCCTTTACGGCGACCAGGGCGACGACACGCTCTATGGCGGCAAGGGCGACGATCGCCTGATCGGCGGCCAGGGCGACGACACCCTGGTCGGCGGCGAGGGCCGCGACGCTCTCACCGGCGGCGCCGGCCGCGACACCTTCATTTTCGACGCCAAGGCGGGCAAGGATGTCATCACCGACATCATGAACGAGGACAAGATCGTATTCGACGGCAAGGAGTTCAACGCCAGGGATATGGTCTTTTCCGAGAACGACGAGGGCGACGTGGTCATCTCCTTCAACGGTAGGAACGCACCCGGCACCGAGGTCACGCTCGATGGCGTCGGGATGGAGGATATCGGCAACAGCTATACCGTCACCCAGAGCGGCGACCAGGTGACCGTGACCCTCAAGATGGAGGATGAGCGCAACTGCTGAGCTACTGACGACCCCGAACAACAACACCGGGGCGGTTGAGCCGCCCCGGCATGTTGTTTGCGTCAAGCCATTTTAGGCCGCGATGTCTTCGGGTTTCTCGCGGAAGTGCGCCCAGCGTTCCATCCCGCCGCGGTTTTCGAGGAAGTTGATCAAAGCCGAGATCGACTTCCGGTCGTAGCGCGTTTCCATCTGTCCGAGCAGGATGGAACAGCACTTCTCGAAGGTCATGGCGTCGCGGTAGGCGCGCGGGCTGACCATGCCGACGAAGGCGTTGGCGACCGCCAGCATGCGGGCCGTGCGCAGGATTTCCTCGCCCATGAGGCCGAGCGGTCCCTTGCCGTCCCAGGTTTCGCCCATCTGGCGGATGGTCTCGACCACCGGCCCCTCAAACGTCACGCCATCGAGCAAGTCGGCGGCAATCAGGTGGCTTGAGAAGAGCAACTTCTTCTCTTCGGCTGTGAGATTCGCGGTCTTGGTCAGCACGTCGGGCGGGATAAAAATCTTGCCGAGGTTCATCAGGCTGCCGGCGGTATCGGCGGTCTTCATTTCCAGGTCGTCGGCGCCCATTTCCTTGGCGATGCACTTGACCACTTCCGATACGCGGATCGAATGATTGGCCGAGAACGGATCGCGCCGATCGACGACGCTGACCAGGGTGTCGATCAACGAACGCAGCATTTTCTCGTTCTTCCGGCGCTCGCGGGTCAATTCCGATATGTCGTCGAGGATCATCAGAATGCCGGGCGGGTAATCGCGGTCGCCGCGCAGAGGGACGTGGACGGACTTGATGACTTGAACTTCCGGTTCGCCTTCCTCCGGGCTGTTCTCGGCCTCGAAGTAGTGGATGTGTTCCTGGCGTTCGAATTCGCGCAGAACCGACTTGTTGATTTCGGCGAGGGCCTGCGCCTTGATCGGCCCGATCACCTGGGCCATGGTTTTGCCCATCATGTCCTGGATCGATATGCCCGCTTCGCGCGCGGCGGGTTCGTTGGCGAAGGTGTATTTGGTCTCGCCGTCGACCGCGACGATGACGGTTGGCTGGCTGTTGGTGACCAGGCGCATAAACTTTGACATGTTCTGGAAACGATCGGCGGCGATGCGGAAATTTTCCGCCGCCTCCAGCGCGCGCAGGCTGCTGCCGTGACGCCAGACCGCGAAAATGGTCGCCGAAATGACGCCGAGAAACAGCAGGAATACGGTCAATATCGTGGTCAGGCGCGTGTCGGTTGCCGACAAGGCTTCGTCGCGGGATACCTTGCGGATCAATACCCACGGCGTATTGGCGATGGCGCGGGTCACGGCGAGCGCCTCGGCCCCGGCGTAGTCGCGCTTGATGGCGAAACCGCCGGGTTTTTCCAGCGCCCAGGCGCCGTCGAGGGAAGGCGTATCAAGGGTCAGCGCCTTTTTCAGCGGCGGGGTGCCGTCGGCGAGCGGCGTGAGGTATTGGACCGTCGGCCCTTCCTTGCGCACGATGTAGGTTTCGCCGGTTTTTTCGGTCGCCCCCGGTTGTTTCAGGCGGTCGAACAGGTCGTTGCCGAGCAACCGGATGCCGATCACCGCGCCGATGCCTTTCGAGCCGCTGTCCTGAATGCCGAAGATGGGCAGGACGAAGCCGACGGCGGGCTGGGCGCTTGCGCCGAGATACACGTCGATCAATGCCGGCTGGCCTTCGAGCGCCTTGGCGACGGCGACGCGCATGGCGGGCGACATGGGGGGCATGCCCGGCGAACTGGAAATCGGCGCGCCGTTGGCGTCCACCAATCCGATCCCGGCGACGCCCGCGCGTTCGACGTTGGCGGCGATTTCACCGACCGCGGGCGGCGGCTTGAAGCCGGTGCGCTCGGCGGTCGCGATCAACAGGTTGCGCAGGTATTGGGCCTGCGCCGCGGCTTCGGCTACGGCCGCCGTACCTTTGGATTGGGCCTCCACCAATTCGGTGACATAAAGTTGGACCGAGGCGTTTTCGGCGACTTCCCGCAGGTAGGCGAAGTTCTGCTCCATCCAGTCGTTGACGGCGGCGGCGCGGCTGTCGGCGACAATGGAAAGCCGCACCTGCCATTCCTGCAGGGATCGCTCGCGTTCGTCGCCGACGAATTTGAAGGTGAAAAAGACGGCGCCCACGATCAACAGAAGAATCGCGCCGATGGAAGCGAGGGCGATCTTGTTGACGGGACGCTTGGTGGCTGGTCCGGCCGTGGCGGCCGCCGGTTCCGGATTGGCTTCGCTCATCGTCTTTCGGAAAAACCCATATTTTCCAGCATCCTAAGGCATCGACGGCCGGAGGCAAGCGATTTAGCTATCCCGCTTGTGACAAGGGGTTAGGGCGCTGGCGTCTTGCCTCTTTCGCGCAAAATGCCAGAATCGCGAGAATCCCAGCGTGTTCCCTATTGAACATGGCGGCAATGAAGAAAACGGGTTGGTGGGCGCGCGGTATCTTTGCCGGCGCGTTGGTGTTTGCGATCGCGTGGCCCGCGGTCCCCGCTTTTGCGCAGGCATCGACGGTCGATCCGGCCGGCCAGCTGCAGCCGAGCTATTTCGGCACTCGCGAACTGAGGGGCTCGAATCTGAGCGCCTTCAAGCAATGGAACGGCGCGCTGGAGCGTTTTAGCAAAGAAAGCGCCGATAAACTCGAAGGCAGTTGCGAGGAAAAACGCTTCAACGCCTGCAATTACCTCAAGCTCAAGCAGTATCTCGAAAGTCTCCGCGGCAAGGACCGCTTGAGTCAGGTGGTCGCGGTTAACGCGCTGATCAACAAGGCCAAGTACGTTTCCGACGATTCGAATTGGAGTCAACGGGACGTATGGAACTCCCCCGGCGAATTCATGGCGCGCTTCGGCGATTGCGAGGATTACGCCATCGCCAAGTACGTTGCCTTGAAAATGCTCGGTTTTCCGATGGACCAAAAGCGCGTGGTCGCGGTCAAGGACCTTAACCTGAAAGTCGGCCACGCGATTTTGGTGGTGTTCATCGACGGCAAGGTCTGGGTGCTCGATAACCAGATCCCGCAAGTAATCGAAGCCTCCAAGATCCGCCATTACGATCCGGTATTCTCGATCAACGAGAAATACTGGTGGCGCCATATGCGTTGATATTTCAACGCTAATCCGGTCCCAAGCTAGGCGCGGTCGCGTCGATCCTTGTCCGACCGCCGGGGGGCCTTGCGTCGATCGGCATTCGACCGGCGGTCCTTCCCCGTAAAAGCGGTTTGCGTGTTGCGTCGTTCGCTTTTCTGCTGTTTGGCGCGGCGGTCGGCCTCGGTGCGGCGCGACGAGGAGCGGCCCTTGGGCGTAGACGTGGACATCAAAAATTCATCCCTTGTTGGTTGAGCAGAACGCGACTGTAATAAAATCCGGACCGTTCCGCCATCGTTTCGAAAACAAAAATACATGGCGGTTTCGGAAATGGAGGGTACATTCCCGCCGGCCGGCCGCGCGCCGGGATAAGCCCATGACCGACATCGAAACCGAAATCCGCCGGCGCCGCACGTTCGCCATCATCGCCCACCCCGACGCCGGCAAGACGACCTTGACCGAAAAGCTGCTGCTGTTCGGCGGCGCGATCCAGCTCGCGGGAGAGGTCAAGGCCAAGGGGGAGCGGCGCCGCGCCCGTTCCGACTGGATGAAGGTAGAACGCGAGCGCGGCATTTCGGTCGCGACCTCGGTCATGACCTTCGACTTCGAGGGGCATACCTTCAACCTGCTCGATACCCCCGGCCACGAGGATTTCAGCGAGGACACCTACCGCACCCTGACCGCGGTCGATTCGGCGATCATGGTCCTCGACGCGGCCAAGGGCATCGAGGCCCAGACCCGCAAGCTGTTCGAGGTCTGCCGCCTGCGCGACATTCCCATCGTCACCTTCGTCAACAAGATGGACCGGGAAGGGCGGCACCCGTTCGAGTTGATGGACGAGATCGAAAAGACCCTCGCCCTCGACGTCACCCCGGCCTCATGGCCGATCGGCATGGGCCGGTCGTTCCTCGGCTGCTACGACCTGCGCCGCGACCGCCTGGCCCTGATCGCCAAAAGCAAGGCCGGCGCGCTGCCCGCGGCGGGCGAAGTGTGCCATGGCCTCGACGATCCTAAGCTGGAAACATTGCTGCCGGCCGATGCTCTGGCGACGTTGCGGGAAGAGGCGGCGATGGCCCGCGGCGCGTCGCCGCCGTTCGAACTCGCGGCCTACCGCGAAGGCCACCTGACGCCCGTTTTCTTCGGCAGCGCCATCAACACTTTCGGCGTGCGCGAACTGCTGGAAGGGTTGGCCGAAATCGCGCCGCAACCCCGCCCCCAGGCAACGGTCGAGCGCGCGGTCGCGCCGACCGAGCCCAAGGTCAGCGGCTTCGTCTTCAAGATTCAGGCCAACATGGATCCCAAGCATCGCGACCGCACCGCCTTCGTCCGGTTGGCGTCGGGTCGTTTCCGGCGGGGCATGAAGCTTTACCACGTCCGTTCCGACAAGCAGATGATCGTCCACAACCCGCTCATGTTCCTCGCCCAGGATCGCGAACGGGTCGACGATGCCTGGCCCGGCGACATCATCGGCATTCCCAACTACGGGGGGCTCAGGATCGGCGACGCCCTGACCGAGGGCGAGGTCCTGCATTTCACCGGCATCCCGAGCTTCGCGCCGGAACTGTTGCAGAAAGTCCGGCCCGAGGACCCGCTCAGGGCCAAGCATCTCGACCGCGCGTTGCGCCAGTTGGCGGAGGAGGGCGCGGCGCGGGTCTTCAAGCCCGCCTTCGGGGTCGATTGGATCGTCGGCGTGGTCGGGCCGCTGCAATTCGAAATCCTCGCCGACCGGGTGCGGACCGAATACGATATCCCGGTCCGGTTCGAGCCGACCGAGTTGCTGACCGCGCGCTGGCTGCGGGCGCCGGACGCGGGCGCGGTCAAACGCTTCGGCGACGCCAATCGCTCCAGCATGGCCGAAGATCACGACGGCGAACCGGTGTTTCTCGCCCGCAACGCCTGGCACCTGGAGCGGGCGGCGAAGGATTGGCCGGAGATCGAGTTTCTCAAGACCCGCGAACAGACCCACTGAGCCATGTGGTATCACCCCAGGCCCGACCTTTCGCTCAAGCCCGCGCTCGAAGAATTGTCCCGCCGGGACGCCGACATCGCACGCGCCTATGCCGTCTGCGGCGTGCCGGAAACGCGCAACCGTAAACCGGGATTTCCCGGTCTGGTGCGGATCGTTGTCGGCCAGCAGGTCTCCGCCGGAGCGGCCCGGGCCATCGCCGAGCGATTGGACGCGGCCGTGTCCCCGATCACTCCGGCCGCGATGCTCAAGGCAACCGACGCGCGTCTGCGCAAGGCGGGATTGAGTCGCGCCAAGATCGTCTATCTGAGGGGGCTCGCGCGGGCAATCGAGGAGGGCGCGCTCAATCTCGACGCCATCGCCCGCCAGGACGACGCCGAAGCGACGGCAAGTCTCCGAGCCCACAAAGGGATCGGGCGGTGGAGCGCGGAACTCTATCTGCTGTTTTCGCTCCGGCGGCCCGACGTATGGCCGGCGGGCGATCTCGCGGTGCGCGCGGCGGTCAAGCGACTCAAGAAACTTCGCGCCCTCCCCGACGAAAAACGCATGGACCACATCGCCGAGCCCTGGCGGCCCTACCGCAGCGCGGCGGCGTTGTTTCTGTGGCACTATTACCGCCACCCCGGAGTTACGTTTTGATACACACGGGCGGGTCTTTTTTTCGCTACGGTTCGCACCGATTTGGACAAGGAGAACTCGATGTCGAGGACCATTAATCTTGCGGTGGCCGCGCTGATCGCCTTTGCCGCGGGCGGCGCGATGGCGCAAAGCGTCAATCCATACGCCGGCGAGCACGTTCGGCCGGTGAAAGCGCTGTCGGCGGAGGAAACCCGCGACCTCTTGGAAGGCCGGGGAATGGGGCTGGCCAAGGCCGCCGAACTCAACCGCCATCCCGGACCGATGCACGTCCTTGAACTCGCCGAATCGCTCGGTTTATCCGAGACCGAGAAGGCGGCGATAGATCGCGTGTTCGCGGCAATGCGCGTCGAAGCCCGCGCGCTCGGGCAAGACATTGTCGCGTCCGAAGCCGAACTCGACCGCCTGTTCGCGCGCGGGGCCGCCGATCCGGCGACGGTCGGGGAAATGACCGCCAAGATCGCCGCGTTGCAGGGGCGGCTTCGCGCGGTGCATCTCAACGCGCACCTCACCATCCGGCCGATGCTGGCGTCCGAAACCATCGCCCGCTACGACGCGCTGCGCGGACATGCCGGCGGCCCCGATGGGGGCGGCCGGACGCCCGGAGCCCATCCGCATCGGCGCTAGGCTATTCCTCGCTGAACATTCCGGGGCGCGGCACGATCCCGGTGCCGCCGCAAATGCGGCACATGACCGATTGGTCGGGACGGTATTTGTCGGGTTCGCGGCGGAAGTCGCCGCTCCGCTGCGCCGTCACCATGCCAGTGCCGCCGCAGGAGGGGCAGTTCCGGAATTTGGCGAGCGGCTCGTCGTTGGCCGGTCGGGGTGGTTCGGCGGCCATGTCAGATCAGCGTCGCCGCGGGCGCCGGGGGCGCGGAGGGTGGACGAGGCAGCGTGACGTTGGCCTCGTGCAAGGCCTTGAGAAACGCGGCGTTGACCGAGTGCCGGGCGGTAAAGTAGCCGCTCGCCGGAACCCAATAGCGGATGCCGAGCACCACGCCCGTCGGCGTGAAGTCGTGCACGCCGATCTGCGGCGCGGGCTCGCGGGCGACGTCGGGAAAATCGGCAATAGCGCGTTTCAACGCTTCCACCGCCTTGTCCGCCTCGGCCGGGACCGAAATCGGGATCGTCATTTCCACGATCCGGCGGACGCCGAAGCTGGTGATCACCTCGCCGACGATTTCCTTGTTGGGAATAGTGATGACTTCGCCGTCCTCGCCGCGCAGGGTGGTGCTGGCGAGCGTGACCTTTTCGACGATGCCGCTCACGCCCTTGACGGTGATCACGTCGCCGACCGTGAATGCCCGGCCCATGATGATGGAAAGCCCGGCGCCGTAGTTGGACAACGGCCCTTGCAGCGCAATGGTGGCGCCGAAGGCGGACGCGCTGGCGAGCGCGATCAGTGGCGCGATGCTGATACCAAAATTACCGAGCGTGATGACCACGACCAGGCCGATGGTGAAGAAGCGCGCGGCGGTGCCGAGCAGTTGGGCCAGCGGCACGTCGATCCGGCGCCGCACCGCCAAATCCGTCGTTTTGAGGCCGATCCAGTTGGCGAGCTTGAGGCCGATGAACAGGACGACCAGGGCGCCGATCGCCTGGAATCCGTAAGCGACCACGAATTTGACGACGGTGTCGAGCAGCGCGCTGACGGATTCGATGGATTCGTTCATGGTAATTTCGATCGACGTCGTTAGCCAACGCCTTCGAGCGCTAAACCCCGGTTTTCATTGGCTTCGGCCAGAAACGGAACCGCGCGAATTTGCCCGGCCCCGATGTCTCGGCCGGCACGTGTCGTCGGGCTTCGATTCATGAAGGCGCCTTTCTCGCGCCAAGGTATCAGAATTCGAACCGGGGACAAAGCGGCTTCGGGCTTTGCCTCGGCGTGCGCGGCGTTGCTATAAAGACGGGCCCTAAAGGTCGGGCGGAGAACGACGATGAAGCATCGGCTGCGTTACGGCGACCTGCTCAGTCACATTCGTCTCGGACAGCGCGTCTTCAGCTTTAACGATCTGATCCGCGCCGAGCCGACCGGTCGTCGTCGTTACCGCCTGCGCCGGGTCGATTACTATCGGCTGCTCGCGCCGTATTTCGGCTCGCGCGGCCGCGAACAGGCGTTGAACGTGCTGCCGGTGGTCGCGGCGCTGGCGTTGTTCCAGGTATTTCTGCTCCGGACCCCGCTCAAGGATGCGGCGCTGATCGGGATCGGCGTCGCGACGATTATTTTCGGCCTGCTGTTTTTTCTCGACGGCATCAAGCTGGGTTTGATGCCACTCGCCGAAAACATCGGTTACGGCTTGCCGTCCCGCTGCCCGATGGGAACGGTGCTCGCTGTATCCTTCGTGCTTGGGGCGCTGGCGACGCTCGCCGAACCGGCCATCGGCGCGTTGCAGGCGGCGGGGACCCTGATCGGGCGAAGCGAAGCGCCGTTGTTGCATAGCCTGCTCAACGACCATCCCTTCGCGCTCGTCGCCGCGGTCGCGATCGGGGTCGGCGCGGCGGTGGTGCTGGCCAACCTGCGCTATCTCTACGGCATCCGGCTGAAAACCCTGGTGATCGTGACCCTGATCCCGGCGCTGGCGTTGACGGCTTATCTGGCCAACGACCCGTTGCACGTACCGGTGCTCGGTCTCGCGTGGGATTGCGGCGCGATCACGACCGGGCCGGTGACGGTGCCGCTGGTGCTGGCGATCGGCATCGGGCTTTCCGCCGCCGCGGGAAATGAAGACAACCCCTTGTCGGGGTTCGGAATCGTGACTCTGGCGTCGCTGTTCCCGGCCATCGCCGTGATGACGCTCGGGTTGATCGTGTCCAACGGAGGCGCGCCGACGGAGGCCGCGGACGCCGCGTTTTCGCCGGCGGCGTGGTACGATGATCCGGGTATCGCGGCGGTGGTCGGCGCGGTACGAGCGGTCCTGCCGCTGGTACTGTTTCTTCTGGTCCTGCAGCGGTTCATTCTGCGCACGCCCTTGAACGACAGGACTCGGGTCTATTACGGCTTCGGCGCGGCTCTGCTCGGAATGATATTGTTCAATCTCGGCCTGGCGTTCGGGCTGTCACCGCTCGGATCGCAGGCGGGCGAAAGCTTGCCGATGGCGTTCGCCGCGCGCGCCGGGACGGTGGAGGCGATCTATCCTTATGCCATCGGCCTGGTGTTGGTGTTGGCGTTCGCTTTTCTTGTCGGATTCGGAGCAACGCTCGCGGAGCCGGCGTTGAACGCCATGGGCCTGACCGTGGAAACATTGACCGACGGAGCGTTTCCGCGCCGTCTGCTGATCCGGGTGGTGGCGCTCGGTGTCGCCGTCGGGATGACCGTGGGCGTAACCAAGATCCTGTTTCATGTGCCCCTGGCGGCGCTGCTGCTGCCGGCCTATGGGATTGCCCTCGCGTTGACGGTGTTCAGCCGGGAAGAGTACGTCAATCTGGCCTGGGACAGCGCCGGGGTTACCACCGGCCCGGTGACGGTGCCGCTGGTGCTGGCGTTGGGTCTCGGCCTCGGCGAGGCGGTCGGCGCGCCCGAAGGGTTCGGGGTGCTGGCGATGGCTTCGGTCGGGCCGATCATCTCGGTCTTGATCACCGGCAAATGGATCGATTGGATGGTGCGGCGCAAGCACGAGACCGATCCGGCGAAGGAAGCCGCAAGCCCATGACCAAAGATATCGTCGTCCTGACCGATGCCGTACTCGTCACCTGCATCGTGCAACGCGGATCGGGCGAAGCGGTGGTGAACGCGGCCATGCAGGCCGGCGCCCAGGGCGCGACGTCTTTCTTCGCGCGCGGCACCGGGGTCCGCCAGCGCCATTTGGGCGTTCTCGGAATCACCATCAACGACGAAAAGGAAGTCGTCTATGTCGTGGTGCCGAGCGACCAAGCCGACTACATTTTCGAAAAAATCTATTTCGCGGCCAAGCTGGACACGCCCGGCATGGGAATCATCTACATGACCGATCTGGAAAAAATGGCGACCTACATCCCGCCGGAAATCGTCGCCAAACTGGAGGGCGCGTGAGCGAGCATTCGGCAACGAATACGGCCGCGGCGCGAGCCTTAGTCGCGCCGCGCCTGATTACGTGCATCGTGCGCAACGGCAAGGGCCAGGATATCGCCGAACACCTGCGCCGGGCCTTCGGAATCAACAGCGTCATGTTTCACCACGCGCGCGGGTTGGGCGTCGGCACCGACCGTCAATCGGGTTTTCACGAGGAACGCGAAATCGTCGAGGCGCTGGTTCCCGCCGAAACCGCGGACGAAATGTTTTCCGAAATTTACCATTACGCCGAATTGAACCGGCCCCATAACGGACTCATTTTCATGACCCGATGCGGACGAGGCATTCCGATCGAATTGCCCGACCTGCCGGACGAAGAGTAGGTCCGGAAGCAAGACAGGCCAAGCTCGGTCGAATATAATAACGGTTCCGGGAGCCGGTGAATCATGCCGAGATTCTTTTCGAAGCGCGCCCTCGTGACGGCCGCCGTGCCGGTGGCGCTTGCTGCCGTCGCCGGAGGTTTTTTCGCATTTCGATCTTGGCGTCCGCTGACGGTGGACACGGCACGCATGGAGTCGAACGTTCCCTTTCAGGTCTTTGGTCTCGGCACGGTTGAAGCGCGCATCGTCTCGCGATTAGGTTTTCAGGTAGCAGGAACAGTCGCGGAGTTGCACGCCGACCATGGCAATCGAGTGAATGCCGGCACGGTGCTCGCGCGTCTTGATGCCCGCGAGCAGGCAGCGCGATTGGCAAAGGCCGAGGCTGCGGTTGCCCAGGCTGAGGCGAATTCGGGTCGCGCCCTTGCATCGGTCGAAAAGGCGAAGGCTCAACTCGAGCAGCGCCGCCAGGTCAGTCAGCGCCGCCAGGAGTTATTGCGCAAAGGCAACGTCTCGAAGGAATCGGCCGAGGATGCCCAGACTGCCGAGGCGGTTGCCCGGGCCGATCTCGCGCTTGCCCAAAGTGAGGTGGAAGTCGCCAAGGCGGCGGTGGCCGACGCTCGTGCGCAGCTAAGGTTTGAAACGGCGCAGCTGAGCCGACACACCCTAACGGCGCCCTTTGATGGCGTCGTGGTCGCACGGCTGAAGGAGGCCGGCACTGCGCTCGGTGCGAACGAACCCTTGTTCACTCTTGTCGACGACAAAACAATTTGGGCGCTGGCCTACATCGACGAAGCGTTGGCCGGACCAATCCGTGTCGGACAACCGGCCGAAGTTCGTCTCCGCTCGCTTCCCGGCGTACCGCATGCGGCACGCGTGGTCCGGGTCGACATCGAAAGCGATCGGGTGAACGAGGAGCGACGCGTTTACGTCGCCTGCGACCAATGCCCGGAAAGGTTCCATCTCGGCGAACAGGCGGAGATCGTGATCACGACCGGCACGGCCGAGCACGCTCTTCTCGTGCCGGAAATGGCGGTCGAGGGTTTCGACGGCGCCATGGGGTTTGTTTGGACGGTCGAGGAAGGGCGACTGCAGCGCCGTCGCGTCACGTTCGGTCGCCGGACCCTCGATGGGCGGCTGGAGATCGTTGACGGCCTCCCGCCAACGGCGCAAGTACTTGCCGCGCCGCCCGCCGCTGGCGCGACGGAAGGCCGCCGAGCGTGGCCGGCCGGGCGCCGCAAACCATGAATCTCGCCTATCGGGATATCCGGCACAATTTCGGACGGTTCTTCCTGACCTGCCTGGGCCTGAGCCTCCTATTGGCGGTCGTGTTGTCCATGATTGGCATCTACCGCGGCCTCGTCGAAGAGGCGTTGTCGCTCGCCCGCGCCCCGGGCGCCGACCTTTGGGTTGTGGAAACCGGCACGCGCGGACCGTTCGCCGAATCCTCGCGTATTCCCGGCGACACCCGCGAAGCGATCGCCCGGTTGCGGGGCGTGACGGCTGCCGGCGCCGTGACGTATCAGTCGGTGGAAGCCCTGCATCGTGGTCGAAAACTGCGTCTCTATGTGATCGGGTTCGAGCCGGGTCGCCTTGGCGGACCGGCGTCGATTATCGAAGGGCGCTCCATCGCCCGCAGCCACTTCGAGGCCATTGCCGACCGCAAGCTCGGGCTTGCGCTCGGCGACCGGCTGCAACTCGGCCGCGACAAGTTCGCGATCGTCGGCCTGGTCGAGAACCAAGTGGCTTCCGGCGGAGACCCGATTGTTTACATCAGCCTGCGCGATTCCCAGGACTTGCAGTTCCAGCTTTCGCCTCCGGCGGCGCGGCGCGAACTTGCGCGCGGCGCGGTACCGGCGAGTCGGGACACGGTTAACGCGGTAATCGCGCGGTTGGCGCCGAGCATGCCGGCGGACGGAGTCGCGGACACGATCCGGCGTTGGAAACACTTAGCCGCCATGACCCAGGCGGAACAGGAAACGGTCCTCACACGTTCGGTCGTGGAACGGGCCCGCCGCCAGATCGGGCTTTTCACCGTGATCCTGCTCACCGTATCCACGGTCATTATCGCCCTAATCATTTACACCATGACGATGGATAAAACCCGCGAGATCGCCACCCTCAAGCTGATCGGCGCGCCCGATCGAAAAATCGTCGGCCTGATCGTGCAGCAATCGCTGGCCATGGGGGGGATCGGATTCGCTTTTGGCGCGGCGATGGTCAACGCTGTCGCCGATTATTTTCCCCGTCGCGTCCTCCTGATGCCGGAGGATGCGCTGATGCTTGCCGGGATCGTCGCGTTCGTCTGCCTGCTAGCGAGCGGACTCGGCGTTCGGCTCGCGTTGCGGATCGATCCGGCCGCGGCGCTTGGAGGTTGACGAGCATGGGTATCGCGGAGGGCGCACCGTTGGTCGAACTGCGGGATATTTCCAAGCATTTCGGCGAAGATGAGGCGCGCGTGGACGCGCTGCGCGGCGTGACGATCGACGTTCATGCCGGCAGCGTGGTCGGCCTCCTCGGTCCGAGCGGATCGGGCAAGAGTACGCTGCTCAACATCATCGCCTGCATCCTGGAACCGAGCGAAGGCTGGATGCGCCTCGACGGCGAGGTTGTCTATGACGGCCGCTGGCTGCGCCCCGATCTCCGCCGGCTGCGCCTGGACAAGATCGGGTTCATTTTCCAGTTCCACAACCTTCTCCCGTTTCTCGACAGCACCGAGAACGTTTCGGTGGTGCTCGATTTGGCGGGATTCGAATCCGCGGCCGCGCGCGGTCGAGCGGTCGAGTTGCTCGATTACCTGGAAGTCGGGCGGCGCAAGGAAGCTATGCCCGCTAACCTATCTGGCGGCGAGGCGCAACGGGTGGCGATCGCGCGCGCTCTCGCGAACCGTCCGCGCATCATCCTCGCCGACGAACCGACTGCAGCCCTCGATTCCGCGCGCGCCGGGATCGTTATGGACCTATTGCGCAAGGTCGCGGTCGAGCAATCCGCTGCGATTCTCGTCGTCACCCACGACGAGAAAGTGTTCAATCGTTTCGACCGGATGATTCAACTCCGGGACGGGCAGCTGATAGCGACGTAGGTATACGGGGCGTAAATGTCAGGCCACGCTGCCGTAGCTGGCATCGATCGCGCCCGGCGGAACCTTCAGGCCGGCGAGCCGGCATCCCTGCGCCACCGGACCTTTCGGCATGATGGCGTAGAGAAATTTCAAGCCGCCCTTGTAGTGGAATTTTTCCTCGAGGGCGTCGTGCAATTTGAGCAGGTTGATGGGCGCGTTTTCGTCCTGGCGGGCAAAGAACTCGTGCAACGCGCAGATCAACTCCAGGTGGGTTTCCTCGAATTCCAGATTTTCCGCGCGCGCCACGTCGCGCGCCGCGGTCAGCGACCATCCCGGCGGCGCGTAGCGGAACATTTTGTTGACGCTTTCTTCCTCCTGCGTGCCGATGATCGCGTCCAATAATTCGCTCATCGTGGCCTCCTGTAATGAATGCGTTTTCGGGAATCATAGCGGCGGATGCGCGCGCCGAGAAGCAACGTTCGCAAGTGTCGGATCGGCCGCCATTTTTCGGGCGTTATCCCGAAAGTGGTGCCGGGTGCAGGACTTGAACCCGCGACCTTCGGTTTACAAAACCGCTGCTCTACCAACTGAGCTAACCCGGCCCGGCGCGCCATCGGCCGACGGGAATGCATCGGTGCCTTCGTAAATACTACTTTTTGGTGCCCCGCGACAGGGTGGGCCGAACCGCCCCGGTCAGTTTTCGCGGAACAGGCGAGACAATGTCTCGATGTGACTGCGGAGCGCCCGGTTGCGGGCCTTGTCCAGCACGGGGTCGGGTCCCGGCCGCCAGTCGGCCGATTCACGGGCAAGGGCTTCGGCAAACATCCAGGGGTGCGGGAAACTTTGGCCGGCGAGCTTATAGACCGCGTGCATCTGGCCGGCGGTCAGCCATGCGTATTCCTTCGGGCCGAGACGCAGCGGTTGAACCCGTATGGGGTCGAGACGCGCGGTTTCGATCAACTGGGCAATGTCGTGCCGAGCCAGCGCACTGGACGCAACATCCGATTCCAGCTGCGCGGACGAATAGAAGGATTGACCGTTGAGTCGATCGAGCACCGCGCGCGGCAAGCCGTCGCGGGCCAGGCGCTCGATGGCCGCGGGCGTGAACTGGTAGCGAGCGGAATCGTAGACCACCTGATTGAAGACGTTCTGCAAAATGAACAAGCCGACAAAACAGGCGATTCCGGCAAGCGCCGGCGTCATCGCCCAGCCGATCCCGATCCGTCCCAGCATGCGCCAGCGGATGTGGTGTCGCCCCTTGACCATGGCGACTCCGAGCACGGCGCCGACGATCACCTCCGAGCTCGAAATCGGAACCAGCGGAATGGTCGGCAGGCCGACGTGGGCGAGAACGCGCTCCAGTCCTTCGGACGCGAACAGGAACAGTACGAGCGAATGCGCCATCACCACCACCCAGGCGGAAACCGGCGACAGCGCGTAGAGGCCTTGGCCGATGGTATGAACGACTTTCGACGAATACGTATAGACGCCGACGGCGATGGCGATGCCGCCGAGCAGAAACAATTGCTGCGCGGGCGAAACCGTGAACAAGCCGCCCACTTGAAATTCGATGAACGGCGAAGCGGGAATAAAAACGCCGACGACATTGGCGATATTATTGGCCCCGAGGCTGTAAGCGCCGAATGCTCCGGCCAGGATCAGGCCGAGCCGGGTATAGGCGTCGAGAAAGAGCATGTGCGGCTTGACGGCGCGCAGCAGCCGCGCGGTGAGATAAAAGAGCGCGATCGCGAATAAGGCCGCCAGGATCGGCCCCACTACCCAGCCGAACATGATTTTCACGAGCGAATCGATATCGGTCCAGGTTCCGCTGAAGACGTTCCAACCGACGATGGCGCCGACGATGGCGTGGGTGGTGGACACCGGCAAGGCGGCGCGGGTCATGATCCAGACGGCCACCGCGGCGGCGAGCGCGACCATGAAAGCGCCGGCGAGCGTATTGACCGGCCCCAATTTCCCGATGGTTTCCGAGGTGCCGCCGCCGCTGAATACGGCGCCGAGAATGACGAAGACGCTGCAGATGGCGGCCGCGGTCGAAAACCGGATCATCCGCGTGCCGACGGCCGTGCCGAAAATATTGCCGAGGTGATTAGCTCCCAACGCCCAGCCGAGAAACAGCCCGCTGGTCAGGAAAGTGATGACGACGATATCCATGGACCGAGGGGGGCGAAGCCTAGACCGTCCGCTTGATGGTGTAGATGGCGAGGCGATCCCCGACGTCCTCGGCTTGGTCGGCGATGTTGTCCACCGATTCGACGAACGAGCGCAGGTGCACCTTGTTGGGCAGCGGCAGCTTGGAGCCGAAGATCGCGCGTTTCAGCTTGGTGCTGAGCTTGTCCGCTTCCTTCTCGTAGAACATGACCTTGTGGTTGTGGTCGGGCACCGCCTCGATGTTGCGGAAGAACGCGCGCGCGGCCTTGACCAGTTCGTCGACCGACAGCACGACCCGATCGGTCAGTTCGATGAAATCGGCCCGATATTCCTCGGGCACGTCGGGCGTTTCGATGGAAAAGCCCCAGAGCGCGCCTTCCATCAGGTTGAGGACGGAATCCATGGTTTCGAGCAGGCCGAGAACGTCCCCGCGCGATTCCGGAATCAAGGTCTGCGTGTAAAGCTTGGTTTCGATCGAACGGCGCAGCGTGTCGGCGGTGTTTTCGAGGGAATTGACGTGATAAAGCTTTTCCTCGAATTCGGCGGTCGAACCGTGATTCATGTAGATTTGCACGCCGAGGCGAAAGGCGAGGCCGCCTTCGGAAATCTTATTGAGAAACTCGTCGATCTCGTTTTCCAGTTCCCGGGTGCGGCGGAACAGCGCGAAATCCTTGGTTGCGGGCATGTGCGATCGTCCTTTTTCGGCAGATTGGACCATTGCCGCGAGGGTCGCAACGCTTCCCGAGGCGTTGCGGGGCGATCGGGCGAGAAAGAGGGACTGACTTCACCGGAACACGTCCGTAGGCGAATCGTGACTGGGCGCCGCCCGGGAGATGCGGTGCGAGCCAGTTGTTGCGGTCAGGTTTGCGGAAAATCGCGAATGGACCGCCTCCGGTAATCCATCAATTTGATTTAACTTACTTATTAAAATAAACGAATATTAGAAAAAAATATTATTACCGAAATATATACGTAATATTGTGAGCGTTTATATAATCACTTGTTAATTTTAGAACACTTCCTTACAAATTTCAGCGGGAAGCGACCTCCAATAAACACACAATAGAGGGGGCGTTAGTAGGGATGGCTCAAGTCACTTCATTCTTTGTGCCTTAAGGCTGCGGCCGGATATTCCGGCCGCGGGGTTAGCGTTTGCGTTCGGCGGTACATCGGAGGGCGTTGTTGGTGTCGGCCGATTGCACTCGGTACGCAATCAAAAGCGGGGGTATTCACATGGTTTATACGCGTAAAAGCCCGGCCTTGCTGATCATCGGCTTGGTCCTGCTCGCCTACTGGTTTGCCGTGAACGGCGGTTATCTGGACGGGGTCCTGAAATACCTCAACACCGCGCGGGCGAAGCCGGAAATGATCCAGCTCAGCCTGATCTTCGGGCTGATCAGCACCGCCGTCGGCCTCTGGCACCTGTTCGGCAGCCACACGGAAGGGGACCTCGACTACTATTCCTCGACCATCGCCGGCGGGATGTTCATCCTCGGCGTGGCGATGATCGTGAAATGGTATCTCGATCCCGGCATGGCCAAGATCAGCCGCGAGATCGGGCCGATTATCCCCGGGAAGCGTTTCATCCATGACGTCTTCGGGCTCAATTACGTCGTGCTCGGCATCGTCGCCGGCATGATCATCGTCAATGTGTTCAAGATTCCCAGTTGGGCGGAAAACGGAGTCCGGCTATCGCGTCTCGGCCTCAAGACCGGGGTCATCCTGCTCGGCGCCCTCTACAGCCTGGGCGAGCTGGTCCAGCTCGGCAAGCTGTCGGTCGTGCTGATCGGCTTCTTCGTGCTCGGCTCGGTCTGGTTGGTGCTGTGGATGGGCGCGCGGCGGACCGTTCCCAACTCCATGGGCGGTGTTCTTTCCGCCGGCGTCGGCGTATGCGGCGTTTCGGCCGCCGTGGCGGCGGCTCCGGTGGTCAAGGCGCGTTCCGAAGATATCGCCTACACCATCGGCACCATCCTGATCTGGGGCGTGGGCTGTATGTTCATCTTTCCGACCATCGGCCATCTGCTCGGCATGGGCCATATCCAGTTCGGAGCCTGGGCCGGCACCGGCATCCTCAACTCGGCGCAGGTGGCGGGCGCGGCACTCGCCTTCCAGCCGACCGGGATCGAGACTCTGAAGGTCGCCGAGATCTTCAATATCACCCGCGTGCTGTTCCTGCCGATCATCGTGTTGTGGCTCGCGGTCTGGTACGTGCGGCGGGAAAGCGCGGCCGGCGTCGCGGTCCAGCAGGTCGATACCAGCCGGGTGATCTTCGAGAAATTTCCGGTCTTCGTGCTCGGCTTCATCCTGATGTTCGCGCTGTCCTCGACCGGTATCTTCGCTCCGGCGCAGCACTATCAGGGCCGTTTCTTCGACAATTCCAAGAGCAAACTCTTGGAAGCAAAGGATCTGGCCACCCTCAGCGCCGAAGCCGGCAAGCTCCAGCGCGAGGATCACAAGCAGGCTCTGGCGCGCCTGCTCGAAACAAAAAAGACCCAGAGCATCGACCACGATACCGTGCTGCGCGGCATCGTGAACTCTGGTGTGTTGTCGAGAGACGCCAACGCCGCTCTGACCAGGGCGCACAACGCTGTCTACCACACGGCGAAGAAAATCCGGGCCTTCCGCGATTGGCTGGTCTGGCTGTTCGCTTTCGGTCTCACCGGTCTCGGCATGCAGATCACCATGGCGGCCATGAAGCAGGCCGGCGGCCAACCGTTGGTCATCGGCGGCGTAGTCGGCACGGTCAAGGCGGTCGGCTCGTTGATTGTCATTCTGTTGTTCGTTCGCGAAACTATCTGAATAGGGAAGGAAACCGTCATGACCGACCCGAGAAGCCAAAACGTCGATATCCGAACCACCGAGAGCGGATTTCGGTACCATCGCGGCTCGGCGCTCACCATCTTCAAGAGCGACCGGCACGAAGACTTCATGGCGCTGCTCTTCGCGGCCCTGATCGCGTTCGGCGTCTATTTCTTCGTCAACTGACCGGAACGCGCTAACATCGGCCCGGCGGGCGCGCAAGCGTTCGCCGGGCCTTTTTCGTATGGATAGCGACATGCAGGCGCGGAAAATTCTGCTCGCCAGCCACGGCACGTCCGGCGCCAAGGCGGCCGAAACGGCCGCGTTCGCGCTTGCGGCGCCGGACGGCCGCATCCATCAACTGGTCGTGGTGCCGGACTTCTGGAAAGGCATGCTCGGCGATGACTGGCTCAACAACGCGGCCGTACATGTCCGCTTCGGCCGCTACGTCGAGGGCCAACTCGAACGCGAAATCGTCGCGCACGCGGAAACGGTCGCGGCGGAAGCGAAGCGGCGCGGGCTCGGCTACGATTGCGAACTCAGCTTCGGCAAGCCGGCTGAAAGCGTTCTGGCCGTCGCGGAGCGCGGCGAGTTCGATCTGGTGGTGATCGGCTCTCCCCGGCCGAAAGGCGTCGCCGGCCTGCGTTCGCGATTGGAGTTGGATACGCTGGCGAAGGGCTTGACGATACCGCTCTGGATCGAGCCGCATCCGGGACGTCGATGACGGAAACGCCAACGCCAACGCCAACGTCAGTCGTCCCCGCGGCGGACGAAGACCAACGGGACCAGGCGTGGGTTCGCGTCAAGACCGATCTGTCGCCGGCGGAACTGCTTGCGTTCGTGCAGGAAGATCCGGAACGTCTGCTCAGGATCAATTCCATGTACGAGTTTCAGGAATGGCGCGGCGCGGGGCGGGATTCGTTCGTATTCCGCATTCGCAACCTCGCCAACGGACGGATCGCCGAAACCACGGCGGGCATCGAGCGGTTGCCCGACGGGTTGATCGTTCGCTACGGCGGCGGCCTGAAGGCGTCGACGTCGTTCCGGGTCGTGCCGGCGGCCGAGGGTCGCGCCGAACTGCTCGTCACCGACGATTATTCGCACGTTTCCGAAAAAGAACGCTCGGAGCGCACGGCCGAGGTGGACAACAGCCTCAATTGGTGGGGCCAGGATTTCTACCGCTACTTCCGCTACCTGCGGCGCTGGTCCTGGGTTCCCGGCTGGCGTTGGTACATGGAGCGGGTATGGAAGCGGATGAAGCCGATGGGGCGGCGGGTCGTCTACATCTTCTATGTGGTGACCGTGGTCGAGATCGTCGCCGTCATTTTCGCCGTGATCCTGTTCGGCATGGGTTGGGACGAATACTTCCGTTAATTTTTGTCCTTGTGCGAGGGGCGCGGCGCGAACGCCTCGTAGAGCGCGACCGCCGCCGCCGAGGCGAGGTTGAGGCTTTCCCAATCCTCCGCCATCGGAATCCGGGCGAGCAGGTCGCACGAATCGCGGGTGAGGCGGCGCAAGCCTTCCCCTTCCGATCCGAGCACGAGCGCGATTTTTCCGCTCAGGTCCGTATCGCCGAGCGCCGCGTCGGCGCGGGCATCGAGCCCGACGCACCAAAATCCGGCCTCCTTGAGCAGCCCGAGCGCGCGGGCGAGATTGACGGTTCGGACCAAGGCCACCCGTTCCAGCGCGCCCGACGCGGCCTTGGCCAGCGCCCCGCCGACGGGCGGGGCATGCCGATCCTGCATGACCACGGCTTCCGCCGCGAACGCGGCGGCCGCGCGCAGCACCGCGCCGACGTTGCGCGGATCGGTCGCTTGGTCGAGCACCACCACCCGTGCCTTGGGCCGGTCGGCGGCGCGCCGGCAAACATCCTCGATCGCCCATTCGGGCAGAGGGTCGGCTTGAAGGGCGAATCCCTGGTGCGCGGCGCCTTCGCCGACCAGGCGGTCGATGTCGGCCCGGCCCCGAATTTCGGGCGCGGGGCGGGGCGATTTTCGGCTGCCCGCGTCCGCCGCCCGCTCGATCTCGGCGCGGTATTGGGCAAGCCCCTCGGAGGTTACCACCAGCCTTCGGGCCTTCCGCTCGGGGTTGGCGAGCGCCGCCAACACCGCGTGCCGGCCATAGAGCCATCCCTCTCCCGATGGCCGGGAATGGCGAAAAGTCGCCCCACCCGACCGCCGTTCCCTGGGGGGCTGGCGGCCCTGATCCCGGACGCGAAAGGGGGGGCGATGGCCGCTTTTGTTACCCTTTGGAGACATTGTATATCCTTATATCACCTATCGGTGTCAAAGTGCGCCGGGAGTCCGGAAAAACCTGTGAAAAAACAACCGTAAAACCGGCGCCAAGGCTTGCGCGACCGGGGCGAATCATTTAGCATGCCCATAAATCAGGTGTCTGCATGCGTTTTCCAGCGCCGGTCCATTCGGCAGCGGGAGAGGGCGAGCGGACGCTTGATTTTTGTTTGCATGTTGACACGGCTGCCGGACCTGCTTATTGCGGGCGTCCCTTAGGATTTCGGGAACGCCGAGTTCCAGCCACGATGGAGGGGTGCCCGAGCGGCTAAAGGGGACGGACTGTAAATCCGTTGGCGTACGCCTACGTTGGTTCGAATCCAACCCCCTCCACCATTCGGAAGCCGGATCAGCGGGTGCGAGGTGGAAAGCCGGGTTGGGAAACGAAGATCGCGCGGGTGTAGCTCAATGGTAGAGCAGAAGCCTTCCAAGCTTACGACGAGGGTTCGATTCCCTTCACCCGCTCCAGTTGCCTGAGCCGGACCCGGGTCCGGAAAACGAAAGAAAGAACGCGGCCGGATACGCCGGTCGCCCAACGCAAGTTCAGAAAACGAGAGAACAGCCATGGCGAAAGAGAAATTCTCCCGCACGAAGCCGCACTGCAACGTGGGCAC
>CAYPQV010000026.1:0-34100 GCA_964412955.1 uncultured Hyphomicrobiales bacterium
ACCGCGCTAGCCCCACACCCGCTCGACGCACCACCACGCCCCGATCAGCGCGACCGCGGCGGAAGCCGGGATCGTGACGAATCGCCGGTACCACGCCTTCCGGCCGAACCACAGGCCGGCGGCCAGGTAGCAGATCGCGATCACCGCGAGCTGGCCCAGTTCGACCCCGATGTTGAACGAAATCAACCCGGTCACGAAATGCTCCCGCGCCAGGCCGAATTCCGCGAGCACGCCCGCGAAGCCCAAACCGTGCAGCAGGCCGAACCCGAAGACCACGGCGGGCCGCCAGCGGTGCAGCTTGCTGGTGAAAATGTTCTCGACGCCGACGTAGACGATCGACGCCGCGATCAACGGCTCGACGATCGCCGGGGAAATGGCGACGATGCCGAGCATGCCCAAGGCCAGGGTCACCGTGTGCGCGACGGTGAAGCTGGTCACCTGCCACAGCAGCGGACCCAGGCGCGGCGACAGCAAAAAGAGGCCGACCACGAACAGGATGTGATCCAGGCCCAACGGCAGAATGTGGGTGAAGCCGACCCTGACGTATTCGGCGAACACCTGGATCGCGGTCTGCTTCGGCGCGGAGACGACGGGAAACGGCGGGCTTTGCGCGCCGCCTTTCAGATAGGCCGATTGGACGATCTCGCCGGGCGCGCCGCCGGGCGCGGAGGGCCCGCGCAGGCGCACCGCCACCGGGCCGAAGGATTCCCGCCACGACAGAACCAAGGCGTCCGCGCCGGCCGGGACCTCTCCTCCCAGGACGACGGTCGATTGGCGCACCAGTTCGAGATCGCCGACCGGCGGGACGTCCAGGCTCAGGACCGCGGCCGGAAGCCGGACGCTCCCGGCGATGACGGAAAGGGCCTGCGTGAAGTCTTCCCTTTTGGCCGCGAACGCCGCGCGCAACTCATCGGGCGGCAAGGCACGCAACCGGTCATAAGCGACGGAGACCGGCGAATCCTTGGTATCGCGATGGAGCGGATCGACGCCGGCCAGGAACGCCTCGAGGTTGAGACGCACCGAAACCCGGTATGCATGGCCGTCGAATGAGAGCTCCGCGATCGCGGGCCGCAACTCGTGCGCCCAGGAGCGCACCGGCGCGACGGCTAAGGCGAGAAGAAATACGATGCCCGCGACGACCGCGAAGGGCGCCGCGCTTTCCGAAAACCGTTTCCGCATGGTATTTTCCACCGCGAGCGGCATATTAGCCGCGCCGAAGGGAGTTGCAAGGTTGGGCCCGATCACAAGACCGCTGGCGGCATTGGTCATCCTGCTGTTCGCCGCGCCGGCGGCGGCGCACGAGGTTTGGATCGAACCGCACGTTTTCCGCGCGGCCGCCGCCGAGCGGATCGTCGCCGATCTCAAGAACGGCCAGCATTTCAAGGGGAACCCGTTCCCCCACCTTCCCTCCGAAACGGTCATGGCGGGGATCGTGGACGCGAAGGGGAAACGGCCGCTGACGGGCGCCGCGGGCGACGAACCCGCCATCGACGAAAAGGTCCGCGCGCCGGGCCTCCAGGTCCTGTTCTACCAATCGGTCCCGGAACGGCTGGAGTTCACCGAGGCGGGCAAATTCCGGGATTATGTGTCCGAAAAGGGGCTCGACGACATTTGGCGGGCCCACCAAGCGCGCGGGTTCGGGGACGCCGGGTTCACGGAAATCTATTCCCGGTGCGCGAAGGCGCTGGTGCTGAGGGGAACCGGGAACGCCGCGAACCGGCGGGACGCTCCGATCGGCATGCCGCTGGAATGGGTCGCGAAGGCCGATCCGTTCGCCTTGGCGCCGGGAGCGAACGCCGTCTTATCCGCGCAGTTGCTGTGGCGGGATAAGCCGCTGGCCGGAGCGCAGGCGACGATCTTCCACCGCGACGGCGCCGGCGCCGTTCAAACCACGAAACTGCGCGCCGACGCGAACGGAACGATTTCGATCCCGCTGACCGCGAACGGAACCTACCTGATCGATGCCGTCCATATGATTCCCGAAACGGCGGAACCCGGCGTCCCCTGGCGCAGCTACTGGGCCGCGCTGACGTTCCGGATCGGGCCGGACTAACGACTAGCGTCCGCCCGGCCGCCCCTCGCGCGCGCAGGCGGCGAACACGATCCCCATCGTTCCGGTCGCAACCAGAGAGAGAAATGCCCAGCGGTACGCTTCCGCCGAATAAACCCGGACGCCGTCCGCCAACCTTCCGTCCCAGGCGAGGTCGAGCAGCCCGCCGACCAGCGGCTGCAACACCGCACCCGAGGCCACCACCCAGGCGTTGACCAAGGCCAGCGCCGGGCCGACCGCGCGCGGGGCCTCCGACTTGGTCGCCGTGTAGACCAGCGGCAAGCCGCTGCTGGCGACGCCGTTGACCAACAGCAGCGCGTACGCGAACGGGAGCGGCAGGCCGGGCAGATAGACGAACGCGGCGAAGCTGGCGAGCGAGGCGACATGGGCGACGATCATCTGCCCGCGCCAGCGTCCCAACCGGTCCGCGAGCCAGCCGTGCATCGGCGCGCCCACCGCCCAGCCGACCAGCACGGTCGACATCATCGCCGCCGCCGCGGGCCGCGCCAGGCCGTACGCTTCCATCACGTAGGGCACCGCCCACAGGCCGGCGAACGCGAGCAACGGCGCGCTGAAGGCGAAGCCGACGAACGACAGCACCCAGACCCGGGGCATGGCGAGAACGGCGCCGAGGCCCTCCGGCGCCGAGGGCGCGACGCTAGGCACCGTCGCGGCGGGCCGCGCGCGCGCCGCAAGCCAGACCAGCACGGCGAAAGCAAACGTGACCGCCCCGGCGGCAAAGGTGGTCGCGCGCCAGCCGAACGTGCCGACCGCGGCGGCGAGCGGCGCCTGCCCGACGATGCCGCCGAGCATCCCGCACATGACCGTCAAGCCGCCCGCCAGCGCGAACCGGTTCGGCGGCAGCCACAGGGTGGCGATCTTGAGGGCGGAAACGAACGAGACCCCAACCCCGGCGCCGATCAGGAACCGCCCGGCCGAAGCGATCGCGAGCGAATCGGCCGCGCCGAACAGCAGGCAGCCGACCCCGCCGAGGGCCGCGCCGCCCGCCAGCACCGCGCGCGGCCCCCACCGATCAAGCAGCATGCCGACCGGAATCTGCACCGCGATGTAGCTGTAGAAGTAGAACGCCGACAGGTTGCCGACCAGCGCGGCGCCGATCGAAAAATCGCGCATCAGGTCGGATACCATCACCGACGGCGCGACGCGGTGAAAAAAACCGTAGCCGAAATACGCCGCGCCGAGGCCCCACACCAGCCAGCCGCGCCAGGGTTCCATGCCGGGGCCGTTCGGGGCGGTCATGGCGACTTGTCCGCGCCGCGGCTTCCCTTGCGCGCGAACGCGATCCCCAAAAGCACGGCGAGCGCGCCGAGGCCCTGCGCCGCGCCCAACGCCTCGCCGAACAGGACCCAGGCGAGCAGCGCGGCCAGCACCGGCTGCGTGAGGAGGCTCACCGAGGAAAACGCCGCCGGCAGGTGGGCGAGCGCGTAGGCGATCAGCCCCTGCCCGAGCGCCTGGGACACGAGCGCGAGGGCGACGAGATTGAGCCAGCCGAGCGCGCTCGCCGGCAGGATCGCCTCGCCCGAGGCCAGCGCCGCCGGCCACAGCAGGATCGCGCTCGCCAGCGTCGTCCAGAACATCACCGTGCGGGTCGAGAGCCGCGCGCGCAATCGCCCCACCACCAGGATGTACCCGGCGTAGAACACCGCGGTCGTCACGCCCAGCAGGTCCCCGCCGAACGTCGTCGGCGACACCGTCAGGCTTTGACCCATCAGGACCACGGCGCCGGCGATGGCGAGCGCGAGGCCGAGCAGGAAAAGGCGGCTGAATCGCTCCCGGAACAGGAGGAACGCGCCCAAGGTGACGAACAGCGGCGCCAGGTTGGCGAGCAGCGTCGCGTTGGCGACCGAGGTGAACATGATCGACAAGTGCCAGAATCCGAGATCGCCCGCGAAGAACGCCCCGGCCAGGGCGAGGATCGCGAAATCGCGGCGTGACGTCCCGCCCGCCGCCCCGGAGGCCTTCGCCGGTGCCGCGCGCATCAGCCACGCGTAGAGCGCGGGGACCGCGAGCGCGCAGCGCCAGAACGCGGTCGCGGTCGGCCCCGCTTCGCTTAGACGAACGAAAATCGGCGAGAAGGCGATGCACGCGGCGCCCGCGAGCAGCAGGACGAAGGCCAGGCGGCCCTGGCCCGCGTTCCCCGTTCCCGCGCCGGTGACGATCCTGTATAGATTTCCGACCATGAGTTCTTCGCCGCGGCCCCCGGCCCGCCAAGCCCTGCTCGGACCGGACGAGCCGCCCCCCTTCGAGGTCCTGAACCCGGGCGGCCGCGCGCCGATCCTGCTGGTTTGCGACCACGCCAGCAACCGGATTCCCAAGGCGCTCGGCAAATTGGGACTCGACGATGCCGCGCTCGATCTCCACGTCGCCCGCGACATCGGCGCGGGCGACATGACGCGCGTCCTGGCCGACCGGCTCGACGCCCCGGCCGTGCTCGCCGGCTACTCGCGCCTGGTGATCGACCTCAACCGCCCGCCCGGCCACGCCACCTCCATCGTCGCCGTCAGCGACGACGTGGCCGTGCCCGGCAACCGCGACCTCGGCCGGGACGCGCGCGAGGCGCGGCTCGCGGCGCTGTTCTGGCCCTACCATCGCGCGGTGGCTGAACGGCTCGCGGCGGTGCGCGGGCGCGGGCTTCCGCCGATGGTGGTCGCGATCCATACCTTCACGCCGCGCCTCGGCGGCGAGGACCGGCGCTGGCACGCGGGGATTCTCTGGAACCGCGACGGCCGGCTCGCGCGCGAACTGATCGCCGGGTTGCGGATGCCGGGCGATATCGTGGTCGGCGACAACGAGCCCTATTCGGGCCGCACGCTCTTTCACACCCTGGACGCCCACGCGGGCGCGGCCGGGCTTCCCCACGCGGCGGTCGAGGTGCGCCAGGACCTGGTGATGGAGCCGGATACCGCGCGCGCCTGGGCCGAACGGATCGCCGCCGTGCTGCGGCCGCTGATCGGTCGCGCCGATCTGCACCGCGTCGAGCACTTCGGCTGAATCTTTCCTGTGGACAAGTGCCGCCCCGGCTTGTGCCGTTGCGGGGGCGCGGCTATGGTCGCGCGCGCAACGGGGAGAACATCATGACATCGGTGCGGGGCGTGTCGGCCGAAAGGCTCCGGTCGTTCGTCGAGCGGATCGAACGGCTGGAAGAGGAAAAAGCCGCGCTCGCCGGCGACATCCGCGAGGTCTATTCCGAAGCCAAGGGCTCCGGGTTCGACGTCAAGGTCATGCGCCAGGTGATGCGCCTGCGCAAGCTCGACAAGAGCGCGCGCGACGAGCAGGAAGCGGTGCTGGAAACCTATCTCCGCGCCCTCGGGATGTGACCACGTGGACTACGTCGTCGGCGCCGTCCTGATCGCCGATGTCTACGCGCTGGTCTATTACCGGCTGCTGGTGCGCCATTTCCTCGAACAGGACGACGGCGTGAAGGAAACCGGGTTTTTCGTTCTGCTCGCCCCGCCGCCGCTCAAGATCGCCTCGCCGCTCGCGCGCAAATACGCCTGGCGCTATTACGCCGCGCTCGTCGTCCTGTTGGCGTGTTTCGCGGCCGTGGCCTGGCGCAGCAATCTCAAGATCCTGGCGCCGGCCGGTTAGTTACGCCGCCCTCTTCCTTCGGCACGAACAGGGTCAGCACGTTGGCGGCCAAGACCGAAGCGGCGAGGAAATAGAACACCGATACGAGGCCGTAGCGGTCGGCAAGCGCGCCGGCGATCAGCGGCATCAGCGCCGCCAGGCCCGATTGCGCGCCGAACACCAGGCTGGTGACCGAGCCGCCCAGTTCCTTCGGCGCCATGTCCATCATCCAGCCGTGGATCACCGGGCGCAGCGCGTACATGAAGAAGCCCAGGAACGCGACCCCCGCGACATAGACCGGGATCGAGGTCACGAAAGTGAGCCCGGCGATGATGACCGTGGTGGCGCCGAGACCCATCAGCACGATCGGCCGCCGCCCGACCCGGTCGGACAGCGCGCCCGCGATCGGCGCGGCGACGATGCCGCCGATCTGCAGCACGGCGAGCGTGAGGCCCATCCAGAACGGGCCGACTTTCAGATCGTGGGTGAGATAAAGCGGCAGGAACGCGAGCAGGCCGTACTGGGTCATGCTGCGGAAGCCCGACAGCAGCGCCAAAAGCCAGATCGAGCGGCGCTTGAGCAGCGCGGCCATGCCGGCGAGGTATTGACGCACGCCCCCGGTGTCCACGTGCGGCATCGGACAGGTCGCGTGCGAACGGTTGAGCAGGAAGAAGATCAACACGGCCGAAAGCAGAACCGGAATCGCGTTGAAGAACGAAGTTGTCTTCCAGTTCAGGGCCGCGAGCATCGCCCCGGCGGCGAACGGTCCGAGCGCGTCGCCGATGTTGGCGCCGAGCGAATGGATGGCGAGCGCGTAGCCGCGCCGCGCCGGATAGACCAGCGACAGGTACGAAATCGCCGCCGGATGCCACAGCATGTTGGTGATGCCGATGATCGCGATCGCGGCGGCGAGCGCGGCCGACGAATCCGCCACCACGAACGCGGCGAGCCCGAGCGCGCCGACCACCAGCGCCACCGCCTGGAACAGCACGCGCCGTCCGGTGACGTCGACGACGATGCCCGACGGCAGGTTGGCCGCCGTCGAGCTGACGTAGAAGACCGAGAGCAGGAACCCGACCTCGGTGTAGCTGAGGCCGAGGTCGGTGGCGATGAACGGCATCACCGTCAGCATCACCGCGGCGACCCAATGGGTGCCGCAGTGGCCGAGCGAGGTCAGGAACATGGGGCCGGGCACGGCCAGCGCCGAAACCGCGGTCGGGAATGCCGGGGTGGTCATGGCCCCGAGTTATAGCGCGCCGGACCGCCCGCGTCAGCGTTTCTTGAAGTCGATGAACAAGGCCGACGTCCAGACCTTGGCGTCGTCCACCTGGCGGGCGAACAGGTAGACCGGGCGATGGCCGTGCGGGCCGTTGACCGGATCGAGCTTGAGGCGGCCCGACACGTCGCGCGGGGCGGGCTTTTCGCTCATCCGCTCGAAGGCGAGGGACATCTCGACCCCGGGCAAGTGCTTAGCGAGGCGGGCTCCGGCCAGCAGTTCGGCCCCGGTGATTTCCCATTCGAACGTCGGGCAATGGACGAAGGGATTGCCCTTCAGGGGATCGCCGACCTTGACGTAGCCGTCGATGGTGCCGGCGACGCGGATCTTGGCGGTGGCGAGATGGGAAACGTCGAGCTCGATCGCGTCCACGTCGCCGTAGGTGTCGCTCCTGAAGCCGACGGTGGTCGCGGATTCGCGCCAACAGGTTTCTTCGATGTGCTCGAACCCGCGCCCCGCGAAATCGTTGATCACCGCGTCGGTGATGGTGATGGTCCCTTTCCACGCCGCCCAGCGGTAGCGGTCCTTGACCCGCGCGCCGCCCCAACGGAAGCGGATCCTGCGCGGGCTCAGGCCGAGCTCCTTCTGCAGGTCGCGCCGCCAGAACGCGCCGGTGTGGTCGTAGGCGACGATTTCGTCCCAGCCGGCGTCGCCGAGGAAGCGGTAATCGAGGGTAGCCGGGCCCTGGTGCGCGAATTCGTCGCCCATCATGTGCTTGCCGCAGGTGAGAAGGCCGAAGGTGCGCTCGCCGGTGGCGGCGAAGGTGTGGCGCGCGCGCAGCGCCTTGCCGACCGATTTGCGCTCCAGCTTGGGCGCGATCAGGCCGGCGATGCCGCCCTTGGTCCCGAACACCGCGGTGCCGGGAACGCCGCCGCCGCAGCGGCCGCGATGCTCGTCGCCCGCCATGCTGGCGCCGATCTTGTAGCCGCGTTCCATCGCCTCCTGGTAGAGCCAGCCGAAGTGGCCCCAGCTGGAGCCGATCTCGATCAGTTTTTCCAGGGTGGGATAATGCCAGTCGAGGATGCAGCGCCGCCCGCCGACGTGCGGGATCAGGAGGTGCCCCTCGGGGTCCTTGGCGTAGGCCGCCCACAACTCCTCCAGCGGCCAGGCGCCGGGCGACACTTCGGCCGAGCGCATGTCCTCGTTCCATTCGACCGAACGGACGTGCTCGCCGCTCTTGAGATAGGGAAACTCCGGCTCGCCGTCGTGCAGGAAAACAACGTTATGGTCGCCTCCCGCGCAGGAGGAGCCGCACCACTCGGTGCCGGGAAAGGCGACGAAGCGGCCGTCTTCGCTGATCTCGCGGATCAACTCGACGGTCTTTTTCCAGCGTTCGGTGGTGATGTTGAAGTCGTTGTGGGCGAAGGCGAGCACGTCGAGCCCCGAAACGTCGCGGCCGTAGGTCAGGTTGTAGGTGGTCGAGTTGGTGCCGATGGTGTCTTCGGAATGAACGTGCAGGTCGCAGTAATAGACGCGCGGCGACGGCAAATCCGCGTCGATGGTGACATAAAAGGTCTTCGGCTTGACCCAGGGATGGCCGGGCAGGCGCGCGGTGACGGCGAGTTCCCCCGCCTTGGTCGCGGGCAGGTCGTCGAGCCTGAGCACCGCCCAGCCCTTGCCTCCGAGCCTGGTTTTCCTTTCGTAGACCGGCTTGCCGTCGAGGGTGGCGGCGATCTCGATCTCCTCGGGTGAATTCCAGCAGGTGTTGCCCCATTCGTCCTCGGCCCGCACCCGGAGCGGAAACGGCCCGCCCCGGCGCACGGCGCGCGAGCCCCCCCATTGCAGTTGCGCCGGGACGCCGGGCACGACCGGGATCACCAGATCGGGCTGGACGGCGGCGAAACGCGACGTGCCGAGCGGATCGACGTAGCAGCGGAACCGGAAATTCTCCTCGACGAAGGTCTGCACCCGGGTGCCGGGGCCGCCGAAGCGCCGGTCGCCGAGGCGTATGACGATATGGTCGCCCGCCTTGAGGAAGCCGTCGAAGGTATCGACGATCACCGCCTTCTGGAACGGACGCTCGTGCCCCTTCTGGTCGAAGCGAACTTTCAAATATTGCACCGTGGCCGGGCTTTGCCCTTCCGCCAGCGGGCCGGCGTGGTATTCGGCGCTGACGTAGTTGGCGCCCTTGGGATCGGTGGTCTGAAAGAGCGCCCAGTCGGAATAGAACTTGAAGGTCGCCTTGAACCATGAGCCGTCGGCCATGCCCGAGGCGCCCAGTTCGTAGTCGATGACGATTTCCTGCCACGACCCGGCGACGACCTTTTCGACGTTGCAGCTGACGCGGCCCAGGAACGGCATGTCCTTGGTCTTGGCGTAGAGCCCCTTGGGCGCGATGTAATCGCCGAGCTTCTTTTTCAGTTCGGCGTCGGTCATTTTTTTCATGGGTTACTCCTTGGGCTGCGAGCCGCGACGATGGCCCCGCCCCCGCCCGCGCTTGAGGCGCGCGGGCGGGCACGGAACCGGGACGAGAACGCGTTAGAACGGCCAGGGCGCTTTCGGGTTCCACACCGGGATGCCGAGCAGCGCGTACCACGGCGCCATGACCACGATTCCGTAGAAGATCGCGATCACGATCGACAGCCATCCGACCTTGGCGTAGTCGGCGGTCGAGAACTTGTCGGTGCCGTAGGCGATGACCGCCGCCGTAATCTGCGTCGGCAGGAAGTAGGCGAAGGTGTCGGTGTCGCACACCAGGAGCGTCAAGGCGACCGGATGCAGGTCGAGCTTGGGCGCCATGGCGAACACGATCGGCGCCAGCATGGCGATGGCCGCGACGTTGGAGAGCATGCCGATGCGAATGACGTGGGTGCCGACCATCAGGGTCAGCAGCACGCCCCACCACGGCATTCCGACAACCGTGCCGTGAATGCCGTCGGCGAACCACTTGGCGAGTCCCGACTTGGTCATGGCGCTGGTCATGGTGATGGCGCCCCCGAGCAGCAGGAAGGTGCCCCACATGGTGTTGGTCTGGACCTGGCGCCAGGTGAACGAGAACAGGCCGGGGATGAACAGGATCAGCATCCCGATCAGGCCGATGATGCCCAACTGGAAGCGGTGCAGTTCGTAGATCGGACTGCCGCGACCAAGCACGAACATCAGCGCGACGACGGCGAACATGGCGAGCAAAATCCACTCGCCCCGCGACATCGGCCCCAGTTCCCGGTGCATGGCGCGGATGCGCTGGTGGCCGCCGGCAATCTCCACCCCGCCGGTCTTGAAGTGGTAGCGCACCCACATCTGGGTCAGGGCGAACATGCCGAGATAGGGGAATTGCAGCAGCGCCCAATCCAGATAGCCGATGGTGAAATTGTTCTTCCCGAACAGGTCGATCATGATCAGGTTCGGCAGGTGCGCGGTCATGATGAACACGCCGCAGATCATCGAGCCGTAGACCATCGCCTGGATCACGATCGCCTTCTTGGCGTCCTTCTCGCGATCCGAATCGCCCAACAGATCGCAGATGCCGTTGATGACCGGCAGCAGCGTCGCGGCGCGCGCGTTGGCGGCCGGAATCATGAAGGCGAGCAGGATGTTGACGACGAAGAACCCCCAGATCACGCGGCCGACGTTGGTCGCCTTGATCCAGTCGAGGATGGCGAGCGCGATCCGCCGGTCGAGTTTCAGGAGCTGCATGATCGCCGCCACCAGGAAGGCGAACAGGCAAAGCCAGACCACGTGGCCGGAAAACCCGGCGAGCGCGTCGCGCAGCGGCGGGTTGCCCTTGTCCCACGGCAACGCGTGGGTCAGGACCAGGAGCGTCGGGATGCCCATGCCGGTGATGCCGACCGGCATCGCCTCCGACACCCACATGACGCTCGCCCACACGACGATGGCGAGCACCGCCATGCCCTCCTTGCTCAACCCCTTGGGCGCGGGCAGCACCCAGAGGATCAGCGCGAACGCGATCCACGCGGCGAAGAACCCGATCAAGACCCGTTTCGGGTTGCCGCCCGTCTTGCGGATGTTTTCGGCGATGAAGTCGAACGGACCCGCCGTGCCCGAAGGCGCGGCTACGGTCGCGGCATTGGTTTGGCTGGCCATGTGCTCTCCCTATTCCCCCGCCGGATGGGCCCGGCTGGGGACCGACGGTAAATGAAGACTCTGACGCCATATGTGAAGTGGTTCACAATTAATAAAATTCCGCTAGAATGGCGTCGTTCCGCTGGCGGCGAACGGAATCAAGCTTTTCAAGGCGTTGGTTCGCGCCCGTTGTGCAGGCGCGAACGGTGGAGGGAGAACGCGGTGCAACACGGCAGTTGGGAATCCCGGCGCGCTCTGATCGCCCGCAATTTTCTGTTTGCGAGCCTGACGGCGGGCGAACTCGACAAGGTGCTCGCGCTCGCCCGCGTCACCCGCTACGCCGCGCGCGAGGTGGTCTGGCGCAAGGGCGACTACGGCAACGGCATGATGGCGGTGCTCGCCGGGCACGTGAAGCTGGGCGCGCGCGCCGCGAGCGGGCGCGAGCTCGCCTTCGGCATCGTCAAGCCGGGCGAGATTTTCGGCGAGATCGCGCTGCTCGACGGCCAGGCGCGCTCGGTCGACGCGATCGCGCTGGAGGCGTGCGAAATCCTGTTCATCGACCGGCGCGATTTCATTCCCTTCCTCGCCGACCACCCCGACATCGCCATCCGGCTGATGACCGCGCTGTGCGCGCGCCTGCGGCGCACCGGCCAGAAGGTGGAGGATTCGGCGCTCGGGCTCGCGCCCCGGCTCGCGCGCGGCCTGCTGGAGTTGGCCGACCACCACGGCCGGCCGACGCCGGAAGGCCTCAAGATCGACTTCCGGCTCAGCCAGCGCGACCTCGGCCACCTGATCGGCATGTCGCGGGAAAGCGTCAACAAGCAGCTCGGCCGCTGGCGGCGCCAGGGCCTGATCGCGTTCGACCGCCGCGCCCTCGTCATTCGCGACCCGGGCCTGTTCCGCCACCTGGCCGAACCGGCCCCGGCGATCAATTGAGCCTGGAAAAAACCGCCACAAGCTCCAGGTGCGCGGAATAGAGGAACTGATCGACCGGCGTCACCCGCTCGAGCGTCCAGCCGCCGTCGGCGAGAATGCGGGCGTCGCGCGCGAACGTGGCCGGGTTGCACGACACCATCACGAGACGGCGCAAGTCCCGGACGCGGGCGAGGACTTGGCATTGCGCCCTGGCGCCGGTGCGCGGCGGATCGAGCACGACGGCGTCGAATGAACCCAGTTCGTCGGCAAGCAGCGGACGGCGATCGAGGTCGCGGGTTTCGACCGCGAGCCGGCCGGCGAGAAGAGCGCGGTTGGCGCCTTGGCGCAGCGCCTCGGCGAGCCCGGGGTCGCGCTCGAACGCGGCGACCTTCCGGCGCGGGTTGCCGGGGGCCGAGGCCAACGGAAACGATAACGTGCCGATCCCGGCGAACAGATCGGCGACGCGGGCGGACTTCCCGATTCCTTCCCGCACCAACCGTTGCAGCGTCGCCTCCCCCCAGGCGCTCGGCTGGAGAAAGCCGCCGGGCGGGAATTCGACCTCCGCGCTGCCGAGAACGATCCGGCACGGCGCGCGCCGGGCCACGGTTTCGGGATACGCGCCGGAATCGGTCCCGCGCCAGGAAACGCGCGCGAGTCCGTGCCGGAGAGCGAGGTCGGCGATGCGCGCGCGTGCGCGCGCGCCCGGCTCGCGCGGAGCGACCGCCAGGAGATCGAGCGCGCCGTCCACGTCGGTGACCGCGGCCTGGCCGCGCTCGCCCGCCGCCAGGAACGCGCCCATCAGTTCCGGCAGCGCCGGCAGAAACCGGTTGAGTCTTTCCGTCAGCAACAGGCAACCGGCAACGGAAACGATGCGCCGCGTGGCGCGGGCGTTGAATCCGGCCGTGATCGCGCCGTCGCCCGCTTCGGCGGCAAATGTCGCGCGGCGGCGAAGCGCGGCGGGATCGTCGGGCGCGGGCGACAGCATCGGATCGACCTTGGCCGTCAAACCCTGACGCGCGAGCGCGTCGCCGACGAGGCCTCTCTTCCAGCGGGCATAGGCTTCGGGCGTCAGGTGCTGAACCGCGCAGCCGCCGCATTCGCCGTAATGGGGGCACGGCGGAACCCGGCGGTCCGCGCCGCCGGACGCCAACGCCATCAGACGCCCCGCGACCCCGTCGCCGCGCGGGCTGCCGATCAGCACGTCGGCCACGTCGCCGGGCGCCGCGAGCGGCACATAGACCGGCAAGCCCTCATGGCGCGCGATCCCGTCGCCGAGACCGCCCAGACTCTCGACGGTCAGGCGAACGATCTTTCCGGAATCGGGGACGGTCGGGCGCCGGCTGTTCACTTGCGCGCGAGATCGGCGGCGAACTTGGCGTAGGCCGCGTCGAGCGCCTTGTTGAGCGCCCGCACCGCCGCCTCGACCGAATTATTGTCGGCGGCGACGCTCGCCTTGTACACCTCGAGCAGGACGAGGCGGCCGTCGGCGCGGCGCACCGCGAGCTCGATCTCCAGCACGCCTTGCGGACTCGCGCCTTCGACCTTTTCGAGGCGGATGATCCGTCCGGTCAGCAGGTAATCGGCGGCGGCGCGCACCTCCGGGGTGGTCACCGTGTCGGCGACGCGGCCGGCGCGCAGGAAAGCGACCATCTGGTCGCGGAGCAGGACCGGCGGCGGTTCGGTCCAGAAATGATAGTTGTATTCGCGCACCCGGTGCGGCTGGTCGGGTTCGGTGTAGACGATCGGCCGTCCGGCGACGAGGCCGTCGGCGCTGAAACGGTTGACCTCGACCGTGCCCTTGAGGAGCGGCGCCGCCGCCGGCGACGGCGGCGTCGCCTGAAGGCGATAGTAGCTGTCGGTCGGAACTTCGGGTTGGGCGCAGGCCGCGAGCACGAGGACCAACAGCAGCGCCGGTCGGAAGATGGATGTCATCGGAAATCGCTCCTCAGCGCGCGGGCGCCGTGTCCTTGGGCGGCGTGCCGCCCATCAGCAGGCCCGGGTTTTGCCGAATCTGGCGGCTGAATTCGAACATGTTGCGCGCCGCGCCGTCCAGGTTCTGATTGATCGAATCGACGTGGCGCGCGACCGACTCGATCACGTAGCGGACATCGGCGCGGTTGTCGGCGACGACCCCGCGCGAGAGCGCCGCGAGCTGGTCCAGATCCTGGGCCGCCTTGTCGAGACTGGCGATGGTGCGTTCCAGCTTCTCGCGGTTTTCGGGCGAGAGCAGCGCGCTGATCTCCTCGCTGTTCTTTTTCATCCGGTCGGTGAAATCCTGGATGTTGCCGGCGATGATCGGAACCCGCGTATTGATGTCCTCGATCATGGCGGCCGCGTTGCGCACCAAGCCCTTGCCGTCCTTTTCGAGGATGGCGAGCACCTCGGTCGCCACTTTATTGAGATTGGCGAGCAGCGGCTTGACGCTCTGTTCGGCGAGTTGGCCAAGATCGCCCGCGACCGACGACACCACCGCCATGATGTTGGCCGATTCCTGGCTCTTGACCTGGCCGCCGGGCTTGAGCGCCGTTTCCGACTTGCCCGCCTGGATGCTGATGGTGATGGCCGCGAGCAATCCCGGCGCGGCGATGGTCGCGACGCTGTCCTCGGGGATGCGCCAGCCCTGGCGCACGGCGAAATTGACGCGGAACGTCATGCGGCCGGCTTCGGGAACCGGGGTGACGGTTTCGACCTGGCCGATGGGATAGCCTTCGTACATCACCTGAGTCCCGAACTTGACGCCGGTGACGTTGCGGTAGATCGCATAATAAGGATCGGTCGCGCCCGTTCGCCCGCTGAGCACGGCGATCGCCACCACCAAGCCGACGATCGAGGCGATCACGAACAACCCGACCGCGAAGTAATTGATGCGACTTGCTTTCATAGGGTGGTGGTCCCGGTGGCGGATTCGCCGGTGAGGCGGGTGAGATAGGCGTCGACGTCGAGATCCGCGTCCTCGGGCCGGCGGTTGAGCAGGTTCTGGATGCGCTCGCTCGGGTGCGCCCGCAGTTCCGCGACCGTGCCGATGAACAGGATTTTGCCCTGATCGAGCACGGTGACGCGGTCGGCGATCTTGAACACGCTCTCCAGTTCGTGGGTGACGACCACCACGCTCATGCCCATGGCGTCGCGCAGGCGCAGAATCAGGTCGTCGAGCGCCGAGGATACGACCGGGTCGAGCCCGGCGGAAGGCTCGTCGCAGAACAGGATCTTGGGGTCCATGACGATGGCGCGCGCCATCGCCGCGCGCTTGATCATGCCGCCCGACAATTCCGAGGGCATCAGGTTCTCGAATCCGGCCAGGTTGACGACTTCCAGCTTCATGCGCGCCATGATTTCCATGGTCTTGCGATCCAGATCGGTATGCTCGTACAGCGGCAGCATGATGTTCTCGCCGACGGTCATGGAGCTGAACAACGCGCCTCCCTGGAAGGCGACGCCGGTCTTCTTGCGCAGATCCACCAGTTCGCGCGGGCCGAGCGCGGCGACATCCTCGCCCAGGATGCGGATCAGGCCCGAGGTCTGCCGCTCGAGCGCCATCAGGTGGCGCAACAGGGTACTTTTGCCCGAGCCCGAGCCGCCCATGATGGCCATGATCTCGCCCTCGCGCACGTCCATGCTGACGCCCTTGAGGATCATGCGGCTGCCGTAATGGGTGACGAGGTCGTCGACCTCGATCAGCTTGACGTCGGGATTGATGTTCGGGTTCATGGCGGCGGGCGCGCTCAGCGGGTCACGACGAAGGCGAACACCATGTCGGTGACCACGATCGCGGAAATGGACTGGACCACGGCGCGGGTGGTCACCCGGCCGACCCCCTCGGCGCCGCCGGTCACCGCCGCGCCGTTGACGACGCCGATGACCGCGATCAGCACGGCGAAGATCGCGCTTTTCGAGAGCCCGTGCATGAGATGGTCGGTATTGAGAATCTCGCGCACTTCGTCGAAATACCCCGCCATGGAGATGCCGAGTTCGGCGTTGACGTAGAGACCGGCGGCGAACAGGCCGACCACGTCGCTGAAAAACGTCAGACACGGCACCATGACCATGGTGCCGAGCAACGCCGGCACCACCAGGAAACGCACCGGGTTGATGCCCATGACGTAGAGGGCGTCGATCTCCTGGTTGATCTTCATGGTGCCGATGCGCGCGGCGAGCGCCGAGCCGGATCGCCCGGCGACCAGGATGCCGGTGATCAGCGGCGCGAATTCGCGGGTCATGGAGAGCGCGATGCCGATGGTCACCCGCGTTTCCGCGCCGAAGATGCGGAGCGTGTGGATACCCTGGATCGCCAGCATGATGCCGATGGTCGCCGCCATCAGCCCGATGATCGGGATCGCCTGGATGCCGATTTCCATCATCTGCTGGAAGATCGACGGCAACCGGACCGGCTGGCGCAGCCGGCGGCCCATCACCAGCCAATAGAGGCTTTCGACCACCAACGCGCCGGCGGTGCCGATTTCCTCGACCGCGGTGACGGCCGAGCGGCCGATTTTCTCGACCCGGGCGGCGAATGACGATGTGACGGATTCGCCGGACATGAGGAAGATCAACGAACTTTGGCGAGGCCGTCGGCCACGCTCGGGCAAATGGTGAAGACCTTGTCCATGCGCGCAAGGTTGAGAACGCGCAACGCGCTGTCGCTCACCGCCGCCAGGGCGAATTTCTGGCCGGTCTTGCGCGCCTTCTGGTAGGCCTCGATCAACGAAGCGACGCCGGAGCTGTCGATGTACTGCACGCCCGAGAGGTCGACGACCATCGGCAGGTGGCGGGCCACCGCGTCGAGCAGCAGCTTGCGCGCCTCCGGCGACGTCTTGAGGTCGACGTCGCCTTCGAAGGCGACAACCAGAGCCCCGTTGTTTTCCGTGATCCGGTGCTTCATCCGACACTCCCTTCTCCTCACGCGATCCGCTTCACCAACCGCAGCACGTTGCCCCCGGTCGACGGCGGCTCCAGAAACGCGACCTCGTCCATTATCTCCCGTATTAAATGGGTGCCAAGCCCGCCCGGCCGAATATCTTCAAGATTCCTCGGGCGCACGGTGCTGGGATCCACCGTGGGCGCGAAGTCTTTGAGAAATATGACTAATTCTTTTCCTTCACGGACGATCTCGACGACGATCTCGCCGTCGGGAATGTCTTTGTAGGCGTGACGAATGATGTTCTGACAGGCTTCGTCGACCGCCAGCGTCACATCCTTGGCGATGTCGTCGGAACAACCCGCCAGGCGGCTGGCCTCGCGGACGGCGGCCCGGATCAGGCGCAACCGGTCGGCCACCGCCGGGGTTCGCAGGCTCAGGACCGTGACGTTTTCCGCTTGGAGTTCGGCCGACTCGGGCGAAGGCCGGTCGGCGCGGCGGACGGCGGCGACACGGTCGTCGACGGCCAGCAGCGTAACGTCGTCGCGCAAGCCGACCTGCGAGCCGGTCAAGGACTCCGCAACCCGCGAAATACGCCGCAGGACCGATTCCGAGGCCCCGCGAACCAGCATGTCCTTCAAACCGTCGAGGCCGAGCTCCCGGCCGGGGTCGATATAACCCTCGGTCACCCCATCGGTGAACGCGTACAGCGCCCCGCCGGCGAGCGGGACCGCGACCTCGGGAAACGACGCGCCCGGCTCGCCGGCGACGACGCCGACCGGGGGCATTTCCGCCGCGAACTCGGTGAACGATCCGTCGGGGGAGTGGAGCTGGAGCGGCTCGTGGCCGGCGTTGCTGAATCGGACCAATCCGGTCCGCGGGTCGTAGAGACCGACGACCATGGTGATGAACATGCCGAGCGTCGCGGTTTCGGCGATCTCGGCGTTGATTCGGGCCAGCAGCCGCCCCGGCTGACGAATGGTCTTGCCCAGGCACCGGAACAGGCTCGCCGCCTTGGCCATCAGCAGCGCGGCGTTGATTCCCTTGCCGGATACGTCGCCGAGGGCGAAGCAGATGCGCCCGTCGGGCAACGGAAAGAAATCGTAGAAATCGCCCGAAACGGTGCGCGCCGGATGGTTGATCCCGTGGATCGGGAAGTCGTCGGCCGGAGCCTCGGGCAGCAGCGAGCGCTGAATTTCGGCGGCGAGTTCGAGTTCGCGCCGGACGCGCTCCTGTTCGACCAGTTCGGCCGCCATGCGCGCGTTGAGAATGGCGAGCGCGGCCGAGGACGCCAGCGCCTCCAACAACCGCAGATCGTCGTCGGCGAACAGGCCGTCGCCGCCGCGCTTGTTGACCAGGGTGATCGCGCCGATGCGTTCGTCCTTGACGCCGAGCGGCGCGCACAGGATCGAACGCGTGGTGAACCCGGTCTGGGCGTCGACCGAACGGTTGAATTGAGGATCGCGGCTGACGTCGCGGACGATTTCGCCGACGTTGCGTCGGACCACGCGGCCGGAGATGCCCTGGTCGATGGACAGGGTCAGGCCGACGATATCCACCGGCCCGACCGACGCGTGGCAGCGCAGCATCTTGCCCGCCGGATCGAGCATGAACAGCGCGCCGCCTTCGGCTTCGATATGATCGGCGATGCGCCGGAGCGCGCCGGAAAGCGTCATCTCGATATCGAGCGTCGCCGCGAAGTCGCGGCCGAGCGCGGCTACAAGCTCCATCGCCTCGTCGCGGGCGCGCGGAGAGGACATGGCGCCGGCCTCACGCCCGCGTCTTGACGTAGGCGCCGGGCGCCGGCCCGAGGGCCTTGAGCCCGTCCTCGCCCGGAACGCGGGCGGGGCAACGGCCGCCCGCGAAATCGCCGAGCCAGCGCATCCAATCGGTCCACCACGAGCCCTCGCGAGACGTCGCCCCGGCCAGCCAGGCTTCGGGGGTTTCCGGCGTTTTCGGATTGAGCCAGAACCCGTACTTGTTCGCGGCCGGCGGATTGATGACCCCGGCGATGTGCCCGGACGCGGCCAGCGCGAAGCGGACCGGGCCGCCCAGCGCGCGGGTCGCGGCGTAGACCGATTTCCACGGCGCGATGTGATCCTCGCGCGTCGCCAGCACGTAAGTCGGTATCCGAATGCGGCCGAGATCGAGCGGAACGCCCGCCAGCGTCAATGCGCCCGGTTCGATCAGCTTGTTTTCCAGGTACATCTTGCGCAGGTAGAACTTGTGCATCATCGCCGGCATGCGGGTGCTGTCGGCGTTCCAATAAAGCAGGTCGAACGGCGGAGGTTCGCGCCCCAGCAGGTAATTGTTGACCACGAACGACCAGATCAGGTCGTTGTCCCGCATCAGGTTGAACACCCGCGCCATCTGGTGGCCGTCGAGGTATCCCTTGCGGTCCATGTACGCGTCGAGCCGGGCGAGCTGCTCTTCGTCGATGAAAACGGCGAGTTCCCCCGCGTCGGCGAAATCGAGCATGGTGGTGAGCAGCGTGAGCGAAGCGAGCCGGCTGTCCTTCTTCGCCGCCAGCCAGGCCGCGGTCGAGGCCGCCAGCGTGCCGCCGATGCAATAGCCGACCAGGTTGATCTCCGTTTCGCCGGTCGCCTTGGCGATCGCGTCCATGGCCGCGAGCGGCCCCTCGTGCATGTAGTCGTCGAAGCCCTTGCCGGCGAGCGATCCGTCGGGATTGACCCAGGAAATGATGAACACCGTCTGTCCCTGCTCCGCCGCCCAGCGCAGGAACGAGTTTTTCGGCTGCAGGTCGAGCACGTAGTACTTGTTGATCCATGGCGGCACCACCAGGAGCGGACGTTTGGCGACGTCCGCGGTCAACGGCTCGTATTGAATCAGCTCCATCAGGTCGTTGCGCGCCACCACCTTGCCCGGCGTCGCGGCGATGTTCTCGCCGAGCCGGAACGCCGCCGTGTCGGTCATCGAAATGCGGAGCCGGCCCGCGCCTTTTTCCAGATCGCCGAGGAAATGATCGAGGCCGCGAACCAGGTTGGCGCCCTTCTCGGCCTGGGTCGCGCGTTGCACCTTCGGGTTGACGGCGGGGAAATTGGTCGGCGCAAGCGCGTCCGCGATCAGGCGCAGGTAGAATTCCGCCTTGCGCCGATGGACCGGATCGAGATCGGGCGCGAGCCCGGGCAGGCCCTGCAGCCAGCGCGCGCCCAACAGGTACGCCTGCTTCAGGAAATCGAGGCTCGGGTCTTCGGTCCAGGCCTCGTCCTTGAAGCGCTTGTCATCGGGCGTCGGCTCGGCGACCGCCGCGGCCGCGCCGTCAGCGAGCCGGGCGGCGTAAGCGCGCCACAACCGGGCGTAGGACCGCCACAACTCGGCCTGCGCCGAGGCCAGCCGGACCGGATCGTGGGCAAGCGCATCGGCGAGCGCGATAAACGTCTTGCCCACGACCGCCGGATGGGGAATCTGGAACTCCGAGTCTTCCTCCGCCCTCGCGAGCGCCGCCTGCGTCACGGCGGCGATTCGTTCGGCCAAGGTCGGGCCAGGCGCGGTTTCGTCCGCCGCCCGGGATTCAGGCGCGGGCTTTTTTTCCGCCGACGTGCGCGCGTTTTCGTTCATGCGATTCCGGCCCCGCGGACAGAATACGCCAAACCGCGGGCGGCCGCCAAACCGGGCTTTGGTTAGGGTTAACGCGGCTCGATCACGTCCCGATAAGCGTGCCAGGAGGCATGGCCGAGCAGCGGCATCACCACCGCGAGGCCGAGAAACAGGGTCGCGAATCCGGCCCCCGTCAGCAGCACGATCAGCGCCGCCCAACCGAACATCACCCGCCAATTGGCGCGCACCGCCCGGGCGCTGACCATGATGGCTGTCACGACGTCGACCGGCCGGTCGAGCAGCATCGGGAACGAGAACGCGCTGATGGTGAACGCCAGCGTGGCGATCATCGCGCCCACCGCCGTGCCGAGGGCGAGAAAAGCGCCGCCCCGCACCGAGAACACGATGTCTTCGACGAACCGGTCGAGCGGCGGCGGGCTTTGTCCGTAGAAAAGGACGAACAGCACCAACGCCAGCAGCGTCCACACCAGGAACACCAGCGTCAGCACCGCACCCATCGCGCCGACCTGGGCGAAGCCGGCCGAGCTCGCGCGCGCGACCTCGCCGGCCGAAGGCCGGTCGCCGGATTCGAGCCGACGGCTGATGTCGTAGAATCCGACCGCCAGCAGCGGCGCCATCAGCACGAACCCGCCGAGAAGCGGCAGGATCAGCGAACCGAGATCGAGGAATAGAAGGCCGCCGGCGAGCCCCAGGCTCACGACCGCGAACGCGGCACCGTAGCCGAGACTGACGCCCGGCGCGCGACGGACATCCATCCAGCCGGCGGCGAGCCAGCGGCCGGAGGCATCCACGGAGACGAGGCGGATGGTCGCCGGAAGATCGCTCGCACCCGCCGCCTGCGTCATAAGGTCTCCCGGCTCAGAACGGACCCTTGTAGCCGGCGGTGCCCCACCAGTAGACCCACGCGAACAGGAACAGCCAGACCACGTCGACGAAATGCCAATACCAGGCGGCGGCCTCGAAGCCGACGTGCTTTTCCGGCTTGAAGTGGCCCTTCATCGCGCGGAACAAGCACACGATCAGGAAGCACGTTCCGATGATGACGTGGGCGCCGTGGAATCCGGTGGCGAGATAGAAAGTCGACGAATAGATGCCGTCCTTGAACTTGAACGCGGCGTGCATGTACTCGTAGGCCTGGGTCCCGGTGAAGATGATGCCGAGCGCGACGGTAAGCGCGAGACCGACAACCGTGCCTTTCTGATCGCCCTTGAGCAGGGCATGGTGGGCGTAGGTCACCGTGGCGCCCGAGGTCAGCAGGATCAGGGTGTTAAGGAACGGCAGCGTCCACGGATTGAGCGGCTGCACGCCCTCGGGCGGCCAGGTGGTCGCCGCGACCTTGCTCAGGATCGGCATCGAGGAATGGAAGAACGCCCAGAAGAAGGCGAAGAAGAACATCACTTCCGAGGCGATGAACAGGATCATGCCGAGGCGCAGGCCGGTCGAGACCGGATCGCTGTGATGGCCCTGATGGGTGCCTTCGTTGATCACGTCGCGCCACCAGCCCCAGAACGTGACCAGCAGCCCCGCCACGCCGACCGAAAACAGCCAGATCGGCCCTTCGTGCGCGTACCAGATCAACCCGAACGCCGTAAGCAGCGCGGCCGACGCGCCCACCAACGGCCACGGGCTGGGATCGACCATGTGCCAGGGATGTTTCTGGGTGGCGGAAGGGCTCGACATGTCTCTCTCCGTTGCTGTGCGTTCGTAAGGTTAGCCGCGACTCGACGGAATCGCGCGAAAGAAAGTGTAGGACAGCGTGATTTCGCTCACGTCGTCGGCCTCGGCGCGTTTGAGGATTTCCGGATCGACGAAGAACGAGACCGGCATGTCCACGGTTTCGCCCGGGGCAAGCGTCTGCTCGGTGAAGCAGAAGCACTCGACCTTCGCGAAATAGGGTCCGGCCTTGTGCGGCGTGACGTTGAACGTCGCCGCTCCGGTCACGGGTTTGTCGGAAAGGTTGCGCACCCGGTAGAACGCGAGCGCGTTTTCACCGATGGCGACCGTGGTCGCGGACTGGACCGGCTCGAACCGCCAGGGCAGGTCGCGCGCCACGTTGGCATCGAAGCGCACCGTGATGGTCCGTCCCGCCACCGCGCCCGGCGCCGCCGCCGACACCTGGGTCGTTCCGCCGAACCCGGTGACCTGGCAGAACAGCTTGTAGAGAGGAACCGCCGCGTAGGCGAGCCCGGCCATGCCGCCCACCGCCCCGAACAGGACGGCGGCGAAAACCATGTTGCGGCGGGCTGGGACCATGTGCGTTACGCCTCGGCGGCCGGGATCAATGCGCGGCCTCGGGCGCGATCCGCGGCGTTTCCTCGAAGGTATGGAACGGCGCCGGCGAAGGCACCGTCCATTCCAGCGTGGTCGCGCCCGGGCCCCACGGATTGGCCGCCAGCTTTTCGCTCGAGGTGAAAGTGCGGTACACCACCCACAGGAACCAGACCGTGCCGAGGATGGTGATCGCCGCGCCCGCGCTCGAAACCATGTTCCAGCCGGCATAGGCGTCCGGATAGTCCGGGATGCGCCGGGGCATGCCGGCCATGCCGAGGAAGTGCTGCGGGAAGAACAACAGGTTGACGCCGATGAAGGTCAGCCAGAAGTGCATCCGTCCGGCCGGCTCCGGGTACTGGCGGCCGCACATCTTGCCGATCCAGTAATAGAAGCCGCCAAATATTCCGAATACGGCGCCGAGCGACAGCACGTAGTGGAAGTGCGCCACCACGTAATAGGTGTCGTGCCAGGACATGTCCGGCCCGGCGTTGGCCAGCTGCACGCCGGTCACGCCGCCGACCACGAACAGGAAGATGAAACCGACCGCCCACAGCATCGGCGTGTCGAAGCGGAGCGAGCCGCCCCACATGGTGGCGATCCAGCTGAAGATCTTCACGCCGGTCGGCACCGCGATCACCATGGTCGCGGCGACGAAATAGGCGCGCGTGTTGACGTCGAGGCCGACCGAATACATATGGTGCGCCCACACGACGAAGCCGATCACGCCGATCGCCGCCATGGCGTAGGCCATGCCGAGGTAGCCGAACACCGGCTTCCTCGAGAAGGTCGAGACGATCTGGCTGACGATGCCGAACGCCGGAATGATCATGATGTAGACTTCCGGGTGGCCGAAGAACCAGAACAGATGCTGCCACAGGATCGGGTCGCCGCCGCCGGCGGGCTTGAAGAACGCGGTGCCGAAGTTGCGGTCGGTCAGCAGCATGGTGAGTCCGCCCGCCAGCACCGGCAACGCCAGCACCAGGAGCACGGCGGTCACCAGCGTCGCCCATACGAACAACGGCATGCGGTGCATGGTCATGCCCGGGGCGCGCATGTTCATGATGGTGACGATGAAGTTGATCGCGCCCAGGATCGAGCCCGCGCCGGCGACATGCAGGCTGAGGATGGCCAGGTCGACCGCGGGACCGGGGTGGTATTCGTTGCTGGAGAGCGGCGGATAGACCGTCCAGCCGGTGCCCGGCCCGCCGGCGGTGAACCCGGCGGTGAGAATCAGGATCAGCCCGCCCGCGGTCAGCCAGAAGCTGATGTTGTTCATGCGCGGGAACGCCATGTCCGGCGCCCCGATCATCATCGGCACGATCCAGTTGCCGAAACCGCCGATCAAGGCCGGCATGACGAAGAAGAACACCATGATCAGGCCGTGCGCCGAGACCAGCACGTTATAGAAGTGCGGATCGGTGATGTACTGGAGCCCCGGCTGGGACAGTTCGAGCCGGATCAGCCACGACATAATGCCGCCGACCAGGCCGCCGATCCCGGCCAGCACCAGATACATGGTGCCGATGTCCTTGTGGTTGGTGGAATAGAGCCAGCGCTTCAATCCCGACGGGTGATGGTCGTGGGACGCGTGGGCATCGTGAGCGGCGTAAGCCATGGCGGTGTCCTCTCAGGTCCTCAAACTAAATAACGTCCGTGCTCTCGGTGGATGGGGTCTCAACGGGCGGCGGCGACGCGCGTCGGCGCCGGCGCGGCGGCGAATTTCTTCTTCGCCTCCTCGGTCCATTGCGCGAAGGCCGCCTTGGAAACCGCGCGCACCTGGATCGGCATGAAGCCGTGGTTGATGCCGCACAGTTCCGAGCATTGGCCGTAATAGGTGCCTTCCTTGGTGATGCGCACCCAGGTTTCGTTGGTGCGGCCGGGGACGGTGTCGACCTTGATGCCGAAGGCGGGCACCGCCCAGTTGTGGATCACGTCCTCCGACGTCGCCAGGACACGGACGTTGGTGTCCACCGGCAGGACCACTTCGTTGTCGACCGTGAGCAGGCGCGGCTGGCCGGGCTTCAAGTCCTCGGCCGGGATCATATTGCTGGTGAAGTTGACGTTGCCGTGGTCGGGATAGTGGTAGGACCAGTACCACTGGTGCGAAACCACCTTGAGGGTCATTTCCGGCTTGTCGGTCCGGTCCATGAAATAGAGCAAGCGGAACGACGGCACCGCGATCACCACCAGGATCAGGATCGGGACCACGGTCCAGATCACTTCGAGCGCGGTGTTGTGCGTCGTCTTCGACGGCGTCGGATTTGCCTTTTCGTTGAACTTGATGGCGCAGTAGCAGAGCAACGCCAGAACGAACAGGGTGATCAGGACGATGACCCAGAACAGCAGGTCCTGGAACGATTGGATCTGCTCCATCACCGGCGTGGCGGCTTCCTGGAATTTCATCTGCCACGGGCGTGGCTGATCGGCGAGCGCCGGGACCGCCGCGGCAAGCAGGATCGCCGCCGCGCTGGGAATTAACCGAGCAAAGCGTGTGTACATGGCCTTATCCGCATAAATGGAGAACAGTTTTGGAAACCCCCGCCGCGAGCCCGCCTTTGAGCGTGATCTTCGCCGATGGCGCGACGCGCGCCCCCAACCCCGCGACATAGCATTTGCTAACACGGCCAGAGTGCCTTTAAAAGGGGCTTTTTCCGGGGTCACCCGGTTCCGCCGGCGCGCGAAAATCGACCCGAGCTATCGCACCATGAACCGCAAAAAATGGATTCTGGCGTTGGCGTTGTTAGCCCTCGCTCTGTTCATGTACGCCTCGATCATCTGGAAATTATCCTAAGTCCTCGGTCGGACTCGCCATGTTCCAGGATTGGACAATCCAGGATTTGCCCCACGCGATCGCGGGCCTCAACGCGCTTTCGGCCGTATTCCTAGCGGCGGGGTATGTTTTTATCCGCCAGGGCGATCGCGTTCGGCACCGTCGCATGATGCTGTCGGCGCTCGCCGCTTCGGGCGCGTTCCTCGTCGTCTACGTGATCTACAAGCTGAATTCCGGATTCGCGCGTTTCGGCGGCGAAGGATGGGTGCGGCCGGTCTATTTCACCATACTCGCGCTGCACGTGGTCGGCGCCATCGCGCTGGTGCCGCTGGTGCCGCTCGCGGCCTGGCGCGCGCTGCGGGGATCGTTCGACGCGCACCGCCGCGTCGCCCGCGTCACCTGGCCGGTTTGGATGTACGTCGGCGTCTCCGGCGTGGTGGTCTACGTCATGGCCGTGCACCTGTTTCCGTATCATGGCTGACGCGCCGGTCCGCGATCTGCTGCGCGCGTGGATGGGCCTGGCCGCGCTCGCGCTCGCGCTGGCGGGCGTCATGGCCGTGCTGCTCGCGCTGTCGCGCATTCCCGGCAGCCAAACCCTGTTTCCCTGGCCGGTCGCGTTTTTCGAGCGCGGCCTGGTCGCGCACGTGGTGTTCTCTTTCGTGGTGTGGTTCCTGGCCGCGTTCGGGTTGATGCTGGCGTTGGCCGCGGAGCCGGCGACGGCCACCGCCGTCGATCGCCTCGCGCTCGGCGGCGCGGGCCTGTCGTTCGTCCTGTTGCTGGTTCCCTCGCTCACCGATCGCGGCGAGCCGACCCTCAACAACTACGTGCCGGCCATCACCGATCCGCCCTATTACCTCGGGCTCGCGCTGCTCGCGGTCGCGGTGTTGCTGCCGGTCGGCCGCTTCCTCGCCGATCTCGCGCGCGGGGCGCTCGCGCGCACCCCGCTCGCGCTGACCCTCGGCGCGGGCGGAGCGATCTATCTTTTCGCCCTCGCCGCCTTCGCACTCTCCGCCGCCGCGCTATCGCCGCCCGCGCCGTCGTTCGACTTCAACGAGGCTCTGTTCTGGGGCGGCGGGCATATCCTTCAGTTTCTCAACGTCGCCCTACTGATCGCCGCCTGGATCGCGCTTGCCGACCACGTCCTGGGCGAAAGCGGGGACGGCGCCGTCTTCCGCCTCGCCGCCGGTCTGCTCGTCCTCGGCGCGCTTGCCGCGCTCGGCCTCGATCTTGCGCTCGACGTCAATTCGTCCGCGCGTTGGGAAACGTTCGCGTTATGGCAATACGCCCTGGCGCCGGCGCCGCTGCTCGCCGCCGGGGCGATCGCGCGCCGCCTGGTTCCGGCCGCGCGCGCCCGACCGGATATTCGCCGCGATCCGGCCTTTCTCGCCCTCGCGCTCTCGGTCCTGGTATTCGGCGTCGGCGGCCTGCTCGGCCTGTTCGTGGACGGCACCGATACCCGGACGCCCGCCCACTATCATGGGGTCATCGGCGGCATCAATCTGGCGTTGATGGGCGTTTTCCTGAGGATCGCCCTGCCGCGCGCCGGGCGGGCTCCGCGCGGGCGCCGGATTCTCGCCCTCCAGATCTGGCTTTACGGCGCGGGCCAAGCGATCGCCAGCCTGGGCCTGTTCTGGGCCGGCGGTTACGGCGCGCCGCGCAAGGCCGCCGGGGAAGCCCAGGGATTGGTCGAACTCGGGGCCAAGCTCGGGCTTTACCTCAACGGTTTCGGGGCCTTGATCGCGGTCATGGGCGGAATTCTCTTTATCGTTACCCTGGCGCGAGCGTTGTTGCGCCGCGAGCGGAGCGTGTAAAATGGCGTCACCCGCCACTTTCGAGGACCGTCGCCTACCCATGTCCGCGACCCGAACCACCGGGGCCGGGGCCCAATCCGCGACCGCCGCTTGCGCGTCGCCCGAGGAGACCCAGCACCGCTTCCGCATCGCCGATTACGGGGTGATCCTCAAGCCGCGCGTGATGTCGCTGGTGGTGTTCACGGCCTGCGTCGGCCTGATTCTCGCGCCCGGCTCGATCGCGCCCGCGACCGCGGCCATCGCCGTCCTGTGCATCGCCGCCGCCGCCGGCGCCTCGGGCGCCATCAACATGTGGTACGACCAGGACATCGACCGCATCATGCGCCGGACCATGGGCCGTCCGATTCCGGCGGGGCGGATGCGCCCGATCGAGGCGCTGGCGGTCGGCATTCTGCTCGGCATCGCGTCGGTCGGCGCCATGGCCGCGCTGGTCAACGCCGTCGCCGCCGGCCTGCTCGCGCTCACCATTCTTTATTACGTGTTGATCTACACCGTATGGCTGAAGCGGCGCACGCCCCAGAACATCGTCATCGGTGGGGCTTCGGGCGCGCTGCCGCCGATGATCGGCTGGGCGGCGGTGACCGGCGACGTCGGCCTCGGCGCGGTCGCGCTCTTCGCCATCATCTTCCTGTGGACGCCGCCGCATTCGTGGGCGCTCGCGCTTTACCGCAACGCCGATTACGCCGCCGCCGGCGTTCCGATGATGCCGGTGGTTGCCGGCTCCCGCCATACCAAGCGTCTGATGCTGGCCTACACGATGCTGCTGGTGCCGGCGACGCTCGCGCCGGTCGCGATCGGCATGTCGGGCTGGCCGTACGGAATCGCCGCGCTGGCGCTGGGCGCCGTCCTCGCCGGCCACGCGATCCGGCTCGCGCGCGATCCCGGCGTGGGACCGGCGCGGCCGATGTTCCTCTACTCGATCCTGTATCTGTTCCTGATCTTCGTCGCGCTGCTCGCGGACCGGGCGCTCGCGCGCTTCGTCTGAACCCGGATCAGAACGCGACCCGTCCGCCCACCAGCACCAAACGGATGTCGTCGTAGCTCGCGCCGGTGCGGTCGAGTTCGTAGGCCTTGCCCATCATGAAGAGCTGGCTGCCGACGTCATCGAAGTGCTGGACGACGCCGATCGAGTATGTCTTGGCCTCGTCGTTGTTCTGCCCATAGTCTTCGTAGACGCCGTAATCGACGCCGAAGGCGGTGGGGCCGACGCCGAACAGCTTGGCGATGTAGCCGACCTTGCCGTAATAGGTGGTTCCGTCGCTGCGGTTCGTGGCCTTGAAGCTCCGCTGACCGGCGGAGAAGGCGGCATTGAGGCCGCTTTCGTGTAGGACCGCGACCGAACCGACGACCTGGTCTTGGACCGTCGCGTTGATGCCGCTCAGGTTGGAGTAGCCGAGCGCGGCGGCCAGTTCGAATTGGCCGATCTTGCCCGAGTAGCGCAACGCGGCGTCGGCCTGCCCGCCCGACACGAACGCGCCGGAAGCGTAGAAGCCGCCGTAGGTCGGGGTGTCGTAGCGGATACGGTCGTCCAGTCCGCCGTTGAGCGAGACGACGACGTCGCCGACCGCCGGGCCGTCAAAGGCGCGGGTGCGCGTGTTGTAGAAGACGAATGCCGAGCCGAATACGCTCGCGTCGGCATAGTTGCCGGAAACGGCGGTGCCGGACAAATCCGATTCGACGATCTCGTCGGTCGCGGTCGAGCCCTGACCGAGCCAGAGTTTGCCGAAGCGCTTGTGGGTCATCGTCACTTCGGCTTTGCGTTCGGTCGGCGTGGTGTTGGCGCGATTGTTGTCGCCGTTGCCCTCGTGGAGCGTGACGATCCCGGAATTGTTGGAGGAGTATTCGAATTCGAGTTGGGCGCCGAAGGAAAAATCGGCCGTGACCGGGGCATCCGCCAAAAAGTTCATGCGGGTGGTCGCGGCGCCGTTGTCGACGATCAAGGCGCGCGAGGATTTTCCGTCGTCGGCGAACATCAGCGCCTTGCTGACATGGCCGCTGAGGACCAGCTTCACCTTGCTCTGGCCGTTGGTGAGATTGTCGGCCGCCGGAGCGGGTCCCGCGGCCGCGACTCCGAGGGCGGCGAGCGCCAATGTCGTGCACAGTTTTGTCGAGCGGATTTTCATTGTTCGATGCCTTTTGTCAGTGGACGTCCAGGTGCTTGTTCGCCGGCGGATTCACATTAAGGAATGGCGGGAAGTTGCGAGTGATAATCATTCAGCCGTGGGCCTTCAACGGATCAAAAAGCGTTTGTTCGATTTCGCGCGGATTATGTGGCCAGCCGGTCACACGTCCGATACCTCGTTTCCCTAACCGCGCAAAACAGTCCGAAACGCCCTTTCGGAGGCCATCAAATCACGATTTGATCGTTTTTCAATCATAATATTTTTAACTTGTTAAATTGATTAAAAAATGTGCTGTTTTTGCAACAATTCTTCGATAATGGTCGAATTCCTGGCGCCCGAAACTACGAGCCTTTTGGCTTCTTAACGTTGAGTCTAGAAGAAGCCCATCAATAATCAATTATTTGATTTTTATAAAACAAATAGAATTTATCTATAGATTATTCCCGTGTTTTTGCCGCTTTCGGCGCACACTGTTTTTGCAACAATTCATCCCCTACCTCCCCCCTGGAAATAGGCTGATTTCCTGGCAATCTTTGCCCTATACCCTTTTCCCGGCCACTATCCCGAAATGACCGAATCCGCTTACGCCCGGCTCGAGCGCCGGTTCCGGCGCGCCGCCCTGATCGGCGAGGCGGCGAGCGTGCTCAACTGGGACCGCGCCGCCATGATGCCCGCCGGCGGATCGGCCGCGCGCGCCGAGCAACTGGCGGAGTTGCAGGCGCTCCGCCATGAAGCCCTGGTCCGTCCCGACACGGAAGACCTGTTGGCGGCCGCCGATGCCGACCGGGGCCTCGACCCTTGGCGACGCGCGAATGTCGCCGAAATGCGCCGCGTCTGGGCGCACGCGAGCGCGCTCCCCGAAGATCTGGTCACGGCGCTCGCGCGCGCGTGCGCCGCGTGCGAAGCGGTCTGGCGCGCCGCGCGCCGGGCGGGCGACTTCGCCGCCGTGCTGCCCTCGTTCGAGACCGTGCTCGGTCTCGTGCGCGAGGCGGCGGCGGCCAAGGGTGCCACCCTCGGCCTCGCGCCCTACGACGCGCTGCTCGACGAACACGAGCCCGGCGCGCGCGCCGCCGACATCGATCGCGTCTTCGCGCGGCTCGAGCGGGAATTGCCGCCGATCATCACGAAAGCCGTTCAGCGCCAGGCGACCCGGCGCCGGCCGTTGCGGGTCGACGGGACGTTTCCGATCCAAAGCCAGCGCCGGCTCGCGCTCAAAATGATGGCGGCGTTCGGATTCGATTTCGCCCACGGCCGCCTCGACATCAGCGCCCACCCTTTCTGCGGCGGCGTGCCGGGCGACATCCGCCTGACCACCCGCTACGACGAGGACGAATTCGCGTCCGGCCTGATGAGCACGCTGCACGAAACCGGCCACGCCCTCTACGAAATGGGCCTGCCCGACCGATGGCGCGGTCAGCCGGTCGGCGAGGCGCGCGGCATGGCGCTGCACGAAAGCCAGTCGTTGCTGATCGAGATGCAGGTGTGCCGCTCGCGGGAATTCTTCGACTTCCTGGCGCCGATGCTGCGCGAATTTCTAGGCGCCGGAGCGGCGGCCACGCCCGCTAATCTGTACGCGCTCATGGCCCGCGTCCGGCCCGGCTATATCCGCGTCGATGCCGACGAGGCGACCTATCCGCTGCACGTGATCTTCCGCCACCGGCTGGAGCAGGCCCTGCTCGCGGGCGATCTTCGTCCGCACGACCTGCCCTCGGCCTGGACCGAGGCGATGGTCCGTCACCTCGGCCTGACGCCGCCGTCCGACCGCGAGGGATGTCTTCAGGACATCCATTGGTTCGACGGCGCGTTCGGCTATTTCCCCTCCTACACCTTGGGCGCGCTCGCCGCCGCGCAACTCTTCGCCACCGCCCGCCGCGCGCTGCCCGGCCTGCCGGACGACATCGCCCACGGCCGCTTCGCCCCCCTGCTCGGCTGGCTGCGCGAGCGCGTTCACGCCCGGGCCTCCTCCGCCTCGACCGCGACGATCGTGGCCGACGCCACCGGAAGGGCGCTGGAGCCCGACGATTTCCTCGCTCATCTGCGGGCGCGCTATCTGCACGAGCATTAGCCCGCACGAACACTGGTCCCGCGTCCCGGCGGGGTATAGGGTGCGCTCCGCCATGAAATACGTCTCGACCCGCGGCCTCAGCCCCCGGATCGGCTTCGCCGACGTGCTGCTCGCCGGCCTCGCCCGCGACGGCGGCCTCTACGTGCCGGAAAAATTCCCGCGCCTGTCGCCGGGCGACATCCGCGACCTGCGGGGCCGCGCGTACGCCGACATCGCCGCGCGCGTGATGCATCCGTTCGTCGCGGATTCGATTCCGAAAGCCGCGTTCGCGGCATTGACCGTCGAGACCTATGCCGGGTTCGACCACGCCGCCGTCGCTCCCCTGAAGCAGATCGGCCCCGACCACTGGCTGATGGAGCTGTTCCACGGGCCGACGCTCGCCTTCAAGGATTACGCGCTGCAACTGGTCGGGCGGCTGTTCGACCGGGTGCTGGCCGAGCGCGGCGAGCGCATGGCGATCATCGGCGCGACTTCGGGCGATACCGGCGCGGCGGCGATCGAGGCCTGCCGCGGCCGCGCGCGCATGCGGATTTTCATTCTCCACCCCAAGGGCCGCGTGTCCGACGTCCAGCGCCGCCAGATGACCACCGTCGCCGACGCCAACGTCCACAACATCGCGATCGAGGGCACGTTCGACGATTGCCAGGCCCTGGTGAAGGCGATGTTCAACGACCACGCGTTCCGCGACCGCCACCGCCTGGCCGCGGTCAATTCCATCAACTGGGCGCGCATCATGGCGCAGGTCGCCTATTACTTCGCCGCCGGCGCCGCGCTCGGCGCGCCCGAGCGCAAAATCTCGTTCGCGGTGCCGACCGGAAATTTCGGCAACGTCTACGCCGGCTACGTCGCGCATCGCATGGGGTTGCCGATCGCGCGCCTGTTCGTCGGATCGAACCGCAACGACATCCTGACCCGCTACCTCGCAAGCGGGGTGATGGCGACCGCCAAGGTGGTGCCGACCACGAGCCCGAGCATGGACATCCAGGTTTCCAGCAACTTCGAGCGCCTGCTGTTCGAGGCCTGGAACCGGAAATCCGCGCCGCTCGCCGCCGCCATGGCCGCGTTCCAGCGCGACGGTCGCGCCGATTTCGGGCGCGCGCGGTGGGCCCGTATCGCCCGGCAATTCGTCGGCTTCCGCCTCGATGATTCAGGCACCGCGCGCGCGATCCGCGACATCCACCGCTCGTGCGGCGAAATTCTCGATCCGCATTCGGCGATCGGCGCGGCGGCGGGCGCGGCGCTGCACCGGCCGGAAGACGGTGCCCTGGTCGCGCTGGCCACCGCGCATCCGGCCAAGTTCCCGGACGCGGTCGAGGCCGCTTGCGGTATGCGCCCGGCGCTGCCCGCCCGGCTTGCCGACCTGCACGAACGCCGCGAGCGCTGCGCGACGCTGCCCAACGATCTTGCGCGAATCAAGGCGTTCGTCGCCGAACATGCGGGACCTCGGGGCCGCTCATGACCCTCGACGTCCGCGTGACACGGCTCGCCAACGGCCTTCGGGTCGTGACCGATTCCATGCGCACGGTCGAGACCGTCACTTTCGGCGCCTGGGTCGGCGTCGGCACCCGGCACGAGGACGAAAAAGTGAGCGGGGTCTCCCATTTCCTGGAGCACATGGCGTTCAAGGGCACGCGCCGGCGCAGCGCACGCGCCATCGCCGAGGAAATCGAGTCGGTCGGCGGCCACATGAACGCCCACACCACGCGCGAATACACCGCGTTCCACGCCAAGGTGCTGCGCGAGGACCTGGCGCTCGCGGTCGACATGATCGCCGACATCGTCCAGCATTCGACCATCGACCCGATTGAGCTGGAACGCGAACGCTCGGTCATCCTGCAGGAAATCGGGCAGGCCAACGACACCCCCGACGACGTGATCTTCGACAACTTCCAGGAAACCGCCTATCCCGGCCAGGCGCTCGGCCGTTCCATCCTCGGCGCGCCGCACATGATCCGCGCACTGCCGCGCGAAACCATCCTCGGCTACATGCACGACCACTACGGCCCCGCCCAGACCGTGGTCGCCGCCGCCGGGCGGGTCGACCACGATTGGCTGGTGGCGCTGGTCGACCGGACGTTCGGCGAACTGCCCGGCACCGTCGCGGCCAAGGCCGAGCCCGCCCGCTACCGGGGCGGCGAATTCCGCCGCGCGCGCGATTTCGAGCAGGCGCACATCCTGCTCGGTTTCGAGGGCCTCGGCGCGCTGGACGAGGACTTCTTCGCCGCGAGCGTGTTCTCGACGCTGTTCGGCGGCGGCATGTCCTCGCGCCTGTTCCAGGAGGTGCGCGAACGGCGCGGGCTCGCTTACGACATCTATTCGTTCCTGTCGTGCTACGCCGACGGCGGGCTGTTCGGCGTCTACGCCGGCACCGGCGCCGAGGACGCCGACCGGGCGATCGACCTGATCGCGCGCGAGACGCGGCGCGTCGCCGACGACCTCGGCGAAGGCGAAATCGCGCGCGCGCGGGCACAATTGAAGGCCAGCATCCTGATGACGCTGGAAAGCACGACCGCGCGCTGCGAACAGGCCGCGCGCCAGATCATGCTGTTCGGCCGCCCCATAAGCCCGGAGGAAATCGTCGCCAAGGTCGAGGCCGCCGACAAGGAAACTCTCCGGCGCGTGGCGCGACGGCTGACGGCGTCCGCGCCGACCGTGGCGCTGCTCGGGCCGATCGCGGGCGTCAGCGAATATCCGCGCATCGCGGAACGGCTGAAGCCCCACTAGAGCGTATCCCGATAATTTGGAACCGGCTGCGTTGCGCCGTGGCGCGGCGA
>CAYPQV010000027.1:0-31304 GCA_964412955.1 uncultured Hyphomicrobiales bacterium
CCACCCCATCCGCCAACGACACTCAGCCGCGCGCCGGCAAATCCTCGAGCAGGCCGACCAGATCGTCGGCGTGCTCCTCCTCCATCGCCAGGATGCCTTCGAGCATGCGCTTGGTGGTGATGTCCTTTTCGCCGACGTAGTCGATCATTTCGCGATAGCTGTCGATCGCGATCCGTTCGGCAACCAGGTTTTCCTTGATCATGTCGACCAGGGAGTCGCCTTCGACGTATTCGGCGTGGCTGCGGGTGAGCAGGCCCTCGGGCGAGAAATCGGGCTCGCCGTTGAGCTGCACGATCCGGGCCGCGATCTGGTCGGCGTGCTGCTGCTCCTCGTTGGCGTGGGTGAGAAATTCGGCCGCGACCGTGTCGGCGGCGATGCCGGCGGCCATGAAATGGTGCCGCCGGTAGCGCAGCACGCAGACGATTTCGGTCGCCAGCGCCTCGTTGAGCAGCGCGACCACCTTGGCGCGGTCGGCGCGATAGCCCGCGGTCACCGCGCCGTCGGCGATGTGCTTGCGCGCGCGGGCGCGGAGGGTCTTGATGTCGGTCAGAAACGGGCGTTTCGACTTGCTTTTCTTGACCATCGCGGTCGCTCCTTCGGCTCTGTTTCCCTTTCGCCCACCATAACAAAGCGCGGGCGGCAATTCAGCTTCGATTCGGGCGAGGTTCCCGTCCGAAACGGGCGAGCAACGGATCGATGAGGCCGGCCTCGGCGAACCCCTTGGCGCGAAGCACGCAGGAATCGCATGCGCCGCACGGACGTCCGTCGCTGCCGGGATCGTAGCAACTGGTGGTCATGGCGTAATCGACGCCGAGGGCGACGCCTTGGCGGATGATCTCCGCCTTGGTCATGGCGATCAGCGGCGCGTGGATCGTGAAGCGCCCGCCCTCGGCCCCGGCCTTGGTGGCAAGGTTGGCAAGGCGTTCGAACGCCGCGAGATAATCGGGCCGGCAATCGGGATAGCCGGAATAATCGAGCGCGTTGGCGCCGATGAAGATGTCGGTCGCGCCGAGGGTTTCCGCCCAGGCCAGCGCGAACGACAGGAATATGGTGTTGCGCGCCGGCACGTAGGTCGCCGGGATCCCGTGCCCGATTTCCCCCATCCCGCGGCCCTTGGGCACCGCGTCGCCGCCGGTCAGCGCCGAAGGCGCGATCGCCCGCAGGTCGAAATCGACCACCGCGTGACCGGCCGCGCCGAGCGCGCGGGCGAGCGCGCCCGCCCGCTCGATCTCGATCGCGTGGCGCTGGCCGTAACGGACGCTGAGGGCGTGGGCGGCGAAGCCGCGCGCCTTGGCGATCGCCAGCACGGTCGCCGAATCGAGCCCGCCGCTCAGCAGCACCACCGCCGGTTTGGTCACGCCTTGCACTCCCCCCCCCTGAAACGACAACGGCCCGGATTGACCGGGCCGCGATCGTCGAAGCCGGATGCGCGATGATATTACGCCGCGTAGCCGCCTTCGCGCCAAGCCGAGGTGCCCTTGCACGACGGGCAGATGCGCTCGCCGATATGGCTCGACATGAACGCCTTGCTGCACATCAGGCAGCAACGCCGACGGCGGTCTTCCTCGCGGTCGGCGATGGGCTTCTTGGTATCGTTGTTGGAACTCTTGGACGACATGATACTCTCACTCTTCATTCGTTCACGAACGCTCCCGGACGGAGAAGCCGGCGCCGGAACGCCGATCAGGATGCGACGCCCTTCCCCGGACGGCGATTCCGCCGGGAAGTGACACCGTTGGCATTAGGAGCGAACAAACAAGCGCCAGGCTCTCTTATCCACAGGGAACCTGGCGCAACGCCATCAAGTTTCCGCTTGCCCGCAGTATACAGCTATTTAGAACGCGCTTTTGTGCATCGCACTCATAGCACGTATGATTTTTTTACATATCACCGTTAAGTGACGTTAAATATTTGCATGGCTTCCTGGGAAGATGGACCGGTCCCCCGCCCTGTCCGATGCCGTCCCACCCCACGGCACCCCGCTCTTCCGTGCCGGCCTTGGGGGACCGCCGGAACCGTTTCCGGCCCGCGCGCGGGTTTCCTTTTCCGCGCCGCCTGCTTTAACGTCCCGGCCATGAAATCGCCCCTCAACCGCTGGGCCCGCGCCGGATTCGCGCTCGCGCTGGCCCTCTTCGCCGGGATCTTCGTCGGCGTGGGCGCGCGCGCCCAGGATAGGGTCGTCCACGTCTACAACTTCACCGACTATATCGCCGACGAGGCGCTAAAGTCGTTCACCGCCGAAACCGGCATCCGCGTCGTTTACGACGTCTACGACAAGAACGAAATTCTCGAAACCAAGCTGCTCGCGGGCAAAAGCGGCTACGACGTGGTGTTTCCCTCGCTCAAGCCGTTTGCCGAACGGATGCTCGCGGCCAAGCTGTTCCGCCCGCTCGACAAGGCGAAGCTGAAAAACCTCGGCAATCTCGAGCCCGGGATCATGCGCACCATGGTCGGGGCCGATCCCGGCAACGCGCACCTGGTGCCCTACATGTGGGGCACCACCGGCCTCGGCTACAACGTCGCCAAGGTCAAGGCCGCCCTCGGCCCTTCGGCCCCGGTCGATTCCTGGGCGCTGCTGTTCGACCCGGAGAACGCCAGGAAACTCGCCTCCTGCGGCATCAGCGTGCTCGACGACGACGAGGCGCTCACCGCCGCGCTGATCTACTTGAAACGCGATCCCAACTCGGCCAAGTCCGAAGACCTCGACGCCGCCCGGGATCTTTTCCGCAAGGTGCGCCCTTACATCAAGCACATCCATTCGTCGCTCTATCTGGACGCGCTCGCCAACGGCGACATCTGCCTCGCCCACGGCTATTCGGGCGACATCATCCAGGCGCGCAACCGCGCGGCCGAGGCCAAGAACAACGTCGAGGTCGGCTACGCGGTGCCCAAGGAAGGCGCGGTGCTGTGGATCGACGTGATGGCGATTCCCGGGGACGCGCCGCACGCGGAGGCCGCGCACGCCTTCGTCGATTACCTGATGCGGCCCGAAATCATCGCCCAAATCTCCAACAAGGTGTCCTACGCCAACGCCAACGCCAAGGCGACGCCGCTGGTGGACAAGGACGTGCGCGAGGATCCGAACGTCTATCTGCCCGAAGCCGCCAAGGCGAACCTGGTCACCCTCAAGGTTCTCGGCGAACGCGAGCGGCGCGCGCGCACCCGCGTCTGGACCCGAATCAAGACCGGACAATGACGACGTGACATCGTCCGTTCCGCCTTCCGCGCCGCTCGCGCGTCTCGACGGCGTCCGGCGCACGTTCGGCGCCACGATCGCGGTCGAGGACGTCACCCTCGACGTGGCCGAAGGCGAGTTCCTGACCCTGCTCGGCGCTTCCGGCTGCGGCAAGACCACGCTTTTGCGCATGCTGGCCGGCTTCGAGCGGCCCGACCGGGGCCGTGTCCATATCGCCGGAATCGACGTGACCGACACGCCGCCCTATCGCCGCCCGGTCAATATGATGTTCCAAAGTTACGCGCTCTTTCCGCACATGACGGTCGCGGACAACGTCGCCTTCGGGCTCCGCCAGGAAGGCATGGCGAAGGAGATGCGCGACGCGCGCGTCGCCGAAATGCTCGACCTCGTTCATCTGTCGGGCCTCGCCCTGCGCAAGCCGCACCAACTGTCGGGCGGTCAGGCGCAACGCGTCGCGCTGGCGCGCAGCCTCGCCAAGCATCCGCGCCTCTTGCTGCTCGACGAGCCGCTCGCCGCGCTCGACCGCGCCATGCGCGAAAAAACCCAGTTCGATCTGATGGAGCTGCAAAAGCGCGTCGGCATCACCTTCGTCATGGTCACTCACGATCAGGAAGAGGCCATGACCATGTCGAGCCGGATCGCGGTGATGAGCGCGGGCCGCGTCGTCCAGATCGGGGCGCCGGTCGACATCTATGAAAATCCCGCGTCGCGCTTCGTCGCCTCCTTCGTCGGCGCCGCCAACATCCTGGAAGGCCGGATCGCGCGCGCCGCCGCCGGCGAAACCGAAATCGAGGTCGCGGGGATAAGTCCGGTGCGCGTGCGCGCGGCGGGCATGGGCGACGTCGGCGCGGCGTGCGCCGTCGCCCTGCGGCCGGAAAAAATCGCCATCGGCCCCGCGCCCGACGGTCATCAATCCGCGCGCGGCGTCGTGACCGAGGTCGGCTACATGGGCGGGCTTTCGGTCTATCACGTGCGCATCGGCGAGGCGCTCGGGCTCCGGGTGCAGACCGCCAACCGCGCGCGCGACGGACAGGCTTTCGCGCCCGGCGCGGTCGTCGACCTGCACTGGCCGGCCGCAGCCTGCGTTCCGTTGAAGGAATGATCATGCGCGCACCGTCCGCCAAGTGGCTCGCCATCGCGCCTCCCTACCTGTGGCTGCTGCTCTTTTTCGGCCTGCCGTTCCTGATCGTCCTGAAGATCAGTTTCGCCGAACCGGTGATGAGCGTTCCGCCCTACACGCCCTTGTTCGCGACGCGGCCGGACGGAAGCCTCGCCTTCGCCGCCAGCGCCAATACCTACGCGTTGCTGTTCGGCGACGGGCTTTATGCGCGGGCGTTTCTCAATTCCGCGCGCATCGCCGCGCTCGCGACGCTGGCCGCGCTCCTGATCGGCTATCCGATGGCCTACGGCATCGCGCGCGCCAGGGAATCGTGGCGGCCGGGACTGATGCTCCTGGTGATGCTGCCGTTCTGGACGTCGTTCCTGATCCGGGTCTATGCCTGGATCGGAATCCTGAAGCCCAACGGCTTGGTCAACAACACGCTGGCCGCCCTCGGCTACGCGGGCGAGCCGATCGCGCTGCTGCACAACGATTTCGCCGTCGTGCTCGGCATCGTCTATTCGTACCTGCCGTTCATGGTGCTGCCGATCTATGCCGCGCTCGCGCGCCAGGACATACGGCTGCTTGAAGCCGCCGCCGATCTCGGCGCGACGCCCTGGATCGCGTTTTGGCGCATCACCGTGCCGCTGTCGGCGGCCGGCGTCGCCGCCGGGTGTCTCCTGGTGTTCATTCCGGCGGTCGGCGAATTCGTGGTGCCCGACCTCCTCGGCGGCGCCGACGCCCTGATGATCGGCAAGGTGCTGTGGTCCGAATTCTTCGCCAACCGCGACTGGCCGATGGCGTCGGCGGCGGCGGTGCTGCTGGTGGCGGCGCTGGTGGCGCCGATGATGGGGCTGCAACGGGCCGAGCGCGGGGACTTGGGAGAAGCGCCGTGAACCGCTCGCGCTTTCCGCTCTTCGCGCTGCTGTTCGGCTTCGCGTTTCTCTACGTGCCGATCGTTTCGGTGATCGTCTATTCGTTCAACGCCTCGCCGTTGGTGACGGTATGGGCGGGATTTTCAACCCGCTGGTACGGCGAATTGTTCGCCAACCGCCAGATGCTCGAGGCCGCGTGGCTGAGCATACGCATCGCCGCCGCGACGGCCACCGTCGCCGCCTTGCTCGGCACGCTCGCGGCGGTGGCGATGGCGCGTTTCCGTTTCCGGGGCCAGGCCTTGTTCGGAGCCATGATCTATGCCCCGATGGTGATGCCGGAGGTGGTGATCGGACTCGCGCTGCTGCTGCTGTTCGCGGCGACGCGGGAAGCCGTCGGCTGGCCGGAAACGCGCGGGTTCGCCACCATCCTGCTCGCGCATACCACCTTCGCCATGGCCTTCGTGACCGTGGTGGTGCGCGCGCGCCTCGCCCAGGTGGACCGGACGCTGGAGGACGCGGCGATGGATCTGGGCGCAACGCCGTTCCGGGCGTTCGTCCAGGTGACGCTGCCCCTGATCGCGCCAGCCGTGGGCGCGGGCTGGCTGCTCGCCTTCACGCTTTCCCTCGACGACCTCGTGATCTCCAGCTTCGTCGCCGGGCCCGGGTCGTCGACGCTGCCGATGGTGGTGTATTCGGCGGTGCGGCTCGGGGTCAATCCGCAGATCAACGCGCTCGCCACCCTGATCGTCGGCGTGGTCGCTGTCGCGGTCGGCGTCGCCGGTTGGCTGGTTGCCCGGCGCTCGTCCATTAACGATGCTCCGAACTTGGGGCGCGGCGCTGGCGCGGCATCCCCGAGGGAGGTAATTTAGCGCATGCTGATCGAGATCGGATTGGGAGGCGCCGGGGCGTTGCTGGGCGTCGGGTTCCTCGCGGCCGCGTCGCGGGGTGCCGTCGGCACCCGGTTCGTCTACGGCGCGTGCCTGGCTATCTCGGGCGTCCTGTGCGCGCTCGCGCTCGGCCATCTGATCGGCGGCGCCAAGGCCGAAACGCTGGTGCTGCCGCTCGGCCTGCCCTGGATCGGCGCGCGGTTCCGGATCGACACTCTCGCCGCCTTCTTCCTCGCCATCGTCAACCTGGGCGCCGCCGCCGCCAGCCTTTACGGACTCGGTTACGGTCGCCACGAAACGGCCCCGCACCGGGTGCTGCCGTTTTATCCCGCTTTCCTCGCCGGCATGAATCTCGTCGTTTGCGCCGACGACGCGTTCGCGTTCCTTCTTTCCTGGGAATTCATGTCGCTGTCGTCCTGGGCGCTGGTCATGACCCACCACCGCGAAGCCGACAACGCCCGCGCCGGCTACATTTATCTCGTCATGGCGAGTTTCGGGACGTTGTCCCTGCTGCTCGCCTTCGGCCTGCTCGCGGGGCCCGAGGGGAACTACGCCTTCGATCTCATCCGCGCCGATCAGGTGTCGCCCGCTTTGGGCGGGCTGGTCTTGGCGCTGGTTCTGGTCGGCGCCGGATCGAAAGCCGGGCTCGTCCCGCTGCACGTCTGGCTGCCGCTCGCCCATCCGGCCGCGCCGAGCCATGTTTCCGCCCTGATGAGCGGCGTCATGACCAAGGTCGCGATCTACGGACTCATCCGCATCGTTTTCGATCTGCTCGGGCCGCCGGAATGGTGGTGGTGCATCGGCGTGCTGTTCCTCGGCGGCGCGACCGCGGTACTCGGCGTTCTCCACGCCCTCATGGAGCGCGACCTCAAGCGGCTGCTCGCCTACTCCACCGTCGAGAACATCGGGATCATCCATATCGGCCTCGGCCTGGCGCTGGCGTTCCAGGCCAGCGACCTGAAGTGGGTCGCCGCGCTCGCCTTGACCGCGGCGCTGTTTCACGTGCTGAACCACGCGTTGTTCAAGAGCCTTCTCTTCTTCGGCGCGGGCGCGGTGCTGGCCGCCTCGGGCGAGCGCGACATGGACCGCCTGGGCGGCTTGATTCACCGCATGCCTTCGACCGCGTTCGCCTTCCTCGTCGGGTGCGCCGCCATTTCGGCCTTGCCGCCGTTCAACGGCTTCGTGTCCGAGTGGTTGACCTTCCAAGCCGTTCTCTTAAGCCCGCAACTGCCGCAATGGGGCCTCAAATTCCTGGCGCTGTCGGTCGGCGCCGTGCTCGCGCTTTCGGCGGCGTTGGCCGCCGCGTGTTTCGTCCGGGCGTTCGGCATGACGTTCCTCGGCCGGCCGCGCTCCGGGACGGCGGGCGAAGCGCGCGAAGTCGACCGCCTGTCGCTCGCGGCCATGTTCGCCCTCGCCGCGCTGTGCCTCGCCGCCGGCGTGCTGCCCGGATTCGCGATCGACGGCCTGGCGCCGGTGGTGCTGCCGCTGGTCGGCGACCGGATGCCGGCGCAGGCCGGCGTCCCCTGGCTCTCGATCGTGCCGATCGCCGAAAGCCGGAGTTCCTATAACGGCCTTCTGGTGTTCGCGTTCATCGCCGCTTCGGCGTCGCTCGCGGTGTTCGTCATTCACCGCCTGGCGTCGCATGCCGTCAGGCGCTCGGCCCCCTGGGATTGCGGCTTTCCCGACCCGAGTCCGGCCGCGCAGTACACCGCCGACAGCTTCTCCCAGCCGATTCGCCGGGTATTCGGCGCCACGGTCTTCCGCGCGCGGGAAAGCGTGGAGATGCCGGCGCCGGGCTCCCCTCGGCCGGCGCGCTTCCGCATCGCGCGCCGCGACCTGATCTGGGACACTCTCTATGCGCCCGTCGCCGTCGTCGTCGGCGCGCTCGCGGACCGTTTCAACCATGTCCAGTTCCTGACGATCCGGCGCTACCTGACGCTGGTATTCCTGGCCCTCGTCGTCTTGTTGTTGGTGCTGCCGCTATGGGCGTGATTCGCGATCTCGCGGTCCAGGGCGTCCAGATGATCCTCATCCTGGCGCTGGCGCCGCTGTTCACCGGTTTCGTGCGCAAGGTCAAGGCGCGGCTGCTGCGCCGCCAGGGTCCCCCGCTGTTGCAGCCTTACCGGGACCTGATCCGCCTCATGCGCAAGGAAGCGGTGCTGGCCGAGAACGCATCCTGGCTGTTTCGCGTCGCGCCCTACCTGATTTTCGCGACCACCTGGGTCGCCGCCGCCCTGGTGCCGACGTTCGCCACCGGCCTTCTGTTCAGCTGGTCGGCGGACCTGATCGCCATCGTCGCGTTGCTGGGCAGCGCCCGGTTCCTGCTCGCGCTCGCCGGGCTCGACGTCGGCACGAGTTTCGGCGGCATCGGATCGAGCCGCGAGGTCACGTTCGCCTCGCTCGCCGAACCCGCCATGCTGTTGATCGTCTTCACGCTCGCGCTGCTCGCCGGCTCGACCCAACTTTCGTACGTCGCCGCGTTCATGCAGGGCCCCAATGTCGGCGTGCGGGTTTCGCTCGCGATGGCGCTGGTCGCCCTCATCGTCGTCGCCCTCGCCGAAAACGCGCGCGTGCCGGTCGACAATCCCGCGACGCACCTGGAACTGACGATGGTCCACGAAGCGATGGTGCTGGAATATTCCGGGCGCCATCTCGCGATGATCGAGGCCGCGGCGTCGCTCAAGCTGATCCTGTACGTGTCGCTGATCGCCTGCATCTTCGCGCCGTGGGGGATGGCCGTTTCGGGCGGCGGCGTCGCCGTTTTCGCGGCGGCGATCGGCCTTTACGTCATCAAGCTCGCCGCCGGCGGCTTCCTCCTCGCCCTGTTCGAAACCGCCATCGCCAAGATGCGGGTCTTCCGCGTGCCCGAGTTTCTCGGGATCGCGCTGATGCTCGGCCTTCTCGCGACCCTGCTGCTGTTCGTGACGCGGAGCCTGCGATGACGCAGAGCCTGATGCTGGACATCGCCCATCTGCTCGCCGGCGGCCTGGTGCTGGTCAGCTTCATGCTTCTGTACCAGGACCGGATGTTGAGCTTGATCAACATCTTCGCCCTGCACGCGGTCGTGCTCTCGTGCTCGGTGGCGTGGCAGGCCTTCATCCAGGACGCGCCGCACCTTTACGTGACCGCCGCCCTGGCGCTGGCCTTCAAGGCCGTCATCATCCCGATCGGGCTGCACCGGATCGTGCGGCTGCTGCACATCCACCATACCCTCGAGGTTGTCGTCGGAATCGGCCTGACCATGCTGATCGGCATGGGGCTGGTCGCGCTGGCCATCGTCGTCATGCTGCCGGTCACGGCGGGAACCGACACGTTCGCCCGCGAGGACTTCGCCTTCGCGCTGTCGGTCATCCTTCTCGGGCTGCTGATGATGGTGACCCATCGCAACGCGATCAGCCAGGTGATCGGCTTTATGTCGCTGGAGAACGGCCTCGTGCTCGCCGCGACCGGGGCCCGGGGCATGCCGCTGGTCGTTGAAATCAGCATCGCGTTCTCGATTTTGATTGCCTTCATCGTCATCGGGATATTCCTGTTCCGCATTCGCGAACGGTTCGACACCGTCGACGTCCACGCGCTCGATCGTTTCCGGGGCGAACGGCGATGACGCCGCCGCCCTTCGATCCCATCGTCGCCGTGCTCGCGATTCCGGCGGGCGCCGCCGCCCTGCTTGCGCTCCTGCCGGGCTATCGCCTGCCGGCGCGCCTCAACGTGCTCGCCGCGCTCGCGACGTTCACGACGGCGTTGAGCCTGTTCGCGATCCGGCCCGAGCCGGGACTTTTCTTCCTGATCGATGATCTCAACATCGTCTTCATCGTGCTGACCACCTTCGTCGGCTTCACGACCAGCGCGTTCAGCGCCAGCTACATCGCCCACGAAATCGAGATCGGGCGGCTGACTCCCGCGCACCTCCGCTTTTACCACGCGATGTACCAGGTCCTGATGTGCGCCATGAATCTGGCGCTGGTGACCAACAACGTCGGCTTGATGTGGGTCGCGATCGAGGTCGCGACGCTGACCACGGTACTCATGGTCGGCATTTACCGCACCCACGAGGCGCTCGAGGCGGCGTGGAAGTATTTCATTCTCGGCAGCGTCGGCATCGCGCTGGCCTTGTTCGGCACGATCCTGGTCTATGTCGCGGCGCAGCCGGTGGTCGGCTCGGGACTCGACGCCATGGCCTGGGACCTGCTCATCACCTACGCCGAGGGATTCGACCCGGCGTTGCTGAATCTCGCGTTCGTCTTCCTGCTGCTCGGCTACGGGACCAAGGTCGGCCTGGCGCCGCTGCACGCGTGGCTGCCCGACGCCCACGCCGAAGGCCCGACCCCGATCTCGGCCGTGCTGTCGGGCCTGCTCCTGAACGTCGCGCTCTACGCGATTTTGCGCTTCAAGATGCTGCTCGCCGCCAATGACGGCGCGCTCTCGCCCGGACCGCTGATGGTGACGATGGGGCTTTCCTCGCTGATCCTGGCCGCGTTCATGCTGTACCGGCGGCGCGACATCAAGCGCATGTTCGCCTATTCGTCGATCGAGCACATGGGCATCATCACCTTCGCCTTCGGCATGGGCGGCCCGCTCGCCAATTTCGCCGGGCTCCTGCACATGACCCTGCACAGCCTGACCAAATCGGCGATCTTCTTCGCGGTCGGACACGTGGCCCAGGTCAAGGGCACGCAGAAGATCGCCGAGATCCGCGGGCTGACCGAAAGCCATCCGGTGCTCGGCTGGTCGCTCGTGGTCGGGGTGGTGGCGATCGCCGGCCTGCCGCCGCTCGGCATCTTCACCAGCGAGTTCCTGGTCGTCAGCTCGACGTTCGCGCGTGCGCCGCTGTTGGCGATTCCGCTCGTCGCCGGCATCCTGATCGCCTTTGCCGCGCTGCTGCTCCGCCTCAACGGCCTCGCCTTCGGCGAGCCGAAGGGCGGAACCGGATCGGTCGAGGCGTCCTACGTGCCGATGTTCGCCCACCTCGCCCTGGTTCTCGTCGCCGGCGTCTATCTGCCGTCGCCGCTGGTGACGTGGTTCCAGAACGTGGCGGCGCTGCTGGGTTAGGAAAGAGCAAAAGGTCAACCATGTCCGCGCTCGCCGACGCGATCGGGAAAGGCCGGGGGATCGAGGCGCATCGCCCGTGGCCGCGCGCCGTGGTGCCCGCCGACGCATGGCTCGACCTCGCCCGCGCGCTCGGGGACGGCGCGGCGGTCCTCCTCGGCCTTTGGGGCGAGCGCGACCGGGTCCACATGGCGCTCCTCGACGAAGGCCGGGGCGCGATCGGCGTCGTCAGCCTGGAATGCCCCGACGGACGTTTTCCGTCGGTTGGGCGTTTCCATCCGCCGGCCATCCGCCTCGAACGCGCGATCCGCGACCTGTTCGGTCTCACCGCCGAGGGCGCGCCCGATGCGCGGCCCTGGCTCGACCACCACCGCTGGAACCTCCGCGCCCCGCTCGGCGCGCGGACCGCGGCGGGTTCGAGTGAGCCCTACCCCTTCCTCCCGGTCGAGGGCGAAAGCCTGCATCAAATTCCGGTCGGGCCGGTTCACGCCGGAATCATCGAGCCGGGCCATTTCCGCTTCGCCGCCAGCGGCGAGACGGTGGTGCGCCTCGAAGCGCGGCTCGGCTACGTCCACAAGGGCGTCGAATCGCTCATGGCCGGAGCCGATCTCGCGCGCGCCGCCCGCCTCGCGGGGCGGATTTCGGGCGACAGCACGGTCGCCTACGCCCTCGCCTTCGCCCGGGCGGCCGAGGCGGCGACGGGATTGACGCCGCCGCCGCGCGCGGTCCACCTGCGCGCGCTCATGGCCGAACTCGAGCGGCTCGCCAACCATTTCGGCGACATCGGCGCGGTCTGCAACGACGCCACTTTCGTGTTGATGCACGCCCATTGCGGCGTGCTGCGCGAGGAGGTTCTCCGCGCCGCCGACGCCTGCTTCGGGCACCGGCTGATGATGGATCGGGTGGTGCCGGGCGGCGTCGCCGCCGACCTCGACCAGGCGGGCGCCGCGCGCCTGCGCGAACTTTTGCGCGCCATCGACGAACGCTTTCCGGAACTGGTCGAGCTTTACGACAACACCGCCTCGGTCAAGGACCGCACCGTGAACACCGGAATTCTCAAGCCGGCGCTGGCCCGCCGGTTCGGCGCGGGCGGTTTCGTCGGCCGGGCCTCGGGCCGGGCGTTCGACGCCCGCCGCCTGGCGCACGCGGCGCCTTACGACGCGCTTCGCTTCGAGGTGCCGGTCCTTGAATCCGGCGACGTCAACGCCCGCGTCTGGGTCCGCGTCCTCGAAGTCCGGCAAAGTGTCGCCTTGATCGGGCAAATCCTCGACCGCCTTCCCGGCGGGCCGGTGCGCGCGGTCGACGAGACGTGGCACCCGGAACGCCCCGGCGAAGGACTGGCGCTGGTCGAAAGCTTCCGCGGCGACGTGCTGGTCTGGCTCCGGCTCGGCGCGGGCGGCGTGGTCGAACGCTGCCATCCGCGCGACCCGTCGTGGTTCCAATGGCCGCTGCTCGAGGCGGTGATCGAGGACAACATCGTCGCCGATTTTCCGCTCTGCAATAAATCGTTCAACTGCTCCTATTCCGGGCACGATCTCTAGGGCCGGCCATGCGCAAGCTTCTCTTCAAAAGCCTCGGGCAAATGCCGTTGACCGAACCCCCGCCGCCGCCGGACGAAGCGGCGCTGGCGGAACTGGCCGGACGCCTCGACCAGGCGGCGCGCCGATACCTTGGCCGCAGCCTGTCGATCCGCGAGGTCGACGCCGGTTCGTGCAACGGCTGCGAACTCGAAATCCACGCCCTCGGCAACGCGTTCTACGATCTCGAACGGTTCGGGCTCCGCTTCGTCGCCTCGCCGCGCCACGCCGACGTGCTGATGGTGACCGGGCCGGTCACCGCCAACATGCGCGAGGCCCTGGAGCGGACCTACCGCGCCATGCCGGCGCCGAAATGGGTCGTCGCCATCGGCGATTGCGCGCGCGACGGCGGCGTCTTCGCCGGCAGCTACGCCTGCGTCGGCGGCGTCGGCGCCGTGGTGCCGGTCGATCTCCACATCCGCGGCTGCCCGCCGAACCCGACCGCCCTGCTCGGCGGCCTGCTCGCGTTGCTGGAACGCGGTGGGAAATAAGGTTCGCTTCGCGCCCCTCTCCCGCGCGAGCGGGAGAGGGTGCCGAGCGCAAGCGAGGCGGGTGAGGGTCGAGCGGCCTGATCCACGCCCGAAAAATCTTCCGCGTTCGACACCCTCACCCTCCCGCCTTCGCCAAGGCTTCGGCGGGTCCCTCCCTCTCCCGCTCACGCGGGCGAGGGGCTTCTGTAATGTCCGTTTATCGCGGACATGCTATAAATGACGGCCATGACCATTCCTTTTCGCAAACTCAAGGCCCAATGGATGAAAAACCCGGCATTCCGGGCAGAATACAAGGCGCTCCTCGATGAATTACCGAAGAAGAAAGTTGTCGGACAGAACCCAACTAAGAAAACCTCCCTGAATGCTCGATGAATTAATCGGATACGTGGAACGTTTCCAGACATTGATTGCTGGTGCGTTAGCCATCGGCGCGGGTTGGCTTGCATATCGTGGCGCTGTAAGACAGGCGAAAGCCGCGATTGATGCGTCGCAACTTCAGATAAAGGCCGAACATGATGTTCGCATTGCAAAGTTGGGAAACGACGCAAAAACATTGGCGGCGATACTACAACTACAGATCGCAGCATACTTAGCTGATTTGATTTCACTTCAATGGCAAATTAGCGAGGCTGTGCGGTTGCAAAAGGCATTGAGCAGTTTGCAGCCGCAGTTGGTCCGCGGCCTTACAAAACCAGATTTCGCTCGGTATCACTGGCAAGAGTTAGCCCTGATGGGGCCTCATCTAGCGGGTGGTGTTTTAAACTTTGTTGATCATGTCGATCAATTGATTCAGATGATTCAACGTCACATCCCTCAAGCTGTTGCTGCTGGTGCAACAGCAGAGCAATTTTCCGTTGTTGCGCGGCCATTCATTGATCTGCTTGGCAAGCAGATCACAATAGGGGTCAAGCTTTGCGAACAGCTATCCAAGATCACGCCAGGTATTATTGATTTAGATAAACTTAGCGCTGGAATAACAACAGTCTGGACTGAAGTGCAAAAAAATCCCCATATTCAAGCTCTGCGCAAAGTCGCAGGACTCAATATGGAATAAAACGCCGGGTGCTTTCGCACCCGGCGTTTTCCGTGAGATAACGACGAACGCGGACTTAGGCGACTTTGCGCGCGGTGTCCTCGATCATCTTCTTGGCCTTGCCGACGATCCCTTCGGGCGCGCCGGACTTGATCGCGATCTTGCGCGGCTTCATCGCTTCCGGCACCTCGCGGACGAGATCGATCCACAGGAGACCGTTGTCGAGGCCGGCGCCGACGACCTTGACGTGGTCGGCGAGCTGGAACTTGCGCACGAAGTCGCGCGCCGCGATGCCGCGATGGAGATACGTGGTCTCCTTGTCCGCGGCCTTCTTGTGGCCTTCGACGGTGAGCAGGTCTTCCACCGCCTCGACCGAGATTTCATCCTCGGCGAAGCCCGCGACCGCCAGCGTGATGCGGTAGGCGTTCTCGCCGGTCACCTCGATGTTGCAGGGCGGATAGTTGGGCGCGGCCGTTTCCTGCATCGCCTCGTCGATCAGGCGCGCGAAACGGTCAAAGCCGATGGTGGAACGGAAAAGAGGGGTGAAGTCGAACGTGGTCATGATGACATCCTCCATTGAGCAATGTGACGACGCCGGCATCGCCGGCGTTCCGGACCCTGTCATAGGCATCCGGCAGGAATGATTTGGGCCGACGGTCTTTTCCCCGCAACCCCCTTATAATCCATTGATTATATTATATTTACTTCAAAGTCACGCCTGGTTCGGCGAGCACCTTGGCGGCGATCCGATGCGCCTCGACCCCCGCCGGAACGCCGCAGTAAACGGCGATCTGGATCAGGGCGTCCTGCAATTCGGCGCGGCCGAGCCCGTTGCCGATGGCGGCGCGGAAATGCAGTTCGAATTCGTGCGGGCGGTTGAGGGCGGCGAGCATGCCGAGGTTGAGCAGGCTGCGCTGCCGCCGGTCGAGCCCGCCGCGCCCCCAGCAGGCGCCCCAGCAGTATTCGGTCAGCAGTTCCTGGAAGTCGCGGTTGAAGGAATCGGCCTGATCGAGGGCCTTGGCCACCCGCTCGCGCCCCAGAACCTCGGCGCGAATCCGGCGGCCCGTTTCGAACGTTTCCTTGGACATGAACCTCTCCTCCGTGGGTGATCGGGATGGGAGAAGCGGTTATACTCGATTTCATGGAAATCGACGTTTTCTACGACATCGTTTGTCCCTGGTGCTTCATCGGCAAGCGGCGGCTGGCCCAGGCGCTCGCCCGCCGCCCGGCCGCCGACGCGAAAATCCATTGGCGCGCCTTTCTGCTCAACCCCCACATGCCGGCGGAAGGAATCGAGCGCGACATCTACCTGATCCGCAAGTTCGGCAGCGAATCGCGCATCCGCCGCCTGCAGGGTACGCTGCTGGAAGCCGGCCAGTCGGTCGAAATTCCGTTCGCGTTCGATCGCATCCGGCGCACGCCCAATTCGGTCAACGCCCACCGGCTCGCGTTCTTCGCCGGGCGCGAGGGCCGCGCCGACGCCGTCGTCGAGGCGCTGTTCCGTGCTTTCTTCCTCGAAGGCCGCGACATCGGCGATCTCGGCATGCTCGCCGACATCGGCGCCGAATGCGGCCTGGATCGGGACGCGGTCGCCGCCTACCTCGCCGGGACCGAGGAGGTCGAGCGGGTCGCCGAGGAAAACAACCGCGCGCACCGGCTCGGCGTCAACGGCGTGCCGGCGTTCGTCTTCAACGGCCGCTTCGTCATTTCCGGCGCCCAGGACCCGCAGGTACTGGCGCGCATGGCGGACGCCGCCGCCGCCACCGGCGACGCGGCCTAGATTGTTCTCCATGAGCACCTCGTCCGGCTTGCACCAGATCGGCTTGACGTACGATCCCGTCCAGGACCGGCTCGTGCTCAGGGTCAGTTCGACCGAGAAGTCCGAGTGGCGCCTCGCGCTCACCCGCCGCTTCGTGCGCCTGCTATGGAAATCCCTGGTCGGCGCGCTGGAAAAGCACCCCGACATCCGCGACGACCTGATGCCCAAGGTCAAGGAAGCCATGCTCGCCATGCGGCACCAGGCGGCGGTCGAGAACACCGACATCGGCAAGGCGTTCGCCGACGACAACCGCGATCTCACTTCCAACACCGGCCCGCAACTGGTCACCGCCGCGCGCGTCACGCCCAAGGGCGACACCCATACCGAGCTCCATTTCCGTACCGCCGCCGGCACCGACGTGCGCTTCGTCATCGACAAGACGCGGCTGCACGCGTTCTGCCACCTGCTGATCCGAAGCGCGATCGGCGCCGAATGGGACCTGCCGATGACCATCGGCGACGCTGCCGCGGTCGCGCCGGCAGGCGCGCGGCTGCATTAATCCGCCCGCGGGCGAACGGGTGCACTGATTATTTTTCGGCGGCGATGCGCGCGAGCCGCCCGAGCGCCGTTTGCGCGCCCTTGAGCCGTTCGGCCGGCGTCGCCCAATCGCCGGCGAACACCAGTTTCTGGTCCGGCCGCACCCGCACCGCGCTCGGGTTGGCGGTGAGATGGCGCACCAGCCCGGCCGGATTGGCGAAAACGTTGCCGCGAAATGACACGACCGCGCCCTTGGCCCCGGCCTCGATCCGCTCGACCCCGGCGGCGCGGCAGAGAATCTTGATCGCCACCACTTCGAGCAGGTTGGCGACCTCGGGCGGCAACGGGCCGAAGCGGTCGATCAGTTCGGCGGCGAAGCTCTCGATCTCGTCGCGGCTTTCGACCAGGGAGAGCCGCCGGTAGAGCCCCATGCGCACGCCGAGATCGGTGACGTAGGCTTCCGGGATCAGCACCGCCATGCCGAGGTCGATGCGCGGGCTCCATTCGCCTTCCCCCCCACCCTCGCCTGGGGCTTCGCCCCCGCCGCGCGCCTCGGCGACCGCGTCCTCCAGCATCTGCTGGTAGAGTTCGACGCCCACTTCGCGGATATGCCCGGACTGCTCCTCGCCCAAGAGGTTGCCCGCGCCGCGAATGTCGAGGTCGTGGCTCGCGAGCGTGAACCCGGCGCCGAGGTCGTCGAGGGTCTGCATTACCTGCAGGCGCTTTTCCGCCGCCGCCGACAGCGTGCGCCCCGGCGGCAGGGAGAGATAGGCGTAGGCGCGCACCTTCGAGCGCCCGACCCGCCCGCGCAGCTGGTAAAGCTGCGCCAGGCCGAACATGTCGGCGCGGTGGATGATGATGGTGTTGACGCGCGGCAGATCCAATCCCGACTCGATGATGTTGGTGGTGAGCAGCAAATCGGCCGCGCCGTCGTAGAAGGCGCCGATCGCGCGTTCCAACTCGCGCGCGGCCATGCGCCCGTGCGCGGTGACGATCTTGAGATCGGGCACCAGTTCCTTCAATCGCGCGGCCATGCCGCCCAGGTCCTCGATGCGTGGGCAGACGCAGAACACCTGGCCGCCGCGGAAACGCTCGCGCAGGATGGCTTCGCGCACGATCACCGGATCGTACGGCAGCACGAAGGTCCGGACCGCGAGGCGGTCGACCGGCGGGGTCGAAATCAGGCTCATTTCCTTGAGCCCGGCGAGCGCCAGCTGCAGCGTGCGCGGGATCGGCGTCGCCGACAGCGTCAGCACGTGCACGTCGGCGCTGAGGGCCTTGAGCCGTTCCTTGTGGGCGACGCCGAAGTGCTGCTCCTCGTCCACCACCAGAAGGCCGAGGTCGCGGAAGCGCACGTCCTGCCCCAGCAGCGCGTGGGTGCCGATAACGATATCGAGTTTGCCGGCGGCGAGCGCGGCCTTGGTTTCGGCCGCGTCGCGCCCCGCGCTCAGGCGCGACATTTCGGCGATGCGCACGGGAAAACCGGCGAACCGCTCGCTGAACACGCGGAAATGCTGGCGGCAGAGCAACGTGGTCGGCGTCACCACCGCCACCTGGCGGCCGGCGAGCGCGGCGACGAAGGCGGCGCGCAGCGCGACCTCGGTCTTGCCGAAGCCGACGTCGCCGCACACCAGCCGGTCGGTCGGCTTGCCGCCGGCGAGGTCGCCGACGGCGGCCTCGATCGCGCGCAGCTGGTCGTCGGTTTCGGCGTAGGGAAAGCGGGCGCAGAATTCGTCGTAGAGCCCTTCCGGCGCGGCCATGGCGGGCGCGGATTTCAGCGTGCGGGCGGCCGCGACGCGGATCAGTTCCGCCGCCATTTCGCGGATGCGCGATTTCAGGCGCGCCTTGCGCGCCTGCCACGCCACGCCGCCGAGCTTGTCGAGGGCCACGCCCGCCTGCTCCGAGCCGTAGCGGGAGATCAGTTCGATGTTCTCGACCGGCAGATAAAGACGGTCGCCGCCGTCGTAGAGCAACCTCAGGCAATCGTGCGGCGCGCCGGCCGCCTCGACCGCCTGCAGGCCTTCGTAGCGACCGATGCCGTGATCGGCGTGCACCACCAGATCGCCCGCTGCCAGTTCCGACGCCTCGGCGATGAAATTCTCGGCGCGCACGCGCCGCTTGGCGCCGCGGGTCAGGCGTTCGCCGAGCAGGTCCTGCTCGGTCACCACCGCGAGGCCGGGGGCGACGAACCCGCGCTCCAGCCCGACCACGGCGGTCGCCACCTCGGTCGAAGGTCCCCCCGCCGCCTCGCGCCAATCGGCTACCGCGCTTAAGGGGCCGATACCGTGTTCGCGCATGACGGCGGCGATGCGCTCGCGGGCACCTTCGCCCGAGGCCGTCACCACCACGCGCCGGCCCTCGGCGCGCAACGCGTCCACGTGCGCCTTGAGCGACTCGTAGACGTTGGCGCCGGGCTGGACGCGCACGTCGGCGAAATCGCGCCCGGGTCGGCCTTCCGCGTCGGCGACTTCGGCCACGCCGGAAGGCGTCGCATCCGGCGGCGCGAAGGGCGAGAATTCCGCTGTCGCGCGCGCGGCGAGCGCGGCTTCCCATTCCTCGCGCGCCAGATACGTGCACTCCGGCGGCACCGGATTGTAGGGCGCGGCGTCCTCGCCGCCCTTGCCGCGCATTCCCGCGCGCGCGGTGAAATATTCCGCGATCATGTCGAGGCGCGCGGCGATCGCCGGCTCGGTTTCCGAATCGAGCGCCACGGCGGCGGCGGGCGTGTAATCGAGGAGCGTTTCCATCCGTTCGTGAAACAGCGCGATCCAGTGTTCCATCCCCATGTGCCGCCGCCCGGCGGAAATCGCCTCGTAGAGCGCGTCGTTGGCGGCGGGCGCGCCGAACAGGGCGCGGTAGCCGGTACGAAAGCGTGCGATCGATTCGGGATCGAGCGGAGCCTCGCTGGTCGGCTTGAGCGCGGCGCCCGCGATCCTGCCGACGGTGCGCTGGGTTTCGGGATCGAAGGCGCGCGCCGCTTCCAGGGTGTCGCCGAAGAAGTCGAGGCGGAGCGGCCGTTCGCCACCCGGCGGAAACACGTCGAGGATGCCGCCGCGCACCGCGTATTCGCCGGGTTCCATCACGGTCTGGGTGCGGCCGAACCCGTGCCGGACCAGGAACCCGATCACGTCGTCGGGCGAAAGCTTGCCGCCGGGTTCCAGCGCCAGCGTCGCCCCGGCGAAGTAGGATCTGGGCGGCACGCGCTGCAACGCCGCCGACACGGTGGTCAGAATCGCGCGCGGGCGTTCACGCCCGCCCGCCGCGAGGCGCGCGAGCGCGTCGACCCGCTTGCCGGCGAGCACCGGGTTGGGCGACACCCGGTCGAACGGCAGGCAGTCCCAGGCGGGGAATTCGAGCCGCTCCACGTCCGGGGCGAAGAAGGCGAGCGCCTCGGCGAAGGCCGCGAGCGCGGCGCCGTCGCGGGCGACGAACAGAATTTCCCCCCGCGCGCGGGCGAGATCGGCGAGCGCGCGCGCGGCATGGCCCTGGGGCGCGCCGGCGATCAGCCGCCGCCCGGGGGACGCCAGGGATGGAAGAGAAGAACTCACGACGGGTTCCGCGCGAAGTCCTTCAGCATCCCGAGCACGTCGTGGTCGAATTCGGCCGGCGCGGGCCGCTTCCCGGTGATCCAGTCGAACAGGTCGTTGTCGGGCGCGTCCAACAGCCGTTCGAACAGGTCGAGGTGGCCGGGCGACAGGTCTTCGAGCCGCCGTTCGGCGAAGCGCCCGAGCAGCAGATCGGTTTCCTGCATGCCCCGATGGCGGGCCCGGTAGAGAATCCGTTTGAGACGATCATTCATATCGGCGCGAAAATCCGGCGTTGCCTCGGGCGGAAGGGGGCCTAGGATATAAGCCGTCCGCGTCCCGCTGTCAGCCGCCCATGCGCCCCGAAATTCTGTTTCCGCTGTTCAGGCCCGTCACCGCGCTCGCCGGCATCGGGCCCAAGCTCGCCCGCGCGGTCGAGACGCTCGCCGGGCCCAAGGTGGTCAACCTGCTCTGGCACCTGCCGGGCGGCCTGGTCGACCGCCGCCATTCGCCCGTTATCGCCGAGGCGCGCGAAGGCGAGATCGCGACCCTGACGGTCACGGTCGAGCGCCACCGCAAGCCGCCCAATCCGCGGCTGCCCTACAAGGTGATCGTGTCGGACGCGAGCGGGCGCATGACGCTGGTGTTCTTCCACGCGCGCGAGGATTACCTGCAAAAGCTGCTGCCGGTCGGCGAAACCCGGGTGGTGAGCGGCAAGATCGACCTGTTCGACGGCGAAGCGCAGATGGCGCACCCGGACCACGTCGGCACCCTCGCCGAATTGGACCGCATCCGCGCGGTCGAGCCGGTTTATCCCCTGACCGAGGGGCTGTCGCAGCGGGTACTGGCGAAGGCGATCCGCTCCGCCCTCGACGGCGCGCCGGAACTGCCGGAATGGATCGAGCCTTCCTATCTCGCGCTCCAGGGATGGGCGCCGTGGCGCGAGTCGGTCCGGGCCGCGCATGTCCCGGCGAGCGACTCCGACCTGGCGCCGACGGCGACGGCGCGCCTGCGCCTGGCCTACGACGAACTGCTCGCCAACCAGTTGGCGCTGGCCCTGGTGCGCGCCAATCTGCGTACCCTCAAGGGCCGCGCCGTCGCGGGCGACGGGCGGCTGCGCGCCCGCGCCGTCGCCGCGCTGCCCTTTCAACTGACCGATTCGCAGGAAACGGCGCTCGCGGAAATCCTCGCCGACATGGCGGCCGAGGCGCGCATGCTGCGCCTGCTGCAAGGCGACGTCGGCAGCGGCAAGACCGTGGTCGCGGCGCTCGCCATGCTCAACGCCATCGAGGCGGGCGGCCAGGCGGCGTTGATGGCGCCGACCGAGATTCTCGCCCGCCAGCATCTCGCCACCCTCGCGCCGCTGGCCGAGGCGGCCGGGGTCCGCGTCGCCCTGCTGACCGGGCGCGAGCGCGGCCGCGCGCGCGACGAGGTTCTCGCCGGACTCGCCTCGGGCGAGATCGCCGTCGTCGTCGGCACCCACGCGCTGTTCCAGGAGGACGTCGCCTTCGCCGACCTCGCGCTCGCGGTGATCGACGAGCAGCACCGCTTCGGCGTCCACCAGCGCCTGACGCTGGCCGCCAAGGGGCGCGCGGTGGACATGCTGGTGATGACGGCGACGCCGATCCCGCGCACGCTCATGCTCACGGCCTACGGCGACATGGACGTTTCGCGCCTCACGGAAAAGCCCGCCGGGCGCAAGCCGGTCGACACCCGGACGGTTCCCCTGGAACGCCTGGGCGAGGTCACCGACGCGGTCGGCCGCGCCATCGACGAAGGGGCGCGTGTGTTCTGGGTCTGCCCGCTGGTGGAGGAATCCGAAAAAATCGACGTCGCCGCCGCCGAGGACCGTTACCGCCACCTCGCGCAACTGTTCGGCGCGCGCGCCGGCCTGGTGCACGGGCGCATGAGGGGTCCGGACAAGGACCGGGCGATGGACGATTTCACCGAGGGGCGCACCCGAATTCTGGTCGCGACCACGGTGATCGAAGTCGGCGTCGACGTGCCGGACGCGACCGTGATGGTGGTCGAGCACGCCGAGCGTTTCGGCCTCGCCCAGCTGCACCAGCTGCGCGGGCGCATCGGGCGCGGAAGCCGCCCGTCGGTCTGCATCCTGCTCTACGCGACGCCGCTTTCCGAAACCGCGCGCGCCCGGCTTTCGATCCTGCGCGAGACCGATGACGGTTTCCGCATCGCCGAGGAGGATCTGCGCCTGCGCGGCGCGGGCGAATTGCTGGGCACGCGCCAGAGCGGCCTGCCCGATTTCCGCCTCGCCGACCTCGCGGCGCACGGCGAACTGCTGGCCGCCGCCCGCGACGACGCCAAGCTCGCGCTCAGCCGCGATCCCGAACTGGCCACCCCGCGCGGCCGGGCGCTAAGAATTTTGCTGTATCTGTTCGAGCGCGACGAGGGCGTGCGCCTGCTGCGCTCGGGGTAGGCTTACGCCCTCTCCGCCCCACCGATGCGGCGTTTGGGCGCCGCGAGTTGGGCCACGCGCTCGGGCGGCACCACCAGGCCGGTCGAGACCACGAACTTGATCGCCTCTTCCACCGTCATGGCGAGCGGGATGGTTTCGCGCTTCGGCACCACCAGCAGGAACCCCGACGTCGGGTTGGGCGTGGTCGGCACGTAGATCAGCAGCATCTCCTCGCTCGCCAGCTTGCCGATCTCGCCCTCCGGGCGGCCGGTGACGAAGGCCACCGTCCACAAGCCCTGGCGCGGGTATTCGATCAGCACCGCCTCGCGGAAGGCCTGGGATTTCTGCGCCAGCACCGTTTCGAACACCTGCTTGGTCGCGCTGTAGATGCCGCGGATGACCGGCATGCGCGCGAACAGCGTTTCGGACACGCGGGTGAACTGGCGGCCGATGAACCCGGCGGTTAGCGCGCCGACCAGGGTCAATCCGACGATCAGGACGATCAGCCCGAGCCCGGGAACCGAAAACGGCAGGTACTGTTCCGGGTTGTAGCGCGCCGGGATCAGCGCCACGATCTTGTCGTCGATGAAGGTGATGAACGCCCAGGCGATGTAGAGCGTGACGAACACGGGCGCGGTGATGAGAATGCCGGCGAGAAAATAGGCGCGCAGGCGCGCGCCGAGGCGTATCCTCGCCAGAAACGGCGGCGCGGGCTCGTTGCCCGCGGCCGGGGTCTTGTCGGAACTGTCGTTCATAACGGCCGTGGGCCGTCTTATAGCACTTATTTGCGCCGGATGGTGTCGGCCAAAATATTAAGCAGCGCCCGGATGAACGGGTCGCACTTGGCGAGCTTTTCCTGAAACATGGCGCGGGTGACCACGACCACGGTGGTCTTGATCTTGGCCTGGGCGGCGGCGGCGCGCGGCTTGTTGTCGATCAGGCCCATTTCGCCGAACAGGCCGCCCTTGCCGATGGTCGCAAGCGCGATTCTGTTCCCGTCCACGGTTTTGAAGATTTCGACTTCGCCGTCCTGGATCAGGAAGGCGTTGGACGCATCCTCTCCTTCCTTGAAGACCAACTCGCCTTCGGCGAGGACCCTGCGTTGCAAGATGACGTCGGCCATGGCTTTGAGTTCCCCTTCCGCGATATCCCGCCAAAGCGCGGATTATATTGCGACCACTTTCGTCACCTTGGGCCGCGCCCCCCGAGGGCGAAGTGTAATCCTCCCGAAAAGCGACGCAAGCCGCTTCCTGGTTTCGAGTCCCCGGGTTCGACGCGAGGGGGGCCACGCGACAGGCGCTTCAATCGGTGCAATAATGCACAAAACCATGAGTCGCGAATATCCCGACCGTCCCATCGCCGGTGTCGGCGCGATCGTGATCGCGGACGGCCGGGTCCTGCTGATCCGGCGGAGCAGCCCGCCGCGCGACGGCCAATGGAGTCTGCCCGGCGGCGCCCAGGAACCGGGCGAGACATTCGCCGAAGCGTGCGCGCGCGAAGTGCGGGAAGAAACGGGGCTGACGGTCGAGGTGCTCGGCATCGTCGATGTGGTCGATTCGATCACGCGCGACGATTCCGGGCGGGTGCGGTTTCACTATCTGCTGGTCGACGTGCTCGCCCGGCCGACCGGCGGCGCGCTCAAGGCCGGCGGCGACGCGGCCGACGCGCGCTGGTTCGCCCCGGACGAAGCGTTCGCCCTGCCGCTGTGGCAGGAAACCGCGCGCGTCATCCGCAAGGGTCTGGAGATGGCGGCGGCGCTCACGGCAACTTCGCGTTGAGCTCCCGCACGATCGTGGGAACGATCTTCAACGCCTCGGCTTTCGGCATGCCCGGCCTCAGTCGCGGATCGTAAAGGGTCCGCACCACGATCTCGTCGGAACGCGACAGTTCGTAAAGGTGATCGTGATCGCTGAAGATCGAGGGCCTGAGCTGGTCGGTGTCGTTGGGAAAACCGAGAGCCTGGGTCAGTTCCTCGAGCAGGCAATGGTTGATCATCGCCATGTCCCGATCGGTGTTGGCGACGATGACGGCCCCGATCAACGCTCCAACCGGCTTTTGCCAGGACACGAAATAGCAGCCGCCCGGCGCGGCCAGAGTTTCAATCAGTTTCTGGTTTACGCCGCCGATCTGGATTTTGCTCATTTGCGCCCGCGGCACGAACACCACGGTGACGTTGGCGGTCTCGCCCGGTTTTGCCAATTCGATCGACAGCCCGGTAAGTCCCGACAGCGTCGCCGCGTGGCGATCGAGGAATTCGAGGTGACGGTCGCCGGGCTTGCCCCGGATCGCCAACCGAATCGGCCCATTCCATTTGGCAATCGCCGTCGACGCCAGCTTCGGGTCGAGTTCGGAGCCGAACACGACCACCTCGAACAGGTGGACGATGTTTTCGACCGAAGGGCGGCGAGTGGCGTCGGCCCACGCCGGCCCATAAGGCGCGAAGGCGACCCACGCGACCGCCGCGACAAACCCCAATCGGATCATCCGCCGTCCTCGATCGACCAGCTTTCGAGCATCGCCTCGGCGACCGGGCGAAACGCGTCGAAACGGTCGCCGGGCGCGGTATAGGACCAGATGTGGACCACCGGCGCCGCCGCCCGACGCATGATCACCACCCACTTGCGAAACGGTTCGCCGCCGTGACGATAATTGACGAGAAATTGGGAGCCTTCGATCCGCTTGTCACCCTCGCCGCGGAATATCGGGGTTTCCGCCTCGGTACGCACGTCGGGCACGGCACGCGCAAGGCGCATCTTGAAATCGGCGATCACTTGGGCGATGGCGGCGACGGCCGAGGCGGAATCGGGCGGCCGCACGTTCTCGATGCTGACGGTGGCGCGAAAGGCTTCGGTTCCCTCGCGGCCGCTGAACACGACGAGAAAAGGCCCTTCGCGCGCCGCGACCCAATCGCGCGGATACGCGACCGTGAAGCCGAAGGCGGCATCGGCGAATCGTTCTTCGAGCCGGGGGTGCGCCTCGCCCGAGGTCCGGGTGTTGGGCGCTTGGGCGTTCGCGCCCGACGCCGCCCCGGCCAGCGCGACCATGAATAATGCCGACAACAGACCCCGCATGGGGCAACGGTACGCCCGCCCGAGGCCGGCGCGCAACCGCGCATTCGAATTACCCCTCCGCCGTCGCTCCGTTTAGGGTAATAGGGTAGTATGCCCCGCGCGATCGGCGCGGTGCGGATGGGAATCCCATGGACGAATTCGGCGTAACCTTGCTGGGCGCGTTCGCGGCCGGCTTCTTGAGCTTCGTTTCGCCGTGCGTGCTGCCGATCGTGCCGGCCTCGCTCTGCTTTCTCGGCGGCACCACCTACGACCGGCTCGCGGGCGATTCGGTTCCGCCCGACGTCGCCCGGCGCGTGGTCGTTGCCGCGCTCGTGTTCGTGCTCGGATTTGCGACCGTGTTCGTCGCCCTCGGCGCGACCGCGAGCGCGCTCGGCCGCCTGATATCCGACTATAAGGAGCTTCTGGCGCAGGCCGCCGGCGTCCTGATCGTCCTGTTCGGGCTGCACTTCCTCGGCGCGTTCCGCATCGGCGCCCTCAATTTCGAGAAACGTTTTCACGTTCAGGCGCCCGCCGGCCGCAAAGCCGGCGGATTGGTTCTGGCCTACGTCGCCGGGCTGGCGTTCGCGTTCGGCTGGACGCCGTGCGTCGGGCCGGTGCTGGCCGCGATCCTGACGCTGGCCGCCGGCGGGCCGTCGACGGGACACGGGGTTGCCATGCTCGGAGCCTACGCCGCCGGCATCGGCCTTCCGTTCATCGCCGCCGCGATCGCGTTCGGGCCGTTCCTGCGCTGGGCCAAGGGATTCCGGCGCCATATGCGCGCGGTGGAAATCGCAACCGGCGCGCTGCTGATCGCGACCGGGGGCGCCATTTTCTTCGGCCAGATGGCGCACATCGCCCAATGGTTCCTGGAGGCGTTCCCGGCGCTCGGCCGCCTCGGCTGAATCAACGCACCGCCAGCACCGCCGTCGACGCCTGGCCGATGACGCGTTCGCACACGCTGCCGACCAGCGCCCGGCCGAGGCCGGTCCGGCCGTAACTGCCGAGCACGATCAAATCCGCCGCGCGCGACTTGGCGGTGGCAACGATCACCGAATCCGCCTCGCCCGGCGCGACCACGCCATCGGCTTCGATTCCGTCCTTCTGCAGCAACTGCACGGTGCGCTCGACCGCGCGGCGGCCGTCTTCCTGGCGCGCCTCGCTGTGGCTCGGCACCATCGCGCCGACCACCGTCACCGGCAACGCGCAGATGCGCGCGATCGCCGCCGCGGTCACCGCCGCCGCGTCGCCGAAGCGCGAGCCGTCGGTCCCGACCAGAACACGGCGTGTCCACATCTCGGCCGCGCGCGGCACCACCAGCACGCTGCACTGGCCGCGCCCGATCGCCTTGACCGTCGCGTCGCCGACCGACATGCGCGCAAGGCCGCGGCTGCCGCGCCGCCCCATCACCAGCAGATCGGGGCGGGCTTCCACTTCCGCCTCGACGATCTCGCTCGCCGGGTCCTCGCCGCGCCGCAACATCGGCTCGCAGGCGACGCCCGCTTCCTTGGCCGCCGCGACCACGGTGTCGAGGTAGTTCCAAGCGTCTTCCTCCGCCCGTTCGACCAGATCGTGGGCCAACGCTTCGTATTCGGGGTTGGTCCGCACGATGGTCAGCGCGGCGATGCGGGCGCCGCTTTTCTTGGCGAAGGCGATCGCCACCCGCACCGCGCCCGCGCCGAATCCGGACGCATCAGAAGCGAGTAAAATCTTTTCGAAGCGTCCGGTCGGCGAAAGCTGGCTTTGTTCCGACATGGATGACTCCCCGATGTGTCAGTGGCCGACCACAAACAAACCTGACGCGGCCAGCAGCAAAACGAAAATCTGCGCCGCGATGATGCCGGCGAACACGAAATCGCGGTTTTTAATGGGATAAAGAAGAATGCGCGCATAGCACACGATGGTCACGCCCGACAGGAACGCAATGCCGACGAAGTTGAGATAGTCCCCGGTGAACGCCAGGCCGAGCCAGGACCACCCCCACGGCACCTGGGCGACTTCGAGGTATTCGTAGACCGACAGACCCCAGTAATCGGGCAGGTCCTCGAACGGCACGTGCGGCGCGAGCAGTCCGGAAACATAAACGACGAAGGTCACGACCAGGATCGCGAGACCCGCCTTCATGCCGATGTCGAGGGCGGCGGCGTACACCAGCTGCTCGCGGGTGGCGTAGAAAGCCTTGCGGAATCGGCGCACCATGTCCCGCCCCCTAGATCCCGAAGCCCTTGAGCACGGCACGCACCCCCGCCGCCAGCAGCAGCACGATCACCATGACGCGGATGACGGAGGCCCGCGTGCGCGCCAACAGACGCACCCCGATTATCGAACCCAGCATGATGCCGACGATGGAGGGGACCGCGACCAGCGCCAGCACCGCTCCCGCGTTGATGTAGACCCAAGCGGCGGCGCTATCGACGATCGACAGCATGAATTTGCTGGTCGCGACCGATACCTTGAGCGGCGCGCCCAGCACCAAATTGAGCACCGGCACGTTCGCCCAGCCCGCGCCGAGACCGAACATGCCCGCCAGCATGCCGATGCCCGCGAACAGGACGAGCCCCGCGGGCGTGCGGTGGATTTTCCAGTCGATGTCGGTCTGGCGATAGGGGTCGTGAAAAACGCCGCTGATGCGGAGCGCGGTCGAAAGCCGGTCGGCTTGCGGCACCTCGGGCAATTCCGATTTCCGCCCGAGCAGCATCAGCACCACGATTCCGAGGATGGCGCCGCCGAGCGCGAACTCGATCCATTGCGCCGGCAGCGCGAGTCCGATCTCGGCCCCGACGACCGCGGCAATGGACGCAACCAGTCCCAACGGCAGCGCGAGGCGCAGGTTCGCCATGCCGCTCCGCAGCAGACCGGGACCCGCCGCCAGCGCCCCGGCGAGCGCCACCAGCAGTCCCGCGCCGCGCACAAAATCGATATGGAACGGAAAAAAACCGCCGACCACTGGCACGAACAGGACGCCGCCGCCGATGCCGCCCAGCACCGCGACGATGCCGAGCGCGAACGAGACGATAAAGAGCAGCAGCGCCCACGCCCACCACGGCGGATCGAACGCCGCAGTTTCGGCGGCGAACGCGGGCGCGGGCGCGACGCCCGCCAAAACCGCGAGCGCGACAAGGAGGAAAATCGGCGATCCCCTCATGTCCGGGTGTCCTGCGATCGGCGAAAAGCCATGAAAAAAGGCGGCGAAAGACCGTCGCCCTTAAACCAGTATTTCGGCCGCGACGCAACAATCTAGCGGACGACCATCACCGAATGGTGGGCGTCGCGCAGCACGGTCTGGGCGACGCTGCCCCTGACGAAGCGGCGGAATCCCCGCTTGCCCGAATCGGCGAGCACGATGACCGAAAAATCCTGGCCCGCCTGGATGATTTCCTCGGCCGGAGCGCCGACCGGAGTGAACTTGTTGAGGACCGGTATGCCGAGTCCGGCCAGCATGCGCGCCGCGCTCTCGACGTGCTCCTTGGCCGCCGCCAGCCCCGCCTCGTCGGGCGCGACCGCGATCAGCGAAATGGCGCAGTTGCAGCGGCTGGCGACCAACGCGTCCCGGCGCACGGCCGTCATCGCCCGTTCCGAACCGTCGGTGCAGATGAGATGGCCGTGGCCTTCCTCGATCGCGCTCGCCACCAGCACGGAACAGGGCGCCCGCCACGCGATCCGGTCCGCGACCGGCGGATCCCATACCGACTTGGCGAGGCTGCGCTCCTTGCGCGACGCGCCGAGGATGATGAGATCGTAATGGCCGATGTCCCATTGCTGCAGGATGCCGGCGGCCACGTCGGATGCCACCTTCAGCTTGAGCACCACCTGCTTGCCGGCGTCGTTGGTGTAGACGATCTTGTTGTCGCCGAGTTCGTCACCCTTGACGTCGATGTGGCCGATCTCCTCCCGCCAACCCTGGGATTCGAACGTGTGCCATTCGAGCAGCAGGTCGCGCGCCTTGCGCAAATGACGCACGCCGGGGATTTCCAGGCCCCAATGGAGCAGGCCCTGATCGGCGGTGCGCTCCTTGAACCCGGCGAGACGGCCGGCTTCCGCCGGCGGGCGCACGTTGACGACCACCAGGTCGGCGTCGTTGCCGCCGCCGATGCGCGCGGCGTAGCGCAACGCCCGATAGCTTTCGTCGGTGCCGTCGATGCAAACGAGAATGCGAAAGCGCTTGCCGCTTTGGGGCTGGGGCGCAGGTTCGGTCCTGGCGGCCGCAACGGTTTGGTTCGTCGCCATGCTCGTCCCTCCCATCCGCGCCGTTGGCACGATCGGCGCTTGTTTGTTCGGCGCTTAGTCTATCCAACCCCCGGACCGCTGACCATTCGACGGATAATAATGACGCAGTTTCATGCTCTTGCCGCAGACGCGTCATGCCGTCGCGACTTCAACACGGGAACGAAGTCCCGATGTGAAAAACGGGGATAAGTTCGTCATCTCCAAGCGGCGAGCCGGGGCTCGGTCACCCCCGCGAGATAAGTGCAAAAGGCCCCCGCGACCACCGACGAGCGCTTGCCCTTCGGCCGCACCAGGTACCAATGGCGGATCAGCGGAAAATCTTGGACATCGAGTTCGACCAGGCCCGAGGCGTGCTCGATCGTGTGGCGCGACAGCACCGATACGCCGAGACCGCCGAGCACCGCCTGCTTGATCGCCTCGTTGCTGCCGAGTTCCATGCGCACCCGGGGGTGCGCGCCGTGTTCGGCGAAAAACCGCGCGGCGGCGGAACGGGTGCCGGAGCCGGGCTCGCGCATCAAAAACGGCTCCGCCATCAGGCGCGCGAGCGGTATGCGCCGATCCCGCGCCAGCGGGTGATCGGACCGGGCCACCACCACCAACGGGTTTTCCATGAAGCGGATCGCATCGACCTCGACATCCTCGGGCGGAAGGCCGAACACGTAGAGGTCGTCGGCGTTGGCCTTGAGCCGCTCGATCATGCGTTCGCGGTTGAGCACCTCGAGGGTGAATTCGACGCCGGGGTGATCGGCGCTGAACGGCCCGAGCAGGCGCGGCAGGAAATACTCGGCGGTCGACACCACGGCCAGGCGCAGCCGCCCGCTTTTCAGACCCTTGAGCGCGGCGACGGTCATCTCGAAGCGCGCCAGCGCGTCGAAAACCTCGCGGCAGAATTCCTGCAACGCCCGGCCGGTGTCGGTGAGAAAGACCTTCTTGCCGATTTGCTCGAACAGCGGCAGGCCGGCGGCGAGCCCGAGCTTGCGCGCCTGCATCGAGAGCGTCGGTTGGGTGAGGTGCATCTCCTCGGCCGCGCGGGTGAAGCTGCCGAGCCGGGCGATGGCGGCAAACACGCGGAGTTGGCGGAAAGTCGCGTTTTTCACGATATCCAGTCCTATAGATAAAAAGCTATCATATTTATAATATCATTTTATTATCATTTATCAATAAACGCCGTCAATATGCCTATCTCTCCTGCGATTTTGGAAAGGAACAGGCCATGGCGAAAGGCGGCGTTCGGACTCTGAAGGAAGGCGGCCGGTGGGCCGCGGGCGTGCTCGAATACAAGCAGATGGGCTATTGGCAGCCCGATTACGAGCCCAAGGAAACCGACCTCATCACCCTCTTTCGCATCACGCCCCAGGACGGCGTCGATCCCGAGGAAGCCGCCGCCGCGGTCGCGGGCGAATCCTCGACCGCGACCTGGACCGTGGTTTGGACCGACCGCCTCACCGCCTGCGACGTCTACCGCGCCAAGGCCTACCGGGTCGATCCGGTGCCCAACCGCCCGGGCGAATACTTCGCCTACATCGCCTACGAGCTCGACCTGTTCGAAGGCGGCTCGATCGCCAACCTGACCGCCTCGATCATCGGCAA
>CAYPQV010000028.1:0-28943 GCA_964412955.1 uncultured Hyphomicrobiales bacterium
GCCAGTTGAGGCGCGCCGCCACCTGCTCGATATGGGTCGACTTGCCGGTGCCGTGGTAGCCCTGGATCATGACGCGGCGGTTGAAGGCGAACCCGGCGAGAATCGCCATGGTGGTGTCGCGGTCAAACCGGTAGGCCTCGTCGAGGTCGGGCACGTGGTCCTCGCGCGCGGAAAAAGCCGGCACTTCCATGTCGGTGTCGATGCCGAACACCTGACGCACCGACAACTTGATGTCGGGCGCTTGCAGGCTGCGGGCGGGCGCGGAGTCGGAGGCGGGCGTGGGCATGGTGGCGTTTCCGGTTGCGGGTTGCGGGCGGACGGGCAAAACCGCGGCGTCAGGCGGTCAGGCTGTCCATCAGGACTTTGTAGGCGTGGTTGATTTCGCGAATCTTGTCGGCCGAGCGCTCATCATTTCGGGCGACGTCGGGGTGATGACGCTTGGCCAGTTCCTTATAGCGGGCCTTGAGGGCGTTCCTCGACAACGGCGGCTTCAGGCCGAGCACGGCCATCGCCTTGTCGGTTTCGGTTTCGATGCCGCCGCGCCGGCGGTAGGGCGGCGTCGGTTCGGCTTCGGCGAATTCAGGGCCGAAGGCGTGCATGCGGACCGCTTCGCGCAACATGTCCTCGTTCGGTCCGTTGCCGGTGCCCCAGCGCCAGGATGGGCGCTGCCAGACCGTGTCGCGGCGCAGGTCGGCTTCGACCTCCGCCTCGCTCATGCCGGCGTAGTAGTTCCAGGAGGTGTTGTACGCCTTGACGTGGTCGAGGCAGAACCAGTGGTAAACGGCGAGGTTTTCGCGCGACTTGGGCGCGCGGAACTTGCCTTCCTCGGCGCAACCCGGCCAGGAGCATGGACGCGCGTCGCCGGCACCCGGCGCGGGGTGCAACGCGCGGCCCTTGGGGCCTGTTTTTGCTCGGGTTTGCTTCGACTGGAGCATCGGGTAAATATGGCCCCCGGGCTCCCCCGAGGCAAGCGCCGCGCCCCGGTCGGGGCGCATCATAATAAGCGCGCGGGAATTCGCCCGCGCGCATGGCGCGGGATCGGGGACGCCAACGAGGAGAATCCGGTGCAGGTTCGCGACGCAATCGAACGGAATTTGCGGGAATCGCTCCACCCGGCGCGCTTGGAGATCGAGGACGAATCGCACCGTCATGCCGGGCACGCCGGGGCGCGACCCGAGGGCGAAACCCATTTCCGCCTGACGGTCGTTGCCGAGGCTTTCTCCGGCAAATCGCGCGTCGAGCGCCAGCGCATGGTCTATGCCGCGCTCAAGGACTTGATGGCGACGCGCATCCACGCGCTCTCGCTCGCCACCCTGACGCCGTCCGAGGACCGGTAGAGAATCAGTCGCCGGTGTAGAACGCCGGCCAGCGCCGCCGGACCACCGGGCTCGACGTTGCGAACGCCTGGCAGGTTTCAAGCAGGGGCGGGCGGGTTTTTCCATCGGCGCCGGCATGGCTCAACTTTTCACGCGCGGCGTTGACGGTGTGGATCGCCGCCGTCAGCAGCGGCCCGACCAGCAGGTCGGTCAGGTGGGTGCAGCCCTTGACGCCCCCGACCCGTTCACGCACCGCTTCGCGCCAGCCGCGACCCAGGCGCAAGCCCTTGAGCGAGGCGTAAGCGGAAGCGGCGGTCGGGCACACGGCAAAAGGGGTAAAGTCGCTCGCCGCCTCGATGTCCTTGACGGTCAGGGCCTCGTCGACCGTGAGGCGGATGAACATGCCGTGCAGAGGTTCGCCCGCGCTGATTTCGCCGCGGTCGATATTGTCGAACGCATAAGTCTTGCTGTCGGTCAGCGCGGCCTCGATGTCCCAAAGCCCGTCGTCGCGCCTATAGCCGCGACAGACGATTTCGCGCGTGTGCAGGTGCTGGCGCCGAACCGGCTTGGACAACGGCATGAAAAGATACGCTCAAGCCCCGTAGCGGTCGCCGAAGACGAACGCTTCGGTTTCGCGGATGTCTTCCTCCAGCCCGGCCTTGGCCGCGGCATAAAGGTCGCGGATCGATACCATCGCCACGCAGCGGCCGTCTTCGACCACCGGCAAGTGGCGGTAGTTGCGCGAGGTCATCAGTTCGAGCGCGTCCATCGCTCCGTCCTCCGGGGCGAGGGTGTCGGGATTGGCGGTCATGATCGTGCCGCAGGTGGTCTTGACCGGGTCGAGCCCCTTGGCAAGCACCCGCTGCACCAAATCGCGCTCGGTCAAGATGCCGATCAGCTTGCCGATGTCGTTCACCACGATCATGGCGGCGACGTGAATTTCGGTCATCAGCTTGGCGCACTCGAGGATCGACGTGCTTTCCTTGACCGTGCGGATGTTCCGTCGCGGTACTACGTCGGGAATGATCTTGATCTGCATGGCGGCGACCTCCCTCGGCCGTACGCGCGCACCCAGCCTCATGGTCCCCCAGGGGCGCGCGCCACGTCCATTATAGTACGCAAATATACATTTCCGGGAAAGCCCGAGGGGATCAGCCGGCGGGGCGGGTTTTGGGGCGATTCCGGTCGCCGGGCGGCGTCACCCGGATCAAGGTGATCTGATGGCGCTGGCGCCGGACGATCTCGAAGCGGAAGCCGTGGAAGATGAACGCCTGGCCGATCTCCGGGATGCGCCGAGACTCATGCAGGATCAACCCCGCGAGCGTCGTCGCCGCGTCGTCGGGCAAGTTCCAATCCAGCTCGCGGTCGAGGTCGCGGATGGTCACCGACCCCTGGATCAGGTAACTGCCGTCCGGTTGCGGGCGGACGCCGGGCAGCGGCTCGATCAAGCCGGCGGCGTCGCGCGATTCGGGCATGTCGCCGACAATTTCGGCCAAAATGTCGGCGAGCGTGACGATACCCATGAGACTGCCGTATTCGTCGACCACCACCGCGAACTGCTCGCGCCGCTCGCGGAATGCGCGCAACTGGTCGAGCAGCGGCGTGGTTTCCGGCACGAACCACGGCTTGGCCGCGATCTGGGCGATGCTCAGTCCCTTGGTGTCGCCGCCGGCGTCGCGCACGGCGCGGAATATGTCCTTGGCATTGAGCACGCCGACGATGTTGTCGGGATTGTCGCGCCACAAGGGGAAGCGGGAATGGGGGCTGGCGAGCACCTTCTCGAAGATCGCCTCGGCCGGTTCGTCGATGTCGAAAGCGGTGACGCGGCTGCGATGGATGATCGCCTCGCCCAGTTGAAGTTCGGACAAGTCGAGCACGCCGTGCAGCATCGCGCGCGCGCGGCGGGCGGCCTTGGCGTCCTCGCCCGCGTGCAGTTCGATCGTGCCGCGCAACTCCTCGACCGACGCGGCGAAACCGTCCTCGGCCTTGAAATCCGCGCCGAACAGCGAAAGTCCGCGGCGAATCACAACGGTAAACACATGGGTAACGGGCGCGAGCACGTATACCACCGGGACCACCAGCGGCGCCAGCGTGCGCGCCACCGCGTCGGCATTACGGAAGGCGTAGGTTTTGGGCAGGATTTCGCCGAACATCAGGACCAGGATGGTCATCGCCATGGTGGCGTAGACGACGCCGACTTCACCGAACAGCGCAACCAGGGCGCCGGTCGCCAGCGCCGAGGCGAGGATGTTGACGACATTGTTGCCGACCAGCAGCGCGCCGATCAGCCGTTCGCGATGCTGGCGCAATTCGTTGACCATGGCCGCGCGCCGGTCGCCGGTGGTGGCGAGCTGGTGCATGAGCGGGCGCGAGGCGGCGGTCAGCGCGGTTTCCGCCCCGGAAAAGAAGGCGGACGCGATCAACAGGAGGAAGATGGCGATCAGGGTCATGGGATTACCTCATCGAACGGATAAAAGCCCGGCTCGCGCTCCGGGGGCGGTTCACGCGCCGAGGCGGTCCGCGAGAAAGGCGGCGAGCGCCGCTTCGTCCACGTCGCGGGCAATAAAGGCCCGCCCGATGCCGCGCGCGAGGATGAACGTAAGTTTGCCACCCGCGACTTTCTTGTCGTGGCCCATGTGAGCGATCAGCCGGGCGGCGGTCCAGCCGGGTTTGCGCCCGTAATCGCCGAGCCGGTCGAGAGTCGAAGGCAGGCCGGCCTCGTCGAGATGGCGACGGACGCGCGCGGCGTCCTCGGCCGGGCAGAGCCCGAGCCGCGCGGAGAAATCAAACGCGAGCGCGAGTCCGACGGCAACCGCCTCGCCGTGGAGCAGCGCCGGGCCGAAGCCGGTTTCCGCCTCCAGGGCATGACCGAAGGTGTGACCGAGGTTAAGCAGCGCGCGTTCGCCTTTTTCCCTTTCGTCGGCGGCGACGATGGCCGCCTTGGCGGCGCAACTGACGCTCACCGCACGACGGCGAAGGGCGCGCTCGCCCGCGACCAAGGCGCGGCCGTTCGCCTCCAGCCAGGCGAAGAAGCCGGCGTCGTTGATCAGGCCGTACTTGACGATCTCGGCGTATCCGGCAAGCAGTTCGCGCCGGGGGAGCGTGTCGAGCGCGCCCATGTCCGCCAGCACCAGACGCGGCTGATGGAAAGCACCGACCAGATTTTTGCCCTGACGGGTATTGATGCCGGTCTTGCCGCCGACCGCGCTGTCGACCTGGGCGAGCAGCGTGGTCGGCACCTGGACGAAATCGATCCCCCGCAACAGGACCGCCGCGGCGAAGCCGGTCAGGTCCCCGACCACGCCGCCGCCGAGGGCGACCAGCACCGTCGAGCGCTCGATGCCGAGGGCGAGAATTTTTTCGGACAGGGTTTCGAGCCCGGAAAAGCTCTTGGTCGCTTCGCCGGGCGGTAGGGTAATGGTTTCGCATGCGATTCCGGCACGCTCGAGCCCGGCGCGGAACGGCCCGAGATGCTTCGCAGCGACGTTGGCGTCGGTGACGATCACGATTCGAGGCAGCTTGAGCAGCGGCCGGAGGTGGCGTCCGGCGTCGGCGATCAGCCCGTCGCCGATGACGACGTCATAGGCGCGCGCGCCCAGCCCGACCGTCAGGCGCTCTTCGCCGGCGGCGTCGGCGGCGCGAATCGATGCGGTCATGGCGCTTCCTTTTCCGCGCGCTTGTGCAGGCCGGCGAGAATCCGTTCCACCATCCGCTCGATGTTCTCTTCGGTGGTATCGACGGTCAGATCGGCTTCGGCGTAAACCGGGTAGCGTTCGGCCATCAGGCGTTCCAGGGTCGCGCGCGGGTCGCCGTGGGCGAGCAGGGGGCGTCCGCCCCGGCGCGCGGTGCGCCGGACCAGCAGGTCGAGGTCGGCGCGCAGCCAGATCGAGATCGCGCGCTCGCGGATGCGATCGCGGGTGCGCGGGTTCATGAACGCGCCGCCGCCGGTGGCGAGCACCTGGGGCCCCGATTCGAGCAGGCGGGCGATAACCCGCTCCTCGCCGTCGCGAAAGGCCGGTTCGCCGTAGAGACGGAAAATGTCCTCGATCGAGCAGCCTGCGGCACGCTCGATTTCCTCGTCGGCGTCGACGAAGGGCAGATCGAGGAGTTTGGCCAGCTTTCGGCCGACGCTGGATTTGCCCGCGCCCATGAGTCCGACCAGCACCACGGATTTGCCCGGCGGCACGGGAAGGGCGCGGCCGGTGGGGAGGGTGGTGGCGGTCGGTGTCATGCGATTCGCAACGTCCATATCCGGCGACGAGGCGTTGAAAGCCGGGGGCTCGGCCGATAAACTGCCCGAAATTCGCCGCGTTTCCAGCTTAACACACCGGCGGGCGGACAACCAAGGCGCCCTCCCCGAACCACGAGCCTTTTCCGCTCGCGAAGGAAATTCATGAAAGGCCTTTCGATCGTCGTTCTGGTGGTATTACTCCTGACGCTGGTGGGCGGCGGAGTTTTTCTGGCAGCCTGGGAAATACCGGCGCCGAAGGCCAAGGTCGAGAAAGTCATCCCCGATGAGCGCTTCCCGCGTTAACGCACGTTTTCACGGCGCACGGACGAGCCGCATCGTCGCGGCGCTCGCGCTTTCGTCGCTCGCGTTCGCCGTTCCCGTCGGCGCGCAGGAGGGGCCGGTACGCCTGACGCCGCCGTCGGCGCCGGGAGCGCCGCCGACGCCGCCCGTCGCGACGCCCGAGGTTGTCGCACCGCCGGCGGCCCTGGTCGGACCTGAAGTACAGGTGGACAAGCTCACCACCCTTAATTTCGATAGCGCCGGCACGCTCACCGACGCCGACGGCGGTCTCGGTGCGCAGATATGGAAAGGCACGCCGCGGCCGCTGGTCGAATCCCTGCTGCCGAAACTTCCGGTCAACGTGGTTTCGCCGGCCATGCGCGGCTTGATGCGACGGCTGTTGCTGACGCCGGCCGTGCCGCCGGAAGGTCCGACCCAGGGCGCCGGCCTGATCGTCGTGCGCGCGCGACTGCTCGCCGCCATGGGCGACCAAGCGGGGGTGACGGCGCTGTTGGAGACGATACCGGGGCGCGCTCACAACCCCGCTCTTCTCCGGCTCGAAACCGACGTGCGTTTTCTGGGCAACGACAATGCGCGCGCGTGCGCGACCGCCGCCGGCCAGGTGCGCGAAGGGCGCGATTCCTACTGGCTCAAGGCATTCGCGTTCTGCCAGGCGCTGGCGGGCGAGGTGGGCAAGGCGCAGCTCGCGTCCGCGCTGCTCCGCGAGATGGGCGAGGAAGACGCCGTCTTCACCCAGATCATGGATCGCTTCGCCGGCGCCGCGCCGGCGCCGCTGGCGTCTTTGCGCAACCCGACGCCGTTGCATATTGCCATGGCCCGCGCCGCCAACGTGCAATTGCCCAAGGACATCCTCGGCGTCACCAGCCCGGGCGTGCTGCGCACCATTTCCATCAGTCCGAACGCACCCATCGACGTCCGGCTCGACGCCGCCGAGCGGGCGGAAGCCGCCGGCGCGCTGCCGACCGAGGCGCTGCGCCAACTCTACATGGGCGTCTCCTTTACCGAGCAGGATCTGGCCAACCCGCTGAGCAAGGCCGAAGCCGAAAGCGGTCCCTTGAGCCGGGCGCTGCTTTACCGCACCGCCATGATCCAGACCGTGCCGGCGGCGCAATCCGAGCCGGTGGCCAAGGCGCTGGCGCTCGCTCGGCGTGGCGGGCGCTATCCGTCGGCGGTGCGCGTGTTCATGCCGGTACTCAAGCGGATTCCGGCGTCCGCCGACCTGCTGTGGCTCGCGCCCGAGGCGGCGCGCGCGTCGCTGTTCGCCGGCGACGCCGACGCGGCGCGCGGCTGGTTCGCCGTCCTGCGCGGCGCGGCCCACGTCGACAAGGACGCGAATACCGCGTTGGCGTCGCTGATCCCGCTCGCCAAGCTCGCGGGTTCGGTCGAGGGCCAAGGGTTTCAGGCGGCCGACCTCGCCAAGTGGTGGGAGACGGTCAAGGACCGCGATAACGCTCGAGTGCTCGCCGAAACGTTCTTCAGCCTCTACGACCTGATGGTCGGACCGGTGCCGCCCGCGATCTGGGACCTGCTGCTGCAGACGGCCGAGCGTACCCCCGTTCCGGTGGCGAGTCCGGCGCTGTGGGCCAGGCTCGAATCAGCGGCGCGCGAACGCCGGATCGGCGAAACCGTGTTGTTCGCCGTGCTGGCGCTGGGCGAGGGCGGCCCGGCGCAGGCCGATCCCTTCACGCTGACCCGCACGCTGCGGGCGCTGGACGGCGCCGGGTTCAAGACCGAGGCGCGCGCGCTCGCCCTCGAGGCGGCGGTGGCGCTCGGCCTGTGACCCGCCCCCGCGCCGAGCGGCGCTCCGGCGGGCAAGCCCGCGGGAGGCCCGGCGAGGGCGAATCCCGGCACCTGGAAACGTTTCTGGAAATGCTCGCGGCCGAGCGCGGCGCGGCCGCTAACACCCTCGATTCCTACGGTCGCGATCTAGCGGATTTCGCCGCCTTCGCCGCCAAGCGCGGCGTGAAGCCCGAAGATGCCGACACGCGTGCCTTGCGCGACTATCTCGCCCGGCTGGCGCAAGCGGGCATGAGCGCGGCGACGTCGGCGCGCCGGTTGTCGGCGTTGCGCCGGTTTTTCCGCTTTCTCCACGGCGAAGGGCTGCGCGGCGACGATCCGACCGCGACGCTGGAGGGCCCGCGCGCATCCCGGCCGCTGCCCAAGTACCTGAGTGAAGAGGAAGTCGACAAGCTGCTCGCCGCCGCGCGTGCGCGCGGCGGGCCGGAAGGAACGCGACTGGTTGCGTTGCTCGAAGTGCTGTACGCGACGGGCCTGCGCGTGTCCGAGTTGGTCGCGCTGCCGCTTTCGGCGCTGCCGCGCGCGGGCCGCATGCTGATCGTGCGCGGCAAGGGGGGCAAGGAGCGCATGGTGCCGCTCAGCGATCCGGCCGAGGCCGCGCTCGCCGATTGGAAAAAAGTGCGCGAACAATATCTTCCGGATCGCGCCGGCAAAGGGCGGCGGGGCGGGCGGGACAGTCCGTGGTTGTTTCCGTCGCGCGGCGCGGGCGGGCACCTGACCCGGGCACGGTTTCAGCAGTTGCTCAAGGAGTTGGCGGTGGAAGCGGGCGTGGCGCCCCGGCGGGTGTCGCCGCATGTTCTCCGGCACTCGTTCGCCAGCCACATGCTCGCGCGCGGAGCGGACTTGCGCGCGCTGCAGCAGATGCTCGGGCACGCGGACATCGCCACCACCCAGATTTACACCCACGTGCTGGAAGACCGCCTCAAGGCGCTGGTGGCGGCCAGTCACCCGCTCGCGCGCCGGCGCGGATAGTCCAAGGGCGCGTAAAGACTGGAGCGGCGCTTAAGTGCCATTATTGCGGCCGGCCGCGCGGATATCCTTGTAGAGGTCGTAGACCATCAACCCAATGACGAGAAGAATGATGGCGACCAGCGGCGGTGCCTTGACCCACGCGGCCATGAAGCCGAGAAACGCGATCATCATGACGGCGCCGATGATGCCGGAGATCAGAAGGGTCATGGGATTCAGCCTTTCCTTTTCGGTTTCGCCGTTTTCGATTTTGTGCCCGGGCGCTTGCCCGCGAGCGTCGCGGCGAGCCAGCGTGCGGTTCTGAGCAGCCGGGCATCGTTGCCGCGCCGCCCGACGAGTTGGACGCCGACCGGCAATCCGTTCGGCCCCGAGAGCAGCGGCAAGGTCGCGGCCGGCAGGCCAAGATAGGTCCAAATCGTGCAAAAAACCGGATTGCCGGTCGCGCCCAGGCCGAGCGGGGCTTCGCCGGTGGTCGCGGGCGTCAGGATGGCGTCGTATTCGTCGAACACTGCGTCGACGGCGCCGTTGATCGGATCGATCATCTCGACGGCGCGGCGATAGTCGAAGGCCAGATGCTTGCGTCCGCGCCCCAGCAACTCGCGCAATTGCGGACTTAGCTGGTCGCGCGCCTTATCGTATTCACGGTGCAGGTTGCGCGCCATTTCCACGTCCATGACGATCTGATGCATGGGCACGATCTGTTCCGCGATCACGGGCAATTCCACCTCGGACGCGGATTCGCCAAGTGCGTCCGCCAATTCCGTAAACGCCGCCTTGGTCGTCGGCTCGGCCTGGTCCCAGACCGGCGATTTGACGAACGCGAAGCGGGGTGGAAGCGGCGGTTTTTCGGCGGCCACTTGGGCGAGCGGCGGCGTGGCGACGGCACGGGTGTCGGGATCGTCCTCGTCATGGCCGGCCATGACCTCGGCCAGCAACGCGGCATCCTCGACCGTGCGCGCGAAGGTGCCGACGTGATCGAGGGTGCGCGAGAGAAGGAACGCGCCGGTGCGCGGGATCAGCCCATGGCTCGGCTTGAAGCCGACCACGCCGCAATAGGACGCGGGGCGGATGACCGAGCCGTTGGTCTGCGAGCCGACCGCGCCCGGCACCATCAATGCCGCGACGGCGGCGGCCGATCCGCTCGACGAGCCTCCGGGCGTGCGCTTGGGGGCGTGCGGGTTACGGGTCGGGCCGGGAAATAAATAGGCGAACTCGGTGGTCACGGTCTTGCCCAGGATCACCGCGCCGGCCGCGCGCAGGCTCGCCACGCACGCGGCATCGCGCCGGGGCGTCTGGCCGGCGTAAATGGGCGAGCCGTATTCGGCCGGATAGTCGGAAGTGTCGAACAGGTCCTTGACGCCCACGGGCACGCCATGCAGCCGCCCCGTGGGCTTGCCCGCGGAACGACGCCGGTCGAGGTCTTCGGCCTGCCGGAGCGCGTGCTCGGGATCGAGAAACGCCCAGGCGCGCACCTCGCCGTCGACCGCCTCGATCCGGTCGAGGCAGGAGCGCACCAGATCGGCGGACTTCAGGCGTCCCTCGCGGATTTCGAGCGCAGCCTGCGCCAGCGAAAGCTCGTGCGGGTTCATCGCCGGGCTTCGACCTTCACTTGGGCGTGTAGAGATAATCCGGCAGCCAGAGAGCGATCTGCGGGAAGATGTAGACGATCGCCATCGAGGCGAAGACCATCCATACGAACGGCAACGCGCCGCTGAAAATGTCGGTCAATTTCACGTGGGGCGGCGACACGCCCTTGAGGTAGAACGCCGCCATCGCCACGGGAGGCGTGTTGAACGCGGTCTGGGTGTTGAGCGCGACCAGGATGCCGAAGAAAATCGGATCGATGTCGAAATGCTTCAACAGCGGCAGGAAGATCGGTACGAAGATGATGATGATTTCCGTCCATTCCAACGGCCAGCCGAGCAAGAAGATGATGACCTGGGTGAGAATGAGGAACTGGAAGGGAGTCATGTTGAGCGACAGGATGAACTGTTCGACCACCTGCTGCCCGCCGAGGACCGCGAACACGGACGCGAAGGTCCACGAGCCGATGAACAGGTAACAGACCATCGCGGTCGCGCGCGCGGTGAGATACACCGATTCCTTCAGCATCCCGTAATTGAAGGCCCGGTAAGCGGCGGCGAGAACCAGGCTCGCCAATGCCCCCGCCCCGGCGGCCTCCGACGGTGTCGCCAGCCCGAACAGAATAGCACCGAGCACCGAGACAATCAGGAGCGCGAGCGGCAGGAACGACGTGAGCAGGTTCCACAGGATAACCTTCAACGGCACGTCCGTTTGCTCTTTCGGCAGCTTGGGGCAGAGCGCCGGATTGATCATGGCGCGCGCGACGATGTAGAGGACGTACAAGATGGCGAGCAGGAGGCCCGGAAAGAACGCCGCCGCGTAGAGCTTGACCGCCGAGACGCCCGCGGTCGCGGCATAGACGATCAAAAGAATGCTGGGCGGAATCAGGATGCCGAGGCAGCCGCCCGCGCACACCACCCCGGCGGCGAGCTTGGTGTCATAGCCGGCGCGCAGCATCGCCGGGAACGCGAGCAGTCCCATCAACGTGACCACCGCGCCGACGATGCCGGTCGCGGTCGCGAACATGGCGCAGGTCACCATGGTGGCGACGGCGAGGGAGCCCGGAATATTCTTGGCCGCGATCTGCAACGCGTGGAACAAGCGATCGAGGATGTTTGCTCGTTCGACTACGTACCCCATGAACAGGAACAGGGGAACCGCCGTCAGCACGTCGTTGGACATGACCTCGAAGGTCTTCTGCACCAGCAAGGTGAAGATGCGATTCAGAAAAATATCCTGGCCGGCCACGTAAAAAGCGTAAAACCCGTAGCCCACGCCCATCGCCATCAACGAAAAGGCGATGGGAAAGCCGAGCATGATCACGAAAATAAAGATGAACAGCATCGACAGGCCGATCTGGGGGTCGGTCATGATCAGGCTCCCTTCCCGCCGGTCGATGCCGGGTCGCCGTGCTCTTTCAGATACTGTTTTTCGCGCAGGATCACGCTTTCGGTTTCCTCGACGTCGTGCAGGCGTTGCGGCCACGCGCCCTGACGGAGGCAGATGAGGCAACGAATGATTTCGGCGATTCCCTGCAGCAGCAGGAAGACGCCGGTCAGGGGGATCAGGGCCTTCAAGGGAAAGACCGGCACGCCGGCCGGGCTGAAGATGCTCACTTCGCGGAACCGGACCGACATTTGCGCATAGTTCCAGCCCGAATAAATGAACGCCGCCACCGCCGGGAGGAAGAACAGGATAAAGAGCGTGAGATCCAAGGCGGCCTGCACGCGCGGGGGCCAATTGCGATACAACATATCGGCGCGCACGTGCTGATTGCGCACGAGCGTGTAGGCCCCGGCCATCAGGAACATGGCGCCGTAGGCGATGTAGCTCACGTCGAAGGCCCAGGTGGTCGGCGCGCGAAAGACATAGCGTACCATGACCTCGTAGCTGACCCCGAGCGTGAGCAGCAGGATCAGCCAGGCGAACGCCTTGCCGACCCAGGTGCTGAGGGAATCGATGAAGAAAAGAAATTTGGTCATATCCAACTGGTCAACGGCGAACGCCGCCCTTCCCATTTCGTTGGGCTCTTTCGCAGGTCGGGCGGCGCAAGCCTGCGCCGCCCTCCCCGTGAAAAGCCGATGACGTTACGCGACGAAGGCCGGTTACAGCGCCAGCTTGCCGAAGTGATGCTCGTAGGCGCCGCGGTAGTCGGTGGCGTTGAACAAGCCGTAATACACCACCCGCTTGACCCACGCTTTCTGCGAATCCATGACCTTCTTCATGAACGGGTCCTTGGCGAGGCCGGCGATCAGGCCGTCCCAGGCCTTGATCTGGGCGTCGAACACGTCCTTGGGCGTGCGGATCACGTTGACCTTGTCCTTTTCGCGCAACTCGACCAGATCCTTTGAATAGTAGTCCATGCCCTTCCACTCGTTGGCCGAGGAAACCGCTTCGGCTGCGTACTGCAGGATCGCCTGATGTTCTTTCGGCAGGGCGTTGAACTTGGTCCGGTTGAACATGATCTCGAAATACTCGGTCGCCTGATGGTGGCTGCCCATCATGTAGTTCTTGGCGACGTCCTGGGCGCCGAAGCGGCGGTCCGAGGTCGGGTTGTTGAACTCGAACGCGTCGATCACGCCCTTTTCCATGGCCGGCACGATTTCGCCGCCCGGAAGCTGCGCCACCGACAGGCCCATGGCCTGCATCAGGTCCGCCGCCAGGCCGACGGTGCGGTATTTCAGGCCCTTCATGTCGGCCATGCTTTTCACCGGCTTCTTGAACCAGCCGAGGGGTTGGGTCGGCATCGGCATGGCGAAGAAGCTCTTGATGTTGACCTTCATGATCTGGGTCTGGAGTTCCTCGAACAGCTCCCTGCCGCCGCCGTTGTGGATCCAGCCCAGGCCTTCGTTGGCGTTGAAGCCGAACACCGGGCCGGTGCCGAAGAGCGACGCCGCCTTGTGCTTGCCGTACCAGTACACTGTCACGGTGTGGGCGCCGTCGATCTGGCCGCCGTGGACGCCGTCGAACACCTGGAACGGGTGCACGACCGAGCCGCCAACCAAGTAGTCGATCTTCAGCCGGCCGGCGCCCATGTCGTTGACGCGCTTGACGTAATCTTCGGCGAATTCGTTGAACACGTCCTTGGCGCCCCACGAGCCTTGCACCTTGAAGACCGCGGTTTGCGCACGGCTGACGTTGGGCATGGCGATGGTCGCGGCGGTCGCGCCTGCGCCGACGGCGCCCGCGCGCAGGAACTTACGGCGAGAATAATTCTTGTCGATCTTGGTCATATCGATTCCTCCCAGTTGTCGATGGTTGCCCGGAACGGGCTGGACGGAGCCCTTTGGCACGGTTAAAGCGCCTTCCGGGCCTTTTTTGAAACGCCCGCTAAGCGGCGGCCGTTGGGGGCGTACTTTCAGCCATTTGCCTCGCCGTCGCAAGAGGTTTCGGGCTCTTTGAATGCAATGCGAAAGGTGTAAAATGTTTACATCAGCGGGCTCTGATGGACGCCCAGATTCAGGCGACTCGATCCTTCGGTTCGCGGCCGGCGACGATGGCATCCATGTTGTCGAGGGCCTTGAACCCCATCGCGTTGCGGGTTTCCCGGGTGGCGCTGCCGATATGAGGCAGGAGGAAAGTATTCCAAAGCCCGGCGTAGCCGGGATGGAAGCGGGGCTCGTTGTTGAAAACGTCAAGCCCGGCGGCGGCGACGTGACCCGATTTCAGGGCGGCGATCAGGGCCTCGTCGTCGACCACGGCGCCACGCGCGGTATTGACGACGATCGCGCCGCGGGGCAGCAGCGCCAGCCGTTCGGCGTTCATCAGTCCGCGCGTTTCCGGGGTCGCCGGACAATGGATGGAAAGAAACTGGGCCTGGGGCAGAAGGTCTTCCACGCGCGCGTGGTAGACGGCGCCCTCTTCCTGGTCGGGCGGCAGGCGATGGCGGTTGAAATAGTGGATTTTCATCTCGAAGCCCCGGGCGCGCCTGGCGAAAATCCGCCCGACCCGGCCCATGCCGAGGATGCCGAGGGTCTTGCCGGTGACCTGGGTTCCGACCATGAAGGCGGGACTCCACTCCCGCCATTCGCCGTTCCGCATGATCCGTTCGCCCTCCGCCGCGCGCCGCGCCGCGCCGAGCATCAGCAGCATGGCGATCTCGGCGGTCGCGTCGTTGAGTACGCCGGGGGTGTTGGTGACGATCAGGCCGCGCGTCTTGGCCGCCTTGACGTCGACATGGTCGTAACCGACCGAAAAATTAGCGATCGCCTTGACTGAGACGGGCAGGTGGGCAATCACGTCCGCCGAGAAGATTTCCGAATGGCAGGCGAGAATGATCTCGGCCCCCTCGGCAAGGCGGACCAGTTCGTCGCCGGAATAAACCCGATCCGAGGAATTGAAGCGCGGCGCGTAGTCGCGCGAAAGCCGCGCTTCGACCTCGTCGGGCAGCTTGCGGCAGACCAAAACCACGGGTTTGCGGGACATGACGGAAGTTCCTCGGAGAAGATTTCAGAGTTATTCGGCCGCGAAGTGCCCACCCGTTCGGGGCGGCCTGCAATCGGCGGAGATCAGACCCTAATCGCGGGTAGGTCGGGTGACAAGGCGGCACGGGCGATCGTGGCTTGCAATGGTGCGCCGCGTGCGGCATTTTCCGCGCCGCAAAACAGGAGCATCCCCATGAGTTTCACCCTTGTCGAACAATGTCCGGCGCGTCTCAACCGCAGCGAACTGGCGGTGCCGGGATCGAACGCGCGGTTTCTCGAAAAGGCGCCGGCCAGCGCCGCCGACGTGATCTTCCTCGATCTCGAGGACGCGGTCGCTCCCGACGACAAGGAACAGGCGCGCAAGAATATCGTCCAGGCGCTCAACGACTTGAACTGGAACGGCAAGACGCTCTCGGTGCGCATCAACGGCCTCGATACGCATTACATGTATCGCGACGTGGTCGATGTGCTGGAGCAGGCTCCCGGTAAGCTGGACCTGATCATGATCCCGAAAGTCGGCACCGCCGCCGACGTCTACGCGGTGGATATGCTGGTGACGCAGATCGAGGCCGCGACCAAGGTCAAGAAGCGGATCGGTTTCGAGCTGATCATCGAAACCGCGCTCGGCATGCAGAACATCAACGAGATCGCGGCGGCGAGCAAACGAATCGAGTCGCTCCATTTCGGGGTCGCCGACTATGCCGCCTCGACCCGCGCGCGCACCGTCAATATCGGCGGTCCCAACGCCGACTATGCCGTGTTGACCGATCCGGACGCGGCCAAGAAGCGCGACGTCCACTGGGGCGACATGTGGCATTACCCGATTTCGCGCCTGGTGGTCGCGGCGCGCGCCAACGGCCTCCGCCCCATCGACGGTCCGTTCGGCGATATCCAGGACCCGGACGGCTACGCCGCCCAAGCCAAGCGCGCCGCCGTGCTCGGCTGCGAGGGCAAGTGGGCGATCCATCCGACCCAGATCGATCTCGCCAACACGCTGTTCAGCCCGAGCGAGGCGGAAGTAACCAAGGCCCGCCGCGTGATCGAGGCGATGGAGAAGGCGCAGAAGGAAGGCAAAGGCGCGGTGACGCTCGACGGCCGGCTGATCGATATCGCCTCCATCCGTCAGGCCGAGGTCCTGGTGCGCAAGGCCGAGCAGGTGGCGAAGTCGAAGAAGTAGAACTGTCCAACGCTCAGCGGATCAGCTTCAGCCGCCGGAACAGCCAGATCAAAAAGACGAACACGAGCACCATCACCGCCAGCACGCCGGCGAATCCGAGCGGGCTTTGCCCGCCGGGAATGCCGCCGACGTTCATGCCGAGCAGTCCGGTGATGAAGGTGAGCGGCATGAACATTGCCGTCACCACCGCCAAAATGTACATGGTGCGCTGAAGCTGCTGGCGGCTGCGGCTGGCGAGTTGATCCTGGGCGATCTGGGCGCGTTCGCGGGTGGCGTCCAAGTCTTCGAGGTGACGGGAAGCCTGTTCGCGCACTTCGCGCAACTGCGACCGTTCCGATTCGCCGAGCCACGGCGCGCGCTCGATCAGCAGATGCGCGATCGCGTCGCGCTGCGGCCCCATGTGTCGGCGCATCTGAATCGCCTGGCGGCGCACGTTCGCCAGATCGTTCGCTAGTTCCGTGTCCGTGTCTTTCGCCTCGGGAAGATACATCTCGACCACGTCGAGCGTGTCCTCGAGTTCGTCGATCGCCGGCGTGATGCTGTCGGTCAGATGCTCGGCCAGCGCGAGCAAAAGCTCGGAGCTGGTGCGCGGGCCGTCATTGTAGTCGAGCAAGCGGCAAACCGAATCGACCGACGTCAACTGCCAGCGGCGGCCGGTTACGACGCGCGCCTCGTTCAGCCACATGCGGAGCGACACCAACTGGTTGGGTTCGGGCCCGGGGATGTGGGTAATGCCACGCAGGATGACGAGCAACCCGTCCTTCATCGCGACACTGCGCGGCCGCGTTTCCGCCTCGGTCAGCGCCTCGGCGACCAACTCGCCAAGGGCCGGCTCGCTTTCGATCCACATCTTGCTTTCGGGGTTGTCGATGTCGAGGTGAACCCAAAGTACGCCTTGTTCGGGGGTCCAGGCACCGATCTCGGGCCAGCCCACGACGCGGGCGCCGCCCCGACCGTCGAGGATATGGGCGTGCGCGAGGGCTTCGTCTTTGCTCATGAAACGGCTCCTGGGCGCGCGCGGCGTCAGGTTCGTCGAATGCCTTGAGTTTGCAACGCTTTTCCCCGTCGCTTCAAGAGCCTCGCCGTGCTAGAAGCGCGCCTATGCATTATCTCGACTTCGAAAAGCCCATCGCCGAGATCGAGGGCAAGATCGAGGAGCTTCGGCACCTCTCAGGGCAAAACGGGGTCAATATCCTCGAGGACGTGGCGCGCCTCCAGGGCAAGGTGGAAAAACAGATCCGCCAGACTTACGCCAAGCTCACGCCCTGGCAGAAGGCCCAGGTCGCCCGCCATCCCGACCGGCCCCACACGCTCGACTACATCCGCACCCTGATCGAAGACTTCACGCCGCTGGCCGGCGATCGCGCCTTCGCCGAGGATCGCGCCATCGTCGGCGGCTTGGGAAGGTTTCGCGGCCGGCCGGTGACGGTGATCGGCCACGAAAAAGGCTCGACCACCGAAGACCGCATCAAGCACAACTTCGGCATGGCCCGGCCGGAAGGCTATCGCAAGGCGCGCCGGCTGATGGAACTGGCCGATCGCTTCGCGTTGCCGGTGGTGACGCTGGTGGACACCCCGGGGGCATACCCCGGCGTCGATGCCGAGGCGCGCGGCCAGTCGGAAGCGATCGCGCGCGCCATCGACGCGTGCCTGTCGCTCCGCGTGCCGCTGGTCGCGCTCGTCATCGGCGAGGGCGGCTCGGGCGGCGCCATCGCGCTTGCCGCCGGCAACGCGGTGATGATGATGGAGCACGCGATCTATTCGGTGATCTCGCCGGAAGGCTGCGCCTCGATCCTGTGGCGCGACGGCGACCAAGCCAAGATGACGGCTGCGGAAGCGCTCAGGCTCACCGCCCAGGACTTGCTCGGTTTCGGCGTGATCGACCGCGTCATCCCCGAGCCGCTCGGCGGTGCTCACCGCGACCCCGGGGCGACGATTGCCGCCGCCGGCGATGCGATCGCCGAGGCGTTCGATTCCCTGGCCGGACTTGACGGCGAGACTTTGCGCGCGCGCCGCCGCGAGAAGTTTCTCGATATCGGGCGGAAAGGAATCGCCTGATCTCGTCATGGTTCCCTTCGTCGATCTGCTCGCGCAATACCGTTCCCTCCAATCCGAAATCGACCGCGCCATGGCCGAGGTCATCGGTCAATCGGCCTATATTCGCGGGCCGGCGCTCGCCGCGTTCGAACGGGAATTCGCCGCCGCGGTCGGCGCCCGACATGCGATCGGCGTCGCCTCGGGCACCGATGCCCTCAATCTTGCGGTCCGCGTTCTTGGCCTCGGCCCCGGCGACGAGGCGATCACGGTTCCGAACACCTGGATATCGACAGTGTTCGCCGTTTCGCACGTCGGCGCGCGGCCGGCGTTCGTCGATATCGATCCGGCGACAGGGCAAATGGATCCCGACAAGCTGGAGCGCGCGCTCACGCCCCGGACCAAGGCGGTCCTGCCGGTGCATATGTTCGGCCATCCCGCGCCCATGGACCGGATCATGGCGCTCTGCCGCCCGCGCGGGATCGCCGTGATCGAGGACATCGCCCAGGCGCCGCTGGCCGAAGTCGGGGGCCGCAAAGTCGGCTCGTTCGGCGATCTTGCCTGCTACAGTTTTTATCCGAGCAAAAACCTCGGTTGTTACGGCGACGGCGGGGCGGTCGCCACCAACGACGACGTGCTCGCCGAAAAAGTTCGGCGCTTGGCCGATTACGGTCAGCGCGAGCGTTACCACCACGAGGCTGTCGGCTGGAATTCGCGGCTCGATACGCTGCAGGCGGCGATCTTGCGAGCGAAGCTTCCGCATCTCCCCCGCTGGAACGAGGCGCGCCGCGCGCGGGCCCGGCGATACGGCGAATTGCTTGCCGGATTGCCAGTGCGATTGCCGCGCGAAGCGCCCTGGGCCAGAGCTGTTTATCATCTCTATGTCGTCGAGGTCGACCGGCGCGACGAATGCCTGGCGTTTCTGCGAAACCGCGGCGTCATGGCCCAGGTGCATTACCCGACCTGCGTCCATTTACAGCCGTGCTACGCGGGTCTCGGCCATCGGCCCGGCGATTTTCCTGCCGCCGAGGCGGCCAAGGATCGCATGCTGTCGCTGCCCATGTACCCGGAATTGACCGAGGATCAGATGAAGACCGTCGCCGACGCTCTGGCGGCGTTCCTTGGGCAAGGCTAGTCTCGGCTAGGGGGGAATCGTCCGTGAGCGCGACGCCTACATTCCGAGACATCGGCATCGTCGATGTCGAGTTCGGCCGCAACGTCACCGTGGTCCGGCCCGCCAACCTGTACGGCTGCCGGATCGGCGACGATTGCTTCATCGGCCCGTTCGTCGAAATCCAGAAAGGCGTCATCATCGGCGCGCGCACCCGCGTGCAGTCGCACGCGTTCGTGTGCGACCTCGTCACCGTGGGCGAGGATTGCTTCATCGGTCATGGCGTCATGTTCATCAACGACTGGTTCCGCACCGGCCGCCCGGCGCGCGGCCGCCCCGATCTGTGGGTGCCGACGGTGATTGGCAACCGGGTCAGCATCGGCTCCAACGCGACCGTGCTGCCGGTCAGGATTTGCGACGACGTCGCCATCGGCGCCGGCTCGGTGGTGGCGGGCGACATCGACGAGCCCGGTATTTACCTCGGCAGTCCGGCGCGCTACGTCCGACCGTTCGATCCCGAGCCGCCGCAAAAGGACTGAGAATGGCCAAGCCGCTGACGCGCCTGTTGCGCAAGTTGTGCAACGCCATGGGCTACGACCTGTTGCGCCTGCAGAAGACGCGCATCCATCCCGAAGCGGTCAGCGGTCTTGGGCGCGGCGGCGGCTTCGACGCGTTCGAGACGGTGGCGCCGCGCGAGATTCGGCAACTCGACATCTATTTGCGCAGTTGCGCGCGCGTCGAGGTGTTTGCCCAGGCGCGCGGGCGCTTCATCGGCGTGCCCAAGTGCGAAGTGGTGGTACGCTGTCTCAATTCGCTGGTTGGTTCGATCGCTTACGCCAGAGCGAACGGTTTGGAAACGCCGATCCGGCTGACGGTCATCGACGACCATTCGTCCGAAGATTGCGTCGCGCGCATCAAGGCGGTGCTGGCGACCGCGCCGTGCCCGACCCGGTTTCGGCCATTGGAGGGGACAGGAGTCGGCGCGTCGCTGACGGCAATGTACCGGCTGGCTCGGGACGAAGCCGAGGATCTGATGTATTTCACCGCCGACGACTTCCTGCACGAAGACCGCGCGATCCTCGAACTGGTGCAAAGCTACGGACGTCTGGCTTCCGTGCTCAAGCGCGATCCGGTCCTGTTCGTTTCCGACTATCCCGACCGCTACAAACACGTCTATCCGACCCACATCCTGCTCGGCAGCCACCGGCATTGGCGCAGCGTGCACACCACCAACGGCGCCGACACCATCAGCCGCGACATTCTCCTGAAATATTGGAATCTCTATGAGGCGTTCGGCAATTACGGTGTCGATCCCGCGATCACCGAGGAAAACACGATCGACAAAATTTATCACGACGTGCCGTGCTATTCGCCGCTGCCGAGCCTCGCCGTGCATTTCCAGCACTTCGACACGCTGTCGCCGTATTTCGATTGGAAGAAATGGTGGGAATCGTCGAAGATTTAAATATTCGCCTGCGCGCGCCCGGGCCAAGCGGGCCTTCCGCGCAGGAACGCGAATGCGGCATGAGCCTTGGCCAGATTCCCCAGCATTTTTTGGGGACGGAGGACGAGGAAGTAAAAAACCGCCTTCGCCGCATGACGGCCCATCAATCGCCGCGCCTGGCGGCGCGCTTCGGCGGCGGTTCCGTGACGGTCCTCGATATACAGATGGCCCCAGGTCATGTGCCAGTCCCGCAGCCAGCGAACGCGCCAATCCATGCGCACCGAACCGCCGCCCGAGTGGCGGGCGCGAACGCCCGCGAGAACGCGCAGCGCGTACCCCGCGCGCGTCATGCGCAGGCACAATTCGACGTCATCCTGATAGAGGAAAATGGCTTCGTCAAAACCGCCGGAAGCGCGCCAGGCTTCGCGGCGCGCCAGCATCACCGATCCGGTAACGAACCAGGTCGAAAAGTCTCCCTCGGGTACTTCCGCGAGCGTATGGTGATTGTGCTCCAGCGGACCCATGGCCGAAAGTCGCACGCGGCCGTGCCGGTCTTCCAAAAGCGGAACGACCAAACCGATCCTGGGATCCTCGTCGAGCGCGGCGACCAGGGCGGCGAGAACCTCATCGGACGTTTCGGCGTCGGGATTGAGGAACAACACATAGTCGGTTTGAGCCGCCGTGAAACCCTGGTTAGCGGCGGCGCCCAGCCCGAAGTTGGCGGGATTGACGAGCAGGCGCGCATCGGGCCGCGCGGTACGGATCTGCGCGAGCGTGTCGTCCGAACTTGCGTTGTCGACGACGACAAGATTGGGCGCGCGGCCGAGTTCCCTCAGGCAGCGGCCGATCGCCCCCCCCGAATTGTAGGTTACCAAAATGACGGTCACCCGCTTCCAGGCGGATTCCGGAAATTCGATGCGACCCGTCGCGGGCATGGCACCACTTTTATCCGGGCCGCGCCCGGCGTTCAAACGCCACGACCGGGGGCGGCGGAGCGGACGGACTAGCGGCACCAAGCCCCGGTGATATGCTGCTTTCCGATCCGGCCGTGAAGGAGTCCCCCCATGATCCATGACATCGCCGCCTACCGGGAATCGTACCAGGCCGGGCTCGCGACTTACCGCCGCGCGGTCGCCAACCTCGGATTCGACCTCGAAGCCTCGGAATTGCGCATCGAAACCCAGTACGAATCCTTGCGCGATTGGTCGTCGTTGCACAGCCTTGCCCAGGTCCGTGCCTGGTTTGAAAATAAGCGACGCGATTGCGCGATGACCGTCACCGACATTCCACTGGGCGAGTGCCGGGGTTGGAAAATGGACGAAGCCGGCGGGCGATTCCGCCGCGACGACGGGACCTTTTTCTACATCCAGGGCGTGCGCGTGGCGGAAACCGTCGACCGCGAAGTGGGCATCCGGGGCTGGGACCAACCGATCTTGACTCAAGTCGGCTACGACGGGGGGATTCTTGGCCTCTTGCGCATGCGATTCGAAGGCATCCCTCACTATCTGATCGAGGCCAAGGCCGAACCGGGAAATTACGAACGGGTACAGATGAGCCCGACCCTGCAGGCGACGTTCGCCAACCTCGAGCGCCGACACGGCGGCGCGCGCCCGCGGTTCGCCGAGTATTTCGAGGCACCGGAGCAATCGGGCGGACGCGTGCTCTATCGGCAATGGGTATCCGAGGATGGCGGCCGGCTGCATAAAAAGCGCAATCTCGCCGTACTGGTCGAGGTTCCGGAAGGAACCGTGTCGGACCCGCCGCCATCGTTCTTGTGGATGGGGCTATGGCAGATCAAGCAATGTCTCTTGGAAAACGCGTGGGTCAATCCGCACGTGCGCGCGATAATCGCGCATCTTTAACGAGGAGTCCGCGTCGATGACCCCATCACGCCCCGTCGGAATCGCCGTTTGGGGAATCGGCGAGCATGCCCGGCGCAACGTGTTGCCGGCCATCGCGGCATGTCCGTCGGTGCGGCTGATCGGATTGGCGAGCCGGAACGATTCGGTGCGCGCGGCGGAAGCGGCGAAATGGGGCTGCGGGAGTTTCGCTTCCCCCGAACAAATGCTGGCGGATTCCGCCGTGGAAGCGGTTTACCTCAGCACCCCCGTGGCCTTGCATGCCGAACACGGACTCGCGGTCCTCGCCGCCCGGCGTCACCTCTGGTGCGAAAAAGTGCTGGCCGCGTCCCTGACGGACGCCGAAACGCTGATTGCCGAATCGCGTCGCGTCGATCGCGCTCTCTGCGAAGTTCTGATGTACGTGCATCATCGCCAATTCAAGACCTTGCAGGCGCGGCTCGCGGAAGGCCGCATCGGGAAAATCCGCAAGATCGACGCGCGCTTCGTCTTTCCGCACCTGAATCCCGAGAATATGCGATATCGGCCAGAATTGGGCGGCGGGGCGTTTCTCGATTCCGCGATCTATCCGTTGTCGGCGGCGGAGATATTGGCGGGCGGCGATCCCCGGACGATCGAGGCCCGTTTCGTGCGCGAGACGGGCTACGCCGTGGACATAGGGGGAACGGCGCGGCTCGCGTTTTCCTCGGGGGTGGAAGCGTTGTGCGAGTGGGGGTTCGGCCGCCCGTATCGGGCCGAAATCGAGATCACGGGAGAAACGGGCGGCCTCGTCGTCCCGCGCGCCTTTTCCAAGCCGCCCGATTTCGCGGCCAGCTTGGTGTTCCGCGGGCCCGAGGGCGATCGCGAAACCGTGATCGGGGCGGACAATCATTTCGCGGCGATGTTGGCGGTTTTTGCCGCCGCGGCGGCGGACCCGGTTCTGCGGGAGCGCGAGCGCGACGCGGTCCGGAGGCGTGCCTGCCTGCTGGCGCGCGTTCGCCAATCCGCCGCCTAAACGACGTGCGGTTCCGGGACCGGGATGATCCAGCGGCCGCCGCGACCCGAAAATCCGCGTTCCTTGTTCATGATTTCCCGGGCGTGATTCCAGGCGAACAGCAGCGCGTAATCGACGGGACGTTCGTGGAACGCGGAGGGCGGCAGCACCGGAATGTGCGTGCCCGGCGTCAATTTATTTTGCTTGGCGGGCGTCGAATCGACCACGTAGGCGATATCGTCGGCGGTCAACCCGCAATAATTGAGGACGATCGTGCTCTTGGTGGCGGCGCCGTAGCCGGCGACAGTTTTTCCTTGGCGGCGGAGGTCGCGAATCAGCGCAACGAGCGCATCCCGTTGACGTTCGGCGCGCGCCCGGAACGCCGCCATGGTTTCCGGAGCATGCAGGGCCGAAGACCGTTCGCGCGCGAGATATGCGGCGACGGCAGGGGCCGGGGCGCGTAATCCGCGACGGCCGAGAAGGTAACGCAGCGAGCCGCCCTGGGTCGGCAGGTGCTGGACATCCAAGACGTCGAGACCGAAACGCCCGAAAACGGTCGAAACGCCGAAAACCGAATACGTGAAAACGTGTTCGTCGTATATTTGATCGTAAGCCGTGTTGGCGACGAGGTCGCCGAGATAAATGTTCTCGATCACGCAAAGGCCGCGATCCGCGAGCAGGATCGCCATGCCTTCGGCGACCCCGTTGATATCGGCGATATGGGCGACGACGTTCGCTCCGACGATGACATCGGCGGGACCACGCGCCGCGCGCACGCGCGCGGCGGTCGCGGCGTCAAAGAACGCCTCCAGGGTTTCGACGCCGTTGGTTCGGGCGACCGCGGCGATTTCGCTCGCCGGTTCGATTCCGAGATGGCGGATCCCCTTGCGCGCGAAATTGGCGAGCAGCGTGCCGTCGTTGCTGCCGAGTTCGACGACGAACGGATCGGGGTTCGTCAAAAACCGGCGCGCGATATCGTCGGCCAGCGCGCGGAAATGCTCGGCAACGACCGTCGAGGTGCCGGTGACATGGGGATAAGCGGAGTGGAAAATGCGGCGAGGAGGCGGAGTTTCGACGATCTGAAACAGCTGGCAGGTCTCGCACACCGCGGGCCGCAAATCATAAAATATTTCGTCGACGATATCGGCGGGACCGAGAAAACCGTTTGCCAGCGGCATACGGCCAAGACTCATGAACGGCGTGACGGGGGCCTTGCAGGCCCGGCAACGGTAAGACATCCGGGATCACTCGTGCGGACGGCGCCGCGCATTCGGCGGCCGCGAATGGGTCCGGACTATAGCGCTTGCGCCGCAAATGGAAACCGCCATGATCCCTTGGTGAACGGGCGGGGGTCGGATACTCTCAAATCCATGAATTCGGCCGCATTCAAGACCGCCCTGATCACCGGCGTCACCGGCTTTCTCGGCAAGGCATTGGCGGCGCGGTTGCTCGGTTCCGGGATCGCGGTCCACGCCGTTGTGCGGCCCTCGGCCCGTCTCGATCGCCTCGCCGGACTGCCGATCCCCCCGGTCCTTCACCGCCACGACGGAACCTTGGCGACGATGGTCGCCGCCATGACGCAAGCGAAGCCGGACATCGTTTTTCATCTTGCCGGATACTATGTTGCCGACCATGCACCCGAGCAAGTCGAGCCGTTGCTGCGCGATAACGTGCTGTTCGGAGCGCAGGTCCTCGAAGCGGCGCGCTGCGCCGACGTCAACCGCTTCGTCAACGCGGGCAGCTATGCCCAGAACGCCGATTCTCTCAACTATCGCCCCTTGAATTTGTACGCGGCAGCCAAACAGGCCTTCGAGGATCTTATGGCCTATTATGCCGACGCGTGCGGCATGGCGACCGTTACCCTCAGGCTTTACTACACTTACGGCCCGAACGACTGGCGAGGCAAGATCATGGAAGCCGTCCGCAAGGCGCAAAAGACCGGAACGCTTCTGCCGCTTGTGACGGCGGACGAACCGATGGACATCGTTCATGTCGACGACGCCGTGGCGGCATTCGTTCGCGCCGCCGAACTTCTGATGGGCGCTTCCGAATCTGTGTTCGGCCGCGTCTTCGCGGTTAGACCGGACCAGCCCGTAACCGTCGGCGAGATCGTCGCCGCCTTCGAACGCGAGGGGGGCGCTCCGGTGAAGGCCCAGTGGGGCGCCTATCCGCTCCCGGCCCGACGCATCGTTGCGCCCTGGCGAGGCCCCCTGCTTCCTGGGTGGCGGGCCCGAGTTGCGCTCGCCGACGGGATCCGCGGCATGATCGCGCAGGAATCCTAATGCACGTCGAACCGCTGTCTCTTGCCGGTCTCAAGCTGATTCGCCTCGACGCGCATCGCGATTCCCGCGGTGTTTTCGTCGAAGCGTTCGACACCAGAAAATTCGCGGCGCTCGGGGTCGGCGCCGAATTCGTGCTCGACGGTTTTTCGCGCAGCGCGGCGCCCGGCACCGTGCGCGGTCTTCATTTTCAGCATCCGCCGGCGGCGCAAGCGAAGTTGGTTCGCGTGGTTCGCGGGCGTGCCTTCGACGTGGTCGTGGACCTGCGCAGGTCCTCGGCGACTTTCGGCCGGCATTCGGCGATCGAATTGAGCGCCGATGTTCCGGCCCAGCTCTGGGTCCCCGTGGGTTTTGCCCACGGTTTTTGCACGCTGGAGCCGGATACCGAAGTCGCCTATAAACTCTCCGATCACTACGCTCCCGAACTCAGGGGCGGGGTCTTGTGGAACGACCCGGCGCTGGGGATCGCGTGGCCGGTCACGGTTGCCGCCGCGATCGTGTCCGACAGCGACGCAAAACTGCCGCCGCTGGCGTCCTTGGGCGGGGCCTTCGATTGAGAACGGGCATGAAGATTCTGGTCACCGGCGGTGCGGGGTTCATCGGGTCGGCGGTGGTGCGTCGCATCGTGCAGGCGAGCGGCGACAGCGTCGTCAACCTCGACAAGCTGACCTACGCGGCCAATCCATCCAACGTGGCCGAAGTCGAGCGCGATCCCCGCTACGCGTTCGAGCGGGCGGACATCGGCGACGGCCGCGCGGTGCGCGCTATTTTGGCCAAGCATCAGCCGGGCGCGATTCTTCATCTGGCGGCCGAGTCCCACGTCGACCGTTCGATCGACGGGCCCGCGCCCTTCATCGAGACCAACGTGGTGGGGACGTATCGTCTGCTGGAGGCGGCCCTCGATTATTACCGCGAATTGTCCGCGCCCGCGCGCGCCGCCTTCCGTTTCCATCATGTTTCGACCGACGAGGTGTTCGGATCGCTCGCCGCCGACGATCCGCCCTTTGACGAAAACACGCCCTACCGGCCGCGTTCGCCTTATTCGGCGAGCAAGGCGGCGTCCGACCACTTGGCGCTGGCCTGGGGCCATACCTACGCGCTGCCGGTCGTTCTCAGCAACTGCTCGAACAATTACGGGCCCTATCAATTTCCCGAGAAACTGATCCCGTTGACGATCATCAGCGCCGTTCGGGGCCGACCGCTGCCGGTCTACGGGCGGGGCGAAAACGTTCGCGACTGGCTTTTCGTCGAGGATCACGCCGAGGCGCTGCTGGCAATATTGACGCGCGGACGGGTGGGCGGCACCTATCTCGTCGGCGGCGGCGCGGAGAAGCGCAATCTCGACGTGGTGCGCGCGATTTGCCGCATTCTCGACGGCATCAGGCCGGCGGGCGCTCCGCACGAGCGCCTGATTGCGTTCGTCGAGGATCGGCCGGGCCACGATTTCCGCTACGCCATCGATTCCGCGCGCGTCGGCGACGAACTCGGCTGGCGCCCGAAAACGGCGTTCGAGCAGGGATTGGAGCGCACGGTCCGGTGGTATTTGGAAAACGAATCGTGGTGGGCGCCGCTTCTCGATCGGCGTTACGGCGGTGAGCGGCTCGGCCTCGAGCGTGCGTCGCGGGGAGGGCGGTCATGAAAGGCATCGTTTTGGCGGGCGGCAGCGGCACGCGGCTGCACCCGATGACCCACGTGGTCAACAAGCAGTTGTTGCCGGTCTACGACAAACCGATGATCTACTACCCGGTTTCGACGCTGATGTTCGCCGGTATCCGGGACATTCTGCTGATCACCACGCCCGAGGCGCGGGTGCAGTTCGAATCCCTGCTCGGCAACGGCGGCGATTTCGGACTCAAGATCGCCTATGCGGAACAGCCGAAGCCCAACGGCCTGGCGGAAGCGTTCGTGATTGGCCGGTCGTTCGTCGGCCGCGAGCGCTGTGCCCTGGTGCTCGGCGACAATATTTTCTTCGGACACGGTTTTCCCGACTTGCTGCGCAAGGCGGCGGCGCGGCCCGATGGCGCGACCGTTTTCGCCTATTGGGTGCGCGACCCGGAACGCTACGGCGTGGTCGAATTCGACGAGCGGGAATGTCCCGCCGCGCTGGTCGAAAAGCCGCCGCGGCCGAGGTCCAATTGGGCGGCGACGGGGCTTTATTTTTACGACAATCGGGTACTCGACATCGCCGCCAACCTGCGTCCTTCGGCGCGCGGCGAACTCGAGATCACCGACGTCAATCGAGCCTATCTCGACGGCGGAGCCTTGCACGTCGAAAAGCTCGGCCGCGGTTTCGCCTGGCTCGACACCGGCACGCCCGAATCGCTCGTTCAGGCGGCTCAATTCGTCGAAACCGTTGAACAGCGTCAGGGTCTTAAGATCGCATGTCTCGAGGAAATCGCGCTTCGGCTCGGATACATCACCGTGGCCGACTTCGATCGCCGTGCGCGGCGGCTGGCGAAAAGCGCCTACGGCGAATATCTCGCGCGTATCGCGCATGAATTCCGCAGGGAAAACCCACGCGCGGGCTGAAAAACCGGCGCCTGATCGGCGTTCTCACGCCGCCTTGCCGTGGCAGTGTTTGTACTTGCGCCCCGAGCCGCACGGGCAGGGCGCGTTGCGCGGCACCCGGCCCCAAGTCGCGGGGTCATTGGCGTCGAACGCCGGGCGCGTGTCCTGGGCGAACGCCGGGTCGGTACGCGTTTCGGTCGCGCCCTTGGGCGGGGCGGGTTGCAGGGACTGGGCAGGGTCCTCCATCCGCAGCTCGACGTGGGCGAGGATGGTGGTGACGCGTTCGCGCAGCCGGTCGAGCATTTGCTCGAAAAGGGCGAACGCCTCGGTCTTGTATTCGTTGAGGGGATCGCGCTGGCCGTAAGCGCGTAGCCCGATTCCCTGACGCAGGTGATCGAGGGTCAGCAGGTGTTCCTTCCACACCTGGTCGAGCACCTGCATGAGCAGGCTTTTTTCGACATTGCGGGTCAGTTCGGGCCCGAAGTTGGCCGCCTTTTCGGCCAAGCGGCGGTCGGCGGCGGCGCCGACCCGTTCTTTGATTTCGGCGTCGGCGATGCCTTCTTCCTTGGCCCAGTCGGCGATCGGCAGGTCGAGGCCGAACACGCGCAGCACTTCCTCGTGCAGCGAGTCGGTCGCCCACTGTTCGGGGTAGGCGCCCTCGGGGATGTATTTGCCGACCAGGTCGTCGATCACCTGGCGGCGCATGTCGCGCAGGTCGTCGGACACGTCCTCGACCGACATCAGTTCCTTGCGCTGCTCGTAGACCACCTTGCGCTGGTCGTTCATCACGTCGTCGTAGCGCAGCAGGTTTTTGCGGATTTCGAAGTTGCGCGCTTCGACCTTCTGCTGCGCCTTTTCCAGCGCCTTGTTGACCCAGGGATGCACGATGGCCTCGCCTTCCTTGAGCCCCAAGGTGCGCAGCATGCCGTCGATCCGG
>CAYPQV010000029.1:0-25305 GCA_964412955.1 uncultured Hyphomicrobiales bacterium
CGACCGCGCCCGGGCCGCCGCCCTGGGTCGCCTCCAGATCGATGATGTCGCGCAGCAGCATCTTGCCTTCGAGCAACGCGTCGTGCCAGGCGATGATCGCCTTGATGGTCATCGGGCTTTCGCAGATGCCGCCGATCATCATCTCGCGCCCGGCCTCGATGCGCTTGGCGATCGCGATTTCGCCCTCGCGCGAGAGCAGCTCGACCGATCCCATCTCGCGCAGGTACATCCGCACCGGATCGTCGGTGCGCCCCAGTTCGGCTTCGTTGACGTTGCCGCCGGCGGGTTCCGTCTCGGTCTCGACTTCGGCGGTTTCCGGGCGGGCGGCGCCCTCGGCCTCCTCGCTCTCTTCGCCGTCGACGATGTTGATGCCCATTTCGGAGAGCATCGACATGGTGTCCTCGATCTGCTCCGAGGACACCTGGTCGGGCGGGAGGGCCGAATTGATCTCGTCGTAGGTGACGTAGCCGCGTTCCTTGCCGCGCGCGACCATCTTCTTGACCGCGACGCCGAGGGTATCGAGCAGCGGCCGGTCGCCGGGCTCCTCGGCGGCGGGGGCGCCGTCGGGACGGGGCGCGCCGGGTTTGGTCGGCGGTTTGGCGCCCGCCTTCGCGACCGGCGGCCTGGCTCCCCCCGTCTTGGCCTGGGCGGCGGCCGCCGCGGCTTCGAGTTTCGCCTTCTTGAGCGCGATGGCGAGCAGCGCGCCCTTGGGCAGAGGCTTGGCGCCCGGTTTCGCGCCCGCCTTGGACGATGCCGCTTTGGCGGCCGTCTTCGGCGCCGCTTTGACCGACGGGGTCTTGCCGTGCCCGGACTTAAGGGCCGAGGACTTCGAATGGGTCGAAAACGCTTTGCGCTTGGGTGCGGTCATCGGGGTCTGCTCATGAATGTCATTTCCGCCGCGATTCGAGTCTTCGGACGAGCCGCGCGGTACGCGACCAGGGGCGATAACTGGCGCAAACGACGCATTTCCGCTCGGCGGGAACGGAAGCTAGAGATGGGAATGCCGGTGGCCGGTTTGCAACTGGCGTCCCCTCGCGGTTGGTGAATCTCTTTCCGGCTCGGTCACGGAATCGGCACCCCCGGAAAGCGGGTGGTCTTCTAAGGGGGGGGCGGACCGATGTCAAGCGAGGTCCCCTTAAAAAAACAAGCAAAACAGAAGGTTAGAGGACGTGGGGCGGGCGCGGTCGGGCAATTTTCGTGCCATCCCGACTATTCCGCCGCCTCGTCGCCGCCGAGACCGGCTTCGAGCGCGGCGCGGCGGCGTTCCCAGGCCTCCGATTCCGCGGTCAGGGACTCCGCCTCGTCCGACCCTCCGCCCGGGGGGGCGTCCCTGGCCGCCAGGCGGGCAAGCCTGCGCGCGGTTTCGGTCCAGGCGGCGCGGGCGTCGGCGAGCGGCGCCTCCGGCCGGGCCAGCCGGTTGGCCTTGATCAGGGGGTGCGCCAGCACCGCGTCCAGGGTCGCCGCCAGGCTTTCGTCCCCGAGCATCGCGCGGGCCTCCGCCGCCGTCCAACCCTCCTCGGCGCGGCCGAGGGCGGCGAGCAACCCCTGGCGCAGCCGGTCGAGCCGGGCATCGGCGAAGCGGACGGTGCCGAGTTCCTCCTCGATTTCGGCGAACAGGCGGCCGTGGTTGACCGCGAGCGCGAGCAGGAAGCGTTCCGCCTCGATCCGCGAATCGACCGGAACCGCGAGCGCCGCGCGCGCCGCCGGGCCGACCGCGCCGGCGAGTCCCGTCGCGGGCGCGGCGCGGCCGCGCCCGCGCGACGGGAATTTCGCGTAAGGAGCCGCCGGGGGCGCCGCGCGGAATTCGCCGCGCACCCGGTCGCGGAAGGCCTGGCTGAAATGGGCGCGCAAGGTGGCGTCCTCGATGCGCTGGGCGTGGCGCTGCAGGCGATCTTCCAGCGCGGCGCGGGCTTCGGGCGTGGTCGGCCGCCCGGCGGCGGTTTCGAACAGCCACAACGCTTCCGACAGCGCCAGCGGTTGATTCAGAACCTTGCGCATGGCGTCGGCGCCGTGGCGGCGGATCAGGCTATCGGGGTCCTCGCCCGACGGCAGGAACGCGAAGCGCAGCGAATAGCCCGGCTTCAACAGCGGCAGGACCCGGTCGAGCGCGCGCCCGGCCGCGCGCTGGCCGGCGGCGTCGCCGTCGAAACAGAGGATCGGCTCGGGCGCGACGCGCCACAGCAGCCGAATCTGGTCCTCGGTCAGAGCGGTGCCGAGCGGCGCGACCGCGGTTTCGATGCCGGCCTGATGGAGCGCGATCACGTCCATGTAGCCTTCGACCACGACCAGCGTGCCGGCCTCGCGCGCGGCCGCCGCGGCGCGCGACAGCGCGTACAGGGTAAAACCCTTGTGGAACAGCGGCGTTTCGGGGGAATTGAGATACTTCGGCTCGCCCTCTCCCAGGATTCTTCCGCCGAAGGCGATCACCTGGCCGCGCCGATCTTGAATGGGAAACATGACCCGCCCGCGGAAACGGTCGTATGTCGCGCGGGCGAATCCCCGCGCGCGATCAGAAGAAGAATCGTCGTTATTATCCGGCCTCGGCGCGGCCGCTCGCTCCGCTCGCAATCCCGCGTCGTCGGGCCGGATCAGCAATCCCGCTTCGACCAGGCGCTCTTCGGCGAATCCGTCGCGGAGCAGCGCGGCCTTAAGCGCGTCGCGCCGATCGGGGGCGAAGCCGAGGCGGAACCCGGTAATGGTGTCGTCCGATAATCCCCGCCCGCGCAGGTAGTCGAGCGCGCTCCGGCCTTCCGGCATCTTGAGGCTGCGCTGGAAGAACGCGCACGCGGCTTCCATCGCCGGCAGCAACGCGCCGCGCGATCGGTCGCGCGCCTGCGCTTCGGGATCGCGCGCGGGCAGCGCGAGCCCCGCGTCCTGGGCGAGCCGTTCGACCGCTTCCGGAAACGACAAGCCTTCGGTTTCCATCACGAAGTCGAACACGCTGCCGTGCTTGCCGCAGCCGAAGCAATGATAAAAGCCCTTGTCCTCGTTGACGGTGAAGGAGGGCGTTTTTTCCTTGTGGAACGGGCAGAGGCCGAGGTGCTCGCGCCCGCGCTTGGTCAGACGCACGCGCTTGCCGACGATGGCGGCGAGCCCGACGCGGGCCTTGAGCTCGTCGAGAAAGGCGGCGGGAAAGGCCATGGGAATCGGTGTCCGGAAAACCGATGGATAATAAAGCGCCGATTCGCGTCGGGGGATCGAAAGACCGCGCTATCCCCGCTTTGCTTGGGTTTCCCGGGGTGTGGACAACCTGGCGGGGGCGGCGGGGAGCGCGACTCGGGGGGGCGATTCGGGCCTAGGCCAGGGCCTGCTTGACCAGCGCGCTCGCCTTGGCGAAGTCCATCTGGCCGGCGTAGCGGCCCTTGAGGGCGGCCATGGTCTTGCCCATGTCCTTCAGGTTCTGGGCGCCGGTTTCGCTGATCGCCGCGCGCACCGCCTCGGCCATTTCGGCCTCGCCCATCTGCTTGGGCAGGAAGCGCTCGATCACCGCGATTTCGCCCCGTTCCTGCTCGGCCAATTCGCATCGGCCGCCCTTTTCGTAGAGCGCGATGCTTTCCTGGCGCTGCTTGATCATGCCCTGCAGCATGCCGAGAATCTCGTCCTCCGGGATTCCCTCCATGTTGCCCTTGCCGCGCGCGGCGATGTCGCGGTCCTTGAGGGCGGCGAGGATCAGGCGCACGGTCGAAAGCCCGATCTGGTCCTTGGTCTTGAGCGTTTCCTTGAGCGCGTCGTTGAGGCGCTGGCGGAGCGTAGCCACGGGTGCGGGAACCTTTCGATGCGCGGAAAGCGGAAGATTATCCGAAAAGGCCGAAAAACGCAATCGTTGGGGCGGATATATCCCGTTGAAACAAAAAGGATAAAACATTTCCCCCCGGGCTTGACGCTGCACTCTATCTTGGCTTAGACGTTCGCCCGCGACCCGCGCTTCGTTCCGCATTCAACAACCGGCTTTGTAGCCCGGAGGCCAACGCTTGAGGCCCGCCGCGACCCCTGCCGCAACCTCGTCGATCCCGGAAAATGTGCGTCCCCCGGGCACGAATGCGGCATTGGTGTTGGCGGACGGATCGGTGCTTTGGGGCTTCGGCGCCGGCGCGGAAACCAAGGCCGTGGGCGAGGTCTGCTTCAACACCTCGATCACCGGCTACCAGGAAATCCTGACCGATCCGTCCTACGCCGGGCAGATCATCACCTTCACCTTTCCCCACGTCGGCAACGTCGGCACCAACCCCGAGGATATCGAGACCGTGACGCCCGCCGCGCGCGGGGCCGTGTTCAAGGCGCGCATCACCGATCCCGCCAACTGGCGCGCCGAACGCCACCTCGACGCCTGGCTCAAGTCGTATGGTCTTCCCGCCGTGACCGGCGTCGACACGCGCCGCCTGACGCGGCGCATCCGCGACGGCGGCGCGCCCACGGGCGTGATCGTGCATGCGAAGGACGGCGCGGCGATCGATGTCGCCGCGCTCGCGGCCGAGGCGCGCGCCTGGCCCGGCCTCGAAGGCATGGACCTGGCGAAGGAGGTCAGCTGCCGCCAGACCTACGGCTGGGACGAAACCGTCTGGACGCTGGGCAAGGGCTACGGCCGGCAGGAAGCGCCCCGCTTTCACGTGGTCGCGATCGACTACGGGGCGAAGCGCAACATCCTCCGCTGCTTGGCCTCCGCCGGTTGCCGCGTCACCGTGCTGCCGGCGAGCGCGACCGCCGACGACATCCTCGCGCGCAAGCCCGACGGCGTTTTCCTCTCCAACGGCCCGGGCGATCCGGCGGCGACCGGCCTTTACGCCGTGCCGGCGATCAAGGGCGTGCTGGCGGCGGGCGTGCCGCTGTTCGGCATCTGCCTCGGCCACCAGATGCTGGCGCTCGCGCTCGGCGCCCGCACCTACAAGATGCACATGGGCCATCGCGGCGCCAATCATCCGGTCAAGGACCTGGCGACCGGCAAGGTCGAGATCACCAGCCAGAACCACGGCTTCGCCGTCGACCGCGCCAGCCTGCCCAAGGGCATGGTCGAAACCCATGTTTCATTGTTCGACGGCTCGGTCGAAGGCCTGCGCGTCGAAGGCAAGCCCGCGTTTTCGGTCCAGTACCACCCGGAAGCCTCGCCGGGTCCGAAGGACAGTCATTACCTCTTCCACCGCTTCGTCGAGATGATGGAGAAGGGGAAATGAGAAGCGCGGCATCATCATTTATTCTTTCTCTTTCCCCCCTCCCCCCTTGCGGGGGAGGGTTGGGGAGGGGGGTGCATCGCGTGAGGGGGGTGACGCGCGAGCGCGGAACGGATCGCCGCGACCACGCCATCGGTATTGCCGAGAACGTCGTTGTTCCAGAGGCGCAGAACCTTGAAACCTTGTGCTTCCAACCATGCGGTGCGCGTTTTGTCGGCCGCCCGTTCGGCGTGCTGGCCGCCGTCCGCCTCGACGATCAAGCGCGCCTCGAAACAGACGAAATCCGCGACGTAAGCGCCGAGCGGAACTTGGCGGCGGAAACGGAAACCGTCGATCTGCTTGCGGCGCAAGCGGGACCACAGATGGGTTTCGGCGTCGGTCGGATTTTTTCTGAGGCGGCGGGCGACAGGGGAGGGCATGGCGAAAGCTTAATGTCATTGACCTCGCCTCCGCGAGTCACCCCCACCCGGCGCGTTCCGCGCCGGCCTCCCCCGTCGAGGGGGAGGCGGATTCGATATTTCCGCTTCGCCCCCTCCCCCCGTGCGGGGGAGGGTTGGGGAGGAGGGTCTGTGTTGCCTCGGAAGTGCCATGCCTAAGCGCACGGACATCAAGAGCATCCTCATCGTCGGCGCCGGGCCGATCGTCATCGGCCAGGCGTGCGAGTTCGACTATTCCGGCGCGCAGGCGTGCAAGGCGCTGCGCGAAGAAGGCTACCGCGTCGTCCTGGTGAACTCGAACCCGGCGACCATCATGACCGATCCCGGCATGGCGGACGCCACCTACATCGAGCCGATCGTGCCGGAAATCGTCGAGCGCATCATCGAGCGCGAAAAGCCCGACGCGCTCTTGCCCACCATGGGCGGGCAGACCGCGCTCAACTGCGCCATGGACCTGCACCGCTCCGGCGTTCTCGCCAGGCACAACGTCGAGATGATCGGCGCGCGCGCCGAGGCCATCGCCAAGGCCGAGGACCGCCAGCTGTTCCGCGACGCCATGACCAGGATCGGGCTGGAAACGCCCAAGAGCCGCCTGGTGACCACCATGACCGAGGCGCGCGAGGCCCTGGAGCTGGTCGGGCTTCCCGCCATCATCCGGCCGTCCTTCACGCTCGGCGGCATCGGCGGCGGCATCGCCTACAACCGCTCCGAATTCGAGACCATCGTCGCGGGCGGGCTCGCCGCCTCGCCGGTCCATTCGGTCCTGGTCGAGGAATCGGTGCTGGGCTGGAAGGAATTCGAGATGGAGGTGGTGCGCGACAAGAACGACAACTGCATCATCGTCTGCTCGATCGAGAACGTCGATCCGATGGGCATCCACACCGGCGATTCGATCACGGTCGCGCCCGCGCTCACGCTCACCGACAAGGAATACCAGATCATGCGCGACGCCTCGATCGCGGTGCTGCGCGAGGTCGGCGTCGAAACTGGCGGCTCCAACGTCCAGTTCGCGGTCGATCCGGCGAGCGGCCGGCTGGTGGTGATCGAGATGAACCCGCGCGTGTCGCGCTCCTCGGCGCTGGCGTCCAAGGCGACCGGCTTTCCCATCGCCAAGGTCGCGGCCCGGCTCGCGGTCGGCTACACGCTCGACGAACTGAAAAACGACATCACCGGCATCACGCCCGCGAGCTTCGAGCCGACCATCGACTACGTGGTGGTCAAGATTCCGCGCTTCACGTTCGAAAAGTTCCCGGGCGCCGAGCCGTTGCTGACCACCTCGATGAAATCCGTGGGCGAAGCCATGGCCATCGGCCGCACCTTCGCCGAGGCCCTGCAGAAGGGCCTGCGTTCCATGGAAACCGGGCTTGCCGGGCTCGATACGCCGGACGTGGCGGTTCCCGACGCCGACACCATGATCGGAATGCTGTCGCAGCACCGGCCCGACCGGCTGCTGCTGATCGCGGAGGCGTTCCGCTTGGGCATCGCGATCGAAAAAATCGCCGCCGCCTGCCGCTACGACAAATGGTTCCTGGAGCAGGTCCGCGACCTGGTCGCGGCCGAGGCCGAGCTCAAGGCCCAGGGCCTGCCCGCCGACCGCGCCGGCTGGACGCGGCTCAAGGCCATGGGCTTTTCCGACGAACGGATCGCCCATCTCGCCGGCGTCACGGATGCCGACGCGGCGGCGGCGCGGCGGAAGCTCGACGTGCGGCCGGTCTACAAGCGGGTCGACACCTGCGCCGCCGAATTCCCCGCGCGCACGTCTTATATGTATTCCACCTACGAGGGCGACGGGATGAACGCGCCCGAATCCGAGGCCGACCCGAGCGCCCGGCGCAAAGTCGCCATCTTGGGCGGCGGGCCCAACCGCATCGGCCAGGGGATCGAGTTCGACTATTGCTGCTGCCATGCCGCGTTCGCGCTCCGGGAAGCGGGGATCGAGGCGATCATGGTCAACTGCAATCCGGAAACGGTTTCGACCGATTACGACACCTCCGACCGGCTTTATTTCGAGCCGCTGACGCCCGAGGACACCATCGAACTGCTGAAAGTCGAGCAGTCGAAGGGCGAGCTGCTCGGCGTCATCGTGCAGTTCGGCGGCCAGACGCCCCTGAAGCTCGCCGCCGCGGTCGAGGCCGCCGGCATCCCCATCCTCGGCACCTCGCCCGACGCCATCGACCTGGCCGAGGACCGCGAGCGGTTCCAGAAGCTGCTCAAGAAGCTCGACCTGCGCCAGCCCGCCAACCGCACCGCGCGTTCGGCGGCGGAAGCGGAGAAAGTCGCGGGCGAGATCGGCTATCCGGTGGTGATCCGGCCGTCCTACGTGCTCGGCGGCCGGGCGATGGAAATCGTCCACGACGTCGAGCAGCTTCGCCGCTACGTCAAGCAGGCGGTCAAGGTTTCGGGCAAGAGCCCGGTGCTGATCGATTCCTATCTTCAGGACGCGATCGAAGTCGACGTCGACGCGCTCGCCGACGGCGCCGACGTCTACGTCGCCGGCATCATGCAGCACATCGAGGAAGCCGGCATCCATTCCGGCGATTCCGCGTGCTCGCTGCCGCCGCATTCGCTGCCCGCCGAACAGATCGCGGAATTGGCCCGCCAGACCGAACTGCTCGCGCGCGGGCTCAACGTGGTCGGCTTGATGAACGTGCAGTTCGCGATCAAGGACGGAATCATCTACATCCTCGAAGTCAACCCGCGCGCGAGCCGCACGGTGCCGTTCGTCGCCAAGGCGACCGGCGTGCCGATCGCCAAGATCGCGGCCCGCGTCATGGCCGGGGAAAAGCTCGCGGGCTTCGGTCTCAAGGGCACGCACCGGCCGCTCGGCCATATCGCGGTCAAGGAGGCGGTGTTCCCCTTCGCCCGCTTTCCCGGGGTCGACGTGATTCTCGGCCCGGAAATGAAATCGACCGGCGAGGTGATGGGCGTCGATGCCGATTTCGCGCTCGCCTTCGCCAAGTCGCAGCTCGGCGCCGGCACGCGCCTGCCCAGCGCGGGCACCGTGTTCATTTCGGTCAAGGACCGGGACAAGGAGCGGATCGCCCCGCTCGCGCGGCGCCTCGCCGGGCTCGGGTTCAAGCTGATCGCGACCTCAGGGACGAGCCGCACGCTCGCCGCCGAGGGAATCGAGGTCAAGCCGATCAACAAGGTCGCCGAGGGTCGGCCCCATTGCGTCGACGCGATCCGCGACGGCGACGTGCATCTGGTCATCAACACGACCGAGGGCGCGCAGGCGGTCGCCGACAGCTTCTCGATCCGGCGCGAGGCGCTGCTCAACAACGTGCCCCATTACACGACGCTGGCCGGCGCCGAGGCCGCCGTCGGCGCGATCGAGGGCATGAGAGGCCACGCGTTCGACGTGAACGCGCTGCAGAACTACATCGGCCGCCCGGCGTAACCCCGGAACGGGACCGCCCGCCGCGAAAAAGGGGCTGGCGGGGGCGCGCGCCCGGCGATACCTTGAACCCGTATCCCGCCGGGAAGAAGCGAACAGGGGCCCGATGGAAAAGATCCCGATGACGCCCGAGGGGCTGGCGCGGCTCGAGGACGAATTGCGCAAGCTGAAGAACGACGAGCGCCCGGCGGTGATCCGGGCGATCGCGGAGGCGCGCGAGCACGGCGATTTGTCGGAAAACGCCGAATACCACGCCGCGCGCGAGCGCCAGGGGTTCATCGAGGGCCGCGTCGCCGAATTGGAGGACATCATTTCGCGCGCCGAGGTGATCGACGCCTCGCAGTTGTCGGGCGACGTGATCCGCTTCGGCGCGACCGTGATGCTCGCCGACCTCGACACCGACGAGGAATCGAACTACCGCGTCGTCGGCAGCCACGAGGCCGACATCGCGAAGGGGCTGATCTCGGTCACCTCGCCCTTAGGGCGCGCCCTGATCGGCAAGACCTTGGGCGACACGGTCGAGGTCACCACCCCGCGCGGCTCCAAGGCCTACGAAGTGGTCAAGGTCAGCTACCGGTAACGGCGAGGCCTTGCCGGCGCAGGAAGCCGTTGTTGCCGCGCGAATCCCGGCCCGTCAGGTAGTTCTCCACCACCTTATAAAGCGCGCGCTTGTCGGCGCTGCCGCCCAGATCGAACGGAACCCGCTTGGTCTCGTTGCCGCCGGCGTCGCGGTAGACCAATTCGGCGGTTTCGAAGGCGTATTCGGGGACGAGCGGATCGTTCCACTGCCTGAGGAAAGTCATGCAGAAGGGGGCGAACAGGCCCCAGGTCGGCCTTTCCTTGAGCAGCGCGAAGGTGAACTCGGGCTGTTCCTTTACCTCGCAGCCGTCGTGGCAATACTGGACCCAGGCATGATCGCCAACGATGACCAGTTTCCAGAACGGTGCGGTTTCGTAGAACTTCAGTTGCACGACCTTGCCGCGTGCATGCAATTCGCGCAAATAGGCAAGGCTTTCGGTCGTTTCCGCCAGGTAGCGCGTGTGCGCGTCGTGGGCGTCGTGAAACGACTTCACCCGCTGGACCGCGCCGGCGCTGAACGGATTGAGCAGTAGCAGCCGGATCTCGTAGGCTTCGTCGAGCGTGCGGCGCAGCCACGCGTTCTCCGGCCCGAAGGTGTGGCGACCGGTGACGGTCAGGATGCAGACATCGCGCGGAGCGGGTGTTGCCGCTGGCCAGGACGCCGGCCGCCGCGTGCCGGAGGCGCGGTTGTTGTCGGCATGGACCAGCGAGGCGATCTGGGCGGCGGCGGCCATCCGCCGTTGTTCCCACGCGAAGGCCAGTCCATTGCCGAGCAGCACGAGGAGGGCGGCGAAGCCCATTTCGGTCGCGAGCAGGAGTTGCGGATTGCTTTCGATTCGAGGCCACCATTCGAAGAGGACATAGCGGGCGGCGTCGGGAATCGAGAGCGCGACACCGATGGCGAGCATCGTGATGACGATGTGCATGACGACGCCGTGAAGGCTGCGGACGAAGAGACGCAGGCGCGAACGTGGGGGATGGTTCATGGTGCCTCTCTTTTTAAATCCTTGCTGGGGACATCGATCGTGCGGGAGCGGAATCGTCGGGTTCCGCCATTGCCCGCCAGCCCCGGGCGGTCGTTGTCAGCGATTCTCTTTTCTCGGCGTTTTCGGTCAACCCGCAGTCGAAATTTGTCACAAGCTGTGACAAATTCGGGTCGGGCGGCGCACTGGGCGCGAATCGCGGCTGATGTGGATAAGTTGAGGACGGATACAGGCGAAACTGCGGCGCCGTCTGGCTTGTCAGAGCCGCTCGCCGATGCATCCGGCGTCGGTTTCGCGCCCCTTCCTGCCATCCCATCCGTTGGCGCGGAACTGCAACGCGGGTTCTGTCCGTTATTGAGTACAGACCCTAGCGCTGGTTTTCCTCGACTCCTTCGACCACAATCGGCACGCCCGGCTCGTTCTTGCTGGTGCGGATCGAGAGCGCGGACTTGACGTGGGTAACGTTGGCGGCCGGGGTCAGCTTGGTGGTGAGAAAGCGCTGATAATCCTCCCAGTCGCGGGCGACGATCTTGAGCAGGAAATCGGTTTCGCCCGCAAGCATGTGGCACTCGCGCACCTCGGGCCAGCTCCGCACCGTGCGCTCGAACGTCTCCAGGTCGTGCTCCGCCTGGGACGAAAGGCCGACCTGGGCGAACACGTTCACCTGGTAGCCGAGCGCCTTGGCGTCCACCTCGGCGTGGTAGCCGCGGATCAGGCCGGAATCCTCGAGCGCGCGCACGCGCCGGAGGCACGGCGGCGCGGAAATGCCGGCGCGCTTGGCGAGCTCGACGTTGGTCATGCGCCCGTCCGACTGCAGGTCGGCGAGAATCCGGCGGTCCACCCGGTCGAGTTTGACTTTCTGGGGCATCGGGCCTGGAAGTTACTCCATGACCCCGGCGCACGCAATAAAATTACAATTCGCCTGATATTTAGGGCATATGCGTGCAAAGCCATGCACGTCTTGCATGGCGCGACAAGACAATTAATTTGTATCCGAAGACGGGGGCTTCGCTCCCGACCGGGCCACACCGGCCCGCCCGCCAATCGGAGACGCCATGCCCGCCACCCATCACGCACCGGTTCTCATTCTCGGTTCGGGCCCCGCCGGGCTCACCGCCGCCATTTACGCCGCCCGCGCCGCGTGGCGCCCGCTGCTGGTCGCCGGCCCGCAGCCGGGCGGGCAGATGACCATCACCACCGACGTCGAGAACTATCCCGGCTTCGCCGAGACGATCCAGGGCCCGTGGCTGATGGAACAGATGCAGAAGCAGGCGGAGCACGTCGGCACCCGCTTTATCCAGGACCAGATCGTCAAGATCGATCTCGCGCGCCGGCCGTTCGTCGCCGAAGGCGATTCCGGCGACCGCTACTCGGGCGACGCCCTGATCGTCGCCACCGGCGCGTCGGCGCGCTGGCTCGGCATTCCGGGCGAGGAAGCGCTGCGCGGATTCGGCGTTTCGGCCTGCGCCACCTGCGACGGGTTCTTTTTCCGCGGCAAGCAGGTCGCGGTGGTGGGCGGCGGCAATACCGCGGTCGAGGAGGCGCTGTTCCTCGCCAACCATGCCTCGCGCGTGACTCTGATTCACCGGCGCGATTCGCTGCGCGCGGAAAAGATCATGCAGAAACGCCTGTTCGACCATCCGAAGATTTCGGTCATTTGGGACACGGTGGTGGAGGAAGCGACGGGTTCCGGCGCGCCGGTCGCGCTCGCGTCGCTCAAGCTTCGCAACGCCAAGACCGGCGAGACATCGGCCTTTCCGGTCGACGGCCTGTTCGTCGCCATCGGCCACACGCCGAACACCGAGATCTTCAAGGGCCAGCTCGACATGGACGGCGAAGGCTACCTCGTCACCCGGCCCGGCCGCACGGCGACCAACGTGCCGGGCGTGTTCGCCGCCGGCGACGTGCAGGACCGCCATTTCCGCCAGGCGGTGACGGCGGCCGGCACCGGCTGCATGAGCGCGATCGAAGCCGGGCATTTTCTCGCGAGCGTCGCGGCTACTGCGGAAGCCGCCCAGTGATCGCCCCCGCCTGAAGGAGGGCATGCCGATGGCGCCGGTCACGCTACGCGAAACCTCGCGGATGGATTGGGACAAGCTGCGCGTCTTTCACGCGGTGGCGGAAGCCGGCAGCTTCACCCACGCCGGCGAAAAACTGAGCCTCAGCCAATCGGCGGTCAGCCGCCAGATCGGCGCGCTCGAAAGCGCGCTCAACGTGACTCTGTTCCACCGCCACGCCCGGGGATTGATCCTGACCGAGCAGGGCGAAATCCTCTATCGCGCGGCGCACGAAATCTTCGCCAAGCTCGCCATGACCGAGGCGATGATCGCCGAGGCGCGCGAAAAGCCGGAGGGTCCGCTCAAGGTCACCACCACGGTCGCGTTCGGCTCGGTCTGGCTCACGCCCCGGATCCGCGAATTTCTGTCGCTTTACCCCGACGTGGATGTGTCGCTGATCCTTGCCGACAACGAACTCGACCTCTCGATGCGCGAGGCCGACGTCGCCATCCGGCTCACCAAGCCGCGCCAGCCCGACCTGATTCAGCGCCATGTGATGACCATGCGTTACGGGATTTTCGCGACGCCCGAATATCTCAAGGAGCACGGCATGCCGAAAACGCCGCGCGACCTCGACGACCACCGCATCATCGTCTACGGCGAGGACGCGACGCCGCCGGTCGCGAATCTCAATTGGCTGTTGGATGCCGGGGCGCAACCGGGAAGGCCCCGGCGCGCGGTGCTCCGGGTCAACAGCGCCTTCGGCATTTTCCGCGCGGTGCAGAGCGGCCTCGGCATCGGCACGCTGCCCGAGTACATGAGCCACGAATCGACCAACCTGGTCGAAATCCTGCCCGAGGCCAAAGGCCCGACGGTGGAGATGTATTTCGTCTACCCGGAGGAACTGAAGGCCTCCAAGCGGGTAATCGTGTTCCGCGATTGGGTGCTTTCGCGGCTGCGAGCCGCGAAATCCCCGTCGGGATACATCCTCGCGGCCGGCTGACCGGTTCTGATGGCCAAAGACGGCGTCTAGGGGTAATTTATTGAAAGTACACGAAATAATTGAAACGCGACCGTCAAAAAAGCATGGCTATCGCTAAATGTTCCCCGACTTTCATGATCTAAACGCATAACTGCGTTGAAATAATAGCGCTGCTATATCTTCTGAATCCCTCGTACATTCGCAATGTGTGATGTTGCGACGCAAAAGTTGTCGCGTCCGACGTCCCCCGAGTTTCCCGCGCCCCCTGGGACTTGATGAACGAGGGCACGGGTACGTGTTCCGGGTGCAATGCCCGGAAGAAGGGACCGGTTTCCGGCCCCTTGCGTCTCCCAGACGTGAAGCCTCCCTGTTTAACTCGCCGGGTCCTTCGGGACCCGGTTTTTTTTTGGCCGAAAACCCGAGTATGCTTCCGTCCGCGGGCCGGGCAGGGGGGGTGCCGGCGCGCGTTCCATAGGGAGGAAAATTCCATGACGAACGAGATCGACCGGCGCGGGTTCCTGCAAGGGACGGCCGCGACGGTGGGCGTTGCCCTTGCGGGCACGGCGTTGACCGGTTCCGAGGCTCATTCGCAAGCGGCGGCGGCCCGGATCGAGGTTCCGACCGTCGACCGCCTGTCGGTGCGCGTGCTCGCCGACGGCAGCCACGACATCTTCATCGGCGGCAACGCGCCCAAGGAGGTGAAGATCGACCGGGTCCGCATCCTGCCGCCGCCGCGCGCCAAGATGACCCTAAAAAGCGATTGGGGCCTGTCGCTGCTGCTCGAATCGACCAAGGACGGGGAACGGCGGACCCACATGCTCGACTTCGGCGGGTCGGCCGAGGTTCTCAACAACAACATCGAGATGCTCGACGTCGATCCCGCCAAGATCAACGGCCTGATCGTCAGCCACGGCCACCAGGATCACTTCGGCGGCCTGATCGGCTTTTTGCAGAAGCACCGCGCCAAGATGCCGGCCGACCTGACGCTGGTCGCCGGCGGCGAGGAAAACTTCTGCATGCGGCACACCCGCACCGCCAAGCCCGGGGTCTATAACGAATGGGGCGCCCTCGACCGGCGCGAACTTTCCGCCCACAAGGTCAAGGTCGCCCTCGCCGAGAAGCCGGCGGTGATCAACGGGCACGTTTTCACCACCGGCGCGATCCCCCGGCGCAGCGTCGAGAAGGTGCTGCCCAACACCATGGTCGAATTCGCGGTGCGTCCCGACGGCCTCGGCTGCAACGCCAGCCATTTCACCACCGCCGAGCTGCAAGGCAAGATCGTGGCCGACGAGCACCTGCACGAGCACGCGACCTGCTTCAACGTGAAGAACCGGGGCCTGGTCGTGATTTCGTCGTGCGGCCACGTCGGCATCGTCAACAGCATCCTGCGCGCCCAGGAAATATCGGGCGTGAAGAAAGTCCATGCCTTGATGGGCGGGTTCCACCTCGCGCCGGCGCCGAAACCCTATCTCGACCAGGTGATGGCGGAGTTGAAGAAACTCGACGTGGATTTCCTGTTCCCGATGCATTGCAGCGGAAACAACTTTATCAACGCGGCCAACGAGATGATGCCGGAACGGCTGGTCCTGTGCACGACCGGGAGCCAGTTCACCTTCGGAATCTAGACACGGACTACGCGTTCGCCACGGCCCGTTCCGGGAAACCGGAACGGGCCGGTTTTATTGCGCGGCGGCCGCGTGCTGGCGTTCGGCGATGACCTGATCGGCGGTCTTGCCGGTCAGTTCCTGCAAGTGATCGAAACGCCAGGCGAAGGTGCCGACGCCGAGGGTCGCCGAGCGCAACTCGATAATCAGATCGTGCATCTCGGCCTGGGGCAGCAGCACCTGCACCTGATCCCAACCCTTCCAGTCGGCCTTGGCGTCGAAGCCGAGGATCTGGCCGCGCCGCCCCGAGACCAGGCGCTGCGCCTTGGACGTGAACTCGCTCGGGATCGCGATCTCGACGTGGCAGATGGGTTCCAGCAGCACCGGCTGGCACGCGGGCAGGCCTTCGCGCATGGCGAGCGCGCCCGCCTTCTTGAACGCCATGTCGGAACTGTCGACGCTGTGGTACTGGCCGTCGGTCAGCTCGACCGCGAGGTCGACCACCGGGAACCCGAGCGGCCCGCGCGCCAGCGCCTCGCGCACGCCGGCCTCGACCGCGGGGATGTAATTTTTCGGGATCGCGCCGCCGACGATGGAATTGGTGAAGGTGAACCCTGAGCCGCGCGGCAGCGGCTTGATTTCCACGCGCACGTCGCCGAATTCGCCGTGCCCGCCCGATTGCTTCTTCTGGCGGGCGTGCTGGGCAATGCCCTTGCGGATGGTTTCCTTGTAGGGCACCTGCGGCTTTTTCGGCTTGATGGCGAGGTGGAATCGCTGCTTCAGGCGCTCGAGCGCGATCTGCAGATGAATTTCGCCCAGGCCCCAGAGCAGGAATTCGCCGGTATCGGCGTTGGGACCGAAGGAGAGCGACGGGTCCTCCTCGATCAGCTTGGTGAGCGCGCCGGAAAGCTTGACGTCGTCCTCGCGCTTTTCGGCGTGGATGGCGAGCGCGAACAGCGGCGCCAGTTTTTCCGGCCAGTTGGGAATGGCCTTGAGCCCGGCCGCGGTCAGGGCGTGTCCCGTCGCCGGGCCTTCGGTGCGGGCGAGCGCGGCCAGGTCGCCGGCGCCGACCTTGGCGATCTTGTCGTTCTTGCCGCCGACGAGACGGAGAAGCCCGCCGACGCGCACGCCGCCCAGGACCGCGCCTTCCGCGATCTCGCCCGCGAGCACGCGCGCGATCGACAACTTGCCGGTATGGCCCGCGTGCAGGGTCTTGAACACCGCCGCCGTCGCGCCGTTGCCGGGATCGAGGCCGAGCCGCTTGGCCGCCGCGCCCGCGTCGGGCGTTTCGTGGCGGAGCGCCTTCAAGAGCCTCCGCACCCCGTGGTCGCGCTCGGCCGAGCCGAAGAACACCGGCACCACCTTGGATTCGGCCATGTCCTTGGCGAGCGTCGCGTAGATGGCCGCGGGCGGCGGCACCGTGTCCTCCAGAAGCTGTTCCAGCAGCTTGTCGTCGAAATCGGCGAGCGCCTCCAGCATCTCGGTCCGCGCCTTGCTCTCGCGCGGCTTGTCCTGGTCGGGAATCTGGATCAGTTCCGACACCTTGCCCGGCGTCCAGCGGAACGCGCGCTCGCTCACCAGATCGACGTGGCCGGTCACCTTGTCGCCCTCGCGGATCGGAATCTCGCGCATCACCAGCGGATGGCGCGAAAGCCCCTGCAGGGCATCGAGCGTTTCCTTCACGCTGCCGGAGGCGGTATCCATCTTGTTGACGAACAGGAGATGCGGGATGTCCTTGTCGTCGAGGAACTTCAGGAGCGGCGCCAGCGTCATGGCGCGTCCGACGTCCGATTCGCACACCACCACCGCGACGTCGGCGACCATCAGGGCGTTTTCGGATTCCTGCAGCAACTCGATCGAGCCGGGGCAGTCGAGGAAGCTCCACCTCTCGCCCAGGTATTCGGCCGAGGCGACGTTGACCTCGGTGCCGGAGCCGCGCGCGCGCGATTCGGGCGAGGCGTCGCCGACGGTGGTGCCTTCCTTGCGCGTGCCCTTGCGCGGGATCGCGCCGCAATGGAACAGCAGGCTTTCGAGCAGCGCGGTCTTGCCGCTGAGATAAGGGCCGACCAGGGCCGCGACCCTGGGGCCGGACGGTGGCTTAGGCATGGTCCCTCCCGGCGTTGCGGGCGGACCGTTCCCGAAAGGCGGGACGGCCCGCGCTTTGGTTGGAGGAAAAGGTTAGCCCGCCCGGCGGCGGATTCAAGCGAAAACCGGCGCGCCCGGAATCCCGCGCTTGACCGCGGTTAATGCGTCACGTCAGCGTGGCGCAGAAACGCTGGATGCGCCGGCAGGCGTCTTCCAGCAATTCGGTCGCGGTCGCATAGGAAATGCGGAAGTGGGGCGAAAGCCCGAACGCCTCGCCCTGGACCACGGCGACGCCCTCGGCCTCCAAGAGCGCGGTCGCGAAATCGCCGTCGCTCGCGATGACCTTGCCCCCGGGCGTCTTCCTGCCGATGGCGCCGGCGCAGGAGGGATAGACGTAGAACGCGCCCTCCGGCCTCGGGCAGGAAAGGCCCTTCGCCTGGTTGAGCATGGCAACCACCAGGTCGCGGCGCTGCCTGAACACTTCGTTGTGGCGGGCGATGAAGTCGATCGGCCCGTTGAGCGCGGCGACGCTGGCCGCCTGGCTGATGGAACTCGGGTTCGAGGTGCTGTGCGACTGCACCGCGTTCATCGCCTTGATCAGTTCGGTCGGCCCGCCGCCGTAGCCGATGCGCCAGCCGGTCATGCAGTAGGCCTTGGAGACGCCGTTCATGGTGAGCGTGCGCGCATAGAGCTTCGGCTCGACCGCCGCGATGGTCGCGAACTTGAAATCGTCGTAGACCAGATGCTCGTACATGTCGTCGGTCAGGATCCAGACCCGCGGATGGCGGAGCAAAACATCGGCCAATCCGCGCAGGTCGGCGGCGGAATACGCCGCGCCGGTCGGGTTGGAGGGCGAGTTGAGGATCAGCCACTTGGTCCGGGGCGTGATCGCCTTTTCCAGGTCGGCGGGCTTGAGGCGGAATCCGTTGGCGGCCGGGCAGGGGATGAACACGGGATTGCCGTCGGCGAGCAGGACCATGTCCGGATACGACACCCAATAGGGCGCCGGAATGACGACTTCGTCGCCCGCGTCCAGCGTCGCCATGAACGCGTTGTAGAGCACCTGCTTGCCGCCGGTGCCGACGGTGATCTGTTCGGGCGTGTAGTCGAGCCCGTTCTCGCGCTTGAACTTGGCGCAAATCGCCTTGCGCAGTTCGACCGTGCCTTGCACGTCGGTGTACTTGGTTTCGCCCCGGTCGATGGCGGCCTTGGCCGCCGCCTTGATGTGGTCGGGGGTGTCGAAGTCGGGCTCGCCCGCGCCGAGGCCGATCACGTCGCGGCCTTCCGCCTTGAGCGCGCGCGCCTTCTGGGAAACGGCGATGGTCGGCGAAGGCTTGATGCGGGCGAGGCGCTGGGCGATGAAGGCCATGGGCGTGGTCCGGTGCGAAAGAGCGGGGGTGGAATTCGGCGAGCCGGACAGTAAAATCCCGGGCGGCTTCCCGCAACCGCTAATCCGGATTTTTTCCGCCGGCCGGCGGCGGCCACGGCCAGGACGCAATCCATGCTTGCCAGGCTCAAATCGGCGATCAAGGGCGCGCTCGCCTACCGGCCGCCGGTCGAAACGGCCGAGCCGCGCGAACGAATCGCGCGGGCGGCCCGCCCCGGCTATCCCTTCTGCCCGCCCGACGAGGGGGATTTTCTGCACGCCCTGATCGTCGGCCACGGGTGCAAGGCGTGCCTGGAAACCGGATTCGGCACCGGCAGCACGGCGCTCTACATGCTGCACGCGACGCGCGGGACCCAAGGCCGCGTGACCTCGATCGACTGGAGCGCGGACGCATTCAACCGGATCGGGCGCGAGCTTCTCGCGGGCGCGCCCGACGCCGCCCGGCACCGCCTGATCGAGGAACCGTCGGAGCTGGTCCTGCCGCGCCTCGCGCTGGCCGGGGAAACGTTCGATTTCGTGTTCGTCGACGGCTGGAAATCCTTCGACCAGCTCGCGTTCGAGGCGTTCCTGCTCAACCGCATGCTGCCGGTGGGCGGGATTATCTGCTACGACGACGCGGCCAACGCGTCGGTGCGCGCCGCGATCCGCCTCTTGCAAGCGTATTACGGCTACGTCGAGGTGCCGAGGCGCGCATCGGGGGGCGAAGGCCGCCGACGCCTGTTCGAAATCCTGACGCGAAGGACCGTGCATCGGCCCTACCGGGCGCTGCGCAAGGCCGTCGCCACCGAGGCGCAAGCGGCGCGCCATGACCCGTATTTCTTCCTCCCGATTTGAAGGCCCGCCGCCATGACCGCGCCGCCCTTCGTCAACCCCGAGATCTTCACGCCCGCCAAGCGTCCGGCGCTCGCCGACGGGCGGCGCTTCAGGCTGGTCTCCGACTACGCGCCGGCCGGCGACCAGCCCCAGGCGATCGAGAAACTGACCGCGGGCGCCCGGGCGGGCGAGCGCGAGCAGGTGCTGCTCGGCGTCACCGGCTCGGGCAAGACCTTCACGGTCGCGCACATGATCCAGAACCTGCAGCGCCCGACCCTGGTGCTGGCGCCCAACAAGACGCTGGCCGCCCAGCTCTACGCCGAGATGAAGGGGTTCTTCCCCGAAAACGCGGTCGAGTACTTCGTGAGTTATTACGACTACTACCAGCCCGAGGCCTACGTGCCGCGCACCGACACCTATATCGAGAAGGACGCTTCGATCAACGAGCAGATCGACCGCATGCGCCACGCCGCCACCCGCGCGCTCTTGGAGCGGAGCGACACGGTGATCGTCGCCTCGGTGTCCTGCATCTACGGCATCGGCGCGGTCGAGACCTATTCGGAAATGATCCTGACCCTGGAAACGGGCGGGCGGATCGAGCGCGCGGCATTGCAGAAACGGCTGGTCGAACTGCAGTACCGGCGGAACGACCACGATTTCGCGCGCGGCACCTTCCGCGTGCGCGGCGACGTGGTGGAAATCTTCCCTTCGCACCTGGAAGACCGCGCCTGGCGCATATCCCTGTTCGGCGAGGAGATCGAGGGCCTGTGGGAAATCGACCCGCTCACCGGCGAAAAGGCGGCGACCTTGGCCGCCGTCACCGTCTTTCCCAACAGCCACTACGTGACGCCGCGCCCGACCATTCTGCAGGCGATCCCCAAGATCAAGGCGGAACTGAAGGAACGGATCGCGCACTTCCTGGGACAAGGCCGCCACCTGGAGGCGGAACGGATCGAGCAGCGCACCATGCTCGACCTCGAAATGCTGGAAACCACCGGCCACTGCAACGGGATCGAGAACTATTCGCGCTATTTGACCGGGCGCAACCCGGGCGAGCCGCCGCCCACGCTGTTCGAGTATCTTCCCGAAAACGCGCTTCTGGTGGTGGACGAAAGCCACGTCACCGTGCCGCAACTCGGCGGCATGTACCGGGGCGACTACAACCGCAAATCCACGCTCGCCGAATACGGCTTCCGCCTTCCCTCCTGCGTCGACAACCGGCCCCTGAAGTTCGAGGAATGGGAGGCGATGCGCCCGCCGAGCGTGTTCGTTTCGGCGACGCCCGGCCCGTGGGAATTGGAAAAGACCGGCGGCGCGGTGATCGAACAGGTGGTGCGCCCGACCGGGCTGATCGATCCCCTCTGCGTCGTGCGCCCGGCGGGCGGCCAGGTGGACGACCTGATGAAGGAGGTCAAGGCGACGGCGGCCAAGGGCTTCCGCGCGCTGGTGACCGTGCTGACCAAGCGCATGGCGGAAGACCTGACCGAATATCTCCACGAACACGGCGTCCGCGTGCGCTACATGCATTCCGACATCGAGACCCTGGAGCGGATCGAGATCATGCGCGATCTCCGCCTCGGCGCGTTCGACGTGCTGGTGGGGATCAACCTTTTGCGCGAGGGGCTCGACATTCCCGAATGCGCCCTGGTCGCGATTCTGGACGCGGACAAGGAAGGGTTCCTGCGGTCCAGGACCAGCCTGATCCAGACCATCGGCCGGGCCGCGCGCAACATCGAGGGGCGCGTGCTGCTCTACGCCGACGCCATGACCGAATCGCTGAAATTCGCGATCGGCGAGACCGAGCGGCGAAGGCGGAAGCAGCAGGCCTACAACGAGGCCCACGGCATCACGCCCGCGAGCGTGAAGAAGGGCATCGCCGACGCGCTCGCCTCCGTCTACGAGCAGGATTACGTCACCGTCGATACCGGCGTTTCCGGCGACGCGCACCTGGTCGGCCACAACCTCCGCGCCCACCTGGAAGGACTGGACCAGCGGATGCGCGACGCGGCGGCGAATTTGGAGTTCGAGGAAGCGGCGCGCTTGCGCGACGAAATCCGCCGCCTGGAGGCGTTCGAGCTCGGCCTCGACAAGCCGGGCGTCGCGCCGAGCGCGGCGGCGGGTGGCGGACCGCGCATGCGCGGGAGCACGCCCGCGCCAAGGCCGCGCGGGGGAAAACGGCGTTAAGCCGTTGATCGGGCTCGAAACCGCCGGATTCGCGTAGGCGTTTGTAGACATCTTCACCGGTCCGGGCCTTTTTCCGCCAGGACGCGGCGCATGGATTCGGCTGCCGACGGAAGGCGGTAGGGCGTCGCCTGGGACGGGGATTCGCGGCGCGGGAATTCGGGCTCGCGATTTTCGCTGAGCAGGCCGAGCGCCATGCCGCGCCGGTCGAAGCAGAGGAACCGGCCCATGAGCGCAAGAACGTGCGCGGCGGCGCGATAGCTGCCGGATTGCTCCGCGAGGCGGTAGAGGTTTTCGAGCCGCCCCAGGATCAGGCCGGGGTCGATCCGGTCGGCGAGCGCGGTGTGCAGCGCGGCGACGCGGGCCTGGACGCGGGCGTCCTTCAGCAGCCGGTGGCCCTGGAAGCGCGCGCCCCGTTCGGCGTAGCCCGCGCGGCGCGCCGCCTCGGCGGCGTTGCCGGTCGCGGCGTAACATTCGCAGAACCGGTCTTGCCGGGGGGTGAGGCGGCGGGGTCGATGCGCGCGGGCGCCGGGCGGGCGCGCCGGGGCCGGGGGGTCGGGCGGCGGCGGAAAAGGCCAGGAATCGGCCTCGCTTTGAGAGGACATGGCGGAAGGCTCCTTGACAATGGACCTAATTTAAGGAATATATACATAAATAGGATAGGTTGTCAAGGGGCGGCGCGCGGGAACTTGACGGGGCGCGCGTATCGGACAAAGTATTACTCAGTCATACGCTCCCTTTTGGAGGCTCTCCGTTCATGTCCCGCGCCACCGCGACCTTTTCCGTTTCCCTGCCGCCCGAAATGGCGGGCGAGATCGAGCGCGTGCGCAGGGCCGAGCACCGGACCCGCTCCGAATTGGTGCGCGAGGCGCTCAGGCACTACATCCGCGCGGCGTCCGTCCGCGCGGTGCGGGAGCGAATGGCGCGACTGCCCGAGGCGGAGGCCGCCCCCGACGAGATCGCCGCGATCAGGGAGGGCCGCCGCCAATTCCGCCGCGCCCGCGTGAAGGCATCGCCCCGTGACGTGGACCGTCCTCGCCGCCCCGCGCGCGCGCAAAAGCCTTGAGCGCCTGCCGGAGCGCGACCGGCGGCGGATCGAGGCGGCGCTTCAAACGATGGCCGCCGATCCGCTGGCGGGCGACGTGGTGAAGCTCAAGGGCCAGGACGCCTTCCGCCGCCGCGTCGGCGACTGGCGGATCATCTTCGAGATCGACTTTACCGCGCGCGCGGTGCGCGTGTTCGACGTGCTCAGGCGGAACGAGACGACCTATCGGTGAGCGGAGGTGGCGACGTTCGCCATCAAGGCCCGCCAATGGAAAATGGCGGCGTGAGGGCATCTAAACATTATGAAATAATTTATTTAAATATGCTGTTAATAACCGTTGTATTCGTTCACTAACTTTTTCCCTTCACCACCAATTCATCGGGCGTCAAAGCACTTGGGAATCGACGCCGCCGTATCCAATGAAGAAAGATCACATAACAAAATAAAAAGATCCCAAGAAACCCAAGAGTTATCCGCATTTCAGTGGATGTCACAGTATACGGAACATCTGTCACCGAGATAATTTCCTCCCCCATCATAAAAGTAATACGAATCAATCGTTCAAAGAACTTTGGAAATAGAGCGAAAAAAATAGAAAACGAAGCCACAAAGCCTGAAGAAAAATCTAAGTATAGTGGCCAATGAAAATTGGTGTAAATTTTTCCAAATGATTCAACACCTTTTGATGGCCCAATAAGTGTTCCAAAACAGTGTGGCCATGTCTGTCGCCCCGTATGGAGGATACGGATTAACGCACCATCACCGTGATTTAGAAACGAAAATTGATAGAGAACATCCTGTCGATTTTTTTCTTCAATTGATGTCCTTGATTCATTCGCGGCACGCGTAAATTTGAGTATTTCAGCCTTTAGGATTTCCGCATCGTCTCCGAACGAAAATTTTATCGGGTCTTTCGGGGTAATATCCTCGCCGCGTATAGCCTTCCGACCATTATTCCAAATGATAATTTGAGAGAGAGAAAGACGAGGAACTTTTTTTCCATCAAATTGGACTACAACCTCATTTGGGAGCAGACCATGATCGCTCTCAATTAATTGTTGGCCAATATATTGATAAACTAATCGTGCTTCAGTCCGTCGGACAACTTGGTAAATACCAAACCCTATGCCAAGCACACCAAGTAACGAACCAATCCAACCCTGATTGAGAAAATTTAGTATACTGTCCATATGTAGGCTCTATCTGGTCGTTCATTCGATGTAATTTTGTTGCGCGGACACATCTCTCAACTCAATCAAACGTTGTCCGGAACGAGTGGATCGTCGAAGTTGTCGTTTATGGTGAGCTAATCATATGGCTTTTGCCTCACTTACGACGCTTCATATTTTCGTCATAGGGCACGATCTTGGCCACCGGCTTGCCCGCTTCGGTAAGCATAATTTCTTCGCCCTTGCATACGCGGACGATCAGTTTGAAAAAATTCGCTTTGGCTTGGCGGATGGTGACGGTGGTCATGTCCGCCCCCCTTGCCGGAAGGGTGAACTAGGGAGTTGGTTCGGTCAAGAAACGGGAAGGGCGCAGTACCTTCCGAATGAAAACACCCCCCACCCCAACCCTCCCCCGCAAGGGGGGAGGGGGAATCCGCACTAACCCCCCAACAGCCCCGGCGCGACGAGCCAAAGGAGCCGCCAGCGCACGCCCTTGGCGGTGGCCTCGCTTTCCAGGCACGCGACGCCGCCGGTGGCGAAGTCGGCGAACCCGGCGTCCTGGTCGGGGCGCGTTCCTTGACGCGCGGCGGGATTCGCCGCCGCGCCGGCGCCGACCAGGGCCGCGACCGCGCCCGCCATGAACGGCATGTGGCCGACCACCAGCACGTCGTTGCCGGTCGAATTGGCGGGGCCGTTCGCCACGTTCGCCGCCGCCGCCCAGTTTTTCGCCGAGGCGACCAGGCGTTCGGGCGAATCCTCGGGGCCGATCCCCTCGCTTTCCTCCAGCGTCAGGCCGGGCGCCAGCACGCGGGCCAGGATCGCCGCCGTTTCGCCCGCGCGCAGTTTCGGACTGTGGATCACGCGCCTAGGGCGCACGCCGCCGCGCGCCAGGAACGACGCCATGCGCTCGACCTCGGCCCGGCCCTTGGCGCTCAAGGGCCGGCGCGGGTTTTCCAGCGCCTCCACCGCTTCGCCGTGCCGGGCGAGATAAATCCGCATGATGCCTTCGACCTCGGAGGGGATTTTCCGTGTGTATCCGATCGGCGCCGGGTCCGCCCCTCCCCGGTCGAGGGGGAAATTCGCGGCACCGCAATAAAAGGGTGGGGTAGGGAACGAGCCCTAGGGGATATCCACCAGCACGCTGCCGGTGGCGGTGCCGCCTTCCACCGCCGCGTGGGCCGAGGCGACCTCGGCGAGCGGCACGCGCAGCCCGACGCGGTGCCGGAGCGCGCCCGCGCGCAGCATTTCCGTCACGTCGGCGAAGGCCTTGTCCTGCGCCGCTTCCGGCATGCCGTAGATGAACACGAATTCGATTTTCGCGTTCAGCACCATCAGCGGGCCGAACGGGATTTTCGGTTCCGGCGCGGAATCGGAGGCGTAGGTGGCGATCGCGCCGCCCGGCGCGAGAATCTTGGGCGCAAGCGCGACGTTGGCGCCGAATTCGGTTTCGACGATGCGCGCGACGCCCTTGCCGCCGCTCGCCG
>CAYPQV010000029.1:25405-28494 GCA_964412955.1 uncultured Hyphomicrobiales bacterium
TTGGCGCCGAATTCGGTTTCGACGATGCGCGCGACGCCCTTGCCGCCGCTCGCCGCCTTGATTTGGTCGGCCAGGTCGGCGGCGCGGTAGTCGAGGGCCATGTCGGCGCCGAGGTCCTTCAGTTGCGAAAGCTTGGGCGCGGACGACGTGGCGACGACGAACGCGCCCGCGCGCTTCGCCATCTGGATCGCATAGGCGCCGACCCGCCCCGTGCCGCCGGTGATTAAGATATTTTGCCCCGAAAGCGACTCGTTGCCGGGGAAGAGGCAGCGATGCGCGGTCACCGCCGGAACGCCCAGGCACGCACCGTCGTGAAACGGGACGCCGTCCGGCAGCGGGATCGCGAACCGCGAAGGCACGCAGGTGTATTGCGCGGCGGTGCCGAAGGGTCTTCCATGTTGCGCGGCGTAGACCCAGACGCGCTCGCCGACGCGGGTCGCGGGGACCCCCGCGCCGACCGCGTCGATGGCGCCGGCGCCGTCGTTGTTGGGAACGATGCGGGGGAATTTTCCGAGTTCGCGGCCCTCTTTCCGGCGCTTGACGTCGGTCGGGTTGACCGAGGACACGGCGACGCGCACCCGTACCTCGCCCGGCCCCGGTCGCGGCTCCGGCATTTCGCCCGCCGTCAGCACTTCGGCGGCGGGGCCCTTCCGTTCGTACCAGACGGCGCGCATCAGTCGAGGTGCTCCTTGAGGAAAGCGGTCACGTCGTTCCAGTATTCGTCGCGCACTTTCCAAAACCAGTCGTGCCCGCCCGGATAGTCGGTTCGATGGCGGAACTGGGGATTGACCTTGGTGAGATTGGGAATGAGGAACCTTTCGACCGCGCCCCGGATCGCGGGCAGGTCGTTGGCCCCGACCGCGAGGAAGACCGGCGCGCCGATGCGGGCGGCGTTTTCTTCCCGCGCGGCCATGCCCAACCGGTAATCCGGCGAATTGGATATGGCCGCGGGCGCCAGCAAGACGACGGCGCGGTAACCGGGCGTCCGCGACGCGGCCCACAACGAGACGTTGCCGCCTTCGGAAAAACCCACCAGGGCGATGCGCCGGGGATCCACGTCGGGCCGTTCGACCAGGTGCCGCCGCGCGGCGTCGACCGCGCGGATGCCGTAGGCGATGACCTCGCCCCATTGCTCGGGCGTGCCGGTGATTCCTCCCCGGCCGATCGAAGCCTCGTTCGCCAGGATGGTTCGGATCGGCGCGAGGACGACGTAGTTCTCGCGCGCGAGGGCGCGGAGAAAATCGGCGACGTTCATGCCGCCGCGATTGGGCGAGCCCTCGTAGCCGTCCCGCCGGACCCCGGTGCCGTGGTTGAAGATGACCGCCGGACGGCGTCCCTCGCCCGGCGGCGCAGGCCGCCCCATCGAAAGACCGGGCGCGGACGGTGCCGCCGGGTCTTTTGCATTTGGCGCCGCCGCGCCCAGCGGCTTGGCGAGGATGGCACGAACCGATTCGTCCCGGTCGGTCTTGAGTTGAAGTTCCTGAAGCTCGGCCCGCGCGCCGCCGGCGGATGCGGCCGCCGCCAACGCGGCGAGCGCAACGACGGCAAACAGACGGATCGGATGCGGGGTCATGGGAGTTTCCAGCGTCGCAAGGAGCTCATCGCGGCGATTTCAGGCGTTCGGGAAAATATTTCCTGAGCTTCGCCACCTTGGGCGCCGAGACGTAGGCGATGTAGGGCTGGCCCGGATTGAGGCGGGCGTAATCCTGGTGTTCATCCTCCGCCGGGTAAAATTTCGTCAGCGGCTCCAGCGCGGTGACGATGGGCGAATCGAAAAGCTTCGATTTGTCGAGCTTGGCGATGTAATCGCGCGCGATCCGCTTTTCGTTTTCGTCTTGATAAAAGATCGCCGAGCGGTACTGGGGACCTGAGTCGTTGCCCTGGCGGTTCAACTGGGTGGGATCGTGGGCGACGGAAAAGAAGATGCGGAGCAGCTCGCCGAACGACGCGCGGGCGGGATCGTAACGGATTTCGATCGCCTCGGCGTGGCCGGTCCGGCCCGAGCAGACGCTTCCGTAGTTCGCGGTTTCGGCCGTGCCGCCCGCGTAGCCGGACACGACCGAGAGGACTCCGTCCAGTTCGCGGTAGACGGCTTCCGTGCACCAGAAGCAGCCGCCCGCCAGGACCAGCGCGCGTTCGGTTTCGCCCGCGGGCGGACGCAGGTCTTCGTCGGGTGCGGGAAAGTCGCTCGGCGCTACGGTGGAGCGGCCGAACATCGCGTCACGCCGTCCGGTCGACCAGGGCGAGCAGGGCTTCGGCGACGGCGACCGCGCGCTGGCCTTGCGCCTTGGCGGCGTCGGTTTCGGCGTCGGCCAGTCGGGCGCGGGCGCGGGCGAGGCGGGCCTCGGCTTCGGGTCGCGCGATCTCGGCGAGCGGTATCGCCTCGTCCGCCAGCACCGTGCAGCATTCGGGCGAGACGTCGACGAAGCCGCCGGAAACGAACAGGCGCTCGACCGGCTTGCCCCCTTCGTACACCGTCGCCACGCCGGGGCGCAGCGTTCCGACCAGCAGCGAGTGGCCGGGCAGCACGCCCATGTCGCCCTCGGCGCCGGGCACGACCACCATCTCGACCGGCTCGGACTTGACCAGCCGTTCGGGGGTGACGAGTTCGAAGGCGATGGTGGCGGCCATGATGCGTTAGTCCCGATTGGCGGGGCAAGAATCACCCCCACACGCAATGTCACCCCCGCCCCATCCCTCCCCCATCGAGGGGGAGGGAGATTTTTGGGGATGCTCCCTCCCCCCTTGCGGGGGAGGGTTAGGGTGGGGGGTGTGACGGGGATTCATGATTTCAGGTCCTCAGGCGGCTTCCGCCGCCATGCGCTTCGCCTTCTCGACCGCCTCCTCGATGGTGCCGACCATGTAGAAGGCGGCCTCGGGCAGCGTGTCGTAGTCGCCGGCGACGATGCCCTTGAAGCCCTTGATGGTGTCGGCGAGCGCCACCAGCTTGCCGGGGCTGCCGGTGAACACCTCGGCGACGTGGAACGGCTGCGACAGGAAACGCTGGATCTTGCGCGCGCGCGCGACCGTGAGCTTGTCTTCCTCCGACAGCTCGTCCATGCCGAGAATGGCGATGATGTCCTGCAGCG
>CAYPQV010000030.1:0-28422 GCA_964412955.1 uncultured Hyphomicrobiales bacterium
ATAAGCTGACCAACAGGCGTGACCGAGAACCTTGTGTATTATAAGTAAATATTCCTTGACATAGGTAAATTTATGTTCTAGAGTGCGTTACGTTGCCGCCGCTCGCGGTGTTGGCGACAATTCCAATAGCGCCCGCAGGGCCGAAGGGCCGGCTCGACCTGCCTTTCGACAACCCGAGGCGGATAACGCTTCCCGAGACATTTTCCACCCGAACCGGCCGCTGGCCGGCGAGAGAACGCGCGCGCCCGAGGCAACTCCTCGCACATCCGCAATTCGGTCGGCGACATCAAAACCTTAGGAGACGATCATGCCTTCCCCATTCAGACTGCGTTCAACCTTGGGACGTACGTCCAAAGTCAACCTCAAGGATACTCTCGAAACCAAGCTTGTCCTCCATCGGCTCGGCTACTATCCGGAACCGACGAGCGGCCTAGATCCCTTTCCCGACAACCAATTGTTCGACGGCATCGAAGCCTTCCAGAAAGACCATGCCCTCAAAGTCGACGGCCTCATGCTTGCGGGTGGTCCGACCGAACGCACCCTCAACCGGCTCCTTGCAACCGGCTCCCATCGCTCCGATATTGACGACCGTCCGGATACCGGTTCCGGTAGTGGCCTACCGTCGTGGCTCGACACCCTGGAGGAAGCGTTCAGGGGCGGTCGCGGCGGACGAGGCCGGGGACCTCGCCCCGAAAAGGATTGCGAACGGCTCTATGCGGTCGATTCCGCGATTTGCGGGCAGGTGTCGGAAACAAAGGGACCGGCGGCCGGGGCCCGTTGCCGGGCATCGGCGGCGGAGCGCTACACTGCCTGCCGATATGGACGCCCGATGCCCCCGCTGAACACGGGCGATTGGTGATCGATGAACCCATACCGCGAGACATTGTACGTCAGGGGAGCCGACGGTTCGCTGGAGCCGTTTCCGATCGTCGTCGGCGCCCCGAAGAAGCTGTCCGCGCGGGAATTCGCCTGCCGGGTTTCTTGCCCGCCGCTCCGAACCCCGGCCCGAATCCGTTCCTCGGACCCCGAACACGCGTATGCGTTGGCCTTCCGCTTCGTGAGGGACATCACGCGGGATTTCGCCCTTCTCGATCAAAACGGCCGCGCCATGAAATGGACGTGCCCGCCCCGGCTCCCGACGAGGGGCCGACACGCGGGCGGCGGGCGTCGCGTCGCCGCGAACGGACGACGGGCGAACGCGCGGTTTCGAAAGACCTTGCTCGCCCGCCGGGCCGACGGCGCGCGCGTCCGCTTCCTGATCGATGTCGGTGCGCCACGGCGACTGTCCGACGGCCGGCACGAATGCCGCGCGTACTGCTCGGCCCTGAGGAAACCCTTCCGTATCCGAGCGGCGACGGCGGCGGAAGCGCGCTTTCTCGCCTTTCGCGCGCTGCGGGAAATCATGGTCGTTTCCGGCCTCCGTTTCGCGGGACGCGCCGGAAACGCCGACGACATTCCGTGCCCGCCCCGGCTTCCGTATTTCGCCGATAACCGACGCTCCCCGGAATCGGCGTTGGCGCCGCCCCGAACGCGAGGATCGACGCCCAAGCCGTTCCGCAAAATCTTCCGCGCCAGGGACGCCGACGGCAGGGCGTTCCGTTTCGAGATACGCATCGGAACGCCGACGAAAATATCGGACCTGGAATACGAGTGCCGCGTCTCTTGTCCGCTCCTGAGAACGCCCGCGCGCGTCCGCTTTGTCAATCCCGCGGGCGCCTATGCTCTCGCGTTTCGGACCGTCGAGGATGTGCTTCTCTACGCCGGCGTGCGGCTGATTGAGCGCGACGGAACCGCCATCGGATCGCCGCGCGCCCCCTACCCCTTCAGCAAATCGATATCGAGCCGCGCGCAGTCGCCGCGATAGGCCATTTCGGCGACGTAGATGGCGACGCCGTCGCGGTCGGTGACGACGCAGCGCACCTCGGCGGTGGGCGCGTTCAACGGCACGCGCAGGTATTCGGCGACCTCCGGGTCGGCGCCGCCGATGGTGACGGTGTTGGAGGCGTGGGCGATCCGCCCGCGCGCTTCGCGCACCAGGATGGGCAATGCCGTGTGGGCGCGGAAATCCTCCGGCGCGCGGTCGTAAATGGCGCGGTCGAGGTGGACCGAGACCACGGCGAACGGCTCGCCGTCCCGGTACTGGACGCTGCGGAGATACCGATACCCGGCGGGCGCCGGGCGGCCCTCGCCGGGGCGAAGCCTGGGTTCGGCCGGCGGATCGGCGACGTGCACGAACTTCGGCACGTTGACGGCGATGATCCGGCAGAGCGAGTCGAGATCGGTCGCGAGGCGGAGCCAGCGCCGCTCCGGCACCTCGCGCGCGACGAAGGTGCCCTTCCCTTGCTGGCTCCAGACCAGGCCTTCCTTCTGCAGCAGCTCGACCGCGAGGCGCACGGTGACGCGCGCGACCCGGAATTCGCGTTCCAATCCTTCGAGGGTCGGAAGCCGCTGGCCCGGCGCGAAAACGCCGTCCTCGATCTTGCGGCGCAAGAGGCCCGCGAGCTGGATATAGAGCGGCACCCGGCTCCGCCCGAAGGCGCGGGAGAGAGAGTCGTTTTTCTTATGTCGCTTTCGCGAGCGCGCGGAGGAACTTGGCTTCGCCCGCCTATCGGCGGGACCGCGCGCGGCGACAGGGGTTTTGATTATGGCCATCTCAGTCTCCTTCCGCGCCGCCGACGACGCCGCTCACCAGGTTGGCGGCGTAGAGTTGCGCGAGGTCCATGTCGCCCGCGCCCGCCGGGGCGAGACCGGCGGCGAGGCGTTCGATCCGCGCCGCCTCGGCGCGGGCCAGTTTTTGCGCGTCCTCGATGGTGACGGCGGAAAAGCGCACCCTGTCGCCCGGCTTCAGGCGCCCGGCGCGCGGCAGGTCGCACGTCGCCACGGTCGCGATCTTCGGATAGCCGCCCGTGGTCTGGCGGTCGGCGACCAGCAGCACCGGGCGGCGGTCGCCCGGCACCTGGATCGCGCCCGAGGCGATGCCGTCGGAGAGGATGTCGTGGCCCTTCGCGTGCGGCAGTTCCGGCCCTTCGAAGCGGAGCCCCATGCGGTCGGAATTGCGCGCGACCGTGTAGATGGAGGAACAGAGAATATCGAGGGCGGACGGCGCGAACAGATCGTCCTGCGGGCCGGGCACGATGCGGAGCGGGCTCTTGTCTTCCCGCGGCGGATCGGCCAGCGACGTTTCCTCGCGCGCGGAAGCCGTCGCGCGTTTCAAGGGGATGGAATCGCCCGCCCGGAGCGCGCGGCCCTGGAAGCCGCCGAACTTCCCGCGCGCGTAGGTGGAAAGGCTTCCCAGCACGGGCGCGAGATCGAAGCCGCCCTCGACGGCGAGATACGCGCAGACCGGCCCGCCGGTGCCCTTGACCGCGACGCGCTCGCCCTTCTTCGCGGTCACGCTGCGCCACGCGGGAAAGGTGCGAGTTGACTCTCCCTCGATCGCGAGGGTGCCGCCGAAGGCCGCGAGCGCGACCCGGACGCTCGCCCCTTCCACCTCCAGCGCCGGGCCGGAGAGCAGGATTTCGAGCCCGGCCTCGTAAGGCGCGTTGCCGACGAGCGCGTTGGCGAGCCGCAGCATGACGGGATCGAGCGCGCCGGAAACGGGGACTCCTTGCGCCTGATAGCCGAAGCGGCCGCGATCCTGCACCGTCGTATGAATGCCCGGCTGGCGCACCAACAACGCGGTCACGATACTTCCTCCACCTCGATGGTGCCGCGCCCGGCCGCCCACTCGGCGCGGATCGCATCGAACGCCGCGCGGTCGACCGGGCGGAAGCGCACCAAATCGCCCGGCGCCAGCAGCGCGGGCGGCGATTTCCCCATGTCGCAGAGCTCCACCGGCACCTGGCCGATCAGCCACCAGCCGCCCGGGCTTTCGAGCGGATAGATGCCGGTCTGGCCGATGGCGATGGCCAGCGAACGCGGCGGCACCTTGACGCGCGGCGTCTTGCGGCGCGGCAGGTTGAGCGGGCCCGGCACGTCGCCCATGTAGGCGAAGCCGGGCAGGAAACCCAGCATGTAGACGTGGTAGTCGACCGAGGCGTGGAGCCGCGCGGCGTCTTCGCGCGTCAGGCCGGCGATTTGGGCGGCCTCGGCCAAGTCGGGGCCGAAGTCCTCGTCGTAGCAGGCGGGCATGTGGACGCGGCGCACCTTGCGGTGGCGCCCGCCGCCGCCGCCGATCAGGGCGCGCACCTTGACGACCGCGGCGGCGAAATCGAGAATGAGCGGGTCGTAGAACACCAAGAGCGAGCGGAACGTCGGCACCGTTTCGCGGACGCCGGGAATCGCGGCGGCGGCCACCGCGTCAGCCAGGTCGTAGACCTTTTCGCTGACGGCGCGGTCGACGCGATCGCCGAATTCCACCACCAGGGCGGCGTCGCCCTGGGGCCGGAACCTCGGGTAGGCGTTCCCGGTTTCGCGTTCGGCTGCTCTCTCTGTTTCTGGCACGTCTCCCAACCCCGTTGACCGTAAACGATAAAGAGACGATGTTGTTCTATACTTGATAAAAGTTGTCCGGGCAATTATTCTGTAGGCTCCCGGCAAGGAATTTTCACATGGCCCCCGCCGTCAACATCAACGCCGACATGGGCGAAGGCTTCGGCGCCTACGACATCGGCAACGACGACCTGCTCCTGTCCATCGTCAATTCCGCCAACGTCGCCTGCGGCTTCCACGCGGGCGACCCGACCGTGATGCACGGCCTGGTGATGCGCGCGAAAAAGCACGGCGTCAGCCTCGGCGCGCACCCCGGCTTCAACGACCTGTGGGGCTTCGGGCGGCGGCGCATCGACATGAAGCCCGCCGACCTCGAATACATGATCGCCTACCAGGTCGGCGCGCTGCAGGGGATCGCCCATTACGCCGGGACCCGGGTCACCCACGTCAAGCCGCACGGCGCGCTCTACAACATGGCCTCCGAGAACGAGGACTACGCGCTCGCCATCGGGCGCGGCATCAAGGCGGTCGATCCCGCGCTGATCTACGTGCTGCTCTCCGGTTCGGTGATGGAGAAGGCGGCCGAGAAGGTCGGCCTCAAATACGCGCGTGAGGGTTTCGTCGACCGCACCTATGAGGACGACGGCAATCTCACCTCGCGCAAGATCGAGGGTTCCGTGATCCGCGACCCGAAGGCGGCCGCCGATCGCGTGGTGCGCATGATCCTGGACGGCGAGGTGACCGCGCGTTCGGGCAGGAAGATCAAGCGCCGCATCGATTCGCTCTGCATCCACGGCGACGAGCCGACCTCGGCCGCGGTCGGCAAGGCCGCGCGCGACGCGCTCGTCGCCGCCGGGGTCCGCGTCCTGCCGCTGCCCGAGATGCCGCTTGGCTGAGAAAGAAACGATCGCCGTGATCGGCGGCACCGGGGCGCTCGGCTCCGGGCTCGCCAGGCGCCTCGCGCGCGCGGGGCACCCGATCGTGATCGGCTCGCGCGATCCGGCCAAGGCGGAAGCCGCCGCCCGCGACATTCCGGGCGCCTCCGGCGCGGGCCAGGCGGACGCCGCGCGCCAAGCCGCCGTCGTCATCCTCGCCGTGCCGTTCGCGAGCCAGGCCGACACGCTGGCCGCGATTTCTTCGGCGTGCGCGGGGAAGCTGGTGATCGACACCACCGTGCCGCTGGTGCCGCCCAAGGTCGGCACCGTGCAGCTGCCGCCGGAAGGGTGCGCCGCGCTCAAGACCAAAAAACTCCTCGATCCGACCGCGCGGGTGGCGAGCGCGTTCCACAACGTCTCCGCCGCCAAGCTGCAATCCGACGGCGAAATCGAATGCGACGTGCTGGTGTTCGGCGACGACGCGGCCGCGCGCGAGGACGCGATGACGGTGGTGCGCGCGGCGGGCCTCCGGGCCTTCCACGGCGGGCCGCTCGCCAATTCGGCCGCGGCCGAGGCGCTGACCTCGGTGCTGATCACCGTCAACCGGCTCTACAAGGTGGACGGCGCCGGCATCCGGCTGGTCGGCCGGAAAGCGGACGGAACCCAACTCTGACGGGAGGTTGCCGGTGGCCGTCACCCTGATCGCCCTTCCCGGCCTGCCCAGGGTGCGCGCGGGCGACGACCTCGCCAGTCTGATCGCGGACGGGTGCGCGCGGGAAAAAACGCCCCTCGCCGACGGCGACGTGGTCGCGGTGGCGCAAAAGATCGTTTCCAAGGCGGAAGGACGCGCGGTCGATCTCAAGACCGTGGCGCCCGGCCCGCGCGCGCGCGAGATCGCGGCCCGGGTCGGCAAGGACGCGCGCCTGGTGGAGGTGATCCTTTCCGAATCGACGCGGGTGGTGCGGGAAGCCCCCAACGTGCTGATCGTCGAGCACCGGCTCGGCTTCGTCATGGCCAACGCGGGCGTGGACCAGTCGAACGTCGAAGGCGACGACATGGCGCTGCTGCTGCCGCTCGATCCGGACCAATCGGCCCAGCGCCTGCGCGCGGAATTGGAAGCGCGCGCGGGGGCGAAGGCGGGCGTGGTCGTCACCGACAGCTTCGGCCGGCCCTGGCGCAACGGCGTGGTCGGCGTCGCCCTGGGTGCGGCCGGAATCCCGGCGTTGCTGGATAAGCGCGGCGCGCCCGACCTGTTCGGCAGGCCGCTCCGCGTCACCGAAATCGCGCTCGCCGACGAAATCGCGGCGGCCGCGTCGCTCCTGATGGGCGCGGCGGACGAAGGCCTGCCGGCGGTGATCCTGCGCGGGCTCGCGTTGGGCGGCCCCGAAAAACCGGCGCGCGCCTTGATCCGCGATCCGGCCCTCGATCTGTTCCGCTGAACCCATGACCCTGCCCTCCCCTTCCGGTCGCGTGCTGCTGCTGTCGGGCGGCGTCGGCGGCGCGCGTTTGGCGCGCGGGCTCGCGCAGGCGCTTTCCGACCCGGCCGAACTCACGGTCGCCGTCAACACCGCCGACGATTTCACGCACCTCGGGCTCGCCATCTGCCCCGACCTCGACACCGTGCTCTACACCCTGGCCGGCCTCGAAAACCCCGAACAGGGCTGGGGCCGCGCGGACGAAACCTGGTCGTTCATGGCGGCGCTGGCGAAGCTCGGCGGGGAAACCTGGTTCCGGCTCGGCGACAAGGACCTGGCGCTCCACGTCTTTCGCACCCGGGCGCTGGCCGAAGGGCGGGCGCTTTCCGACGTCACGGCGGACGCCGCCCGCGTCCTCGAGGTCGCCGCCGAAATCCTGCCCATGAGCGACGACCGGGTGGCGACCGTGGTCGAAACCGACCAGGGCACACTCTCCTTCCAGGATTATTTCGTGCGCCGCCGGTGCGAGCCCCGGGTCAAGGGCTTCCGCTTCGTCGGCGCCGAGGCGGCGCGCCCGCTGCCGCGATTGACGGCGCTTCTCGCCGATCCGGGCTTGCGCGCGGTGGCAATCGGGCCTTCCAATCCGTTCGTCAGCGTCGCGCCGATTCTCGCCCTGCCGGGGTTGAGCGCCGCGCTGCAAGCAACACCCGCGCCGGTGATCGCCGTGTCGCCCCTGGTCGGAGGCCGCGCGGTCAAGGGCCCCGCCGCCAAGATGATCGCCGAGATGGGGGGCGAGCCCACCGTCGCCTGGATCGCCGAGCGCTACGCCGGGCTGATCGACGGCCTGGTCGTCGACGAAGCCGACCGCGACGCCGCCGGGGCGATCCGGGGCCCCCGGGTGCGCATCGCCAAAACGCTGATGCGGAACGACGCCGATCGCGCCACACTGGCGAAAGACGTGCTCGCCTTCGCCGAGGAGATCCGCGCGTGACCCCCGCCCCCCCGTTCGCCCTGGTTCCGGTTCGCGCGTTGACGGACGCCAAGCGGCGCCTCGCGCCCCTGCTTGCGCCCGAGGAACGCGCGGCGCTCGCGCGCGCGATGCTTGAAGACGTGCTCGAATGCCTATCGCGTTCGCCCGCGATCGAGGGAATCGCGGTGGTCACCGCGCGCGCGGGCGAATTCCCGCGCGCATCTATTGATGCGCCCCTCTCGGGCGACGCCGACGCCGCGCGGGCGGCTGCGGACTTCGGCGCGCTGGTTCTCCCCGATGCTCCGGAAGGGGGGCTCAACGCCAGCCTGGAAGCCGCCTTAGCCTGGGCGCGCGCATCCCATGCCGGACGTTCGCTTCTCGTCCTGCCCGTCGACGTGCCCGGCGCGATCCCCGACGACATCGCCGCGCTCGCGGCCGAAGACGCCAATGTCGTGCTCGCGCCCGCCCGCGACGGCGGCACCAACGGATTGCTGCTGCGCCCCGGCGTGAAAATACCGTTCGCGTTCGGGCCCGGAAGCCGCGCGCGCCATGTGGAAGCCGCGCGCACGGCCGGATATTCGCTCGCGCTCGTCGAGCGGCCCGGCCTCGCCCTCGACCTCGACCGGCCGGAGGACGTCGCCCTCTACCTCGCCCGCGCCGGCACCTCGCGCACCCTCGGGCTGCTGCACCGGATCGGCGTTCCCGACCGACTGCGGGAAAGGGCGGCGCCATGAGCGCGCTTCTGCGGCGCGCCGCCGAAGGCGCCCGGCTCGCGGACGGCGAGATCGCCGCGCTGGCGCGGGCCGACACCGCCGCGTTGCTGGCCGCCGCGCGCGCGCGGCGCGACCTCGGCCACGGCGCGCTCGTCACCTATTCGCCCAAGGTGTTCATCCCGCTCACCAAGCTTTGCCGCGACGTGTGCGCGTATTGCACCTTCGCGGAAAATCCCCGCGCGGGCGAACCCCCGCGCGCATCAAATAATGCGCCCCTACCGGGGCGCGCGGGCGAAAATCCGTATCTCGCGCCGGAAGACGTGTTGGCGATCGCGCGCGAAGGAAAAGCCGCCGGCTGCCGCGAGGCGCTGTTTACCTTGGGCGACAGGCCGGAAGCGCGCTGGCGGGCGGCGCGCGAGGCGCTCGATCGGCTCGGCTATGCCGCGACGCTCGATTATCTTGCCGCCGTGGCCAAGCTTGTCCGCGACGAGACCGGGCTCCTGCCGCACCTCAATCCCGGCGCGTTGAGCGAGGACGATTGCCGGAAGCTGAAGCCGGTTTCCGCCTCCATGGGCGCGATGATGGAAAGCCTGTCGCCCAGGCTCTGCGCCAAGGGCGGGCCCCATTTCGGCTCGCCCGACAAGACGCCCGAGGCGCGGCTCGCGACGCTCGAAGCCGCCGGACGGGCGCGGGTGCCGTTCACCACCGGGATTCTGGTCGGCATCGGCGAAACCGAGGCCGAGCGGATCGAGACTCTCCTCGCCGTCCGCCGCGCCCACGAGCGCCACGGCCACGTCCAGGAAATCATCGTCCAGAACTTCCGCGCCAAGGCGGGCACGCGCATGGCCGGGGCGCCCCACGCCGACGAGGACGCGCATTTGCGCGCGATTGCCTTGACCCGTCTCGCTTTCGATGCGTCGATGAGCGTGCAGGCGCCGCCGAACCTGAGCCCGGGCGCGCTCGAAGACCTGATCGCGGCCGGGATCGACGACTGGGGCGGCGTTTCGCCCGTGACCCCCGACCACGTCAACCCGGAAGCGCCGTGGCCCGAGGCGCGCGAACTGGATGCGCGCACGGCGGCCGCCGGCAAGACGCTGGCCGCCCGCCTCGCCGTGCGGCCCGCGTTCCAGCGCGCGGACGATGCGTGGATCGATCCCGCCATGCGCCCCGCCGTGCTGGCGCTCGCCGACGGAGACGGACTCGCGAGCGGCGACTGGATCGCGGGCCAAACGCGCGTGCCGCCGTCTTTACCTGCGCCCGGATTGGGCCCGTCGGGCCTCGCGGCGATTACGGCGCGGGCGCGCGACGGCAAGCCGCTCGCGGAGGCCGAGGCGCGCGCGCTGTTCGCCGCGCGCGGGGCCGATTTCGCGTTCGTGCGGCGCGAGGCCGACGCGCTCCGGCGCGAGGTCGCGGGCGACGCCGTCAGCTACGTGGTCAACCGCAACATCAACTACACCAACATCTGTACGTACCGCTGCGCGTTCTGCGCCTTTTCCAAGGGGCGCGGCAAGGATGCGTCGCGCGATCCCGCGTATCTTCTGCCGACGTCCGAAATCGCGGCGCGGACCGCGGAAGCCTGGGCGCGCGGCGCGACCGAGGTCTGCCTGCAGGGCGGCATCCATCCCGATTACGACGGCCGCACCTATTTCGCCATCCTCGCCGCCGCCAAGGGCGCGGCGCCCGCGATCCACGTGCATGCCTTTTCGCCGCTCGAAATCCACCACGGCGCGGAGACCCTCGGGCTGTCGGCCGCCGAATTCCTGAATGAACTGAAACGCGCCGGACTGGGCTCGCTGCCCGGCACCGCGGCCGAAATCCTCGACGACGGGGTGCGCGCGACCCTCTGCCCCGACAAGATTTCCGCCGGGCGCTGGCTCGACATCGTCGCCGCCGCCCACGCGGCCGGGCTCAAGACTACCGCCACCATCATGTTCGGCCACGTCGACGCGCCCGAGCATTGGGCGCGCCATCTGCTCCGCGTCCGCGACCTGCAGCGCGAAACCGGCGGCTTCACCGAATTCGTGCCGCTGCCGTTCGTGCCGATGGAAGCGCCGATCTTCCGCCAAGGCCGCGCCCGCCGGGGCCCCAGTTTCCGGGAAGCCGTTCTGATGCACGCCGTCGCCCGCCTCGCGCTTCACCCCTGGATCGGCAACATCCAGACCTCGTGGGTCAAGATGGGGCCCGAGGGCGCGGGCGTGGCGCTGCAATCGGGCGCCAACGATCTCGGCGGGACGCTGATGAACGAAAGCATCACCCGCGCCGCCGGCGCGGTCTTCGGCCAGGAAATGACGCCGGACACAATGGACGCCCTGATCCGGCGCGCGGGCCGCGCGCCGCGCCGGCGCACCACCCTGTACGGCGCGCCTTCGGCGGAACGCCTCGCGCGGGCGCGCGGCGCGGCGCTCGCGGGCGCCGCCGAATAACGGGGCCCGATGGACACCATCGATACGGCGGTGATCGGCGCGGGCGTGATCGGGCTCGCGGTCGCCCGGCGCCTCGCCCACGCCGGGCACGAGGTGGTGGTGCTGGAAGCCGCCGACGCGATCGGCACCGTCACCAGTTCGCGCAACTCGGAAGTCATCCACGCCGGCATCTATTACCCCAGGGATTCGCTGCGCGCGCGGCTCTGCGTGCCGGGCAAGCGGGCGCTCTACCGTTATTGCGCCGAACGCGGCGTCGGCCACCGCCGCGCCGGCAAGCTGCTGGTCGCGGTCGAGGACGCCGAGATCGCCGGACTGGACGCGATCCGTTCCAGGGCCGCCGCCAACGGCGTCGGCGACCTGAAACGGCTGGAGGCGGCCGAGGCGCGCGCGCTGGAACCCGAGCTCCGCTGCCGCGCGGCGCTGTTCTCGCCTTCCTCCGGCATCGTCGACAGCCACGGCCTGATGCTCGCGCTGCGGGGCGACGCCGAAGACAAGGGCGCGGCCATCGCGTTCGGGAGCCCGGTCACGGGCGGCGAGGCGCGCCGGGACGGCATCGTCCTCGAGGTCGGCGGCGAAACCGAGGTGCGCGTGCTCGCCCGCACGGTGGTCAACTGCGCCGGGCTGGACGCGCAAAGACTCGCGCGAACCATCCGCGGCGCCCGCGCCGACGCCATCCCGCCGCTGCATTGCGGCAAGGGCAGTTATTTCACCCTCACGGGCCGCTCGCCCTTCCGCCACCTGATTTACCCGGTGCCGGGGGCCTCGGGCTGGCTCGGGGTGCACGTCACCCTCGATCTCGCCGGGCGCGCCCGCTTCGGTCCCGATCTCGAATGGGTCGCGGAGCCCAACTACGACGTCGATCCGGCCCGCGCCGGGAAATACTACCCCGCCATCCGCCGCTACTGGCCGGGTCTGCCCGACGGCGCGTTGCAGCCGGGCTACGCCGGGGTGCGCCCGAAGCTAGCGCCCCCCGGTGAGCCCGAGCGCGACTGGGCAATCCTCGGGCCCGAGGAGACCGGCGTTCCCGGCCTGGTCAATTTGTTCGGAATCGATTCGCCAGGGTTGACCGCGTGCCTCGCCATCGCCGATCAGGTCGGACGCAAGCTGGAGCTGCCGCCCGACCCCGTCCTTTCGCCCGTCTAAACGCCCTCTTCCGCCCCGTCGGCTTTCGGCCTACTATATCTGGTGTCGCCCTTGAGGGAGGGACGCGAGAAGTATGATTCGCCGCATAGTCCTGGGTATCGCCGCCGGATGGCTCTGGTCCGCGGGCGCGGACGCGAACCCGCTCGAAAGGGAACTCGCCTCGATCCTGACCGAACACCCCCAGATCCAGGGCGCGATCAAGAACATCGAGGCCGCGCGCCACGGCATCGAGCGCGCGCGCGGGCCGATGTTCCCGCGCATCACCGTCACCGGCGATAGCGGCCCCGAAGTCGTCGATTCCCCCTCCACGCGCGCGACCGAATCCGGCAGCGAGGTCTCCCGCACCCACATCGTCGGCGGCGTCACGGTGACCCAGAACGTGTTCAACGGGTTTCTCACCACCACCCAGCTCCGCACCGCTGCGATCAACAAGGCGCTGACCGAGGTGACCCTGCGCGGCACCACCCAGCAGGTGCTGTTCGAGGCGATCCAGGCTTACGTCGAGGTGCTCAAACAGAAGCGCCTGATCGAAATCGCGCGCGAGACGGAAAACACCATCCAGCAGCAGCTGGAATTGGAGGACGAGCGCGTTCAGCGCGGCACCGGCATCACCGTCGACGTGCTGCAGGCCAAGTCGCGGCTGCAGATCGCCAAGGAAAAGCGGGTCAACTTCGAGGGCGCGCTGCAGGACGCGATCTCGAAATACACCCAGTCCTACAACCGCCCGCCCCCGATCGAAACCATGACCGACCCGCGCGTGCCGGCCGAAATCGTGCCGAGCAGCCTGGAACAAGCGATCGAAATCGCGCTCGCGGAAAACCCGTCGCTGTCCAACAGCGGCAACAACGTCGAACTCGCCCGCGAGAAGCGATCCCTGATCGCCGCCGAGCTTTATCCGGTGGTCGACATCGTCGGCAAGAGCAACTACGAGCACAACCGCAACACCACGCTCGGCACCCGGCGCGATTATTCGCTGGTGCTGCAGGCGACATGGGATCTGTTCAGCGGCTTCGCCACCCGCTCCGGCCAGGCGCAGACGGCCTACGAATACGCCGCCGTCCGCGACGCCCACCGCCACGCCGCCAACAAGGTGATGGAACAGACCCGCATCGCCTGGCAGGCGGTGCTGACCGCGCGCTCGCGCCTCGAATTGCTCGAAAACGCCGTCAACATCGCCTCCGAGGTGTTCGATTCCCGGCGCGCGCTGCGCGAAGCGGGGCGCGAAACGGTGATCAGCGTCCTCGACGCCGAAAACGAGGTCAACAACGCCCAGATCAACCTCACCGGCGCGACCTACGAGGAACGGGTCGCCGTGTTTCAGCTTCTGCTCGCGATGGGGCGGCTCAACGCCACGTTCCTGAACATCGCCGTCGAATAGGCGTTCGTTTCAAGCGGCGAAGGCGGACTTGAGGGCCTCGGCTTCCCAGGCCCGCCGCTTGGCGAGATTGCCGGCGCCGGGAGCCGGATCGCCCGACGGCTTCATGTCGATGGCCGCTTCGGCCCCGGAGCGGGCGGTCAGCGTGAAATCGGTTTCGATGGCGAGCGCCCGGTCGGGCGCCACGAACGGATAGCAGGCGACCCGCACCCGGGCCGCCGGATCGGCGCCCTTGCCCGGCCCGAGGGCGGCGGCGACGGCGCGGGCGGCGAGCAGGCCCGTGCCCCGGGCCGCGCCGCCGTTCTTGCCGAACGGGTTGCGCGCCACGTCGCCCGCCGCATAGAGGGTTTCGAACTTGCGGCTCCGCTGGGTCAACGGATCGACCTCCACGAACGCGTCCCCTTCCATGGCGAGACCCAGGTCGGCGACCGCGCTCCAGGCCCGGTTGGGCGGGATCAGCGACAGCAGGTCGTAGGCGAATTCGTCGCCGTCGGCGGTGAGCACCTTGCGCGCCGCCGCGTCCACCCGCTCGATCCGCGCCTGCGGCACGTATTCGATCCGCCCGGCGAAACCGTCGATCGCCGCCTGGAACCCGGAGGCGACCACGGCGGGTTGCGGGGTCGGCCAGGAGTCGATCAGCACGACCCGGCCTTCGCCCCGCTTTTTCAGGTGCCCGGCGAGCAGCAGGGCGAATTCGTAAGGCGCGGGCGGGCACTTGAGCGCGCCGACCGGCACGCCGATCACCGCCGTTCCGCCGGAAAGATTGGCGATCCGTTTCCGCAATTCGGCCACATGGGCGCGATTCCAGGGCGTCAGGTTGTCCTTCGCCGCGTCCAGGCCCTGCACGCCTTCGGGCGCGAGGCGGATGCCGGTCGCCAGCACCAGGGCCGTGTATTCGAACGTTCCGGCGGTGGTGGCGACCGTCTTGCGCGCCGGGTCGATGGCGCGCGCCTCGGCCTTGACCACGCGCGCGCCGAGTTTCGCGAGCCTGGCGTAGCCCCGGCTCGCGTCTTCGACCGAGCGCAAGCCGAACGCCACCTCCAACGCCGACGAGCCGGGCAGGAACGTGTCGTGCGGCTCGATCAGGACGGTTTCGATCGCGGGGGCGAGACGGCGCAATTCCGCGGCCGCCGCGGCGCCCGCGAATCCGCCGCCGACGACCACCGCGCGCGGGCCTTTCGGCCGGTCGACGGGCGCCTGCGCCCACAGCGCCGGCGCGGCCAGGCCGCCCGCCAACGCGAGCGAACCCGCGCCCAAACCCTTGATTACGCGCCGACGGGTGACGGACATCAGACGACGCGCACCCGCGAGGAGCGGTCGATCTTAACCCGCTTGACCGAGCGCAGGTGATTGGCGACCACGTCGTAGACGGGCGGGCCATCGACTTCCATCATGCTGGCCCAGCCGGTCGCCTTGTATTTCTTGTTCGAGTCCATCGGCTTGCCGCCGACGGTGAGGTCGGTGATGCGCTCGCCGATCTTCTTTTTCGGGTCGATGGTGTAGTTGACCCCGCCGACGCGGACCATGTCGCCGCCCTGGCGGTAATAGGGATCGGCGTTGAACAGGTTGTCGGCGACGTCCTCCATGATCGTCTTGATCTCCGCGCCGGTCACTTCACGCGACCAGGTGTTGGGGTAGCTGAGCGCGGTGTGGGTGAAGGCGTCCTCGTAGGTGATCGGCTGCCCCGGCAGGATCGAAACCCCCCAGCGGAACCCGGGGGAGAAGGCGACTTCGGCGTCGTAATGCTTCATCAGCGCGTCCAGGATCACCTCGTCGAAGGTGCCGTTGAAGTTGCCGCGGCGGTAGAGAACGCTGTCGGATACCGCCAGGACCTCGCCGAGTTTCTTTTCGTAGGGCGCGCGGATTTTTCCGATCAGGGCGGCCATGTCGGGATCGGCCGGAATGTGGCTGGCGAGCACCGGGATTAGCTTGTAGCGGTAGGCCTGGATTTTCCTGTCGCGCACGTCGAGGTCAAGACGGCTCAGGTATTTGCTGTGAGAGCCCGATTGCAGCACCAGGGTCTTGCCGATTTGCAGCGCGCGCGGAATTGCGTCGTGGGTGTGGCCGCCGAGAATGACGTCGAGGCCCTTGACCCGGGAGGCTAACTTCAAGTCCACGGAAAAGCCGTTGTGGCTGAGGAGCACCACCAGATCGACCTTCTTTTGGTCGCGCAATTCGTCGATGTAGCGCTGGAGCTGTTCTTCCTGGATACCGAAAGTGAGGTCGGGCACGAACTTGCGCGGGTGCGAAACCGGCGTGTAGGGGAACGCCTGGCCGATGACCCCGACCGCGACGCCGCCGACCTGGCGGATGGCATAGGGCTTGAAGATCGGCTCTTTCCAGATCACGTCCTGGACGTTGTGGGCAAGGAATTCGCCCTTGAACAGGCCGGGCTTCTCCAGATCGCCGAAGTATTCCCTGACCTTGTCGATGCCGAAGGTGAATTCCCAATGGGCCGAAAATAACTCGACGCCGAGCTGGTTGACGGCGTCGACCATGTCGCGTCCCTGGGTCCAGGTGCTGGTGGCCGAGCCCTGCAGCGTGTCGCCGCCGTCCAGGAACAACACCTTGCCGGGGCGTTCGGCACGGACGCGCTTGACCAGGGTCGCGATATGGGCATAGCCGCCCATCTTGCCGTAACGCCGGGCGAGTTCGGCGAAATCGACGTGGGTGAAGGCGTGGGCGTCGAGCGAGCCCTTGGCGAAGCCATAAAATTTCAGCGCCGCCTCGCCGGTGATGAAGGGCGGATTGCCGATCTCATCGCCGACGGGCAGAATCGTATCGGGCTCGCGGTAATAAACCGGCGGCAGCGTCGCGTGGCTGTCGGTCATGTGCAGCAGCGTGACGTTGCCGAGGGATTGGAACTCGAGCAGCCGTTCCGGGCTGGTCGCCTGGGCCAGGGTTTCGCGGGGCAATAGCCCCGAACCGGCGGCGATCACCGCCAGGGTGAGCAAATCGCGGCGGGTTACTTCCATTGCACTCAACTCCCTACAAATTCAATCACACCTTCGTGAACCGCTCCGTCCTTCGTGCGACCGCCGCCCCCTTGCGGAGGCGGCGGCGATTCACGTCATGCCGGAACCGGGCTTAATGCCGGATGCCGGGCGCGGTCAGCGGTTTCCCCTGGCCGAACGAGGACAGGTAGAACTCCAGTTCCGCGTACTCGACCGAATCGGACGCGAGGTAGTTCATGCCGAGCGGCAGCATGCACCACTGGAACCGCTTGCGCGGATCCCAGACCTTGGAGAAGTTGGTGCGCCAGAGCGGGAAGTGGTTCATCAGTCCCGAATCCCGCGTGCCGAGCAGACGGCCGCCCAGGAACTTGTTGCCGCCCTTGCCCGGTTCCTCCAAGTGGCAGTCGGCGCAGGCGTGGTTGCGCTGGCCGGACCGCTTGTGGAAGGTCGCCTCGCCGCGGGCAAGCGCCGCCCGGGACTCCATGCTGGTGAGGTCGAGATTGAGCGGCATACCGTTCGACTGGAATTTCACCAACATACTCATGTTGAGATTGAGGTTGCTCTGCGACGGCATGTCGATGCCGGTGGTTTCCGGGCCGTGCATCTGGAGGAATTCCTCCATCGCCATGATCCGGCCGTACTTCTTGTCGAAGCGGGGATAACGGGCGGCAACGCCCTTCATCGCCTTTTCGACGCCGCCCTGATGGCAATCGGCGCAGGCCTTGCCTTTCGGGCCTTTTCTGGCCCAGTCCTTTTCCGCCGATTCGGCCGCGAGCAACGCCGGATTGTTGGTCGGATCGAGCGGATCGCCGAAGCCCGTGGGCTTGGCGCGGGTGTTGGGATCGCGCTGGGGGTCTTTTTCCGGCGGCAGGTCGCCCTTTTGGGTCTTGAGGAATTCGACCACATGGACGATCTGTTGCGGATTAAGTACCCCGACGGTGCCCCATGGCGGCATGATCGACTGGGGGTAGACCGCGCGGATGTCGTAAATCAACTGATAGAGTTCGTCGTCGGAATAGCCGGCGTCCCCGATCTTCTGATGGTCCGGTCCGATATTGCCGGCCGGCCATACGTCGTCGCCGCGAATCAGATGGCAACCGGTGCAGGGACCGAGCGACCGGGCCATGTAAATTTTGCGGCCTTCCTTGGCGTCGCCCTTGAGATCTTTGGGCATCGTGACCTTCTGGATCGCCGGTTCCGGACGCAGGTCGTCGTAGCCCTGAGAGCGATACTGACTGAAGTCGGGCTTGACGCCGGAAAATGGCCCTTCCTTATAGCGAACGTGCTGAGGCTTGCCGTCCTTGATTTCGACCTTGCCTTGAGCCTCGGGCAGCGCCTTCGATTCCCACTTGATCGGGGGATAGAGGATGTCCGCGCACGACGCCAAGCCGAAGGCGCCGGCGATAAGCGCGCCCGCAATAACAAAACGCTTGGTATTCGGAACCATAATGAGCCTCCCTTGATGTGTTTCTTGGCGGGGCCGTTGTCCGGCCCTCGTTATTTGATGGAGTCGACGACGCGGCGATCAGCCGCCGAACTTGATATCGACCGATCCGACGTGTTTTTGGCCGGTGGTGTCCTCGAAGGCGATTTCCAGCTTGCCCGGCTTGTCGGCCTTCATCTTGAAGGCGAGCACCGGGTTGGCGCTGACCGACTGGGTCAGCTGCGCGCTCATCAGCTCCTGGCCGTTGAACGTGACGCGCGCGCTGTGGATGAAGTTATAGACCTTGTCCACCTGCTTGCCGGACGAATCGCGCTGGATGACTTCCATCGGATGCGGCACCAGCGCGCGGACCGTGATGGTCTCGCCCTGCTTGATGGTTTTAGGGACGCGAATGCGAACTTCCGCCATGATCGTTGCTCCTGAATAAATGATTACCGCCGTACGACGGGGGCATCACGCCCCTGTCCCGTTCACGCCGAACCGATTCGAGGTTCAGCCGCCGCAGCCGCCGACGGTCACCTTGATCTCGTTCTTCACCTGGAAGAGCGAACCGTCGCTCATTTCCGCGATCGCGCGGACATTCGTGGTTTCACCGAGACGGACGTTGGTTTCGACCGTCGGGCGACCCAGCGCGGGCGTAAACATGAACTTCGCGTTCATGGGCCGGCGGTTCTTGTCGGAAACGATGTAGACCGCCTTGACGTATTTCTGCGGGGTCGGATCGACGTTGACCTCGACCTTGACCGGGACCAGCGAGCCGTTCTCGGCGATCAGCTGGGTGTCGAGTTTCATCATCGAAGCCCCGTCCTGGATCTTGCGGTCGCCGAACAGCCGCTTGAGGGTGGCGTCGACTTTTTCTTCCGGCTCGGGCTTGCCGATGGCGGCAGCGGCCGGAAACGGCAGGCCGAGACCGGCGCCGAACAGGCCCGCGGCCGCGGCCACGCCGGCGAGGCGCGAAGCCAGCCCGAGGACCGAACGGCGGCGAACGGCGATGTGGAATGGATGCATGTGAGTTCTCCCGAAAACTTAAAAAGTGTGAGTCCGTAAGGTGACGTTTTTGTTGTGGTCTTGGCGGCGCGCCATGGCTTGGTCAATTGGGCTCAGACGATAGACCTTGCCAAAGGCCGCATTGGAAATACTCCTTTACTACGATCGAATATTAGGAGTCTATTATTTCTTATATTGCACCGCACTATCGTTGAAAAGCGTGCCCCATTAATAAGGTATGATTATCGGAATCATAGGTAAATTAGAATATTCTAATTTTTATTGGCCCCGCCTTCCCGCCGCGCGGCGGACTTCTCGACGATGTAGCGCTGGAAGTCCTGGCGGGCGTAACGCTTCTCGAAAACGTACTCGAACATGCTGATGAAGTGGAACGGGCGGAAATACCCGGGCATGCGCGCCACTTCGGCGTCCGGGCCCTTCTTGCCTTTCATTTCATCCACCGTTTCGGGGAAGAACTGCAGGGTGGGCGTGAAATTGATCCGGTATTTGCGCGCGAAATCCTTCTCGCGCAGCTTCTCGCCGTCGAAATCCGTCACTTCCCGGTCGCCCCACAGATTGAGCTGGATGATGGCGAAGCGCTCCTTGATGTAGGCCGTGGTCTTGGCGTCGGCGAGGTTGATCCGGTGCAGATCCAGGCAATAGGGACAGCCGCGCTGCTCCCACAACAGAACCAGCCGCTTTTTCTTGGCCGTCGCCTCGGCAAGGTCCTCCGCCAGTTCGAGAAACGATTGGACGAACCAATCCTGCTTGTAGAGCCCGTCGTCGCCCATCACCGGCTCGGCCGCCGCATGCGACCGACGCGCCGACAAGGGCGCGACGGCGAGAAGCGGCAAGGCCAACAGGCCGCGCCGGGAAATGCCGACGATTCGATCGCGAGCTGAATTCATCTCCGCCGCCTCCGGGCCGAAGCATCGCAGCAAAACCCCTCGGCGCTCAAGCCCCATGCGAACCGCCGGCCGGAGGGCGCGGACGAACCGGCCGCGGGCTGCTACAATGGACCTCGGACCGACCCTTCCGCCATGATTCGCCTGCTCGAATCCCTTTCCCGGCCCGGCCCGGCCGCGTTTCTCGCCCTCTTCTTCGTCGAGGCCGTCGGGCGCACCCTGCTGATCGCGGTCATTCCGCTGCAGGCGCTCGAAATCCTCGGCGACGCCCAGAATGTCAGCGTGCTCTATTTCGGCGCCAGCGTTTTCGGCCTGCTGTTCAGCTTCGCGATCCCGTGGCTGATCCGCAACATCCGTCGGCGCGGCGTGGTCGCGCTCGGCGCCGGAGCCAATCTCGCCGCCGCCGCCTTGCTGGCGACGGAAACCGCGACGGGTCTGGCGCTCGGATTGTGGCTGCACATCGTCGGTACCGCGTGCCTCGAAATTCCCTTCAATCTTTATGTGCTCGATTATGTTCGCCGCAAGGAGCTCGGCCGGTTCGAGCCCAACCGGATCTTCGCCGCGGCCACCGGCTGGACGATATGTCCCGCGCTCGGCGTCGCGCTCCGCGCCCATGTGGCGCCCTGGGCGCCGTTCGCGGCGTGCGCGGCCGCGACCATCGTTCTGTTCCTCTATTTCCGCCGGGTGCGCGGCACCGACGAGCCGCCCCGGCCGCCGGTCGTGCCGGCCAATCCGTTGCGTTACGTCTTTCGCTTCTTCGCCCAACCCCGGCTTCGGCTCGCCTGGACGCTGGCGATGGGGCGGGCCGGGTGGTGGATGATGTTCTTCGTCTACGCGCCCCTCTACGCGGTCGCGACGGGCCTGGGCGAAGTGGCGGGCGGCGCCATCGTCTCCGCCGGCGGCGCCGCGCTGTTTCTTACCATCCTCTGGGGCTGGCTGGCGCGCCGCTACGGGATGCGCAAGACGCTGGCCGCCGGTCACGCCGCCGCCGCCGTATTTACCGCGTCCGTGGCCGCGGCTGCGGGCGAGCCGCTGATCGGGGCCTATCTCCTGGTCGCGGCGGCGCTGGCGGCGAGCGTGATCGACGGGGTCGGCAATACCCCCTTCATGCGAGCCGTGCACCCGCTCGAACGCGCCGAGATGACCACCGTCTTCAACACCTTCCGCCACGCGGCGCAGATCGTGACGCCGGGGGTCTTCGCCGTGCTGCTCGAACGATTCGACCTGGCCGCGGTGTTCCTGACCAGCGGCGCGATCATGATGATCCTGGCCGCGCTCTCGTTCTACATCCCGAGGCGAATGTAGGGCGCCGGCCTACGCCGACTGGCTGAGCAGGCGGTCGACGTAAAATCCCTGGAACAGCTTGATGCCCAGGTCCTGGCCGACGTCGACCGCCGTCTGGTCGTCGACGCGCGCGAAGACCACGCGCACGCCGGCGTCCTGCAACACCCGCACGTCGTCGCGGCGGTCGGGCAGGACCGTTTCCGCGTTCTGGCGCCAGAACACCTTGGCCATCTCGATCGGCAGCCGTCCGAGATTGACCAGCCCGACCGTTTCCGGAAAGATGGCGTCGACCGCGATGCGGCCGCCGTGCGAGCGAATCAGTTCGCACGCGACCGAGAATTCATCGAAATTCTGGATGATGTTCGCCTGGCGGAACTCGAACAGGATGTTGCCGAACGTCGATCCGTCGGTGGAATCGAGAAATTCCTCGAACCCTCGGGTAAAGACGCTTTCCACGTTCATGTTGAGCGAACAGCTGAGACCGTCGGGATTGCTCTGGCGAAACGACGTCAGCACGATCTGATCGAGCAGGATGGTCAACTGGTTGAACAGGTTGCCGCTGCCGCGCATTTCGACTTCCTTCAGGGCGTGCCGGCGCAGCAGGTCCATGCTCGCGTAGTACTCGCGCATGATCTGGACCGGCGGCTGGCCGGGGTTGATTTCGGCGATCTGCTGCGCGCGGATGAAGGCGCGGGCGAAATCGCGGGCGCCCAGTTCGCGGCTGACGTCCTCGACCAGCTTGATGTCGTTGATGTGCAGCGACCGGCGTTTCGACGGTTTCGACGTGGGGACGGTTTCGGCCAGCGATGCCAGCGCCGACGCGGCCGCGGCCTGGGGCGTCGGCGCCGCCTCCGGCACGGGCGCGACGCTCATGCCCTTTTCGGCCTGCGCGAATCGTTCGACCAGGGCGATGGCGTTGGTCAACCGCTTGCCCAGGTTGACGACCCGCAACAGCCGGGTCTGGTCCACCAATCCGAAGTGGTCCGGAAAGTGGCGCTGGATCAAGCGCAGGAGATTGACGCGCAAATCGGTGGTGAGCGCGACCTCCCGGTTTTCTTTCAGGTTGAACAGAAGCGCGCGCTCGGTATCGCTGAGGTCGAAAAGCGCGCCGTTGTCGCGGTCGCGGCTATGGATGAGCGCCTTGTTGAAATCGACCCAGAATTCCGGCGTCGTTTCGGTGGTGGGCAACACGCTGATCGACACCAGCAGCAGGTGCGTCCGGTCGGGCCGCGGCTTGCCGGTCCAGCTCTGCAACAACTCCAGCAGTCGCGACGGCGACTGGCCGGGCATTTGGATCGTCTGATCGTTCATCGGTTATCGGTCTCGATGTGCGTCGCGGGCGCCCGTCCCGGCGCGCGGAGGACATCGCCCCACCATCCTTGTGGTCAGTATGGCACAGGGACCGAGGGAATGAAATTGACCTCGTCCGCGCGGCGACGGCGGGTTAACCATGAACGCGAGGGAGGCGGGGAAGGTGTTGGTGGGCGCACCAGGACTCGAACCTGGGACCCGCTGATTAAGAGTCAGCTGCTCTACCGTCTGAGCTATGCGCCCCCGGGACGTTTCCGAAAGGGGCCGCTTTATACCCCGCGACCGCGCCGCCGCGCAAGGGCGCGGCCGTCCCGCTGCCGAACCCGTCGTCGAGCCCGAAACCCGCGCCCGGCGGGCGACGGAAACGCGTCACGCCAGCGCCTCCGCGAGCGCCGCGAAATCGGGGAAAATCGCGTCCGGCTGGTGCGGCGTCCGGCCGAACGGGCGCTTGCGGCGGTCGATGAAGGCGGCGCGCATGCCGTACGCCTTGGCGCCGATGCAATCGAACGCGTGATTGGCGACGAACAGGCAGCGCGCACGGTCCGCGCCGACGATTTCCTCGGCCTTCGCGTACGTCTTCCAATGCGGCTTGAAATAGCCGGCCTCCTCGACCGAAATCACGTGATCGAAATCGAATCCGATGTGCGGACGGGCGGCCGCGAGCATGTCGCGGTCGCCGTTGGAGAGGACGGCGAGCGTGTAGCCGCCCTTGCGCAGCCGCGCGAGCGCCGCGACCACGTCGGGAAACGGCTTCAGGCGCTCGATCTCGGCCACCAGCCTTTCCGCCTCCGCGGGCGTATGGGCGATGCCGCAGCGGTCCATGACATGAGAGACCGCGCGCTGCCCGATCAGCCGATAGGGCGTGTGGCCGCGGTCGCACAGCGCGTCGATCATCGAGTTCTCGAAATGCGTGCGCCGCCACCAGGTCACGAACGACTCGGGCCTGCCGGACCAACCTTTGGCCTTGAGGAACGGGGCGACCGCCTCGGTCAGGCCCTTCTGCATGTCGACGATGGTGCCGTACTGGTCGAATACCAGCGCCTTGATCCCACTTCGGAGAAGGTCGGTCGCCGTCACGCGGGGCCCCTAGGGTCCGTACTCAATAACCGGCGCGTCCCGAAGGGTTTCGGCGAAAATCGCCGCCTGGGGCGTCGCGGCCGAGAGGCCGCGCATATTCCACGTTGCGCCCCGAGAGGGGCGCGGGGCGCTCGACCGTATGGCCCGATACGTTCTTCGCGCTTCTTCTGCCATGCGGCGATTTTCCCTCGAAACGCGGCTCGTGCCCGTTATTGAGTCCGGACCCTAGACGCCGCCCGGACCGCCGAGCCGTCCCATCATCACGTCGCGGTGGACGTGCGCGTTGAGCAGCAATCCGAACGCGATCAGGACCGTCAGCATCGCCGTGCCGCCGTAGGACACCAGCGGCAACGGCACCCCGACCACCGGCACCAGGCCCATGACCATGGCAATGTTGATGAACACGTAGAGAAAGAACATGCTGGCGATGCCCATGGCCAACAGCCGGCCGAAGTGGTTGCGGCAGGAGAAGGCGATGGCGTAGGCGTAGAGCAGCACCAGCGCATAAAGCGCCAGCAGCGCCAGCCCGCCCATCATGCCGAATTCCTCCGCCAGCATGGTGAAGATGAAATCGGTCTGCTTTTCCGGCAGGAAGCTCAGGTGGCCCTGCGTCCCCTGCAGGAAACCCTTGCCGAAAAACCCGCCCGAGCCGAGCGCGATCTTGGACTGGATGATGTGATAACCGGCCCCGAGCGGGTCCTGCTCGGGGTCGAGAAACGTGATAATCCGCTTTTTCTGATAATCGCGCAGAAATTGCCAGGCGAGCGGAATCGCCGCGAGCGCCGTCAGCCCGACGGCGACGAATTTCCATACCCGCACGCCGGCGACGAAGAACAGCGCCGCCGCCGACAGCAGCAGCATCATGGCCGTGCCGAGGTCGGGCTGCCGGAGAACCAGCCCGACCGGAAAGAGAACCAGCGCCAGCGGCACGACCAGAAACAGCGGCCGGCGAATATCCTCCGAGGAGCCGCCGTGGAAATAATGCGCGAGCGCGAGCAGCAGCGCGACTTTCATCAGTTCCGACGGCTGGAAGTTGATGATGCCGAACGACAGCCAGCGCTGCGCGCCCATGCCGATCCGTCCGGCGACCTCGACCCAGATCAGCAGCGCGAGCGCGAGCGCGTAAATGGGGTACGCGTACTTGAACCAAACGCGGATATCGACCATGGCGATCGCCACCAGCAGCGCCACGCCGAAGGCGAAGCGGGCCATTTGCCGCGACGCCCACGGGTCCAGGCTGCCGCCGGCGGCGGAATAAAGCACGACGAACCCGACCGAGGCGATCAGGCCGAGCAGCAGCACCAGGATCCAACGGATTTCCCGGAGCTTCTGGCGGAGCGGCATTTGGCCGCGGTCGAACGTCTGGGCGCGCATGATCCCGGCCATCCTAGCCGCCCGCGCCGGACGGCGTCGGCGCGCGCGGGGAATCGCCCGCGATGTTATTCGATGCGCGCGGGGAATCGCCCGCGACGGTATTCGACGCGCGCGGGGAATCGCCCGCGACGGTATTCGACGCGCGCGGGGAATCACCCGCGATGTTATTCGATGCGCGCGGGGAATCGCCCGCGCGACCGGCCGTTTTTTGCGTCCCGTCGCCGAGGCGGGCGCGTTCCTGGGTCATCAGGAGAATGTCGCGCGCGATCGGCGCGGCCACCGCGCCGCCGCCGCCGCCGTGTTCGACCACCACCGAGACCACGTAACGCGGCGCCGCGACCGGCGCGTACCCGACGAACAGCGCGTGGTCGCGCTCGCGCCAGGGAATTTCGTGATTCTTCCTCAGGCCCTGATCGCGCTCGGCCTTGGAAATGCGCCGGACCTGGGACGTGCCGGTCTTGCCGCCCATTTCGAAGCCGCGCTTGGCGATCCGGGCGGTGTAGGCGGTTCCGCCCGGCTCGTTGACCACGGCGTCGGTCGCCGCGCGCACCCACTCCACGTGCAGCGGGTTGAGGCCGAGGGACTTGAACGGCTCGGCCGGCTCGCGGCGCTCGACCGCCTCGGAAAAGCCGACGCGCACCTCGCGCGTGAGACGGGGGATCACGGCGAAGCCGCCGTTGACCAGCCGGGCGGTCATGACCGCGAGCTGAAGCGGCGTCGTCAGAATGTAGCCCTGGCCGATGCCGAAGATCAGGGTTTCGCCGCCCTGCCAGGGTACGCCGGTCGCATCCAGTTTCCACTTGCGGGTCGGCATCAGGCCGGCGCGCTCGCCCGGCAGGTCAAGATCGTGCACGCCCCCCAGCCCGAGCCGGTTGGCCATCTGCGAGATGCGGTCGACCCCGAGGCGCCGGGCCAACTCGTAGAAATAGACGTCGCAGGAACGCGAAATGCCGGTATGCAGATCGACCCAGCCGTGGCCGTGCTTGCGCCAGCAATGGAAGCGCGCGTCGCCGAGGGTGTAATACCCGGGACAGAAAACCCGCTGCGCGGGCGTGATGACGCCGCGCTCGAGCGCGGCCAGCGCGACCGCGATCTTGAATACCGAACCCGGCGGGTATTGCCCGGCGATCGCCTTGTTGACCAGCGGCGTATAGGGATCGCGGCTAAGCCGGCGCCATTCTTCGCCGCTCAGACCTCGGTTGAACGCGTTCGAATCGTAGGCCGGGGTCGAAACCAGGGCCAGCACCTCGCCGGAATGCGCGTCGAGCACGACGGCCGAGGCGCTCTCCTCGCCGAGCCGGTTGGCGATGAAGCGCTGCAACTCGAGGTCCACGGTCAGGCGCACCTCGCCGCCGGGCTGGCCTTCCTTGCGCGCCAGTTCGCGGATGACGCGGCCGAAAGCGTTGACTTCCACCTGCGAACTGCCGCCGGTGCCGCGCAACGCCAAGTCATGGACCTTTTCGATGCCCGATTTGCCGATGCGGAAGCCGGGCAACTCAAGCAGCGGGTCGCCGGTCAATTCCCGTTCGGACACGGCGGCGACGTAACCCAACACGTGCGCCGTCTCCCCCGGATAGAGGTAGCGGCGGGACTGGCCGACGTCGATCATGACTCCGGGCAGGTCGGGCGCGTTGACCTCGATCCGCGCCACGTCTTCCCATTCCAGGTTTTCGCGCACGGTCAACGGCACGAAGCTGCGCCGCCGCCGCGCTTCGCGCAGGATGCGCCGGCGCGCGTCCTCGCCGATCGGAACGATTTTGCCGATCGTATCCAACGTCGCCTCGAGATCGCCGGCTTGTTCGGGAGTGACCAGAACGCGGAAGTTGCGCTCGTTGACCGCGAGCGGCTCGCCGTAGCGGTCGACGATCCGCCCGCGCGGCGGCGGCAACAGGCGCAGGTTGATCCGGTTTTCGTCCGCGAGCGTGCGGTAGCGTTCCGATTCGAGCACCTGGAGGTAATACATCCGTCCGACGAGGGCCGACAAAAACGCGAGCTTGCCGCCCGCCAGCAGCGCCATCCGCCGATTGAACAATTTTTGCCGTTCGGCGTCGCGCAGCATGGCCGCTCCTCAACCGCCCGTCGCCAGGATCGAATGCCAGCGGAGGAACAGGCTCGACAGCACGGGATAGACTCCGAGCGTGAGCAGGTACTGGTAGAAGAGGCCCTGCGGGTCGATCAACGCCGTGTTGAACAGCATGGCCGCGATCCACGCGAATAGCGCCGCCCCCGCCGACATCAGCGCGAATCCGATCCACAGCATGCCGAACCCCTTGCCGACGAAAAACCGCGCCTGCCAAACGATCGCGCCGTGCACGAGCAGGAAAACCGCGGCGTAGAGTCCGAGCGCCCCCCCGCCGACGATGTCCTGGAAAAGCCCGATCGCGAACACCGCCCTGGCCGGCATCAGGTCGGGACGATACGCGGTCCAGTGATAGACGCCGATCAGCGCCAACAGCGGCATGATCCGCGCGAGTCCCGGCACGTGCGACGGCACCGCCGCCAGCAGCACGAGCACGAACGTGATCGCGACCGGCGCCAGGCGTCGGGCCTGGGCGTCGAGCCGCTGCCCGAGCGTCGGCTTCATCGACCGCCGCCCTCGTCGCCCTTGGCGGCCTCCTTGCGCGGCGCGCGGCGGCGTTGGACGGGTTCGACCCGAGGCGGCGGCGGACCTTCGAGAATTCCCGCCAATCCGAAATCGACGACGCGCACGAAATCGAGCTGGGCGCGTTCGACGAACGGCTTGACCAGAACGCCGTTTTCCGCGACCGACACCACCACCCCGATCGGCAATCCGGGCGGGAACACCCCGCCGTGGCCGGAGGTGACGATGCGGTCGCCCGCGGCGACCGCGCCGCCGTCGGAGAGATAAATCAATCGCGCCCGGTCGGTGTTGTCGCCGGCGAGAACGGCGCGGGTGCGCGTGCGCTCGACAATCGCGGGGATTCGGGAATTCAAGTCGGTCACCAGCAGCAGGCGCGCGGAATGATTGCCGACCGCGGCGATGCGCCCGGCGAGCCCGTCGCCGGTCATGACCGGAAGGCCTTTCCTGACCCCGTCCCGCTCGCCGGCGGCGACGATCATGCTGTGCACGAAGGTGCCGCCCACGTCGGCGATCACGCGCGCGGTGACGAAGGTCGCTTCGGGCGGCGGCGACCATTTGAGCAGCGTCTTCAGGGACTCGTTTTCGGTCTCCAGCCGGCGCGCCGCCGATTCCCACTGGCGCAGCGTTTCGACCTCGGCGCGCAGCCGCGCGTTTTCGTCGTGGATGCGGGCCAACTCGCGGCCCTTGTCGATCGCGCCGTCGATGGCGGCGGCCGGACGCGAAAGGGCGTCCATGATCGGCGCGACCGCGTCGACCACGTGGACCCGGAGGCGGTCCATCAGAAGCGCGTCGATCTTGCCCAGCATCATCAGCCCGAACGCGGCCACGATCAGGCCGAGATACGCGAACCGATGCAGCAGTCCGCGCATGGGCTGGGCGAAACGGGCGATGAGTCTCGGCTTCTCCATCGCGTTTATCCGTGTTCCGGGCGCCGCGGCGCCCTATCGGCCTCAGTACATCGTGTGCAGCACGTCCTTGAGCCGGCGCATGTCTTCGAGCGCGCGCCCGGTGCCCATGACCACGCACGACAGCGGGTCGTCGGCGATCGACACCGGCAGGCCGGTGGCGTGGCGCAGCACGTAATCCAGGTTGCCGAGCAGCGCGCCGCCGCCGGTCAGCACGATGCCCTTGTCGACGAT
>CAYPQV010000031.1:0-17447 GCA_964412955.1 uncultured Hyphomicrobiales bacterium
TCGACCTGTTCGAAGGCGGCTCGATCGCCAACCTGACCGCCTCGATCATCGGCAACGTGTTCGGCTTCAAGGCGCTCAAGGCGCTCCGGCTCGAGGACATGCGCATTCCGGTCGCCTACCTCAAGACCTTCGACGGCCCGCCCACGGGCATCGTGGTCGAGCGCGAACGCCTCGACAAATTCGGCCGCCCGCTGCTCGGCGCCACGGTCAAGCCCAAGCTCGGGCTTTCGGGCCGCAACTACGGCCGCGTGGTCTACGAGGCGCTCAAGGGCGGCCTCGATTTCACCAAGGACGACGAAAACATCAACAGCCAGCCGTTCATGCACTGGCGCGACCGCTTCCTCTACTGCATGGAAGCCGTCAACAAGGCCCAGGCCGCGACCGGCGAGATCAAGGGAACGTATCTCAACATCACCGCCGGCACCATGGAGGACATGTACGAGCGCGCCGAGTTCGCCAAGGAGCTCGGCAGCGTCGTCGTCATGATCGACCTGGTGATCGGCTACACCGCGATCCAGTCCATGTCCAAATGGGCGCGGCGCAACGACATGATCCTGCACCTGCACCGCGCCGGTCACAGCACCTACACCCGCCAGAAAAGCCACGGGGTGTCGTTCCGCGTGATTTCCAAATGGATGCGCATGGCGGGCGTCGACCACATCCACGCCGGCACCGTGGTCGGCAAGCTCGAAGGCGATCCCAACACCGTGCGCGGCATCTACGACGTGCTGCGCCAGCCGCACAATACGGTCAACTTGGAGCGCGGCATCTTCTTCGACCAGCCGTGGGCGAGCCTGCGCCCGGTCATGCCGGTCGCCTCGGGCGGCATCCACGCCGGCCAGATGCACCAGCTCATCGACTATCTCGGCGAGGACGTGGTGCTGCAGTTCGGCGGCGGCACCATCGGCCATCCCATGGGCATCGCCGCCGGCGCGACCGCCAACCGGGTCGCGCTCGAAGCGATGATCCTGGCACGCAACGAGGGCCGCGACATCCTGCGCGAGGGCCCGGAAATCCTCAACCAGGCGGCCAAGTCCTGCACGCCGCTCAAGGCCGCGCTCGATACCTGGAAGGACATCACCTTCAATTTCGAATCGACCGATACGCCCGATTTCGTCCCGACCGCGACCGCGTCGCGCTAGAGCCCCGAAGGACCAGACCCATGTTCGTGACCCAAGGACAATTCTCGTTTCTCCCGCCTCTCACCGACGCGCAGATCGTCAAGCAGGTCGAATACGCCCATAAGAACGGCTGGGCGGTGAACGTCGAATTCACCGACGACCCCCACCCGCGCAACACCTACTGGGAAATGATGGGCAAGCCGCTCTTCGACCAGAAGGACGCGGCCGGGGTGATGACCATCCTCGACGAATGCCGCAAGACCTATCCGCGCCATTACATCCGCATCACCGCGTTCGACGCGACCCGCGGCTGGGAAGCGCCGCGCATGTCGTTCATCGTGCAACGGCCGAAGAACGAGCCCGGCTTCGGCGTCGTGCGCCAGGAAGCCGCGGGGCGCGCCGTCCGCTATACTACCCTCAGCTACGCGACCGACCGCCCGGAAGGCGAGCGCTACAACGACTGACGGACGCGCCATGGATGACGCTTCGCCCGCGCCGGCCATCGACCTCGCCGCCGAGGCGGCCGAGGCCGGCATCGCCGGCGTCCTCGAACAGCTCGACCGCGAGCTGGTCGGGCTCGCGCCGATCAAGACCCGGTTGCAGGAAATCGCCGCGCTGCTGCTGGTCGACCGCGCCCGGCGCAAGGCCGGGCTGGTCACCGCGCCGCCCAGCCTGCACATGTGCTTCACCGGCAATCCCGGCACCGGCAAGACCACGGTCGCGCTGCGCATGGCCGAAATCCTCCACCGGCTCGGCTATTCCAAGAAAGGCCACCTGGTCGCGGTCACCCGCGACGATCTGGTCGGGCAATACATCGGCCACACCGCGCCCAAGACCAAGGAAGTGCTCAAACGCGCCATGGGCGGCGTGCTGTTCATCGACGAAGCCTATTACCTTTACCGCCCGGAGAACGAGCGCGACTACGGCCAGGAAGCGATCGAAATCCTGCTCCAGGTGATGGAAAACCAGCGCGACGACCTGGTGGTGATCCTCGCCGGCTACAAGGACCGCATGGATACGTTCTTCCGCAGCAATCCGGGCATGGCGTCGCGCATCGCGCACCACCTCGATTTTCCCGACTACGGCGACGACGAATTGCTGGCGATCGCCAAGCTGCTCGCGGCGCAGATGGGTTATCGATTCAGCAACGACGGCGAGCGCGCCATGGCCGAATACGTGCGCCTGCGCCGGACGCGCCCGAACTTCGCCAACGCGCGCTCGATCCGCAACGCGCTCGACCGCGCGCGGCTGCGCCAGGCCAACCGCCTGATCAAGACGAAGCGCCCGGTGAGCGCGACGGAATTGAGCCTGATCGAGGCGGAGGACATCCGCCAGAGCCGGGTGTTTTCGGAAAAAGACGCTTAGCCGCCCGGTCAGCCCCCGGCGGCCTTGCGGATCGCGCCGATGGTAGTCTTGTAGTCGTTGCCGGTGAACACGGCGCTGCCCGCGACCAGCACGTCGGCGCCGGCGTCCGCCACCGCGCGCGCGGTTTCGGCGTTCACGCCGCCGTCCACTTCCAGCTCGATCGGGCGGCCGCCGATCATTTCGCGCAGGCGCTTGATCTTGTCGAGCTGCGAGGGGATGAAACTTTGCCCGCCGAAGCCGGGATTGACCGACATCACCAGGATCAGATCGAGCTTGTCGAGCACGTAGGCGACGCTGTCCGCCGGGGTCGAGGGGTTGAGCGAAACCCCCGCCTTCTTGCCGAGGCCCTTGATCACCTGCAGGCTGCGGTCGAGGTGCGCGTCGGCCTCCACGTGCACGGTGATGATGTCGGCGCCGGCCTTGGCGTAGGATTCCAGATGCGGTTGCGCCGGATCGATCATCAAGTGCACGTCGAACGGCTTTTGGGTATGCGAGCGCAGCGCCTTGATCACCGGCGGGCCGAAGGTGAGATTGGGCACGAAGTGCCCGTCCATCACGTCGATATGGATGTAATCGCAGCCGGCGGAATCGATCGCGCGCAATTCCTCGCCGAGCCGGGCGAAATCCGCGGACAGGATCGACGGCGCGATCTTGATCGGTCGGGCCACGGGGTTCTCAGTGCACCTTGGGTTCGAGCTTGCCGGCGGCGTAGCGCTTGGCCATGTCGGCGAGCGGCACGACCTTGATCTTGGACGCCTGGCCGGCGGTGTTGAACTGCTGGTAGCGTTCCTCGCACACCTTCTGCATCGCTTCCAGCGCGGGCTTGAGGAACTTGCGCGGATCGAATTCCTCCTTGTGCTCCGCCGCCACCTTGCGAATTTGGCCGGCAATCGCCATGCGGCAATCGGTGTCGATGTTGATCTTGCGCACGCCGTGCTTGATGCCGACCTGGATTTCGGAAACCGGCACGCCGTAGGTCTGCGGCATCTGACCGCCGTACTTGTTGATGATGTCCTGCAGTTCCTGCGGCACCGAGCTGGAGCCGTGCATCACCAGATGCGTGTCGGGCAACTTGGCATTGATCTTCTTGACCACGTCCATCGCCAGGATGTCGCCGGTCGGCTTGCGCGAGAACTTGTAGGCGCCGTGCGACGTGCCGATCGCCACCGCGAGCGCGTCGACCTTAGTCTTCTTGACGAAATCGGCCGCCTGGTCGGGGTCGGTGAGCAGCATGCTGTGGTCGAGCGACCCCTCGAAGCCGTGGCCGTCTTCCTTGTCGCCCTTGCCGGTTTCGAGCGAGCCGAGGCAGCCGAGTTCGCCCTCCACCGACACGCCGACCATGTGCGCCACGTCCGTGACTTTCTTGGTGACGCCGACGTTATAGTCGTAATCGGCCGGGGTTTTGGCGTCCTCCTTGAGCGAGCCGTCCATCATCACCGAGCTGAAGCCGTTGGTGATCGCCGTCATGCAGGTCTGCGGATTGTTGCCATGATCCTGGTGCATGCAGACCGGGATTTCGGGATACATCTCCACCGCCGCCATGATCAGGTGCTTCAGCACCGTGTCGTTGGCGTAGGAACGCGCGCCGCGACTGGCCTGGATGATGACCGGCGAATCCGTCTTTTTCGCCGCGTACATGATGGCGAGCAGCTGTTCCATGTTGTTGATGTTGAACGCGGGCACGCCGTAGCCGTGTTCGGCGGCGTGGTCGAGAAGCTGACGCAACGAAACCAAGGCCATGATCCGATCTCCCTCCGTGGGCTCACTTATATAAATATAACACGCGCCGCGCCTTCGCCAGGGCGCTAGACCAAAAGACCCTTGGCCGCGGCGGCCGCCTTGGCAGGCGTGATTCCGAAGTGTTCGTAGAGCTTGGGCGCTGGCGCCGAGGCGCCGAAGCCGTTCATGCCAACGAAAGTGCCGCGCGAACCCAGATAGCGGTCCCAGCCGAGCCGGGCCGCCGCCTCGATGGCGACGCGCGGAGCCGAGCCGAGAACTTGATCCCGATAGTCGGCGTCCTGCGCGTCGAACAATTCCCAGCACGGCATGGACACCACGGCCGCCGGAACTCCGTCGGCTTCGAGCAGCTTTTTCGCCTCCATCGCGATCGATACTTCCGAGCCAGTGGCGAGCAACGTGGCGCGGCGCGCTTCCGCTCCGCCCGCCGCTTCGGCCAGAACGTAGGCGCCGCGCGAACAAAGATTGGCGTCCGTGTGCGTGGTGCGGAGCGTCGGCAGGCCCTGGCGCGTCAGCACGAGCCCCGAGGGCCCGTCCTCGCGCTTGAGCGCCAGTTCCCAGCATTCCGCCGTTTCCACCGGATCGCAGGGACGAAACACCATGAAATTGGGCGTGGCGCGAAGCGACGCGAGCGTTTCGATCGGCTGATGGGTGGGCCCGTCCTCGCCGAGGCCGATCGAGTCGTGGGTCAGAACGTAAACGACCCGCTGTTCCATCAGGGCCGAGAGCCGCATCGCGCCTTTCATGTAGTCGGCGAACACCAGGAACGTTCCCGCGTACGGCACGAATCCGCGATGGAGCGCGATCCCGTTCATGATCGCGGCCATGCCGTGTTCGCGCACGCCGTAATGGATATAGCGTCCGGAGAAATCCTTGGTCGTGACCGGCGACGTGCTGCGGGTCTGGGTGTTGACCGAACCGGTCAAATCGGCCGAGCCGCCGACCAGTTCCGGGATCGCCGCCGTCAGCACTTCGAGCGCCGAGCCCGACGCCTGGCGGGTGGCGACCTTCGGTTTTTCCTCCGCCATCTTGCGCTTGTGCGCCGCGAGTTGCGAAATCCAGCCCCCCGGCAGCCGCCCGGCCGCGCGCCGCTCGAACTCGGCGCGGTCGGCGGCGGGCATGGCGCTGACGCGCTTTTCCCAGGCGGTGCGCACCTTGCCTCCGCGCGCGCCGGCCTGGCGCCAGGCGGCGAGCGCCTGGGGCGGAATCTCGAACGGCGTGAAGCCCCAATGCAGTGTCTCGCGCATCGCCTTGATTTCGTCCGCGCCGAGCGGCGCGCCGTGGGTCTTGTGCGAACCGGCGAGCTTGGGCGCGCCGAAGCCGATCACGGTACGGCAGGCGATCAACGACGGCTTTTCGGATTTTTTCGCGCGTTCGATCGCGCGCGCGATCGCGTCCGGGTTATGGCCGTCGATCGCCTGGACGTCCCAGCCCGAGGCGCGGAAACGCATGACCTGGTCGTCGGACACGGCGAGATCGGTCCCGCCGTCGATGCTGATGCGGTTGTCGTCCCAGAAGACGATCAGCTTGCCGAGGCCGAAATGGCCCGCGAACGAGATCGCCTCGTGGCTGATGCCTTCCATCAGGCAGCCGTCGCCGGCGATGACGTAGGTGTAATGGTCGACCGCTTTCCTGCCGAAGCGCGCGGCCAGCATTTTTTCCGCGAGCGCCATGCCGACCGCCGTGGCGATGCCCTGGCCGAGCGGGCCGGTGGTGGTCTCGATCCCCGGCGCGTGGCCGTATTCGGGATGGCCCGCGGTCTTGGAGCCGAGCTGGCGGAAGTTGCGCAACTCCTCGATCGTCATGCCCGGATAGCCGGTGAGATGGAGCAGCGCGTACAAGAGCATCGAGCCGTGCCCGGCCGAGAGCACGAACCGGTCGCGGTCGGGCCAGTCGGGATTGGCCGGATCGTATTTCAGGTGGCGGGTGAACAGCACCGTCGCCACGTCGGCCATGCCCATGGGCATGCCGGGGTGGCCCGAGTTCGCCTGCTGGACCGCGTCCGCCGCGAGAAAGCGGATGGTGTTGGCCATCAGGTCGTGGCGCGCGCGCGCGGGCGAATCCCCGCGCGCCTTAAGTGATGCGCTCCTACCGGGGCGCGCGGGCGAGATTTTCCGGGGGGATTTTTTCGGTTTGCGTTTCGCAGCCATCGCGATTCCTCTGTTGGTGTGTTTCGAACGGCGCGGCGGAAGGCCCGTTCTTACCCTCTCCGGCGAAAAATGACCATCCTGCCCGGCCGCCTACCCGGCCGTCAGATCGCGTGGTGGCCCAGCGCCGCCTTGACCATGTGATACGTGATCAGAAGCTGCGACAGGGCCAGCGGATGGCTCATGGCTGGACGATTCTTGTCATCCATGTAACGGCCGACGTTGTCGCGCAGGTGCTGCGCCTCGGGGATCAGGCTCCAGATCAGGTCTTCCATGCTCTGGGCCCGCCGGTCGTCGATGTCGCCGGAGATTTCGAGCACGTCGACCGGCTTGCCGTCGACGTCGCGGGCAAGTTCGAGGCGAAGCCCCTTCTTGCCGCCCGCCTCCAGGATCGGCGTGAGGTCGGGGTGCGGGAGCGTCGGGCGCAGGAGGTGGCGGGCGTTGAGATGCGAACCGCTTTCCTCGCTCTTGCCCTCGGGCCGATAGAAACTGACCACCATGTCGGCGAAGGTGCGCTGCGGCTGGATGAAGTTGACGCTGTCGAACTTGCGCTTCTCCATCGATTTCAGCACCTCGTCCACCGTGTAGCCGCGCTTTCCCGTGTCGCGCCGGATTTTCCATGTGCGGCGCAGGTCTTCGGTCGGCTCAAGGTAGATCTTCACGTCGTAATTGGCGCGCATGGCCCGCGACGTGTAGCCGAGCAGGCCCTCGAGGATGATGTATTCCTTGGGCTCGATGTATTCGGGCGCGTCCAGCGTGCCGCCTTCATGGTTGTAGATCGGCTTCAGGATCGGCTGCCAGTTGCGCAGGCGCTGGATGTCGAGTTCGAGAATGTCGATGTAGTTGGCGCGCGGATCGAGCGCCGAAATCCCGTTCTTCGCCCGCTCCACGCGCGAATAGCGGTGGTAGTCGTCGGTGCAGATGACGACCACCCGCTCCGGCCCCAGGATTTGGGCGATGCCGGCGGAGATGGTCGATTTTCCGGCGGCCGAATCCCCGACCACGCCGAGGATGATGGGATGGTTGACCCGATGCGTTTTAGGCATTTTCCCCTCCCTTGCGCGGCGCGGGCGCGTCGTCGGCCGCCGCGTGATAGGTGGTGAGCAACTGGCGTTCGCCCGAAATTCCGGAGATGAGCAACGTCTGGGTGCGATCGAGTCCGCGGGCCCGCTCGACCCCTTCGAACAAAAGCCCGGTGGTGATGCCGGTCGCGGCGAAATACACCTTTTCCGACCGCACCAAATCCTCGGCCGCCAGCCAACGCGCGGTGTCGAGCCCGGCCTTTTTGACCGCGGCCACCTCGCTCGGCAGCTGCGGGTCGAGCCGGGCCTGCATTTCGCCGCCGAGGGTGCGGATCGCGCACGCCGACAAGATGCCCTCGGGCGTGCCGCCGGTGCCGACCAGCGCGTCGATGCCCGATCCCGGGATCGACGCCATCAACGCGCCGCCGACGTCGCCCGCGGGGTAGAGCGCGACGCGGGCGCCGAGGCCGTGAATGCGGTCGATCAGTTCGTTGTGGCGTGGCTTTTCCAGCACGAAGATATTGAGTTCGCTCACCGGCTTCTTGAGGATTCCGGCCAGCGCGCGCAGCTTTTCCTCGACCGGCGCTTTCGGATCGATCTGGCCCTTGGCCGCCGGCGGCGCCACGAACTTCTCCATGTAAAAGGCGGGGCCGGGTTGATAGAGCGTGCCCTTGGGCGCCAGCGCCATCACCGCCATGGCGTTGGTCAGCCCGCGCGCCAGGTAACTGGTGCCCTCGACCGGATCGATCGCGATATCGAACTGCAAATCCGCGTTCGCGTCGCCGATTCGCTGGCCGGTTTTCAGGCTGGCTTTTTCGTCGAGGGAGGCGTCGCCGATCACCACCACGCCCCCGATCGGAAGCCGGTCGAGCTCGCAGCGCATGGCGTTCATGGCCGCGCGGTCGGACAGGCTCTTCTCGCCGCGCCCGAGCCATTCGTAGGCCGCGCGCGCGGCCCCTTCGGTCGCGCGGCGCAGCGCGTAGATCAGCAGCGACTCAAGAAATGCGTCCCTGGCCATTTTGGGGCCTCCATTGAATCCCGCCCTTTAGTGTGGGTCTTTTTATACAAAAGTGAGCTTTCTTAGAATTTATGTTTTCTAATATTTGTGGAACACACAAACTGGCTGTTTTTTCATATATTTAGGGTAGTAAAAATACTACCCTTTACGGTCACTAAAGGGTAGTTAAAGCAAGAATCCACAAAAATATGAATGATTTAAGGCCGGTACGTCCGGGCCGATTTCAGAACGGCCCGAGGCTCCGCCTCCGCATTATCGGGGCGGTTCCCATTTCATGTAATAGGCGACCGCCTGCGCCCGGTTCGAAACGCCGAGCTTCTCGTACAAGTTCTTGAGGTGGAATTTCACGGTGTTGAGCGACACGCCGAGCGCCTTGGCGATCTGGGCGTTGGTCAAGCCCTGCGCGAGCGAGCCGAACAGATCGCGCTCGCGCACGGTCAGGCTTGCGAACGGATCGGTTTGCGGCTTGCTCATGTCCATGAAGGGAAAAACCATGCGCCCTTCCGCCACCGCCTGAACGGTCGCCAGCAGCACGTCCGGCTTTTCGCGTTTCGAGCAAAAACCGGCCGCGCCCAACAACATCGCGCGGCGCGGCAAATCCGGTCCCGGATCGCCGGTATAAATCACGATCCGCGGCGCCCGGGAGCGGGAGGCGATCGCCTTCAGCACCCCGGCCCCGTCCAGGTACGGCATCACCCAGCCGATCACACCGACGTCGAACGCGAGCCGGTCCACGGCTTCGAGGAACCGCTCGCCGTCGGAGGCGTTGGCCACCAGCGAAAACCGCTCGTCGTTGGAAAAAATATGTTCGAGGGCGTTGAGGATCAGCGGGCTCTTGTCCGCGATGACGACTTCGATGGGACCGGTTCGATTCACGCGCTATTTTTTCCCGTTAGTTTTCACGCCCCCAGGACCGGGTACGAAAACGCTTACCCGTACCTCCCTGAAAGGGCCCGCCTGAAAGGGTAGGCTCGGCGAATTTAGCCGGAATCACAGCAACAGCAAAAGAATTTTTCTATGGAAAGTTTTTTGGTCCGGCCCGAGCAATAGTTTGATTCCCGGTGGGATTTAATGGTGATAGTGTCCGCAGATAACGTCATAACGGTCAAACCAATGGGGAGAACGGCCATGAAACTCCGCTTCATGCCCTCGGGCATAATGGCGACGGCGGCGCTCGCCGCGTTCGTCGCGACGTTCGCGTTGGGCATCGCGTCCGCGTCGGCGCAAGCGCCGAACGCGGCCTTGATCGCGGCCAATTGCGCGGTCTGCCACGGCCCAGGCGCCTCCGGCGCGGGCGACATCGTGAAGCTCAACGACAAGACACCGGCGCAGATCACCGAAGCCATGGTCGCGTTCCGGGACGGCAAGAAACCCTCGACGATCATGGGGCGGATCGCCAAGGGCTACACCGACGCGCAAGTCGCGGCGGTGGCCGGTTACATCGGTAAGAAATAAGGAGGCCGTCATGACGACCACACGCAGGCAATTTCTCAAAACCGCGGGCGCCACGGGCGCCGGCACGGCGTTGGTGCTCTCCGGCTGCGCAGGCATGGAAGGCTCCGGCGGCAAGGTGGTGGTGATCGGCGGCGGCTTCGGCGGCGCGACCGCCGCGCGCTACGTCAAAATGTGGAGCCCGAACACGGACGTGACCCTGATCGAGCCGTCGCGCTCCTACGTCACCTGCCCGTTCAGCAACTACGTGCTGGGTGGCTTCAACACCATGGACAAGATCACCCACGGCTACGGCGGGCTGACCGGCGCGGGCATCAAAGTTGTGCACGAAGCGGCGACGGCGGTCGACACGGCCAAGAAGACCGTGAGCACGGCGTCCGGCACCATGTCCTATGACCGGCTCATCGTCGCGCCGGGCATCGACTTCATCTGGGACGGCGTTCCCGGCTACAGCGAAGCGGCGTCGGAAGCCGCGCCGCATGCCTGGAAAGCCGGCCCGCAAACGGCGTTGCTCGCGCGCCAACTCGAGGCCATGAGCGACGGCGGCACGGTGGTGATCTCGGTGCCGCGCGGGCCGTTCCGCTGCCCGCCCGGACCCTACGAACGCGCGAGCATGATCGCCTGGTACCTCAAGGGCAAAAAGCCGCGCTCCAAGGTGATCATCGTCGATCCGGCGGACAACTTCTCCAAGCAAGGCCTGTTCCTTGAAGGCTGGAAGAAGCACTACGGCAACCTGATCAAGTGGGTGCCGGGCAAGGACGGTGGCAAGGTCGAACGCGTCGACGTGGCGGCGAAGACGGTCAAGACCGAGGGCGAAACGATCAAAGCCGCGGTCATGAACATCATCCCGCCGCAACGGGCCAGCGCGATCGCGCGCACGGCCGGGGTCGCCGACAACACCGGTTGGTGCCCGATCGATCCCCTGACCTTCGAATCGAAGCTGGTCAAGGGCGTGCACGTGGTCGGCGACGCGACCATCGCCGCCCCGCTGCCCAAGTCGGGCACGGCCGCCAACACGGAAGCCAAGATCGCCGCCGCGGCGGTGGTCGAAATGCTGGCTGGGCGGATGCCGAGTCCGCAGGTGCTCTCCAATACCTGCTACAGCCTGGTGACGCCGGATTGGGGTATCTCGGTGACCGCGGTTCACAGCAATACGGCAAGCGGCATCACCACGCCGCAGGGCTCGGGCGGCGTCAGCCCGGCCGGGCGCGACGATGCGTTCCGCAAGCAGGAAGCGGCCTACGCGCGGGCTTGGTACGCGAGCATCACCAAGGACGCCTGGGGCTGATCGCGCGCTTCGGACCGGTTCGGGGGTGCTTGAGCACCAAGTACCCTCGCAGCCGGCGCCGTCGACAAAAGCGGGGAGCTTTTCGCTCCCCGCTTTTTTATTTTCGAGTGGCGAACCAATACGGCTTCAACGCCTCGCGTTCGGCGTCCGCGCGCGACAAGCCGATATCCTTGAGGTCGCGATCCGACATGCGCCGCAGATCGTGCATCTGCCGCGCGTGCTCGCGCCATCCCGCGTAACGATCCACGAGCGCGATCACGAATTCCCACGTCACGCGCCGCTTGGGCGAAAGATTGCCATCCATTGCCGAGGTCCTGGTCAAGCACATTGTATGGATACAATAGTTAGAAAACACCGATATTGTGTCTCTTTGACGCGACTATTGTACCCATTAGATTGACTCGTTCATCGAGTCAAATTAAACATTGTACCATGACAATGTGGACTCCACGGATCGTACGCCGTACCGGGCCGAAGTACCTGGCCATCGCCGACGCTTTGGCCGACGACATCGCCGGCGGCACTCTCGTGCCCGGCGAACAGCTGCCGACTCACCGCCATCTCGCCGAGCGGGTGGGCGTCACCGTCGGAACCGTGACCCGGGCCTACGCCGAGGCGCAGCGGCGAGGATTGATCTCCGGGGAAATCGGACGCGGCAGCTTCGTGCGTCGACGCGCCGTCGACGCGCCGACGGCGCCGGGGGAAGGCGCCGAAAACGTCATTGATTTCAGCCTCAATCTGCCGACGGGCGGCGACGGCGAGCGGCGGCTGGCCGAATCGTTGGGTCAAATCGCGCGCGCGCCGTTGGCCGATCTCCTGGACTACGGCCCCTCCGGCGGCCTGCCCCGCCACCGCGCCGCCGGCGCGGCGTGGCTAAGGCGCGCCGGAATCGACGCGGATCGGGAGCGTGTCTTCGTCACCAACGGCGCCCAGCACGGCATGGCGGTGGCGTTCATGGCCGTCGCCAAGCCGGGCGACGTGATCTTGACCGAGCATCTGACCTTTCATGGGGTAAAGGAGCTGGCGGCCCACCTCGGGATCGCGCTGGTCGGGCTGCCGACCGACGCCGAGGGCGTCGTGCCCGAGGCGTTCGACGAGGCCTGCCGGAACCGACGCCCCCGCGCGCTCTACTGCATGCCGAATTTGCAGAATCCGACGGCCGTGACGATGGGCAAGACCCGTCGCCGGGCGATCGTCCAAATCGCCCGTCGCCACGATGTGCGCATCATCGAGGACGATGTTTACGGTTTCCTGCTCGGCGACGAGCTTTACCCGCCCCTGGCGACGCTCGCGCCCGAACTGACCTACTTCGTGACGAGTTTGTCGAAGAGCGTCGCGCCCGGCCTGCGCGTCGGTTACGCGCTGGCTCCCGCCGGCGAGGCCGAGAATATCCTTTCCGCCACCCGCGCGATCTGCCGGATGGCGACGCCCCTGATGGCCGAAATCGCGGCCCGTTGGATCGACGACGGCACCGCGGATGCCTTCGTCGCCTACCAGCGGCGCGAGACGGCGGTTCGGCGCGAAATCGCGGCGCGCGCGCTCGCCGGCATTCCGTGCCCGACCCATCCCAAGAGCTTCCATCTGTGGCTTCCGTTGCCCGAACCGTGGCGTGCCGGGACCTTCGTCACCGAATTGAGGGCGAAAGGCGTGTTGGTACTGCCGGCGGAAGCCCTCGCCGTCGCGCCCGCGACGGCGCCGCACGCGGTGCGCGTGTGCCTCGGCGCCGTGCGCGGGCGCGCGGCGGTCGAGCGCGGTCTGGATGTTCTCGCCGCGACGCTGCGCGCCGGACCCCGGCCGTCGGCGGCGGTGGTGTGACGAATCCCGTACTGAAGATGGTCGGTCGAAAAAAATGGGGCGAGCGATGGGATTCGAACCCACGACCCTTCGGACCACAACCGAATGCTCTAACCAACTGAGCTACGCCCGCCATAGGGAAGCCGTTCCCGGAATCCGGGAACGGCCGGGCTGATGTAGACTCCCTGCCCTGCCCCGTCAAGGCGACCGCCTCAAGGCGCGGGGCCTCGCCCTGGCGGGTCCGACGCGCAGGCCATACTATGCGCGCCCGCCATGACCGCCCCGTTGCCGCCAAGCCCCCGTCTCACCGCCGCCGTGTCACGACTCGGGTCCGAGTCCGCGTTCGAGGTATTGGCCCGCGCCGAGGCGCTCAAGCGCCAGGGCCGCGACGTGATCAACCTCGGCATCGGCCAGCCCGATTTCCCGACCCCGCCGCACGTGGTCGAAGCGGCGATCAAGGCGCACCGCGACGGTCATCACGGCTACACGCCGGCGAACGGCATATTGCCCTTGCGCGAAGCCGTCGCCGCCGACCTCGAAACCCGTCTCGGCGCCAGGATCGACCCCGACTGCGTGGCGATCGTGCCCGGCGGCAAGATGACCATGTTCTTCGCCGTGCTCATGTTCGGCGAGCCGGGGGTGGAAATCGTCTATCCCGATCCGGGCTTTCCCATCTACGAATCCCTGATCCGTTTCACGGGCGCGAGACCGGTGCCGATGGTGCTCCGCGAAGCCAACGGCTTCTCGTTCGACGCCGACGAAGTGCTCGCCCTGATTACCCCGGCGACACGCCTGTTGATCCTCAACAGCCCGGCCAATCCGACCGGCGGCGCGGTGCCGAAGGCGGAAATGGACCGCCTGGTCGCCGGGCTCGAACGCCACCCCCAGGTCGCCATCCTGAGCGACGAGATCTACGGGCGGATCATCTACGATGGGCGCCGGCACGCAAGCCTGCTCGCCTATCCCCAACTCCGCGAACGCCTGATCCTGCTCGACGGCTGGAGCAAGACTTACGCCATGACCGGCTGGCGGCTCGGCTTCGGGGTCTGGCCGCGCGCCTGGATCGAGACCGCGACGCGGCTCGCGGTCAACAGCCATTCCTGCGTCAACGCGCCCGCGCAATGGGCGGGCATCGCCGCCCTGCGGGGCCGGCAGGAATCGGTCCGGGCGATGGTAGAGGCGTTCGACGAGCGCCGCCGCGCCATCGTCGCCGCGCTCAACCGGATTCCCGGCGTGCGCTGCGTCGAGCCGGGCGGCGCGTTCTACGCGTTTCCCAACATCACCGGCACGGGGCTCACGTCGCGCGCGCTGCAGGACCGGCTGCTCGAGGAAGCGTCCGTCGCCACCATTTCCGGCGCCGCGTTCGGAAACGCGGGCGAAGGCTTTCTTCGCCTTTCCTATGCCGCGAACCTCGCGCGCATCGAAGAGGCGATGGATCGTTTCCGAAAATTATTGTCCGCCTGAAAAAGTGCTGACCGAATTCAGGGCAGATGCCTAAATTTCGGGCAAGAACGGCGGCGGATATTCATCCCAACCTCGAAAAAATCACTCTAATTCCAAGATGTTAGCTCCCATGCGCCCGGTGCCGACCGGGTTCCGCCGTTTGGCACGTCCCATGCAAATTCGACCGCGCCCCGAGGACGCGGCGATACGCCCGGCGTCCCCCGTCTTGCGTGAGGAGACCGACCGCCCATGAAAAAGATCGAAGCCATCATCAAGCCCTTCAAACTCGACGAGGTGAAGGAGGCCTTGCACGAAGTCGGCCTCCAGGGAATCACCGTGATCGAGGCCAAGGGCTTCGGCCGCCAGAAGGGCCATACCGAACTCTACCGCGGCGCCGAATACGTGGTTGATTTCCTGCCCAAGGTGAAGCTCGAAATCGTGGTCGAGGACGACATGGTCGAGCGCGCGGTCGACGCCATCGTCCGCACCGCCCGCACTGGCCGCATCGGCGACGGCAAGATTTTCGTCACCGCGGTCGAGGATGTCATTCGCGTCCGTACCGGCGAACGCGGCAAGGACGCCATCTGATCCTCGCCCCGCAACCCGTTTTGACCCCCAGAGAGAAAAGGACTCCACCGATGTCGCTCAAGTGCAAGACCCCCGCCGACGTGCTCAAGACGATCAAGGACAACGACGTCCAGTACGTCGATCTGCGCTTCACCGATCCGCGCGGCAAGTGGCAGCACCTGACCATGGTCGCGGGCGTGATCGACGAGGCCTCCTTCACCGACGGCATCATGTTCGACGGCTCTTCGATCGCCGGTTGGAAAGCGATCAACGAATCGGACATGACCCTGATCCCCGACGCGACCACCGCGGTCATGGACCCGTTCGCCGCCCAGTCGATGCTGATCCTGTTCTGCGACATCCAGGAGCCGTCCACCGGACAGCCCTATGCGCGCTGCCCGCGCGCGCTGGCCAAGCGCGCCGAGGCCTACATGGCCTCGACCGGGATCGGCGATATCGCCTATTTCGGGCCCGAGGCGGAGTTTTTCGTGTTCGACGACGTCCGCTACCGCGTCGACATGAACCACGTCATGTACCAATTTGACTCCGAGGAAGGCCCCTACGTCACCGGCAAGGAGTTTCCGGAAGGCAATACCGGCCATCGCCCGCCGATCAAAGGCGGCTATTTCCCGGTGCCGCCGGTGGACAGCACCCATGACCTGCGCGCCGAGATGACCTCGGTCATGCGCGAAATGGGCCTCAACATGGACAAGCACCATCACGAGGTCGCCCCCAGCCAGCACGAACTCGGCCTTACCTTCGACACCCTGGTGCGCAGCGCCGACAACATGCAGATCTACAAGTACGTGACCCAGCAGGTCGCCCACACCTACGGCAAGAGCGCGACGTTCATGCCGAAGCCGGTCTACGGCGACAACGGCTCGGGCATGCACACCCACCAGTCGATCTGGAAGAAGGGTAAACCCCTGTTCGCCGGCACCGGCTACGCCGACCTGTCGGAAATGGCGCTCTACTACATCGGCGGCATCATCAAGCACGCCAAGGCGATCAACGCCTTCAGCAACCCCGGCACCAACAGCTACAAGCGGCTGATCCCGGGCTTCGAGGCGCCGGTGCTGCTCGCCTATTCGGCGCGCAATCGCTCGGCTTCCTGCCGGATTCCCTTCGCCACCGGGCCCAAGGGCAAGCGCGTCGAGGTCCGTTTCCCCGATCCGACCGCCAACCCCTACCTGGCCTTCGCGGCCATGCTGATGGCCGGCCTCGACGGCATCCAGAACAAGATTCATCCCGGCCAACCCATGGACAAGAACCTCTACGACCTGCCGCCGGAGGAGCTCAAGAACGTGCCGACCGTGTGCGCGAGCTTGCGCGAGGCCATGGGTTGCCTGGACGCCGACCGCGCCTTCCTCAAGAAAGGCGACGTGTTCTCCGACGATCTCATCGACTCGTACATGGCGCTCAAGTGGGAGGAAATCTACAAGTTCGAGCACACCCCGCATCCGGTCGAATTCCAGATGTATTACTCGAGCTGATCCGACTCCCGCCTTCGGATAATCCACAGCCCCTTCCGGTCCGACCGGAAGGGGCTTTTTTGTCACCGGGGGCAATGGGTTAGCGTGCCTCTTGAGAATTTACGCCCGAAGCCCTATGCATTATCCATTCCGGCTGCCCAGGCACGGACGTCGTCACGGAATAACGAGAACAACATGGCCAAAGAAAAAATCCAGGTCGGCGATCGTTTCATCACCGTCAGCGGCTATCCCACCACGTGGATCGTGGAGCGCGAAATCCACAGCCCGACGGTCGCGCCCCATTTTCAGTTGAGCCAGGAAGGCCAGTCGAGCCGGATCAAGACGCTGTCCGAATCCGTGCTGCTCGACGGCAACCAGTATCGCCGGGTGCCGGGCGCCGCGTCCGCGGCCGCGTAAGCCGTCGCCGGGGCGCCTAAAAACTCCATTATTTCAATGGTCTGACTGATCGGCGCGGATCGCGCCGAGCCCGGTGTCATAGCCCAATCCGAGAGACGTGAGCGTGATGCTCGCGTGCGGGAAATCGCCCCGCACCAGGCCCTTGCGCTCGAGCGCCGCCCACACCGAGGGATTGGAAAATCCGCTCGCGTCGCGCGCCGACACCACCAGATCGCCGATGTGCGCGTGATCGCCGTGCACGTGCGGCAGGTGGTTGATGGTCGCTTCGCCGCTCGCCGGATCGTGGGTTGCGGTCGCGGGGTGGCGCGCGAGTTCCTGCAGCAGCGCCAGCGTGCGCAACTGCAGCGGATTGAGCTTGAGCGGATTTTTCTTGGGCGGCATGAACGATGCGTGCATTCGGTCGGTGGAGCGCATTCGGCGCGAGACGCATTGTGTGCGCCGCGCGCATCGCGATCAAGGGCGCGGCGGCGAATCCCGCCGCGCAAATCAAGTTGCGCCCCCAGCGGGGCGCGGCGGCGAATCCCGCCGCGCAAATCAGGTTGCGCCCCTAGCGGGGCGCGGCGGCGAATCCCGCCGCGCAAATCAGGTTGCGCCCCTAGCGGGG
>CAYPQV010000031.1:17547-24881 GCA_964412955.1 uncultured Hyphomicrobiales bacterium
GTTGCGCCCCTAGCGGGGCGCGGCGGCGAATCCCGCCGCGCAAATCAAGTTGCGCCCCTAGCGGGGCGCGGCGGCCGGTTTCCGGAGCTGGGCGTGCGGCGCGGATCGTGATATAAGAGTTGTTTATGACCACGTCCGTCGTCCCTAACCGCTTCATGGCTCGCCCCGGCCACCTTTGGGCGGCGGGAGCCGTGACGGCCGCGTTCGGGCTGTTGGCGGCTTCGCCGTTCGGCGATTTTCTCGCCCGTGCGTTTCTTGAGGGCTGGCTCGCGGTCTACGTGGACGCCGGCGCGTTTCGCCTGTTTTGCATCTAGACGGTTTCGCCGGCGGCCTTTTTCCGGCCCTTTCCCTACGCTCGCCCTTGAACCGGCCAATTCTATTGGTTCCGGCCGTTCGATATGCTTGTTGACTTATTGTTCTAATTATGTTCTATATATGTTCCTATATCCGATTGGATCGATAGGTGGGACATGAAATTCGCCGCGTTTCTCAAGGACTTCGCTGCTTTCGGGTTGTTTGCCCTCGGCACCTACGCCTGGCTGGTGGTGGCGTAAACGGCGGAGGGAGAGACCGGTTCGGCCTCTCCCCCGCCGTTGCGCTTCACGCTCGCGTCGCCCGAAGCAGCCGCGGGCCGGTTCTTCTTTCCTTGGCCGATCAGCGGCGGGCGAACGCGGAGGCGCCCGGCCCGGATGCGCGCGTCCACGCCATTTCGTGCAGGTAGTAGGCGACGATGTTGCAGGCGGGCTCGATCAGCGCCACCGCGCTGCCCAGGAGGACGTCTCCGGTCAGCGCGTAGACGACCGCGAACGCCACCGCGAAATGGACCGCCGCGAACGACAACGTCTTGGCGAGCGCCGCGGACCACCGCCGCCCGGCGCGCGGAAAAACCGTCGGCTGCTTGCCGGAGGCGAATACGGCTCCGAACGTGACGGGATACGTCGCTGCATGTGTTCCGGTCGTCATGGCGCGGGCTTTCGATCCGTTGCGGACCCCGAACCGCCGGGGCCTCTCGCTCCGGAATCTACAGACCGCCCGCTAATCGATCCAATGAGTTATTTATTTAATAATAATCGATTTTATAAATTAATTGCGGCCGGACCCCGCGTTACGCCGGCGGCACCGGGCGCTTGCGACCCTGATCGTCGAGGGCGACGTAGGTGAACACCCCCTCGGTCACCTTGATCCGTCCGGCCGCGCCGCCGCCGCCGCGCTGCACCCACACTTCCACGTGCACGGTGATCGAGGTGGTGCCGATCCGCTCGATCTCCGAATGGCAGGCGACGATGTCGCCGACCAGGACCGGCTTGTGAAAGGCCATGCCGGTGACCGCGACGGTCGCGACCCGGCCCTTGGCGCGGAAGGCGGCGGCCAGCCCGCCCGCTACGTCCATCTGCCCCAGCACCCAGCCGCCGAAGATGTCGCCGTGCGGGTTGGCGTCCGCCGGCATGGCCAGCGTGCGCGTGATCATTTCGCCGCGCGGGGCGGCTCGATCCTCTCGATCCGGGGGGCGGCCGATGGGCGGGGCGGGCGACATGGGACTGGCCTCGAATGCTATATCTAGGGCCCTTTTGGGACCAAACTACCGTATCCTGCTTGCCAGCGGTGAGTCCACTTCCTAGGATGCCCCGCCGAAAGGATTACCGCGTTCAATGGGCGCCAAAAAAGCCAAAGCCGCCATCGCCGACCTGTTCGAGCGCGAATCCGAATCCCGCCCGGCACCCGCCAAAAAATCCTCCCGCGCCGCGTCCCGCTCCGCCGGACCCTCCCCCAGGCGGGGAAGCGAGTACTCGGCCAAGGACATCGAGGTCCTGGAGGGGCTCGAACCCGTCCGCCGCCGTCCCGGCATGTACATCGGCGGCACCGACGAACGCGCCATGCACCACCTGGTCGCCGAGGTGCTCGATAACGCCATGGACGAGGCCGTCGCCGGGCACGCGAGCCGGATCGAAGTCGCGCTCGGGCCCGACAACACCGTCACCGTCGAGGACAACGGCCGCGGCATTCCCGTCGATCCTCATCCCAAGTTCAAAAAGAAATCCGCGCTCGAGGTGATCCTCACCACGCTCCATTCCGGCGGCAAGTTCGGCGGCAAGGTCTACCAGACCTCGGGCGGCCTGCACGGCGTCGGCGTTTCGGTGGTCAACGCGCTTTCCGAAAAACTCACGGTCGAGGTCGCCCGCGACAAGAAGCTCTGGAGCCAAAGCTACGCGCGCGGCGAACCCAAGGGCCCGGTCAAGGCGGTCGGCCCCGCCGTCAACCGGCGCGGCACCGTGGTCACGTTCCGCCCCGACACCAGCGTGTTCGGCGCCCAGGCCAAGTTCCGGCCCGCGCGCGTGTTCGCCATGGCGCGCTCGAAGGCGTATCTCTTTCGCGGGGTCGAAATCCGCTGGAGCTGCGATCCCGCGCTGCTCAAGGCGGAAAAGGACGGCGAAACCCCGGCTAAGGCCGTGCTGCATTTTCCGGGCGGGCTCGCCGATTTTCTCGCCACCCTGCTCCGCGGCCGCGCGACGGTGACGGAAAAGCCGTTCGCGGGCGAAGCCCGGTTCAATGGCTCTCTCGACCAGGGCCGGGTCGAATGGGCGATCGCCTGGCCCGAGGACGAGGAGCCCTTCCTCAATTCCTACTGCAACACCATTCCGACGCCGCAGGGCGGCACCCACGAGGCGGGCTTGCGCACGGCGCTGGTCCGCGCCCTCAAGGCGCACGCCGAACGCATCGGCGAACGCCAGGGCGCCAAGATCACCGCCGACGACATCACCGGCGGCATGGCGGGCGTGCTGTCGCTGTTCATCCAGAACCCGCAGTTCCAGGGCCAGACCAAGGAAAAGCTCGCCACCGCCGACGCGCAGCGCCTGGTCGAAAACGCGCTCCGCGACCATTTCGATCATTGGCTTTCCGGCGATCCCAAGTCGGCGCGCGAACTGCTCGACTATGCCATCGCGCGCGCCGACGCGCGGCTCCGCAAAAACGCCGACGCGGGCCTCAAGCGCGCCGGCCCGACGCGCAAACTCAGGCTTCCCGGCAAGCTCGCCGACTGCACCCGCACCGAGGCCAAGGGAACGGAACTCTTCATCGTCGAGGGCGATTCCGCCGGCGGTTCCGCGAAAATGGCGCGCGCCCGCGAAACCCAGGCGGTGCTGCCGTTGCGCGGCAAGATCCTCAACGTCGCCAGCGCATCCGACGACAAGCTCCGCGCCAACCAGGAATTGACCGACCTGGTGGAGGCGCTCGGTTGCGGCACCCGCGATCATTACCGGGAAAACGCGCTTCGTTACGACCGGGTGATCGTGATGACGGACGCCGACGTGGACGGCGCGCACATCGCCTCGCTCCTGATGACGTTCTTCTACCGCGAAATGCCGGAGTTGATCGAAAACGGGCACCTCTACCTGGCGGTGCCGCCGCTCTATCGCATCAGCCACGGCGGGCGCGTGATTTACGCCCGCGACGACGCCCACAAGGACAAGGTCCTGAAAGCGGAATTCCTCCGCTCCAAGCCCGAAATCAGCCGCTTCAAGGGCCTGGGCGAAATGCCGGCGACGCAACTCAAAGAAACCACCATGGCGCCCGGCTCGCGCACGCTGCTGCGGGTGCAGGTACCGTCGAAACAGACCGGCGGCGCCAAGGCGCGTGAAACCGCGCGGCTGGTGGAACGCCTGATGGGCCGCAAGCCCGAGCTTCGCTTCGAATACATCCAAGAACACGCCAAGTTCGTGAAGGACCTGGACGTCTAGTTCCCCGTCCGGCTAGAGCGTATCCCGATAATTTGGAATCGCTGCGCCGGAGGGATTTTTCGGCGCGGGCAGAAGACGGGCGACGCGCGTAGCGGTGCCTACGGGCGAGCCCGGCGACGAACCTGCGCCGAAAAAGCTCCCGGCCCCAAGGGGTTGCGCCACGGCGCAACGCAGCCGGTTCCAAATTATCGGGATACGCTCTAGACGGCGGTTAAAGGACGGGGACCGCGACTGCCCTATCCTACGCGCGGGAGGATCGCCCCTTGACCCGCGCCGTTTACGACCGCATCGCGCGCCTCTACGACCTGCTCGACCTGCCGTTCGAGCACGGGCGCTACCGCCCCTTGCGCAAACGTCTGTTCGCCGGCGCGCGCGGCCGCGTGCTGGATGCCGGCTGCGGGACCGGGCGCAACTTCGCCTATTACCCGCCGGGGGCGGAGGTGATCGGCGTCGATCTGTCGCCCGCCATGCTCGCGCGCGCGGTCAGGCGCCGAACCCGGCTCGGCCTTTCCATTCCGCTGCTGGAAATGGACATCTGCCGGACGTCGTTTCCCGACGCCACGTTCGACTTCGCCGTCGCCTCGTTCCTGTTCTGCGTGCTGCCGAACAAACGCCAGCCGGCGGCGCTCGCCGAAATCAAGCGCATTCTCAAACCCGGCGGCGAGGCGCGCATGCTCGAATACACCTGGTCCGCCGATCCGTTCCGGCGCGCCGTGCAGACGCTGTGGAAACCGTGGGTCGAAAAGGTCTACGGCGCCGGGTTCGACCGCGAAACCGGCCGCTTCGCGCGCGAGGCGGGTTTCCGCGACGTGGAGGAAACGTTCCTCTACGCCGACATCATCAAGCTGATCCGCGCGCGGAAATAGGCGCCGCCGTCAGAGCCCGGTCGCCTCGGGCACGCCCAGCATCAGGTTCAGGTTCTGCACCGCCTGGCCCGAGGCGCCCTTGCCGAGATTGTCGGAGACCGCCATCAGCACCGCGTGCCCGCGCTTGGCGTTGCCGAAGACATAGAGCGCGAGGTCGTTGGTGCCGTTCAGCGTCTCGGCTTCCAGATTGGCGGGCGGCTGATCGGCGAGCGGCGCGACGGTCACGAACCGCGCGCCCCGGTAGTGCGCCGCGAGCGCCGCGTGCAGATCGGCCGGCGCCGGTTTTCCCGGCAACCGGGCGAGGTGCAGCGGCACCTGCACGATCATGCCCTGGCGGAAGTTGCCGACGCTGGGCACGAACAACGGCCGCGTCGTCAGGCCCGATTGCCTTTCGATTTCCGGCACGTGCTTGTGCTCGAGCCCGAGGGCGTAGACCCGGAACGGGCTCTCGGTGTGATCGGAAGCGGATTTGTCCTCGTAGCTCGCGATCATCTTCCTGCCGCCGCCGGAATAGCCGGAAATGGCGTTGATGGTGACGGGAAAATCGGCGGGCAGGATGCGCGCGTCGATGAGCGGGCGGAGCAGCGCCACCGCCGAGCAGGCGTAGCAGCCGGGATTCGATACCCGCGCCGCGTGCGCGATCTTTTCCTTCTGGCCCGGCGCCAGTTCGGGAAAGCCGTAGACCCAATCGGGATCGGTCCGGTGCGCGGTCGAGGCGTCGATCACGCGGGCGTTGGTTCCCTTCACCATCGCCGCCGCCTCGCGCGCGGCGTCGTCGGGCAGGCATAGGATGGCGACGTCGGCCGACGCGATCGCGTCTTTGCGCGCCGCCGCGTCCTTGCGCGTCGAATCCGAAAGGCGGATCAGCCGGACGTCCTTGCGGCCTTCCAGCCGGGACTTGATCTGCAGGCCGGTGGTGCCGACCTCGCCGTCGATGAACACGGTTGCCGTCATGGTCAACTCCGTTGCGCTTATCCTGAAAACACATTGGGCGTCCCGCAAGGGACGCCCAATGAGGAAGGCAAACCTTCGCGGGAAATCAGCGTTTCGAGAACTGGTAGCTGCGTCGCGCCTTGGCGTGGCCGTACTTCTTGCGCTCGACCACGCGCGAATCGCGGGTCAGGAAGCCGCCCTTCTTGAGGGCGGGGCGCAGGCCCGGCTCGTAGAGGGTGAGCGCGCGGCTGATGCCGTGGCGGACCGCGCCGGCCTGGCCGGAAAGCCCGCCGCCGACCACCGTGCACCAGATTTCGATCTGGCCGTCGCGTTCGGCCGTCACCAGCGGCTGCTTGATCAGCATCTGCAGCACCGGGCGGGCGAAGTAGGCCTGGAAGTCCTTGCCGTTGATGGTGATCTTGCCGGGGCCGCGCTTGACCCACACGCGCGCGACCGCGTTCTTGCGCCGCCCGGTGGCGTACGAACGGCCGAGGGCGTCGATCGCCGGCTCGGTCGGCGCGGCCGGTCCCGCCGCGACCGGCGCGGCCGGGGATTCCTTCAGATCGGCGAGCGACTTGATCGTTTCGGCCATGATGCTCAGGCGCTCCTCTTGTTCTTCGGATTCATCGCGGCGAGGTCGAGAACCTCGGGGTTCTGGGCCTCGTGCGGATGCTTGGACCCGGCGTAGACGTGCAGCTTGCGCATCTGGGCGCGGCCCATCGGGTTGCGGGTGATCATGCGCTCGACCGCCTTCAGGATGACGCGCTCGGGCGTCTTGCCTTCCAGGATCTGGCCCATGGTCCGGGTCTTGACCCCGCCCGGGTGGCCGGTGTGCCAATGGAACACCTTGCGCGCGCGTTTGTTGCCGGTGAGCCGCACCTTTTCGGCGTTGATCACGATGATGTTGTCGCCGCAATCGATGTTGGGCGTGAACATGGGCTTGTGCTTGCCGCGCAGGCGCAGCGCGAGCAGGCTGGCGAGCCGGCCGAGCACCACGTCCTCGGCGTCGACCACGTACCATTTGCGCGTGACGTCGGCGGGTTTGGCGGAATAGGTCTTCATGGCGAATGGGTCCTGGGGCCGCGAGGGCGCGGAGTATGTCAGAGAAAAAACCGCTGTCAACCCGGAAATGCCTATCATTATCAATCGATTAAATCGCGGTAATATAATACCTCAACATCGCGCCGCCCTTTATCGGATTTCCCTCGCCGTGCTATAGGCCCCATGGACGAAATCGCCATGCCCGCCGTCATCTGGACCCCCGCCATGAGCGTCGGTATCGAAGCCCTCGATACCGACCACAAGATGCTGTTCGGCCTCATCAACCAGCTCGACCGCGCCGTCGCCGAGGGCTCGGCCGACGACATCGTCGCCAGCATCATCAACGGCCTGGTCGATTACACCGAGTACCACTTCGGTCGCGAGGAAGCGATGCTGCGCGCCGTCGGCTTCGCCGGACTGGACGCGCATCTCGCCCACCACCGCGCCCTGGTCAAAACCCTGCACGACTTGCGCGACGACTATACGGGCGGAAGGCGCCGGGAAATCGAACGCGCGCTGCTCGATTTCATGCACGAGTGGATCACCGGCCATGTCCTGGCCGAAGACATGAAATACGCCCCCGACCTGAAGAGCCGCGCGGCCGAACTCGACCGCGTCGACGAACAGTATTCCCAGGGGCTTCTCGTCCGAACCCCTTAGAGCGTATCCCGATAATTTGGAACCGGCTGCGTTGCGCCGTGGCGTGGCGATCCGCCAGGCGCGGCGCGAAGAGCGATGCCGGAGCATCGGTCGAGCGCCG
>CAYPQV010000032.1:0-24666 GCA_964412955.1 uncultured Hyphomicrobiales bacterium
TTCCAAATTATCGGGATACGCTCTAGCCGCGTCCGGTCAGGTGAACATATTTATCACCGAACCAGGTGCGACCCGGTTCGGATCGAACAGGTTCTTGCCCAACTGCTCGGCCATGGCCTGGCTGCTTTCGAACGCGAGCGAGAGCGCGTTGAGCAGCTGGGAATAGTTTTCGCGCACCTTGGCGAGTTCGGCGGCTTTCTCCGCTTCGCCCGCGGTGCGCGCCGTTTCGATGGCGAATATCGTCGCGGTCAGCTTGCGGTCGGTCACCACCCGGATGTTCTCGGCCGCCTCGGCCTTGATCAAGACGTTGGAGAGCGAAATGCCGAGCTGGTCACGGGCGCTCTCGATGGCGGCGAGCGCCTCCGCGGAATCGGCGAATTGGCTGTAGGCGGTGATTTTGGTGCCGTCGACGTTGAGCAATCCGTCGCGCCGCAGCGCCGTGATGCCGTCGGGAATGGTGATGGCGATGGTTGAGCCGTCGGGCGCCTGCAGATTGCCGACCGCGTCGTTGACCTGGGCGAGGAGGGAATCGAACGTGGCCGTGTCGTTGGCGTTGACCGCGCTTTCGAGCTGGTCGAGCTTGTCCTGCAGGTCGGGAATCGTCCAGGCGTTGCGCGCGTTGTAGAACGCGAACCGAGCGAGGTTCTCCTTGAAGAGCGTCAGCTTTTTCTGGGAGAGAAGCAGGAAGGCGTCCACCTGGTTTTCGGTGGAGGACTCGTTGATTGCATCGATATCCTTGTTGATGCGCTCGATGATCGCATTCTGCAGGATATTGAACTGCAGTTCGAAATTGGGGCGCGCGGCCGAATTCGCCAGCCCGCCGAAACCGGCAGCGAAGGATCGGCCGGAAAGGATGTCGGGAATGCCTACCACGCGAGGGTCTCCATTCTGGGGCCCGCGACCAATTTCAGCATTTTACCCTAAATAAAACGACAATGTCCACCGAATGCGGCGGATGGGTGCCTAAATAGACATTTTATTTCAATAAGCTAGCGGTTATTTGGCTTTGCGTTTCGACCGCGCGCCGCGCTTGGCCTTGGCGGCGGCGGCCCGTTTGGCCGCGCGCCGCGACGACGCGGCCGGGCGGCGCGCCCGCCGGGCGCGGCGCGGCGCGGGCTCGGGTTTTTTGGGTTTCTTGCGGGATGCGGGTTTTGCCCTGGATTTCGGTTCGGGGCGGGAGAGATCGCCCACCGCCTCTTCGTCCCGTTTGGTTTTGTCGGGGTCCAATTCCCGGTAGAAGGCGATGATGTAATCGGCGATTTCGTGGATGAGGGTGGTCAGCTCCTCGCGCGCCAGCCGGGCGAAGGCCGTCCGTTTGCGCGGGTTGGTGATGCGCCCGTGATAGTAGTACATGGCGATCGCGGCGAGGAAGACCGTGCCGCGGAAGTAGTGGTATTCGGGCGAATTATCGGTGTCGGTCGGCGGCAGCGAATTCCGCACGACGCGCGCCAGAAATCCCAGCGGATAATCGCGCAATCCGGGCCGGCCGATGCGCATGAGCGGCGCCGACGTGGCGGACATGGCGTCGAGCAGTTTGTTGCGGAACGCAAGAATGTTGCGCACGTGGTTGCGATCGGTCCACGCCGCGTCGAAGGCTTCGCGGGGATAGTCGGGGTAGGAGTCGACGATCTTCCGGACGACCGCCGACTTGTCGAACGGCGGCAAGGAACCGATGGTGCGCGACAGCTTCGGCGTCGCGCCGTCGATGCGGACGCCGTCCGCGCAGTTGTAATGCACGACCTTGGGTGCGAGCGCGAGGATCCCGGCCTGCAACTGGTCGCGCGACCAGAGATAGACGAATTCGGAATAGACGATGCCGCCGAAATTTCCCGGCGTCGGGCGGTCGATCCGGGTGTTGAAGCCGATCTCGCCCACTTCGTAGGGCGCGTCCTTGCCGTGGTGACGCTTGGGATCGCGCGCGCCGCAATCGACGCCGAAAAAATAGATGGTCGACGCGCCGGCATGCTGGGCGAACGCCATGCCCAGGTTGGCGACCATGGGGCCGGAGAACGGCAGCAAACACTGGTCGCCGGTGGTGAACATGGGGCACGACGCGATCCCGGGCCGGATATAGAAAATCGTCTGATCGAAAAGGGTATGGACCCGGGGATCGATGGTGGTGGTCGCCACCAGGGTAATGCCCTTGAGCGAGTGGGCTTCCGACCACTTCGAAATCAGGTCGTACACCACGGGAACGTTTTCCATTTCCATGTGGAAATCGGGACGAATCCCGTTGTTGAGCAGAATGCGCAGCGACGTTCCGCAGCTGACGACCAAGGCCCGGTCGGCATTGGCGCGGATGAAATCGAGGTCGTTGTCGACCGAGGGCCCCGACGCCACGACGAAGGCGGTCAGCGGCAGCCGGACCTCGCGCCGGTACATGAATTTCCCGGAGTAATCGACCAGGTTCTTGTACGAATTGCGCACCATGTCGCGCTCGTCTTCCAGGAAGCCGAGCCCGGTCAGCAGCATGTCCCGGTTCTTGGAAAGATCGGCGGCGACCGCGCTCAGGAACGAGCTGGTGTGCGCGAGATAGACGTAGGTCCCGTCGACCGCGGGCGCGTTGAAGTAGCGGATCAGCGACTGAATGGTCTGCGAGGCCTGGAGCGGCGACGGATCGGTGATGAAATTGACGGCGCCGCCCCGGGAGAGGAACCGGCGCAGGAACTTGCCCCAGTCGAACACCCGCAACGAGTGGTGGAGAAATTCGAAATTCGGCTCGACGATGAGCATGTGCCGGCACTTGGTCCGTTGGACGAGCGCGGGAATATGGGCGGCCAACCCGATGCCGAGAACGACCAGATGGAACGATTCCCTGGTCGTGCGTTGAACGGCGAACGCCATTCCGTAATCCTCGGTGGCGCGCTTGAGCAGGCGATAGATCGGGCGGTTGGAGTGTTCGTCGAGGTTCTGGCTGTCGGGCGGCGAAATCTGGATTCGCACCGTCCCTTCGGGCATCCGGAAAAACTGCTCGATCTTGCGCCGCGCGGCCTTGCGGTGATCGCCGCCGTAGAGGCGCGCGCCGCCCATTTCGACGTCGTAGCCGCCGCCGGGATGGGAAATCAGCTTGGATTGCGGCCGGTCGATTTGGGACAGGCGCCCGTAAAGGTCCGGCGCCATCCGCTTGAGCACCGCCATGTTGCGCTCGAACAATTCGGGATTGATCGGCGCCGGTTCGGCGCCGGGAAGGTCGCGCGCGCGGCCGTTCGGGGAGATGCCGGGTTCGAGATTCATGGACGGATCCGCCTCGGCCTTGTGTATCAAGCCCGGCGAAGCCCTGTCGACCAAAATCGCGCCGGCGCAAAGAGAAGGGGGCACAAAGAAGAAGGGGAGGGACCAGGTCCCTCCCCTTCCAGGATAGCCTCCGGCGGTTACGCGCCGCCGGATGTTCCGCGATCAGCGGAACAGCGTCAGGATCGTCTGTTCGGCCTGACCGGCGAAGGCGAGCGACTGAATACCCAACTGCTGGCGGGTTTGCAGGGCCAGCAGGTTGGCGCCTTCTTCGTTCAGGTCGGCCAGCGTCAGCTTGCCGGCGCCGGTCGAGAGCGTATTCACGTACGACTTCGTGAAGTTCAACCGGGTTTGCAGCAAGGCGACGTTGGAGCCGAGGTTCTGGGCTCGGCTGCGGAGAGTGGTCAACGCCGCGTCGAGGTTGTTGATGCGGCTGTTGAACTCGGTCGTGAAGCCGACGCCGACGACCTTGCGGGCCTCGACGCCGGTGTAGGCGGAGAAGGTCACCGAACCACCCGTGAGCCGGACGGCGCCGTGACCGGCGGCGAACAACTCGCTGAAGGTGTACGTATCGGCGTTGACCACCGAAGCGCCGCTGATGCGGATCGAGCCGACACCGGCGCCCAGGATTTCACTGACCGCGTACGAAATGCCGGTCGAGGTGTAGGTGGTGCTGGTGAACACGCCGAAGCTGATCGACGTGCCGACGGCGTACACGCCGGCCGTGACGTAGGCGTTGTTGGCCGCGGAGTTGGCCAACGCGGTGCGCGACGACACCACGATCAGGGTGACGGTTTGCGTCCCGAGCGTGAAGTCGATCGTCTCGCCGGCCGACAAGGACTGGCCGTCGGAGATCGTTCCGAATCGCAGCGTGAACGAATCGACCTGGGACGAGTAGTTGCCCGCGCTCGCTTCCGAGTTCAGGTTGACGATGCCCGAGAGGGTTTGGCCCGCGGACACGGTCGCGGCGGTTAACACGCCGAACGTGATCGACGTGCCGTTCACGTAGGTGCCGGCGGTGACGTACGCCTGGTTGGAGCCGGTAAGCCCAAACGCCGTACGCGAGGACGCAACCACCAACTCGATGGTTTGCGTGCCGAGCGTGACGTTGATGCTATCGCCTGCCGTCAGGGTGAACGAACTCGTCCGGTAGACGTCGCCGACCGTCAACGTAACGGTGTCGAAGAAGGACGAGTAGTCGCCGGTCTGGATGATGTCCAGATCGACGGCACCGGAGAGGGTCTGCGCCGCGATGTCCGACGACGCCTGGAAAGCAATGCTCTGGGCGGAGAAGGAGGACGCGGTGGTCGCCGACAGCTTCAGCACATCGAGGCCGTTGCTGCTGACCGTCAGGTCGTAGGAGTTGACCGAGAGCACGCTGGCGGTATCGTTGCTGAAGTTCACCGTCAGGGTCTGGCCGGTGCCGTTCACCAGGTTAAGGCCCTGGTAGGTGGCATCGGTGGTCAGGTTGTTGATCTGGCTGCGCAGGTCGTTGAACTGCGTGACCAGGTTCGAGACTTCGGTGTTGGTCGCCGCCGACTTGGCGGTGAGGATAAGACCCTTGAGCTGCTGCACCAGGTTTTCGATCGCCGCCACCGCGTCAGCGGCCGCGGTGATGGTGCTGACGCCCTGGTCGATGCCGCGCTTGCGGGTATCGAAGTCGGCGGCGCGGTCGTTCAGGGCTTTCGCCTGGAAGAACGAGACCGGGTCGTCGACCGCGGTGGAAACGCGCAAGCCCGTGGACAGGCGGCTTTGCGTTCGCGCGATCAGCTCGGTGGTGGATTGGAGAGCGAGTAGGTTCGCCCGTACTGCGGACGAAAGGGAGACGTTGTCTGCCATTGGAGTCACTCCATTCTAGAGTTGCACAGCGAGCGCGTTTTCTGCGCCCGGAACGGCGAGGCCCCGAGATTCTCCCGGTCCCTTGCCACTCGTCCGCCTTCGAGCGTTCTTCGCCCTCCAGCCGACAGAGGCATGATTATCCGGTTTTGAAATCGGACGCAAGCGGGTTTGAACCCGGCCGTGGCCGATTTCGCCCCCGGAAAAAACCCAAGGGTTTTCCATTTATCTTATTGTATTTAAATGATTTTTATCCACGGCCTGCCGCCATCGCGTGCCAGGATGAACGCATTTTTTGGGGCCCGTCGGGAGCCCTCGCGGCGCGGGCGGTCCCTATGGTTAACGTCGGGTTAAGATTCGCCCGCGCGCCGGAACGCGCACCAGAAGCCGGCGTAGTAGCGATGCTCCATGATCCGGATGGCGGTTTCGGCAAGCCCGACATCCGACGCGAGCCGGCGCAGGTATTTCCGGCTGTGGGCGTATTCGCCCGGGGTGGTGACACCGATCTCCATCGTGTCCGGCGCGGGATCGACCGAGAAAAAGAGATGGCCGCCGGGCGCCAACAGGCGGGCGGCCTCCGCGAAAAAAGGCGCGAGGTCGGCGAGGTGATAGAGCGCGCACGTCGACGCCACCAGGTCGAACGGGCCCTCGCGCGAAGCCATGGCGGCGACCATGTCGCCTTCGGCCAGTTCGGCGTAAATCCCGCGCGCCGCCGCCTTCGCCAGCATGTCCGGCGACTGATCGATGCCGACCCAGCGCGCCGCCTTGAGGCGGGCGGCGAGCAGGCCGGTGCCGCACCCGGCATCGAGAACGCGCAAGGTGTCGGTGGCGCCGGCGGTTTCGGCGATGAAACGCGCCATGCGCGCGCTGAAGGATTGATGCAGCTGGTTGGCGTCGTAGTTCGGGGACAGCGCCGCGTACTGTTGGCGCAGGTCCGCGCGCGTTTTCCCGGCGGAGCCGTCGTATGGGGCGAGCCCGCGCCCGTAGGCGGCGATCGAGTCCTCGTCGCGCCCGAGCACCAGGAGCGGCGCGCTCAACACGAAATGGGATTTGGGGTCGTCCGGGAAATTTTCGACTAACTGTTCCGCGACGGCCAGGGCCGAGGCGGGAGAGCGGCGGGCGAGATGAAGCGTCACCAACCCCTCCAGCAGCGGAAACGTCGGCCCGTGGTGGGCGAGCGCCTGTTCGGCGAGCGTCCGCGCCGCGTCGGTTTCCAGGCCCGACTTCGCCGCCATGTGCAGCAGCTCGGGCACGTGGGCGTGCCGCGCCTCGGCCGTGTCGGGCGCTTGGGCGACGGCGTCGCGCATCAGGGGCACGGCCTTGTCGCGCAGACCGGACGACCACAGGATCAAGGCGATCAGATGCTTCGCCCGCCAGTCGGCGGGATCGGCGGCGAGCACCCCGTTGGCGATATCGAAGGCGTCGCGGAACCGGCCGCGTTCGGCGAGCGCGCGGGCGCGGGCGAGGAGGTCGGCGGGCGCCGGTGTCACGTCCTTCGCAGCGCCCACCAGAAGCCGGGATTGCCGCGATGGGGCAAAAGCTTGACGGAAATTTCGGCGAAACCGTTTTCGGCGGCGAGCCGGCGCACATAGGCCCGGCTGTGGGCGTATTCGCCCGGGCCGGTGACGCCGATCTCGATGGTGTCGGGCGCGGGATCGGTCGAGAAAAACAGATGCCCGCCGGGCGCCAGCAGGCGCGCGGCCTCGCGGAAGTACGGCGCCAGGTCGCCGATGTGATACAGCACGACGGTCGAGGCGATGATGTCGAACGGGTCCGTGCGCCGGGCCATTTCCGCGAGCAAATCGTCCTCGACCAGTTCGTGATAGACGTTCCGCGCCCGCGCCTTGGCCAGCATTTCCGGCGAACGGTCGATCCCGACCAGGCGCGCGGCGCGGATCTGGGTTCCGAGGGAGCCGGTCCCGCACCCGGCGTCGAGTATCCGTTTGGCGACCGTCGCGCCGGCGGTCTTGATGATCATCTGGGCCATGAGCTTGGGGTAGGACTGGTGCAGATGGTTGTCGTCGTAATCCGCGGCCAATTCCTTATAGCGGTCGGGGGGGCGCGGTTGATCCGTCTTGCTTGTGAACGGCTTCAGCCGATGGCCGAAGGAGACGATCGCTTCCTCGTGCCGGCCGAGTTGGAACAGATCGAAGGAGTTGTTGTAGTGAAAGGACTCCTCGTACTTCGGATAGAGCGCCAACCCTTTTTGGCCCACGTCCAAGGCTTCGGCGTGACGGCGCATGGCCCCCAGGGAATACTGCAGCGCCAGCTGAAACCTCCCCTTCATTTTCGGGTGGCCGGCGAGATGGCCCACCAGCGCGATCGCGGGATTGATGTGGGGAACAAACGCGTCGTTTTCCTTGGCTTTGCGGATGGCGATGTCCAGAACATACGCCGCCAGGTCTTCCAGTATTTCGATCGAGTCCGCGGCGCGCGTCAGGGCCTCGTTGGCGGCGGCCAGCGCGACCTCGAAGTGGCCGACCGACCACAGGAGGAAATAGCGATACTTGATCGTCGCCCAATGATTCGGATGTTCCTTGAGAATCCCCTCGATGGCGCGCAAGGCCTGCGCGATCCCTTGCGTCTGGGACATCTCAAATGCCGCGGCGAGCAAATCGTCCGGCGACGGCGCGCGCGCCTTGCGCTTGGCCGTGGTCGCCGGCGGCTTGGCGCGGCCTTGGGTCCGGGGCGCGGACTTCTTATGACGTCGCGGGGCGGGGCGGTGGGCCATGATCGGCCGATCATGAACCCGAACCCCCGGGCGCGGCAACCGTTGCCCGCCTTGCTTCGAAGGCAAACGCGCGGATAAGATGCCGCGTGCCCGAATTCCCCGGAATTTCCCCGTGACGCCACCTTCCGTCAGCCATTATTCCACCGCGCTCGATCTCAACGGCCGCTCGATCCTGGTGACCGGCGGCACCGGCTCGTTCGGCAAGCGATTCGTCAAGACCGTGCTCGAACGCTACAAGCCGAAGCGCCTGGTGATCTATTCGCGCGACGAGCTCAAGCAGTACGAAATGAGCCAGGAACTGGACCCGCGCCGGCACCGGGCCTTGCGCTATTTCATCGGCGACGTGCGCGACCGCGACCGGTTGACCATGGCGCTCAACGGCATCGACGTCGTGATTCACGCCGCCGCGCTCAAGCATGTGCCGATCGCCGAATACAACCCGACCGAATGCATCCACACCAACGTCATCGGCGCGGAAAACGTGGTGCTCGCCTCGATCGCCGCGCGGGTCGAGCGGGTGATCGCGCTCTCGACCGACAAGGCGGTCAATCCCCTCAATCTCTACGGCGCAAGCAAGCTCGCGTCCGACAAGATTTTCACCGCGGCCAACGCGCTCAGCGGCGAGGCCAACACCATTTTCTCGGTGGTGCGCTACGGCAACGTGGTCGGCTCGCGCGGCAGCGTGGTGCCGCTGTTCCAGCGCCTGGTGCGCGAGGGCGCCAAGGAAATCCCCATCACCGACACGCGCATGACGCGCTTCTGGATCACGCTCCAGCAGGGCGTCGATTTCGTGCTCTCGTGCCTCGCCACCATGCGCGGCGGCGAAGTCTACGTGCCGAAGATCCCGAGCATGAACATGGTCGATCTCGCCCGCGCGCTCGCGCCGAATTTGCCGCACAAGATCATCGGCATCCGCCCCGGCGAGAAGCTGCACGAAGCGATGATCACCGAAGACCACGCCCGCAACACGGTCGAATTCCCCGACCGCTACATCATCGAGCCCGATTCGGTGTCCTGGACCGGGCACGTGCTGCGCGACGGCGCGCTGCCCGTGCAGGACGGCTTCCGCTACGCCAGCGACAACAACACCGAATGGCTGGACGAGGCGGGTTTGAAGCGCCTGATCGCCGCCTCGGTGTGAGGCGCGCGCGGCGGTCGCCATGGCGGATCCGTTTCTTCCCTACGGCCGGCACCTGATCGAGGACGACGACATCGCCGCGGTCGAGCGCGCGTTGCGCTCCGGCACGCTCACCAACGGGCCCGCGGTCGCGGCGTTCGAGCGCGCGTTGGCGCAAGCGACCGGCGCGCCGCACGCCGTCGCCTGCGCCAACGGCACCGCCGCGCTCCATCTCGCGGCGCTCGCCCTCGGCCTCGGGCCCGGCGACGCGGCGGTGGTGCCGACGCTCACCTTTCTCGCCACCGCCAACGCGCTTCGCTACGTCGGCGCCGACGTGGTGTTCGCCGACGTCGACGCCGACACCGGCCTGCTCACGCCCTCGACGTTCGCGACGGCGCTCACCCGCGCGGGCTCGCGCCGCCGCGTCAAGGCGGTTTTTCCCGTGCATCTCGCCGGCCAGTGCGCGGACATGGAAGGCCTAAGCGCGATCGCGCGCGGCCAGGGACTCAAGGTGGTGGAGGACGCCTGCCACGCCGTCGGCGGGACCTGCGCCGGCCGGCCGGTCGGCGCCTGCGCCCATTCCGACATGGCGGCGTTTTCGTTCCATCCGGTGAAGACCATCGCCATGGGCGAGGGCGGCGCCGTCACCACCCGCGACCCGGCGCTCGCGCGCCTGCTCGCGGAACTCCGCAGCCACGGCATGGTGCGCGATCCGGCGCGGTTCGAAATCCGCGAACAGGGATTCGGGCCCGACGGCGAGCCCAACCCCTGGTACTACGAAATGCCCGAACCGGGGTTCAACTACCGCGCCAGCGACATCCAGTGCGCGCTGGGGGAAAGCCAGCTCGCCAAGCTGGATCGGTTCGTCGCCGAGCGCCGCCGCATCGTCGATTGGTACAAAGCCGCTCTCGCGCCTCTCGCGCCCGTGGTCAAGCCGCTGCCGCGCGTGGCGTGGGGCGACCCTTCGTGGCACTTGTGCGTGGTCCTGATCGATTTTCCCGCCGCCGGCACGACGCGGGGGCGCGTCATGCGCGCGCTCGCGGGGAAAGGCGTCGGCTCCCAGGTCCATTATCTCCCGGTTCATCGCCAGCCCTATTACCGGCGTCTCTACGGCGAGATCGCGCTGCCCGGGGCCGACGCCTATTACGAACGCACGCTTTCGCTGCCGCTGTTCGTCGGCCTGACCCGCGCCGACGTCGCGCGCGTGGTCGCCGCGCTCGCGGACGCCCTGGGATTGAAATCGTGACCACGGCGATCGTCGTGCAGGCGCGCATGGGATCGACCCGGCTCCGCGGCAAGGTCCTGATGGACGTCGGCGGCCGGACCGTGCTCGATCACGTGATGAGCCGGTGCCGGGCCGTCGCCGGCGCGGACGCGGTGTGCTGCGCGGTTCCCGACACCGCCGACAGCGATCCGGTCGCGGCCGAGGCGCGGCGGTTGGGCGTCGAGGTCTTTCGCGGGTCCGAGACCGACGTGCTCGACCGCTATTGGCGGGCCGCGCGCGCGCTCAAGGCCGACGTGGTCATGCGCATCACCTCCGACTGCCCCCTGATCGACCCCGCGGTCGCGGCCGAGGTGCTCGGCTTGCGCGCCGAAGGGGACCTCGATTACGCCTGCAACAACATGCCGCCCAGCTGGCCGCACGGGCTCGACTGCGAGGCGATGACGTTCGCCTGGCTCGACCGCGCCGCGCGCGAGGCGACGAAGCCTTACGACCGCGAGCACGTCACGCCCTTCATCCGCACCCATCCCGATTCGCTGAAAGCCAATCTGCCCTGTCCGGTCGCGGGCGTCGCCCGGCATCGCTGGACGCTCGACACCCCGGCCGACCTCGCCTTCATGCGCGCGTTGTTTCCCCGCTTGCCGCCGGGACCGGCGGGCCACGGCTGGCGCGCGGCGCTGGCCCTGGTCGAGGCCGATCCCAAGCTCGCGCACGTGGACGAATCGCGCGTTTGACGGATGCGCCGTTGCGCGCCCTGGATTACATTGACGGATCATGCCGCGCACCGTCGCCACCATCGAAGCCCGCATGACCTCGACCCGGCTTCCCGGCAAGGTGCTGAAGGAAGCGGTCGGCAAGCCGATGCTCGAATTGATGATCGAGCGGCTCCGGCGCGTGCCTTCCCTCGACGGGATCGTGGTGGCGACCACCGTCAACGCCGCCGACGACCCGGTCGAGGCGCTGGCGCGCCGCCTCGGCGTCGGGGTCTGGCGCGGCAGCGAAAACGACGTGCTGCGACGGGTGCTCGACGCGGCCGTTCATCACAAGATCGACGTGATCGTGGAAACGACCGGCGACTGTCCGCTGATCGACCCGGCCCTGGTGGAGGACTGCATCCGGGCGTATCGAACGGCCGGGGTCGATTACGTGTCCAACATCCTGGAACGCGGCTATCCGATCGGCATGGATACCCAGGTGTTCGCGACCTCGGTGCTCGCCGACGTGGCGCGCCGCACCGACGACGCCGTCGACCACGAGCACGTCAGCCTCTACATCTACCGCCATCCCGAAATCTACAGTTTGCGCAACGTGCCGGCGCCGGCCGCGCTCCGGCGGCCCGATCTCGCGCTGACCCTGGATACGCCCGAGGATTACCGCCTGATCGGCGCGGTCTTCGCGGAGTTGTATCCGAACAATCCCGCCTTTACGCTTGCCGACGTGCTGGCGCTGCTGGAGCGCCGGCCCGACATCGCCGAAATGAACGCCCATGTCCGCCGCAAGAAGGCCTAAGCCGTTCTCGGTGCTGATTGTCGGCTGCGGCGCCATCGCCGGCGGCTACGACGAACGGCGCCCGACGCGGACGAAAGGCGCGGGCGTCTTTTCCCACGCCGGGGCCTACCGCGCGCACAAGGGTTTTCGCTTGGCGGCGTGCGTCGAGCCGGATGCGAAACGGCGCAAGGCGTTCATGGCGCGCTGGGGGGTTAAGCGGGGATTTGCGAGCCTCGGCGAGTGTCTCGAATCCGGCGCCGCGTTCGACGTGGCGAGTCTGTGCGTGCCGACGCCCGCGCACGTCGCCCAACTCGAAGCGCTGCTGGCGTTCCCGGTGCGCGCGGTGTTCGCCGAGAAACCCTTGACCGGCGACCCTTCCGATTCGCGTCGGATCATCGCCGCCTACGCCAAGGCGGGCCGGCCGCTCGCGGTCAATTATTTCCGCCGCTTCGATCCGGCGATGCGCGCGCTGAGGCGCGAGATCGCGTCCGGCGCCTGGGGCGGGGTGCTGGGCGCGGTCGGCTATTACGGCAAGGGACTGGTCAACTGCGGCAGCCATCTGATCGACCTCGCCGCGTACCTGTGGGGACCGCTCGCGCCGCGCGCGGTTCTGCGGCGGATCGAGGATCACGCGCCGAACGATCCGTCGCTGGACGCGGTGCTCGAAGGTCCCGGCGGCGGGCTCTTTCACCTGGTCGCGACCGATTCCCGCGCGTTCTTCGATTTCGAACTGCAGATCACCACCGACAAGGGCCGCCTCGTTGTCGAGGAGCAGGGCCAGCGCCTGCGGGTGCGCCGGGTGACGCCGAGTCCGCTGTTCGCCGGCTATCGGGTTCTCGACGCGGGAAAATTCCGCCCGACCGGCTTCGGCCGGGCGCTGGCCGAGGGCGTCGGCAATCTGCACCGCTGTCTGACCCGCGGCGAGGCGCTGCTCAGCGACGGCGCGAACGCGCTCGCGGTCGAGGACATCTGCGCCGCGCTGCTGGCCATGTCCGCGCGCGATAAGGGAGGACGATCATGAGTCGACTGGCCTTGCTCGGCGGCGATCCGGTTCGCCGCGAGCTCTTTCCCGCCTACAATTTCGTCGGGCGCGAGGAAATCGCCGCCGTGACCCGCGTGCTGGAGAGCGGCAACCTGTCGCAATACCTCGGCACCTGGCACGACGACTTCTGGGGCGGGCCGGAAGTGCGCGCGTTCGAATCCGAATGGGCGCGCGCCTTCAAGGCCAAGCACGCGATTTCGGTCAATTCCGCCACCAGCGGCCTCTACGCCGCCGCCGGGGCCGCCGGCGTCGGCCCGGGCGACGAGGTGATCGTCTCGCCCTACACCATGATGGCGTCGGCGACCGCCGCGCTGATCTTCAACGCGGTGCCGGTGTTCGCCGACATCGACCCCGAGACCTTCTGCCTGACCGCCGACACCATCCGCGCCCGCCTGACACCCCGCACCAAGGCGGTGATCGTGGTCCACATCTTCGGCGGCCCCGCCGACATGGACCCGATCATGGCGCTCGCGCGCGAGCGCAACCTGACCGTGATCGAGGACTGCGCCCAGATTCCGTTCGGCGCCTACAAGGGCCGCCCGCTCGGCACCCTCGGCCACATGGGCGTGTTCAGCCTCAACTACCATAAGCACATCCACACCGGCGAAGGCGGCGTCGTGGTCACCAACGACGATCGCCTGGCCGAACGCGTGGCCCTGATCCGCAACCACGGCGAGGCGGTGGTCGGCAAGAAGGGCCACGAGGATCTCGCCAACATCGTCGGGTTCAATTTCCGGCTCGGCGAAATGGAAGCGGCGGTGGGGCGCTGCCAGCTCGCCAAGGGGCCCGAGCTGGTGGCGAAGCGCCGGGCGCTGGTCGTCCAGCTCGAAAAAAAGATCGCCGGGATTCCCGGCCTCGCCCCGACCCCGGTGCGCCCGGACGACACCCACGTCTATTACGTCCACCCGCTGCTGTTCGACTCGGCGAAGGCGGGCGTCTCGCGCGACCTGTTCGTGCGCGCGGTCAAGGCGGAACTGCCGCCGACGCGGCTGCGCGAGCAGCACGGGCCCCTGGTCGGCGGCGGCTATCTGCGCCCGCTCTATCTCGAACCCATGTACCAGAAGAAGATCGCCTACGGCTCGGTCCAGTGCCCGTTCCGCTGCCCCCATTACCAGGGCGAGGCCGATTACCGCCCCGGCCTCTGTCCGAACGCGGAGCGCGCGCACGCCGAAACCCTGATCACCCACGAACTGATGCGCCCGCCGATGACCGAACGCGATCTCGACGACGTCGCCGCCGCGTTCCATAAGGTGGCGGAGAACGCGTCGGCGCTGAGCAACTTCGCCGCCAAGGGCGGAGCCTGATGTGGCCCTGATCGCGCTCGCCGCGCACGATCCGGGCGGGGCGGGGGTTCTCGCCGCCGCCGCGCCGACCTTGCGCGAACGCGGCCACGGGCTCCTGTGGCTGCCGGCGGGACCGGCGGCGAAGCTTTGGCGCGAGGCGGGCGAATACGTGCCCGAGGCGATGAGCGCGCCGGAGGCGGTCGCGGCGATGACGCGCGAGCCGCCCGCGCTGGTGTTGACCGGAACCAGTTTTCACGACGCCTACGAGCGCGCCCTGTGGGCCGCCGCGCGCAAGCTCGGGATTCCGTCGTTCGCGGCGCTCGATGCCTGGACCAACATCGAGCGGCGCTTCCGTTCGGAAGACGGCGCGCACGAACTGCCGCTGGCGCTCGGCGTGATGGACGAGGGCACGCGCGCGCAAATCGCCGCCGGGGGCTGGTGCACGGCGCGCCTGTTCGTGATCGGCCAGCCGCACCTCGCGGCGCGGGTCGACCGGCTGCGGCGGCGGCGTAAAAATCGCCCGGCCGGCGGGGCGAAACGGATCGTGTTCTTCTCCGAGCCGATCGAGGAAGACTTCGGGCCGACCGCGCGCGGGTTCACCCAGTTCGAGGCGGCGACGCTGGCCGCCGAGGCGTTGGCCGGGTCGGGCCGTATAACGCTCGACATCAAGCCGCACCCGCGCGAGTCGGAGACGCGCTGGCGCGATTGGCTGGCGCGCGCGCCGAACGCGCGCTTGGCGGGCGAGGACACCGAAACCCTGCTCGCGGCGGCGGACGGGGTTCTCGGCATGACCACCATGGCGCTGGTCGAGGCCGCGCTGGCCGGGATTCCGACGTTGTCGCTGCAGCCGGACCGGCCGGCGGTCCACAATCCGGTGTTGGAGGGCATGGCTCCCGTGGTCACGCGCCGCGGCGATGCGGCCGGCGTGGTGCGGGCGTGGCTCGCCGGCGTCGATCGTCCCGCGCGGGCGCCGTCGGCCGGGAATTTGCTCGACGATCCGGCGCGATTGGCGGCGGCCGTGGAGGAAATCCTCCGCGAGCGCGCTTGACAGGCGGGCCCCGAATCCCCAGGGTTCGGCCTCCGCACGGAAGGGCTCGATGAAAGACGATTTTCCCGATCTCAGCGCCGTCGAGGAACAGGCCCTGGTTTTGTCCCAGGCCGCGATCGGTCTCGACCAGGCCCGGGCGGGCACGCGCGATCCGGCGGTCATGGCGCGGGCGCTGGAGGCGAACGTCGAGGTCTGGGTGGCGATCCGCGCGCTGATGGAAGATCCCGCCACCGCCATTCAGTCCAACATCCGCGAAAATCTTCTGCGGCTGTCCATGTTCGTCGCCAGCACGACGTTCATGCACGGTATCGATATTTCCGATTCGACGCTCAACACCCTCATCAACATCAATCTGCAGATTTCCGAGGGTCTGCTCGAGGGCGCGAAGCGCCGGGGTTAGGCTGATGCGGGCGGCGCCAGCGGGACGCGCCATTCGAGCCATAGCGCGATTTGATCGGTAAAGCCTTTTTTGAAAAATCCGATCTGCACTTCCTTGTCGGATCCTTCCCCGCGCGGGATGATCTCGCCCAGGTCGTAACGCGCCATGCCGCGGGCTCCGGCGCGGACCATGGCGTCGAACACGGGCCAATGGCCGAGCGGTTTTTCGAACCGTTCGCGGTCGTAGACGCCCGAGGCGTAATAGGCGGTCGTTCCCGCGAACGCGGTCAGCGTTCCGGCGACCAGGCTGCCGTCGTCGAGGCGGCCGAGAGACAATTCGGCCCGGCCGCGGGCGATTTCCTCCCAGATCACGTTCCAGTAGCCTTCGCCGCGCGCGCCCGCGCCGGCGATGCGCGTATGGAACGCGGGATACGGGTCGAAAGCGGCGCGGTCGGGGTTGTCCCGGTTGACGTAGGTCGTGATCAACTGCTTGCGGCCCCAGTTGACCAGGGAACGGTAGCTGTCGCGCACGCCCCGGCGGATGGCGTCTTCGCCGCCGGCGAGATCGACGACGGCGTGCATCTTGGCGACGGGCTTGGCGAGCCGCCCGATACATGCCGCGTCGAGCGGGCCGAGGCGCGACGCGTCGCTTCCGCGCAGCCGGACGCGGGTCGCGCCGTCGGCGGCGCCGATCCGGTCGAAGTGCGCCAGGGCCGCCGCGATCGCCTTCGCCGCCGTCGCCGCGTCGAGATCGCGGCGCGGTGCGATCACCGCCGGCAGACCGAGCATCGAAACCTCGCCGTCCCGCACCGTTGCGGCCGCGGCCGCGACCGGCCCCGATTCGCCGGCGACGACGAACGAACGATCCGGATGGCGATCGGGGTCGATCGCCCGGTAAAGGCGGCGCGTGAATTCGCCGAACAGGGGATGTTCGTCGAGGTCTGGGAATTGGGATACGTCGAGCGCGGCAAAGGCCTTGGCCGCCGCCGCGGGTCCGTTGTCGAAATCGACGATATGGAAATTCGGTTTGCTCAAGGTTGTTAACCGCCGTCGGCGTCAATATAGCACACGGTCGGCCAAACCCGCCGCCCATGACGTTGTGTTTTGCTCCCGAATCTGAAAGGATCGTCCCCGCTCGGGCGCGCATGAACCCGGGCGATTTTGGCAACAGGATACGGTCCGTGCCGCTTCTGATCGACATTAAACCCGGCGACAAGGTGATCATCAACGGCGCCGTGATCGAGAACGCGGGCAACAGCACCAAGCTGTTCGTCCATAACCAGGCCGCGATTTTGCGCGGCAAGGAAGTCCTGTCCGAGGACGACTGCGGCACGCCGGCGGCGCGCGCTTATTTCGCGCTCCAGTGCGCCTATATTTTTGCCGATAAGCACGACGAATACCTGGCGAAATTCGACAAGCTGCTCGACGATTATCTCGCCGCCTGCCCGAGCGGAAAGCCGATCGGCGAACAGATCCGCAAGGAAATCAAGGACGAAAAGCTCTACCGCGCGCTCAAGGCGGCGCAAAAACTGATCGCGCACGAAGGCGACATTTTGAAGTCGATGCAGAAAAAAGTGACCGAAATCGCCGACTCGATTCCCGAGGGCGAATCTCCCTCCGCCGAAACGCCTACGCCTCCGCGTTGAAGGAACTGGGCGTCGGCGGCGTCGGGCTTTCCGATTTGCCGGCCGGTTTGCCCGCGTCTTTGCCGGCGGCGGAAGCGGCCTTGGCCTTGGCCGCTTCCTCGGCCTGAATCGCGGCCTGGAGGGATTCGAGCAACCCGGTCGCGATGTTGCGGTTGATTTCGATCAGGATCGCGATCTTCTCGGCGCTCGGCTCGGCCATGGCCTGCACCGTGTGGGAATCGACGAAGTTGCAGAGACTCAGCATGCTCTGGCGGATTTCGACCGGAACCGGGCTTTCCTCGGCGCTCAGTTCCGATTGAAAGATGGTCCACAGGCGCCAATTCAGGCGCAGCGCGTCGCGCACGGCCTTGCGCACGTCGGGGGATTCGAGCGGGCCGCTTTCGATGGCGACGGCCAAACGCCGCGCCGCCTCGACCAGCGCCCAGGCTTCGGTATAGGTGGGCGAGCCCGGCGCCGGAACGCGGGAATAATTCCCGCCACTCTGAGGGTATCCTTTGACTTGCGGGGGCATTTGCGCTCCTGGGTATTTCCGATGATGAACGACTTCTGTCGCCGTGGGCGGGGCGGCGAATAAGCCGCTCTCCCGGCTCGGATTGCGATTGTTGGCGTACCCCTCGTGAGCGGGTACGACCTTAGCCCTTCTTGGTTCGGATCGCAACATGGGGGAAATCCCTTACGGAGGGGCCGTTAAAACGGCGGAGCGCGAGCGCGGTTCGCGGTTATGAGAGGAAGTTGACCAGCGTCAGCTCACGGATGCGCGCGAGCGCCTGGTAGGACGCTTCCAGGGTGCGGGAATCGTCGAGGATGTTCGTCATCACTTCGGTGCGGTCGATGTTCTCGATCTTGTTCATCCGCGTTTCCAGGAAGCTCCGGAACGAGACGTGGACCTCGTTGGTTTCCTTGAGCAGGACCTGCTTGTAGCCGATGCGTTGGGTGACCGCCTCGATGCTGCCGATCTCCTCGGTGCCGAAGGGCGGCGTGCCGGTGACGGTGACGGCGAGACTGCTGCGCACCAGATACAGAGCCTGGTTGACGCGGCTGGTGTTTTGGTCGAGCCCGCCTTCGCTGCCGAAGGCGCCCTGGGCGATCAGGGCCATGGCGCGGAACGCCTTTTCGAAGGCGGGGTCGGCGGCGGTCAAATCCCAGTCCACCTCGCGCTGCGTGCTCGGGCGATGCGACAGGTTGATGGCGTCGCCGCGATAGTAGGGAGTGGCGGCGATGGTGCCGGGCGCCGTCATGACCAGAAAGTTGATGACGTCGGTGGCGTCCGTCACGGTTGCCGCCGGCAGGTCTTCCTTGATGGTGAGGGTCTTGCCGTCGCTGGAAACGGAATCGATCGTATACGTGTCGTTGTTGCCGTTGGTGCTGGAACTTCCGGTCAGCTTGACCTTCATGCCGGCCTTCAGGCTGCTGAAGGCGCCGGCGACGGTCGAGGCGATGGTGTCCTTGGTCGGGGCGGCATTGTTGGTGAACGTGATGGTGTTCGCGGCGGCGGCGAACTGGAAATAGGCCGACGGGCCGAACACGATGGTCGCTGCGTCGTCGGTCGTGGCGGTCGTCGCGGCCAGGTTTTCGGCGATGGTGATGACGTCGCCGGCGACGCTGACCACCGTGTAGGTGCCGTCGGTGGCGCCGGTGCCGGTGACCTTGAACGTGGTTCCCGCGGTGGGCGCGGTCGCCAGGCCGGCAACGGTGCCGGCGGGCAGGGTTATGGTGTCGGTGCCGGCGGCGCCCACGTTGGTGAAGGTGATCGTGCCGGCCGCCGTATTCTGGAAAGACGTCGAGGCGCCTTCGTCGGTCAGTTTTTTCTGGACGATGGTGATGGCGCCGGCCGTGTTCGTGGAGACCGTGTAGGTGCCGTTGTTGTTCGCCGAGGCGGCGACGGTGATGGACGAGCCGGCGGGAATGGCGGCCAGATCGCTGCCGTTGTAGGTGATGGTGCCGTTGGCCCGGTTGAAGGTGGCGGTGGTGCTGAGCGTTATCGTCGCATTGACCACATTGGGATTCGGATAGGTGACGTTGATCGGCACCGTCGTTTCGTCGGTCAGCATCTCGGTCGCGATGTCGATGGTGGTGCCGCCGCCGCCGACGGCCTTGACCGTGTAGGTTCCGTTGTTGCTGGCGGTTCCGGAAATGGTGATGGTGCTGCCGACGGCGACGTTGGTGAATTGCGCGGTGGCCGAGGTAATCCGGCCGGCCGGCGGCGAGGCGCCGTTGTCGCGGCGGAAGGTGAGCCAGTTGGTGACGTTGTTGCCGTCCTTGGCGAGGGAAAAGTTCTCGAGTTGGGCGCTGCGGGTGGTCGGGTACGTCACCGTCGATCCGTTGAAGGCCGCCTGGAAGGCGGCCAGGCTCGAATACGGCAGTTCGACCGGCTGGCGATCGACGCGGCCGCCCGCGAAAATGAACCGGCCGTCGGCCTCGGTGTTGAGGTAGGTCGAGAGGTTGGCCATCGCGCGGAAGGCGGCGTTCTGCAGGTGGTCGGCGGCGGCGCGATCCTTGACCGCGGACGCCTGGAAACGCTGCAGTTCGCCTTCGAAATCGGCGATGGTGTCCTGGATCGCTTCCAGGGCCGACGATGCGATGTCGAGCCGCGTTTGGATGGCCCCGTTGTTGGTGACGAATTGGTTGAGGGCGGTAACGGCATTCTCGTAGGTGACCAGGCGCTGCGACTCGGCGGCGATGCCGCTGTAGGTCTGGGAAACCTTTTCGCTCGAAAGCTGGATCTGCTCGTTCTGGAGCCGGCGGGTGGTTTCGAACAACTGGTTGATGAGGACGGTATTGGTGGCGAGGGTGCCGATGCGGGCCATGGCGCTCTCCGTCAGGTCACGATGTTATTGAGCGCTTCGAACATGCGCTGGATCACGTTGACGACGCGGGCCGCCGCCGAATAGGACTGCTGATAGAGAAGCAGCGAGGACATTTCCTCGTCGAGGTTGACGCCGCGCTCGTTGTCCGACTTGGTCTTGAGCGATTCGAACAGGGATTTGCTCAAGTCGGCGTCTGAGGCGTTGTTATCGGCGCGATTGGCGTTCTCGGACAGAATTTGCGCGGCATAGCCCGTGAAGTTGACGGTGATTCCGCCGAGGTGGCCGGTGGTCTTGAAGGTCGTGTTGGCGTTCAGGGCCTGGGCGAGCTGCAGGGCCGACGTGTCGTCGCCGGAACTGGCATAGTAGAGACCGGAGGCGCCGAGGGTGGAATCCCACTGCACGGCCCCGCGCGATATCAGCGACGGCGTCTGAACGATATCGGAACGGACGGCGAGCGCCGACGCGGTGCGGGCGTCGGAGATGTGCATGCTCAGCGTGCTGAGCAGCGTGCCGGCGGTCTGGGTCAGGGTGAAGCTGCTGCCGTTTTCATGCGTGATCCGCAACCGGTACCCGGCGCCGTCGGGAATCAGGGCGGCGTCGAGCTTGGAGATGTTGTTGTTGATCAGGTCGGCGATGCCCTGCAGGCTGGTGCCGGCGGGGATCGCGAGCGGGCTGCCGGTGAGCGCGCCGGTCGAATCGCGGAACACCAGCGTCGCCGCGCCGGAGGAGAACGTGCCGGTGATGACGTCCGATTCGTGGACGTTGTCGGCGAGGCCGTCGACGAAGAAGTCGTTGAGCCCGAAGAAATTGGAAAATCCGTAAACCGTCTGGTCGACGGTGCCGTCGAAGTTGGCGTCGAACCCGATTTCGGCGTCCTGGTGGGTGCTGCCGTTGGCGGTCGCGGTCTGGTCGCGGAACGCGAGGCTGAGGGACGGCTGGTTGAGTTCGATCGTGAATTTTCCGGTCGAACTGACCGCCACCGTGGCGGTGGAGGCTCCGTTGTCGCGCAGCCAGTCCTGCAATTTGGTCGCGACGTTGTTGATCGTCCAGGGGCCGCGGCTGGCCTGCGCGCCGAGGCTCGCGGTCACGCTGGTCATGATGGTGTTGAGCGTGGAGGATTGGCTCTGGTTTCCGCTCGAATCGAACAGCACGACGGTCACGTCATCGACGGAACCGGTCGGATCGAGGCGGATGGTCTGCGATGCGGGCTCGATGAAGGTTCGCGTGCCGGTCGCGGTCTGCAATCCGGGGAAGGGCATGCCCCGGTTGTGAACCTGGTTGACCACATCGCGGATCATGGCGGCGAAGTGGTCCAGTTCGCTTTGCAGTTTCGGCAAGACCTGGTCGCGCGCGTCGATCAGGCCCTTCAGCTTGCCGCCCTGGATCGAATTGGTCAGGTCGTTGCCGGCGACCTTGTCGCCGATGTAGAGCCCGTCGATCTGGCCGCCGGAGTGGCTGAGCGTCTCCGCCATGGTCGAGGCGACGTCGTGGGTCAACGTTCCGGGAATCTTGTCGACCAGCGTGCGTCCGTTGGTGGTGTAGATGACGGCGTCGCCGTCCGAGCGGAAGAAATAGCGGATGTCGATGATCGACGCGAGCTCGTCGATCGCCTGGTCGCGCTGATCCTTGAAATCGGACACGTCGCGTCCGGTGGAGGAATTGGCGATCAGGGAATCGTTGAGGTCGTTGATCCGATTGATCAGGTCGTTGATCCGGGTGGTGTGCTCCCCGATGGCGATATCCGCCTGCAGGCGCAGGTCCTGGATCGTGTCGGTCATGGACTTGAGCGAGTCGGTCAACTGCTGGCCCCAGCGCACCAGGTTGCTCTGCTCGATCAGGCGGTTCGGCGACGTCACCAGCAGTTCGGCGGCGTCCACGAATTCCTGGGTGATGTGGGCGAGCGAATTGTTGTCTCCGGGCGCGCCGAAAGCATCCTGCAAACGCTCGAAAATCGCGATCTGGCTGTCGAATTTCTCGAACAGGCTGCTTTCGCGGCGCATGGCGCGCAGCAGCCCCTCGTCCACCCGTCGGCCGATGTCGGTGATCTCGACGCCCCCGCCCACGCCGCCGACCACGCGCGATTGCTGGTTGACGATCTTGCGCGAATAGGCCGGCGTGTTGACGTTGGCGATGTTGTTGGCGACGGTGTTCAGCGCGGCCTGGCTGGTGAGCAGGCCGCTCTGAACCGTTCGTAGCGCGAGGGTGATGTCGCCGGCCATGTCGGTCCGCCTTTCGTCGCGGGACCGTTACAGCGACCGATCGAGGGTGATCGGCACGCTGGTCGGCGCTCCGCGCGTGGCGGCCGCCGCCGCGGCCTTGCGGCCGCGGACGCCGTAGACCGCCGGCCCGGGCGTGCTCGACTTGACGGCGTCGGCGATCACGTCGACGACGCGGCGATTGGCTTCGATCGCGATCTTGAGCAGCCGCGCGTTGCGCGCGATCAGATCCTTCACCCGCGCGCCGATTTCGCCCAGGCGCCGGCCGAGGTCGGGGTCGGCGTCGGCGAGCGCGGCGGCGTCGTCGCCGAGGGTTTCCATGCGCGATTCGTAGGCGCGCCCGAGGCGCGTTTTCTCCTCGAGCAGCGCCGGCAGGCTGCCGCGCTCGTAGCGGGTCAAGGCCGCGTTCTCCCGCTCCAGCACGTCGGCCAGTTGTCCGGAGATCGCGATCAGCTCGGAGAAACGTTTATTGATGTCCATGGGCATGCTCCTGTTGCGGCGCGGCTCAGCGCGCTTCCTGGGCCTTGAGGATTTCGCGGTACACCATGTCGGCGATCCCGATCCCGCCCGATCGCGCCACGGCCTTGCCGTACTGCTCGACCTGGAAGCTGCGCCAGACTTCTTCGCCCGATCCGCCCGAGAAGGGCTCGGCGGGGTCGATTTCGCGAAACATCGGTTGCAGCATTTGGGCGATGAAGAACGATTCGAAGTCGCGCGCGATTTTCTTGGCCTGCTCCTCGTTCGCCTTCTTGCCGAGCGAGGGCGCGACCGGCTTGTTGGCGAGAAGCTGGTCGGCCTGGAAGGTGACGGCGGCATTGAGGCTCATCACAGCACCCCGATGTCGGCCTGCATGGCGCCCGCCGCCTTGATCGCCTGCAGAATGGTGATCAGGTCGCGCGGGCCGATGCCGAGCGCGTTGAGGCCGTTGACCAGCTCCTGCAGGGTCACGCCTTGATTGAGCACCGCGAGCTGGCGCTCGGCGCCTTCCTCGACCTGGATGTCGGTGCGCTGCACGGTGGTGGTGGTGCCGACCTGGGCGAAGGGGCCGGGTTGGGACACCTGCGCCGCCTCGGTGATGCGGATGGTGAGCGAGCCCTGCGCGATCGCGACCGTGGAGATGCGGACGTTTTCGCCCATGACGATGGTGCCGGTGGCTTCGTCGATGACGATGCGGGCGAGCTGGTCCGGCTCGACGCGAAGCTGTTCGATGTCGGTCAGCAGATTGACGACGTTGCCGACGTAGTTTTCGGGAACCAGAAGATGGATGGTGGTCGGGTCGCTCGGCCGCGCCGCGTCGGTGCCGAGAAAGGCGTTGATCGCCTGGGCGACGCGCCGCGCGGTGGTCAGGTCCGGATTGCGCAAGCCCAGCTTGACGCGGCTCAGGGTGGCGAGCTTGAAGGCGATTTCGCGCTCGACGATCGCGCCGTTGGCGATCCGCCCCGAGGTCGGCACGCCCTTGGTCACGGTTTCGGCCTGGCCGCTGGCGGCGAAGCCGCCGACGGTGAGGGTGCCCTGGGCGACGGCGTAGACCTCGCCGTCGGCGCCGAGCAGCGGCGTCACCAGCAGCGTGCCGCCGAGCAGGCTCTTGGAATCGCCGAGCGCGCTGACGCGCACGTCGAGGCGCGCGCCCTGGCGGGCGAACGGCGGAAGCTTCGCGGTGACCATGACCGCGGCGACGTTCTTGGAATCGAGGCCGGCGTCGGTCGGCTTGACGCCGAGCCTATTCAGCATCGACTGCAGGCTTTGCTTGGTGAAATGGCCGGTCTTGAGCGAATCGCCGGTGTTGTTGAGGCCGACGACCAGGCCGTAGCCGACCAGTTGGTTTTCGCGCACGCCCTCGAAATCGACGATGTCCTTGATCCTGGACGACGCGGACGCCGGCCCGGACCCGAGCGCCGGGACCAGCGCCAGGGCGAAAGCGAACAGGCTTAAGATGAGGCGGCGGGTCATGGCGGGGCTCCTGCGCCTCGATCCTTGCCAGTTTCGTGCCAGCGCCCGGATTCCGATAACCGATTGAAATGAAAACATCTTTGTTGTTCCCGTGGGTTCGTTTTTCGGCGCGGCGACGGTCCTTGTGCGGGTTCCCGGCAATTTTTACCGGCTCGCGCGGCGGGCGGGCCTAGGCCCGCACCAGGTCGCGGATCGTGGTGGTCAATTCGTCGTTGGTGCGGAACGCGAGCGCGTTGGCGTTGTAGACCGCCTGGGTCTGGATCATGCGCGAGAATTCGCCGGCGAGATCGACGTTGGACGACTCGACCGCGCCGGCGGCGAACAGGGCCTTGCCGTTGGAGTTGGGGTCTTCGATGCGCGGGGTGCCGGACAATTCGCTTTGCTCGAACACCATGCCGTTGCGCATGACCAGGTTGTTGGGGCTGGTGAAGTAGGCGAGCGGAAGCTTGTAGAGGCGGCGGCTGTTGCCGTTGCTGAAGTCGCCGACCAGGTATCCGTCCTGGTCCCAGGAGAGTCCGTTCAGGTTCGACTTATCGAAACCGTCCGCGTTTTGACTGAGGGCGGTGAAGCCGGTGTCGAATTGGGTCGAAGTCGAGAGATCGAGGTTGAAGCTCGCGGTCGTGGTGCCGAAATTCAGGCTGAGCGCGATCGCCGCGGTGGGGCTCGTCAAA
>CAYPQV010000033.1:0-23352 GCA_964412955.1 uncultured Hyphomicrobiales bacterium
TGGCCCGATTCGGAGGGCAGCGCTCTATCCAACTGAGCTACGGGTGCGGCCGGCGTTCAGGTTGGCCGGGTCGGGACGTTAACCGATTCGCCCGGCGGATGCAAAACCGCCGTCGCGCCCGGCCGACGGCCGTTTGCGGGCGGGGGGCCGCAAAGCGCAGCCCGGCGGTAGCGTTGACCACCTCGGATCAAGGCCTGAGAGTGGTGACCGTAACCACATTTGCCTTCTAAGGAGCGGCTCGTCCCCTTATTTCGTCGTGGGGGCCTCGTATAATTGATAGATTATGTGCGTGATCAATCTAGGTTAAGAAACGAACTCCTTGGAAATGATTGCAGCGATCAGAGCGGCCTTTCTTCTAAGGGCTTTTTAAAGCACGAATAGGCACGGCGACGTTGGCCCACTCTCCGTCGCCTTGATCAGTGGGCATGTGGGGACGAATAGATTCAACCTCGCATTCGTAGAGGCGATTTGCCCGAACATCCCATATATGAAAAAGATAGTTATCTCCCACCTTCTTCGCTTGTTCCCACTCATTCCGGGAAACGATAATGGTGGGCGGGTTGCGACTGGATGACTTTACTTCGATCAAGAGCTGTGTTGGAAATTCGCCACCAGTCTTGAACGAAAGAATGTCATAGCCAAGCGTGTTATCCTCAATTGCTTGCCATTTGGGTTCTAAGACGATACCTAACTTTCGTAGGCGCTCCCTCTCGTGCGCGAGGGATTTTTGTTCAGCAATACGGCCTTGAATGAAATTCTCAAAATTCTGGATGCCACGAATGTCATGACAAAGGCGGTCCCACCAATGAACAACATCGTCGGTTGGTTGATCGGTAAGCAGCCCCGCTGTTCGGAAGCATTGTCTCACTTCGGCGTCAATGCGATCCATTTCTGAGAGGAAACGCGCTCGCCCAAGAAATACTCGCTTTGCCCATTGCGGGCGCAACGTCGTTACGACTTGCGCCAATGTCTTTCTTAGGTCACTGATGAAATCTTCGAATTGAAGCTCAGGGGCGAGAACGCCATGTAACACAAGCGCCGCCTCATGGTCCGAGGCGACGAAGGTCTCGTCGATTTTAAGAAGCGCCGTGACAGCTTCTTCTGGCGAAATACCTTCATTCTTCAACAGATAGCGGCGGAGCTCGATGAGAGGAGTGACCGCACTCATTCGCAGGAGGCGTTCAATCTCGATAGGCATCTTTACGCAGCCTCATCCTCATTATAAAAGGCGCGGCCTTCCAACTCCTCAATAAGGTCCAATATATCTTGTTCAGAAATGTCATAGTCGATCGGCTCGTCTGCGTTCTCCTCATCAAGGGCAATGCGATGGAGATCCCTGTCGTCGAGCAGCCGCTCAAGTTCCCGTATTTTTTTTGCGAGACGGCGGCTAACGGAATGATCAATACATCCTAAGCCAGGTGCCGTCATTGTCTGAAAGATTTCGATGTTCGTTTCTGTGCCAGAGGGCAGGCCAAGGCGATGAATACGGTCTATCGATTGAAGATAGTGGGTCGTGACATAAGTGCGATCCAGATAGAGCGCATCATGGCAAACGTGATGAAGGCTTATGCCTTCACCGGCAGCAGCAGGATTAGCCACCATCACTGCGCATGACTTATCTTCATGGAAGCGCCGCAGACGTCCTTCTCGAGTTGAGATATCCGCAGGGTCACCACTCGGCACTGCTCCATATAGTGAAACTGGATTGAGATCAGCGAGCAAACCCTCCATCTGATGAATAGTATCCGTAAAAATCGTCCAAATGACTGACTTGCGGCCACCCCTAAATAACTCTCGTGCCCGTGCTTCTACAGCGCGCATCTTCGTTGATGGCCCTTCGGACAAGACTTCCTCGACAATGCCGGAGTCGAATCCTGGCAGATCAGCTGTGATTGCGTTGAGCGCTAGTATGGGATTTGCCGAAAGTTGCAAGAGTCGCATTACGGATCGCTTGGCCTTGAATAGGTCCAGCCCACGCGCTGTATTGAGATTAGATAGCTCGCGAATGGCTTCACTCTTGATCACCGCGTAAAGTGCGAGCTGACCATCTGCCATCGGGACTTTGACAAACGTCCGGCTGGGCGGAGTCAGCCCAAGTTCGTCTTTTGTCGTCCGAACATAAAGATTCCCGAGCACTTCTCTGGGCGGGCGACCGGCCGCAATCTCTTCGCCATATCCCAGCCCTGGCCAAAGAAAATTGAGCTGCGAGCTGATATCCTCTTCTGACTGCGGCATTGGCGTGCCGGTTAGAATGTCGCGCCGGACGGGCAGAGTTGCCAAACTCAATAAGAGAGCACCGCGTTGCGAGCGGATGCCCGCTTTCATACGATGTGACTCGTCCAGCAACAGATGTGTTGGATGTGTAGCGAGGTGATTCTGAATTAAGTCTGGACGAGAGATCAAAAGGTCATAGTTGATTACAAAGCGTGTCGCGCCGGATTCTAATGCCCGTTGAACTTCTTCTGATCGACCGGAAAGAAACATAAATGGCTCTCTAACAACCGGTGGTGCGTCCGCGACGATGCAATCGTCGATAACTTCGCGCCAAGCTGGAAATGCCGATTTTGGACAAACAACGAGAAAGTGCTGTCCAGCTTTTCGCGTCAGTAGGTGGAGGGCCAACGCAACAGTTGTCTTTCCTGCACCAGGAACAGAGAAATTCGCTCCATTTTCTAGTGCTAAGAGCCTCCGTAGATCGCGCATTTGGAATGGCCGAAGCTCGCGCTTTGTAAACCCAAAGCTCGCGAGACGGTTTCTTACTTCTTCTTCACTGAGCGCAAAAACAAGAGAAGTCTTTGCTGCTTGCGCATCTCGATACTGCTTAACAAACGCGTCTATGCGCTCTTTAGCTTCGCCAATAGGTCGAAACCTAAAATCCAGCGCCCGTTGCAAACGCCCGTACTCGCGGATAAGCGTCAGTGCACCTTGCCAACTTAATTCAATGGTCTGGTCCTCGAAGCGGTAATTCGATCCGAGAGCTAATGCTGATTGCTTGAGTCGATCCCAGATAGCATTCGTCGGCGTCCCGATCAGCGAAAACTTCCCGCGCAGTGTCGCAGGCTCGAAGGCAATCTCTATCGAAATTAGACCATCAGCAGAGGGCACTAGCTTGCATCCTGCTTTGGCGATGTGGTCCCGTCGATATAGGATTGATTGCGAGTAATGAGTTCATTTGCAAGGCGCAGGATTTCGGCAAGTTGTTTCGCAATTCCCGAGTACGTTTCCGGTGCCGCCTTGGTCAGATCAATTTCCTGCAATCGCGTCTGGATGTCGCTAAGGGTTCGCAAAGTGGATTGCCCTTGTACGGTCGTTCTGCCCGCCTCGTACATTGTCTGACAGACTGCAATAACGGCCGCCGAAACCTCTTCCCGTCTGCTAACATCGTTCAAGGCATCGAGGACCTTCTCGGTCGGGTCCTGCTGACCCGACGCATTACCCAGATCAACGTCGAGAACATCATATTCTTTGGTCAGGACGGCTTGTTCTTCTCCTTCCTCATTAACAACATCGTCGCGAGCGGCGAGGCGCTTAAGAACGTCGTGAGCTTTGTCCCCAATGATCTTGTTGAATGCATAAAGGCGAGTGCCCAGATCGTCGCCGTTATCAAACAACATCCAACCAACACGACGCATCGCCTCAAGCACGGGTCCCGATTTCGCTTTAAGCTGTTTGGGAAGGTCGTAGAAAAACTGCTTTCCATCTTCCTCTACCAATGCATAGTCGCGCGGCGACTTACGCCAATCGCGCAGATAGATATTGACCTCCTGCAGAGCAGCAAGAGCCGCGCGGACATCCCCGCCTCGCCTTCCCATTAGATTGGCGACATACTCTTCACTCTTGCCACTATTGATCCTCTTCTCAATCAGAAGGCAGTCGTGAATCCAGCCATAAGGCAGCTTGGTTTCAGGCGCTACTTGCAATCGGATTTCAAGCTCCTCGATCTGCTCAGGAGTCATCACCGGAAGCACGGCACACTCAACAGTCGAGTAGCGAACGAACTTCTTTGAACTTTCAGCGTAGAGCTCGCGCATTGCCGCAAGGCGGCGATTGCCATTCACTACAACCCCTTTTGGCGTGATCCAAAGTGGGTCGGATTGCTGGCCATCACGCAGCAGCTTCATCATCACAGCGATTGAGTCACCGCCCTTCTGAGCAAGTTCAGCCAATATCTGGTGCTGAATTTGCTGTGCCTGCTCGTTCTCCTCGCCATTACTAAAGAAATTGTCCGGGCGTTTCTCGCGACGCAAATAGTCGAGCTGTTCTATTGAAGTGCGACCATTTGCCATCCGGTACACTGGGAGCTCGATAGGAAGCTGAATTTTAGGCAAATCGATTTTATTGCCTGGAAACACATCAACAGTAGTCTCATGACCAATTGGCTGCGCCATGGCTTTGGTAATGATCGTTTCCCGCGCATGTGCGGGTGTGACAGAGATGGAGACCTTATCAGTCATAATGGTGCCTACTCGAAGGAAATGAGCATTAACGGAACAGTGATAATGCGATCGAACAACTTAACTTCACCCCAAAGCCGCTCGTCATGCGCGACGTTACTACCAATGAGAGCTGCAGCGGACTTGGTTGGAACAGCAATGGCTGCAGCTTGAATCTTAAGCCGTGAATAAAGGTGTTGAAGCTTGACCAAATCGTATATTGCTCTCGCAATATTTCCTGTCTGAATTTGAAATGCGGTGTCGCGGTACAAACCGGTCACTGTCAGATCAAATTCAGGGTCTATCCGAACATTATAAGACCAACCGGCACGGGTAAGCTCGTCGCGGAGATGAGTACGAATGGCTGACGTGCACCCATAATTCACTTCGATGGCTGGAACCATAAAGAGGTCTGTTGCCCAATCGTAGAGCTCCCGCCTCTGCCACTCAGCGACGCCATTGTGACTTGAGAAGGAGCTAACGAATCTCATTCGTCCTCCATCAGGAAAATAGGCGGCTCATAAATAGGCTTGTTCATTGGGCGAGTTCGAAGTCGCCCCGCCCGGAAATTTCGGATGCGGCGCCAAGCGATATCAATATATTTCTTCTCGCTATCGCATCCGAATGTCTTGCGGCCATGGAGTAACGACGCAATAGCGCTCGATCCGACCCCAAGATATGGGTCCAAAACGGAATCGCCTCTATCGGTCAAAGCAAGAACAAGCCGCTCCACGAGGCCGATAGGAAACTGACATGGATGATCTTCTTTTTCGACGTGATTGTTCTTTACGTTTGGAATGTCCCACACGTCGGATGGATTCTTTCCATTAGGATTGCTTGAGATACGCCCCTTATTCGGACCCTTGAAGTGCTTCTTGTGAGGATATTTTGAGGGAATACGTACGGGATCTAGGTTGAAAGTGTAGTCATCAGATTTCGTGAACCACAGAATTGTCTCGTGTCGTCCAGAAAAGCGGCGCTGACAGTGCAGACCATGTCCAAAAGTCCAAACAATTCGGTTGCGCAGGCGAAGATTATGGTTCGTGAACAGCGGATACAAAAGAATGTCGAGGGGGATAACTTCACCATCGTCAACGTAGTTTCCGACTTGCCAGCAGATCGATCCCTTTGGATGGAGCAAGCGAACGGCCTCGGCGATCGTAGCAGCCTGGGCCTCCTTGTAGTTTTCAATTGAGCGCCGCGTTTCGTAGCTTTTGCCCAAGTTGTATGGGGGAGAAGTCACGATGAGCTTCATACTGGCATCGTCGAGTTCCCGCATGAACTTTAAATTATCCGAGCACGCGATATTGACATCCTTATCGCTGTTCAGAGGGATCACCTTGGCAGGTGAATCCGGCTTGCTCTTCACTTGAGTGACTGTGCGTGGCATGAGCTCGTCTGCGGTCCTGGGTTCGGAGGAGAGATTGCTGAACCCATAGGGGGCAAGCCCCACGATTCCAGCAATAGATAAAAAAAAAGATACTCAATATTCATGATTTGTTCTAGTATGAATTTAATCCTATATTACTGATTTCGGAAATGAAATAGCTGCCAAGCGTCAACGGCTACCCGTTACGGCCAGTGTAAGCCGGAAGTGGACGACGGTCGCTCAATGCTACCTAACCCTACGAGGGGCTGGTTGTGATTGTGCTGAGTACACAAGGAACGGTGGAGGTGTTCTGAGGCAGTTATGAGCCAGGCGATGTATTAGTATCACTGTGTTCCAATTCTGTCCGGACAGATCAACACTGTTCGATTCTCTACGGGCTTGTTCGGAAAACGCCGCCCTGCGCGCCTGCCCCCCGAAACCGGCATTTGACAAAATTCCTAATATAGGTTACATGGAATGCGAGCCCGGTTTCGCGTTCTTGGACAGGTGAATAACGATCGCCATGCGTCCCGACGCCCGGGGCCGCGCAACGGTGCGCGCCGTGGGCATGGGCGGGGCCCCGTGTCCGCGGCCGCATGTCTACAAATGCCGACACGAATCGGGCTGTTTCGAGAAATATCAACGCCTTAGGCCCGTTTTATCCCGTGTTTCCCCGGCGCTACCTTGTTTTTGTCCGGCGCTCAGCCGCCCTCATCCGCGCCGAGCGCGACATCAAGGGCGATCCGGTCCGCGCCCGAGGGCAGCGGCGCGGCGGCGTCCCCGATCCAGGCGGCGATGTCGGCGAGCGGAACCTCGGCCCCAAGGTCGCGCAGCAGCATGTGATAGCCCTCGCCGTAGAACGCGGTTATCTGGCGTGACTTCGCCGATTCCGGCAGCCGCTCGATCATCCGCCGGGTCGGCGCCTTGGGGATGATCTCGTCCTTCCGCCCGTAGAGAATGAGCGCGCGCGCCTCGAACCGCGCCGCGCCCGCGAGCGCCTCGTCCATCAGCCCGACCAGGCCGTGCACCGCGTCGATGCGCGTTTCCTTCCGCACCAGCGGATCGCGCCCGAGCGCCCGCAGCATCTCGATGTTGTCGGAAGGCGTGATGCGGAGGCTCCGCCCCGAAATATGCGCCGCCGGGGCGAGATGCGCGCCGAGCCACAGCGTCGCCCGCTGAACCCACGGCATGGCGGCGCGCCCCCACACCGCGGGCGCCGACAGGATCGCGCCCTCGGCCGCGAGCGGCGCTTCCGCCCCCGCCGCCAGGATCACGGCCCCGCCCATGCTTTCGCCCAGGAGATAAAGCGGCGCTTCCGGATGGCGCGCGCGCACCAGGCGGGCGAACGCGCGCAGATCGTCCTTCATCGCCCGCGCGCCGGGCCAGAGGCCCGGCTTCGCGGTCGCGCCGAAGCCGCGCTGGTCGAAGGCGTAACTGGCGATGCCGCGCGCGCGGAAATATTCCCCCGGCGCGTCGAAGAAGTTGGAATAGTCGTTGAACCCGTGCAGCGCGACGATCACCGCCTTCGGGCTCGCGTCATCCGGCATCCACACCCGATAGGGGAGCGCGGCGCCGTCGGCGGCGTGGAAGAAATAATCGTGCAGTCGCGGCTCGTAGGCCGCCGGGCCGGGACGCTCGACCATCGGCGCGCACGCGGCGAGGAGAACGAGCGCCGCGATCGCCGCGATTTTTGTTATGAGCGCGCGGGGATTCGCCCGCGCGACAAGACTTCTCATCTTCGCGCCTCGCCCAAGCCGGGGGAGTCGCGAGTGAGCGTCAGGAAAATGTCCTCGAGGTCCGATTCGCGGGTCGAGACGTCGCGCACGGCGAGCCCCGATTCGCGCACCGCCGCCAGGATCGCGCCGCCATCGACCCGGCTCGGCGGGTAATGGAACACCAGCCGGTCCGGCGCCGGGTTCTCCACGTGGAAGCGCTTGAGCGGCTCGGGCATCCGCGCGCCGACCGGCGCCGCGAGGGTGACGGTCATCTCCTTGGAATCGAGGCGGCGGAGCAGCGTCTCCTTCGCCTCGCACGCGATCAGCCGGCCGCGGTTGATGATGGCGATGGAATCGCAGAGCGCCTCGGCCTCCTCGAGATAATGGGTGGTGAGCAGGATGGTGGTGCCCCGCGCGTTGAGCCCGCGCACGTAATCCCACAGCTGACGGCGCAGTTCCACGTCGACGCCCGCGGTCGGCTCGTCCAGCACCAGCACCGGCGGCGCGTGCACCATCGCCTTCGCCACCAAAAGGCGCCGGCGCATGCCCCCCGACAAGGCGCGCGCGTAGGCGTGCGCCTTGTCGGCGAGGCCGACCGCTTCCAGGATCGCGTCGGTGCGGCGCTTCGACGCCGGCACGCCGTAGAGCCCGGCCTGGAGTTCGAGCAGTTCGCGCGGCGTGAAGAACGGGTCGATGTTCAGCTCCTGCGGCACCACGCCGATCGAGGCGCGCGCGCTCCGCATCTCGGCCTCGATGTCGTGGCCCCAGACCCGGGCGCGGCCTCCGGTCTTCACCACCAGCCCGGCCAGGATGTTGATCAGCGTCGACTTGCCCGCCCCGTTGGGGCCGAGCAGGCCGAAGAACGATCCGCGCGGGACCTTGAGGCTCACCGCGTCGAGCGCCGCGCGCCCGCCCCGGCCGTCGGCGCGGCCGTAGGTCTTGCACAGGCTCTCGGTCTCGATCGCGAACTCGGGGGCAAAATCAGGGGGCGACGGTTCGGTCATTGAATGTGGGGGCATTGAATGTGGGGGACGATCCGCTATCATCGGGCGCCATCATCCGAAACAGAAACGCCCCGGACAAGGCCGATGAACGACACCCTGGCGCGCGACGCGGACACCATCACGGTCGATACCCCGGCGGTCGCCTGCGACGGCGGCGGCGGGCCGCTCGGCCACCCCCGGGTGTTCCTGCGCATCGGGCCTTCGGGCGAGATCGCCTGCCCCTACTGCAGCCGGCGCTTCGTGCTGGCGGAAGGCGCCTCCGCCGACCCGGGGCATTGAGCGGTGGCCGCGAAGCCCAAGGCCGCGCGCAAACCGGACCACGTTTTCCTGATCGACGGTTCGGGGTTCATCTTCCGCGCCTTCCACGCGCTGCCCCCGATGACGCGCCCGGACGGAACGCCGGTCAACGCCGTCTACGGCTTCGTCAACATGCTGCTCAAGCTGATCGAGGACGCGGACGCCGAATACGTGGCGGTGGTGTTCGACCGGGCGCGCCGCACTTTCCGCAACGACCTCTATCCCGAATACAAGGCGCACCGCCCCGATCCGCCCGACGAACTGATTCCCCAGTTCGCGCTGGTCCACGAATCGGTGCGCGCCATGAACGTGGCCGAACTGGGGATCGAGGGCTTCGAGGCGGACGACCTGATCGCCACCTACGCGCGGCTCGCGCGCGAGGCCGGGCACCAGGTCACCATCGTCTCCTCCGACAAGGACCTGATGCAGCTGGTGGGCGACGGCGTGATCATGCTGGACGCCATGAAGAACCGGACCATCGGGCCCGATCAGGTCAAGGAGAAGTTCGGCGTCGGCCCGGAGAAGGTGATCGACGTGCAGGCGCTGGCCGGCGATTCCACCGACAACGTGCCGGGGGTGCCGGGCATCGGGGTCAAGACCGCGGCCGAGCTGATCGGGACATACGGCGACCTCGACACGCTCTTGAAGCGCGCGGGCGAGATCACGCAACCGAAGCGGCGCGAGGCTTTGGTCAACCACGCCGGGGATGCGCGCGTCAGCCGCGAACTGGTGCGCCTCAAGGACGACGTGCCGGTCAAGGGCGGGCTCGCGCCCCTGAAGAAGCGCCCGCCCGATTGGCCGAAGCTGCTCGCGTTCCTGGCGGAACAGAATTTCCGTTCCATCGCCGCCCGGGTCGCGAGCCGCCACAACCTTGATCTTACCGCGGCCCCGGAGCCGAAAAAGAAAGAAAAAGAAAAAAAAGAAAAAGCCGAAACCCGGGAAGCGCCCGCGCCGGCACCGATCCCCGAGGCGCCAACCCTCGATTCTGGCGGCAAGCCCGATCCTAAGTCGTACGAGCTGGTCCAGGACGAGGCGGCGCTGGCGCGCTGGATCGCGGCGGCGACGGAAGCGGGCCGGGTCGCGGTCGACACCGAAACCACGTCCTTGGATCCCTTCCGCGCCAACCTCGTCGGCGTTTCGCTCGGACTTAAAGGCCGCGCCTGCTACATCCCGCTCGGCCATGTCGGCGCGGCGGCGCAAGGCGCTTTCGATCTCGGCGACGGCGGAAAGCCTTCTCACGGGGACGCGCCGAAACAGATTCCCCTGAAGCGCGCGATCGCGCTCCTGAAACCGCTGCTCGAAGACGCGACGGTTCTCAAGATCGGGCAGAACATCAAATACGACATGCAGGTGCTGGCGCGCCACGGCGTCGCGATCGAGCCCTTCGACGACACCATGCTGCTCTCCTACGTGCTCGAAGGCGGCCTCCACGGCCACGGCATGGACGAATTGTCCGAACTGCACCTCGGCCACGCGACCATCAAGTTTTCCGACGTGACCGGCACCGGCAAATCGCAGATCACCTTCGACCGCGTGCCGCTCGCCCAGGCGGTCGCCTACGCCGCCGAGGACGCGGACGTCACGTATCGCCTGCACCGGGTGTTGAAGCCGCGCCTCGCCGCCGAACATCTGGTCACGGTCTACGAAACCCTGGAGCGGCCGCTGGTGCCGGTGCTGGCGGCGATGGAGCGGGAAGGGATCAAGGTCGACGCCGGGGTCCTGAAGGATTTGAGCGACGATTTCGCCAAGCGCCTTGCCCACCTCGAAGGCAACATTCATCGCCTGGCGGGCCGCGAATTCAACGTCGGCTCGCCTAAGCAGCTGGGCGAAATCCTGTTCGACGAAATGAAGCTGGAAGGCGGCAAGAAGGCCAAGACCGGCGCCTACGTCACCGACGCCGAGACCCTGGAGGACCTGGCCGCCGAGGGGCACGAGCTGCCCGCCCGCGCGCTCGAATGGCGCCAGCTCGCCAAGCTGAAAAGCACCTACACCGACGCGCTCCTCGCCGAAATCAATCCCGACACCGGGCGCGTGCACACGTCCTACGCGCAAGCCGTCGCCTCGACCGGGCGGCTGTCGTCGTCGGACCCCAATTTGCAGAACATTCCCGTCCGTACCGACGAAGGGCGCAAAATCCGCCGCGCCTTCATCGCCGAGAAAGGCTGGAAGTTGGTATCCGCCGACTACTCGCAAATCGAATTGCGCCTCTTGGCCCATGTCGCCGGAATCGACGCGCTCAAGGAAGCCTTCCGCCAAGGCCACGACATCCACGCCATGACCGCGTCCCAGGTGTTCGGCGTGCCGATGAAGGGCATGGACGCCAACGTGCGTCGCCGCGCCAAGGCGATCAACTTCGGCATCATCTACGGCATCTCGCCGTTCGGGCTCGCGCGCCAGCTCTCGATCCCGCGCGAGGAAGCGGCGCGCTACATCGACGCCTACTTCGAACGCTATCCCGGCATCCGCGACTACATGGACCGCACCAAGGCCGCCGCCCGCCGCCAAGGCTTCGTCACCACGCTGTTCGGGCGCAAGTGCCACGTGCGCGGCATCAACGACAAGAACCAGGCGTTGCGCGGCTTCGCCGAGCGTGCCGCCATCAACGCGCCGATCCAGGGCGGCGCCGCCGACATCATCAAGCGCGCCATGACCAGGCTGCCCGCCGCGCTCGCAAAGGCCAAGCTCAAGGCGCGCATGCTGCTCCAGGTCCACGACGAACTGGTGTTCGAGGTCCCGGCGGCCGAGGTCGACGCGACCGCCGAGATCGCGAAGAAGATCATGGAAGGCGCCGCCCATCTCGACGGCGTGCCGCTGGTGGTGGACGTGGGCCGGGGCGCCAACTGGGACGAGGCGCACTGAGCCTTCACGCGCGGCGGAGGCGCTTGTATCCCCGATAGCCGAGCAGGAACGCGAGGATCAGGGCGTAGAGCGCGGGCTCGCGCCAATCGGCCTTGACCATCATGAAGAAGTGGAACACCCCGCCGACGCCGGCGAGGTAGACGAGCCGATGCAGCGCCTGCCAGCGCTTGGGCCCCAGCCGCTTGACCATGCCCGAGGTCGAGGTCGCCGCCATCGGCACGAGAATGGCGAACACCACCATGCCGACGGTGATGTAGTTGCGCTTGACGATGTCCTTCAGGATTTCCGCCCAATCGAAGAAATGGGTGGCGACCACGTAGCTCAGCACGTGGAGCGCGGCGTAGAAGAAAGCGTAAAGCCCGATCATGCGGCGAAAGCGCGCGAGCCGGGGCCAGCCGCCGATCAGGCGGAGCGGCGTCACGGAAAGCGCGATCAGGAGAAAGCGCAGCGCCCAGTCCCCGAGGAAGCGGTTGACGTATTCCTGCGGGTGCGCGCCGAAACCCGCCGTCAGGCCGCGATGGGCGAGCCACGCGAGCGGCAGCAGGCACGCGATAAAAATGATCGGCTTGGTGAAGCGGGACATGCCGGAATGAAGATACAGAAAGTTGCCGTCATTGCGAGCCCCTACAAGGGGCGAAGCAATCCAGGAGGAATGGCTAGGCGCTTTATCGCCTAGCGTTCCCCGGATTGCTTCGTCGGCGGTCGCGCCGGTAGGCGCGCATTCGCGCGACCGCCTCCTCGCAATGACGATGCCGAGGGGATTTAATAGAGCTTGGCGAGGTCCATGCCCTTGTAGAGGTGCGCCACGTCTTCCTCGTAGCCGTTGAACATCAAGGTCGGCTTGCGCGGCGAGAAGAACGGATCGCCGATGACGCGTTCCTTGGCCTGGCTCCAGCGCGGGTGATCGACCTTGGGATTGACGTTGGAATAGAAACCGTATTCGCGCGGGGTGGCGACGTTCCAGCTGGTCGGCGGCTCCTTCTCGGTGAAGGCGATGCGGACGATCGACTTGATGCTCTTGAAGCCGTACTTCCACGGTAGGATCATCCTGAGCGGCGCGCCGTTCTGGTTGGGCAGCCATTCGCCGTACATGCCGACGGTGAGCAGCGCCAAGGAGTGCATCGCCTCGTCCATGCGCAGGCCCTCGACGTAGGGCCATTTCAGCAGCGGCAGGCGTTGGCCGGGCATTTCCTCGGGGCGCAGCACGGTCTGGAACGCGACGTATTTCGCCTTCGCCGTCGGCTCGAACCGTTTGAGAACGTCGCCGAGCGGTATGCCGACCCACGGCACCACCATCGACCACGCCTCGACGCAGCGGAAGCGATAGACCCGTTCCTCCAGTTGGTGGGGCTTGATCAGGTCGTCGAAATCGTAGGTGCCGGTCTTGGCGGCGTGGCCTTCGACCAGGACCTTCCAGGGCTTGGGCTTGAAGCCCTTGGAGTTGCGGGCCGGGTCTTCCTTGTCGAAGCCGAATTCGTAGAAGTTGTTGTAGGTGGTGGCGAGTTCGTAGGCGGTCGGCGTTTCGGTCGCCGACTTCGGCCACTTCACCACGTTGGGGATCGGCTCGCCGCGGGCCACGGTTTTGGCCGCCGAAGCCGGTTTCGGCGCGACCGCCCAGGCGGCGGCGGCACCCGCGGCCTTGAGGAGCGTCCGGCGGCCCTCGAACACGGCGCGCGGGGTGATGTCGGAACCCTTCGGGTCAGAGGCGCGAATGTGCTTGATCAACATGGGCATGTCCTTTCGTTTCCCCATTATTCCACGGAGGGTCGAGGCCGCGAATCACTTAGCCGTGAGAACGGACGAACAACCCCGTGATCGCTCGGGCGTGTTTCCTCCCCGGGCAAAGAGGTGTAAAAGGCGGACCCACGATGCGGACTCTCTACCATCTCTCCTTGTGCCCGTTTTCGCGCCGGGTGCGGATCGCGTTGCGGGAAAAGAAAGCGGACTTCCGGCTGGTGGAGGAAAACCCGCGCGAACGGCGGGTCGAGTTCCTCGCCCTCAATCCGGCGTGCGAGGTGCCGGTGCTGGTCGAGCCGGACGGCATCGCGTTGTCGGGCGCCGATCCGATTTGCGAATACCTGGACGAGATGTTCCCCGATCCGCCGCTGATCGGCGATTCGCCGATCGAGCGCGCCGAAACCCGCCGCCTGATCGCCTGGTTCGAGCGCAAATTCCACGGCGAGGCGACCCGGCCGCTGCTCGACGAAAAACTCCACAAGCGCCTGCTCCGGGAGGGCGAGCCCAACTCGGCCGCGATCCGCGCCGGGCACGCCAATCTGCGCCAGCACCTCGATTACGTCGATTATCTGGTCGAGCGCCGCCGCTGGCTGGCGGGCGAGCGCATTTCCTACGCCGACCTCGCCGCCGCCGCGCAGCTCTCCTGCGTCGATTATCTGGGCGACGTGCCCTGGGACGCGCACGAGCCGGCGCGCGACTGGTACGCGCGGATCAAGTCCAGGCCCTCGTTCCGCGCCCTGCTCGCGGACGCGCTCGCCGGCGCGCCGCCGCCCAAGCATTACGCCGACCTCGATTTTTAGCGTTCCTTCACGTCCATCCGTTCGAGGTTCTTGCGCGCGGCCTCGGCCGCGGCGCTCGCTGGCGCGGCCGCCAGGATCGCGCGCCAATCGGCGCGGGCGCCTTTGTCGTCGCCCTTGAGGCGGCGCAGGATGCCGCGTTCCAGCAGCGCCTCGGGCAGCGAGGGATCGAGGGCGAGCGCGGCCTCGGCGTCGGCGAGCGCGCCTTCGACGTCGTCGAGAAAACGCCGCGCGCCCGCGCGCAGCGCCAAGGCGTCCGCGCGGCGGGGATCGCGGGCGAGCGCTTCGGTCAAATCGTCGGCCGCCTCGCCGTAGCGCTTGAGGGCGGCGCGCGCGCCGGCGCGGTCGATCAGCAACTCGGCGTTCTCCGGCGCCACGCGGAGCGCGGCGGTCAGCACGTCGTCGGCGCGGGCGGCATCGCCCGCCAGCAGCCAGCCTTGCGCGGCCTGGGCCAGCAGTTCGGCGCGCATCGGCGCTTCGCGCGTGTCCTGGGCGAGCGCCTCGAGCCGGCGCGCGCCCTCGGCCCATTGGCCGAGCCCGATCAGGGCCACGGCCAGGCAATGGCGCGCGGGCGCGCCGCCGCCGAGGCCGGTCCAGGCGAGGGCGTCGTCGAACGCGGCCTCGGGCGCCTGGCGCGCCTTGGCCATGCAGGCGCGGTAGCGCGCCTCGGGCGGCCCGTCGTTCGCGGCCGGCGCCAAGACCGGAACGATTAACGCCCCCAGAACAAGCGAAAGGCCGATCGGTCTGGAAAATCGCGCCATTCCGGAAAACAAAAATCGGGGTTGAGCGGGGGGGCGATGTTGCGGGACACGGGCGCAATCGACATTATAATGCGAGCAACCCCGGACGCGCATGAAATCCGCAAAGAAACTTTTCTGCTTCGGTCTCGGCTATTCGGCCGAAGCCCTGATCCGCTGCCTCAAGGGCAAGGGCTGGCACCTCGCCGGTACCTGCCGCGAGGAAAAAACCCGCGCCCGCCTCACCAAGCGGGGGATCAAGGCGCACCTGTTCGACGGCACGGGTCCGATCAAGGACGCGGACAAAATCCTCGCCGGAACGACGCACGTGCTGATTTCCGTTCCGCCCGGCGAGGACGCGAGCGGAACGGTCGATCCGGTGCTGCGCCATCACCTTCGGCACCTGCGCGCGCTCCAGGGCACCGTCAAATGGATCGGCTATCTCTCGTCGACCAGCGTTTACGGCGACGCCCAGGGTCGCCCGGTGGACGAGGATTGGCCGTGCCGCCCCACCTCGATCAGCGGCCGCCGGCGGGTCGAGGCCGAAGGCGCGTGGCTGGCGCTCGCCCAGCCGCCCGATCGGCTGCCCGTGCATGCGTTCCGGCTCGCCGGAATCTACGGACCGGGCCGCAGCGAACTGGATCGCGTCAAGGCCGGCACCGCCAAGCGCATCAACCGTCCGCGCCACCGCTTTTCCCGGATTCACGCGGACGACATCGCGCGCGTGCTGCTGGCGTCGATGGCCAAGCCGAACCCGGGCGCCGCCTACAACGTCTGCGACGACGAACCGGCGCCGCCCGCCAAGGTCACCGAGGAAGCCTGCCGGCTCCTGAAGGTCGATCCGCCGCCGATGCAGCTGCTGGAGGACGCGCTCAAGACCATGTCGCCGATGGCGCGCAATTTCTGGCGCGACGACCGGTTCATGCTCAACTTCCGGATCAAGGACGAACTCGGCGTCAAGCTCGCCTATCCGAACTACCGCGCCGGCCTCAGGGCGATCCTGAAAGCGCGCGGCTGAGTTGCGCGGGCGAATCGTCATGCGCATGCATGCCTACCGGCATGACGCGCGCCATCGATTTATCCGATTTTTTTTAGAAGCGCTGCGATGACGGCGGTCAGCCGTTCCAGGTCGGGCGGATCGGAGAGCCGGTGCCGCCCGCCCTTGACCAGGGTGATTTCCACGTCCGCGCTCGCCAGCCGTTCGGCGATCTTGAGCGCCGTCCGCCACGGCACGTCGTGGTCCTCCATGCCGTGGATCAGGCGCACCGGGACGGTAACGGGAATGTCCGCACGCAGCAGCAGATGATCGCGCCCTTCGTCGATCAGGCGGCGGGTGATGACGCAGGGTTCCGGGTCGTAGGCGCTCGGCATCACGATCCGGCCGTCGCGGGCGAGGCGTTCCCGGGCGTCGGCGTCGAGAACGTCGTGCACCAGGTCCTCGGTGAAATCGGGCGCGGCGGCGATGCCGACGATGCCGGCGACGCGTTCGGGCCGCGCGCGCGCGAGCAGCAGCGCGATCCAGCCGCCCATGCTGGAGCCGACCAGGACCTGAGGCCCCCGCGCGACGCGATCGAGCACCCGCAACGCGTCCTCGGTCCAGCGGCCGATGGTGCCGTCGGCGAACGCGCCCGAGGACAGTCCGTGGCCGGTGTAATCGAAGCGGACGAAGGCCCGGCCCTCGGCGCGGCAGAAAGTTTCGAGGGCGAGCGCCTTGCCGCCCGTCATGTCGGAACGGAATCCGGTCAGGAACATCACCCCCGGGCCCTTGCCGGGGGTATGGCGGTAGGCGATAGTCGCGCCGTCGGGGGCGACGAGCATCGAGGGTTTTGCGATGGAATCGGCCATGTCTCTTCGCCAGGATAGCCCAGCTTCGCTTGCCGCGCATCCGGCCGACGGCCGGGGCCGTTTCGCGACCGTGTTGCAGGTTCTGCCCGCGCTCGGGGCCGCGGGCGGGGTCGAGCGCGGCACGGTCGAGGTCGCCGACGCCGTCGTCCGTGCGGGCGGCCGCGCCCTGGTCGCGTCCTCGGGCGGCCCGCTCGCGCGCGAGGTCGAGCGGGCGGGCGGGACGCACGTCACGCTCCCGCTCGCCGGCAAGAATCCCTTCGTCATGCGCGCCAACGCCCGGCGGCTGGCGGAGATCATCGAACGGGAAAACGTCGACATCGTCCACGCGCGTTCGCGCGCCCCGGCGTGGAGCGCGTGGTGGGCGGCGAAAGCCACCGGGCGGCGTTTCGTCACCACGTTTCACGGCACCTACGGCGCAAGCAACTGGCTCAAGCGCCGCTACAACGCGATCATGACCAAGGGCGACCGCGTCATCGCCATTTCCGCGTTCATCGCCGGGCACATCCGCCAGATCTACGGCGTGCCCGCGTCCCGCATCCGCATCGTCCATCGCGGCGTCGATCTCGGGCGGTTCGATCCCAAGCTGGTGACGGCGGAACGGGTGATCAAGCTCGCCAACGCCTGGCGCCTGACCGACGGCCTGCCGGTGGTGATGCTGCCCGGGCGGCTCACGCGCTGGAAGGGGCAGACCGTGTTTCTCGACGCCATCGCCCGGCTCGGGCGGAACGACGTGCGCGCGGTGCTGGTCGGCGGCGCCGACGGCCGCGAGAATTTCCGCGCCGAACTCGAGCGCCAGACCGCGCGCCTCGGATTGGAAAGCGTGGCGCGGCTGGTCGATCACTGCAACGACATGCCGGCGGCCTACATGCTCGCCGACGTGGTGGTGTCGGCGTCGATCGAGCCGGAGGCCTTCGGCCGCGTCATCGCCGAGGCCCAGGCCATGGGCCGCCTCGTCGTCGCCACCGATCACGGCGGCGCCAAGGAAAGCGTGGTCGCCGGCGAAACCGGCTGGCTCGCGCCGCCGAAAGACCCGGACGCGCTCGCCGAAGCGATCAAGATCGCGCTCGCGGTTTCCCCGGACGCCCGCCGCGCGATCGTGGAGCGCGCCCAGGCCCATATCGCGGAAAACTTCTCCAAGGAAACCATGTGCGCCAAGACCCTCGCCGTCTACGACGAGGTTCTCGCCTTGCCGCCCGATTCGCGGTGAACGGTTTGGCGATGAACGGCGCGGCCCGGCGCATTCTGGTCATCAAGCTCGGCGCGCTCGGCGATTTCGTCCAGTCGTTGACCGCCTGCGGGTTCATCCGCCGCCATCACGCGCGGGATCGGCTGACGCTTCTCACCACCGCGCCGTTCGACGATCTCGCGCGCGCGAGCGGCCTGTTCGACGCGGTCGCAATCGACGCCCGCCCGAAAGTCTATCAACCGTTCGCCTGGCTCGCGCTCCGCCGGTTCCTGCGCAAGGGCGGCTTCGCCCGCGTCTACGATCTGCAAACCTCGGACCGCTCGTCGTTCTATTACCGCTTGTTCTGGCCGGGGCCTCATCCCGAATGGTCGGGCATCGCCAAGGGCGGCTCGCACCCGCACGCCAACCCGCAGCGCGACTTCATGCACACCCTCGAGCGCCAGGCGGAACAGTTGCGCATGGCGGGCATCGCCGAAGCTTCGGCGCGCGCGCCCGATGTGTCGTTCCTGCGGGCCGACGTGTCGCGATTCGCGCTCGGCGCGCGTTACGTCCTGCTGGTGCCGGGCGGCGCCGCCCACCGGCCGGGCAAGCGCTGGCCGGTCGAGCGCTACGCCGCGCTCGCGACCGAGCTTGCGGCCCGGGGCGTCGCGCCCGTGCTGCTCGGGGCCGGAGCGGAATCGCCGCTCGCCGCGCGCATCCGCGCGCTGCAACCCGCGGCGATCGACCTCGCCGGGCAAACCGATCTTGCCGAGGTCGTTCAACTGGCGCGCGGGGCGGCGGGCGCGGTCGGCAACGACACCGGGCCCATGCACCTGATCGCGGCCGCCAGCGCCCCGACGGTGGCGCTGTTCTCGGGCGAATCCGACCCGGCCCTGTGCGCGCCGCGCGGCACCCGGGTGACGGTGCTCAGGCGCGACCCCCTGGAGGCGCTTGCCGTGGAAGACGTGCTCGCGGCGCTCGGAGCCTTGGGCGGCGTTTCTTGACAGGGGCGCGGCACTCTTTACATTTCCGCCGCATGCCCGCCATCACGCTCCCCGACGGAAGCCGCCGCGAATTCCCCGCGCCCGTGACCGCCGCCGACATCGCCGCGGCGATCGGCCCCGGCCTCGCCAAGGCCGCGCTCGCCGCGCGCGTCGACGGGAGCTTGCGCGACCTTTCGCATGTCGTCGCCCGGGACGCCTCGGTCGCCATCGTCACCGCCCGGGACGCCGACGGCCTCGACATTCTCCGCCACGACTGCGCGCACGTGCTGGCCGAGGCGGTCAAGGAACTGTTTCCCGAAACCCAGGTCACCATCGGCCCGGTGATCGAGAACGGGTTCTATTACGACTTCGCGCGCGCGACCCCCTTCACGCCCGAGGATCTGGAAAAGATCGAAGCGCGCATGAAGGAGATCGTCGCCCGCGACGAGAAGATCACGCGCGAGGAATGGGACCGCGACGAGGCGATCCGCTACTTCAAGTCGATCGGCGAGCATTACAAGGCCCAGATCATCGAGGCGATTCCCGCGGGCGAGCCCATTTCGCTCTACCGCCAGGGCAACTTCATCGATCTCTGCCGCGGGCCGCACCTGCCGTCCACCGGCAAGCTCGGCAAGGCGTTCAAGCTCACCAAGCTCGCCGGCGCCTATTGGCGCGGCGATTCGCGGAACGAGATGCTGCAGCGCGTCTACGGCACCTGCTGGCCGGACGAAAAGCAGCTTAAAGCGTACCTCACCATGCTGGAGGAAGCGGAAAAGCGCGACCACCGCCGCCTCGGCCGCGAGATGGGCCTGTTCCATCTGCAGGAGGTCGCCGCCGGATCGGTCTTCTGGCACCCCAAGGGCTGGACGCTCTACCGCGCGATCCAGGAGTACATGCGCAGGCGCCTGGCGGCGGCGGGCTACGTCGAGGTCAACACGCCCATGCTGGTCGATCGCGCGTTGTGGGAGGATTCCGGCCACTGGGAAAAGTTCCGCGAGCACATGTTCACCACGGTCGCCGAGGAAGGATCGAATTCGGTGCTCGCGATGAAGCCGATGAACTGTCCCTGCCACGTGCAGATTTTCAAGGTCGGGATCAAGAGCTACCGCGACCTGCCGCTGCGCATGGCCGAGTTCGGCTCCTGCCACCGCAACGAGCCGTCCGGCGCGCTGCACGGGCTGATGCGCGTGCGCGCCTTCACCCAGGACGACGCCCACATCTTCTGCACCGAGGACCAGATCGTTTCCGAAACGCGTGCGTTCTGCGATCTCTTGCGCCGGGTTTACGCCGACTTCGGGTTCGCCGACGTCGCCGTCAAGTTTTCCGACCGTCCGGCCAAGCGCGCCGGGTCGGACGCCGTCTGGGACCGGGCCGAAGCCGCCCTCAAGCAGGCGACCGAGGCCGCCGGCCTGAAGTGGACCCTCAATCCGGGCGAGGGCGCGTTCTACGGCCCCAAGCTCGAATTCGTGCTGCGCGACGCCATCGGCCGCGACTGGCAATGCGGCACGCTGCAGGTCGATTTCGTGCTGCCCGAGCGGCTGGACGCGAATTACATCGGCGAGGACGGCGCCAAGCACCGCCCGGTGATGCTGCACCGCGCGATCCTGGGATCGTTCGAGCGCTTCATCGGCATCCTGGTCGAACACTACGCCGGGAAGTTCCCGTTCTGGCTCGCGCCGGTGCAGGCGGTGGTGGCGACCATCACCGACGCGGCCGACGGATACGCGGGCGAAGTGCTCGCCCGGTTGACCGCCGCCGGGATCAGGGCCGAAGCCGACCTGCGCAACGAAAAGATCAATTACAAGGTGCGCGAGCACAGCCTGGCCAAGGTGCCGGCGCTGCTGGTGGTCGGCGGTCGCGAGGCGAAGGAGAGCACCGTGGCGCTGCGCCGCCTCGGCGGCGACGCCCAAGAAGTCCTTGCGCTGGAAGAGGCCGTCGCTAGACTGACGGCCGAAGCGCGCGGCCCGTCCTGAGATCCGGGACGTTTTTCGCCCCGCGCATAGGCAAAAGGAGTCCACCCATCGTCAGGCGCCCGCTCCCCCCGCCGCCCTCCCGCGAAGGGCCGCGCGTGAACGAGGAGATCACCGCTCCCAAGATCCGGCTGGTCGGCCCGGACGGCCAAATGATCGGCGTCGTATCGGTGCCCGAGGCCATAACCAAAGCGTCCGAATACGGCCTCGATCTGATCGAAATTTCCCCCAATGCCGATCCGCCCGTCTGCAAGGTGATGGACTACGGGAAGTTCAAATACGAAATCCAAAAGAAGAAGAACGAAGCGCGCAAAAAGCAGAAAGTCATCGACATCAAGGAAATCAAGATGCGCCCGGGCATCGACGACCACGATTACCAGGTGAAGATGCGGAGCGTCCGGCGATTCCTCGAAGACGGCGACAAGGTCAAGATGACGATCCGCTTCCGCGGCCGCGAAATGGTGCACATGGAGCTGGGCGCCAAGGTGCTGGACCGCATCCGCGCCGACATCGACGCCATCGCCAAGGTCGAACAGACGCCCCGCACCGAAGGGCGCATGATGACCATGGTGATCGCGCCGAAGTAGCTTCGGCGCGGGTCGAAAGCGGCTTTTCAAAGGGTTTTTCGGGCGTTCGACCCTTGTCAGGAGGGACTCCGGAGGCTATAACCCCGGCCTTCCGGCGGACCGGGCAAGGTCCCGTGGGCAGGTGCCCCGGGGCCGGGCATGCCTCGCCGCCTCAAGAACCCAAAATACCCATCCGAAAGGACCGCGAAATGCCCAAACTCAAATCGAAATCGAGCGCCAAGAAGCGCTTCAAGCTGACCGGCACCGGCAAGGTGATCGCCGCCGCTTCGCGCCGCCGTCACGGCCTCAGCAAGCGCAGCCAGAAGATGAAACGCCAATCGCGCGGCACCATTATTTTGTGCGACGCCGACGCGCGGCTGGTCAAATCCTACCTCTATCATCGCTGATCGGGGGAGGCATCCATGGCCCGCGTCAAACGGGGCGTCACCGGTCACGCCCGTCACAAGAAAACCCTGAAGCAGGCGGCCGGCTATCGCGGCCGTTCCAAGAACGCCTTCCGCGTCGCGATCGAGAAGGTCGAGAAGGGGCTGCGCTACGCCTACCGCGACCGCAAGGCGCGCAAGCGCAACTTCCGCGCGCTCTGGATCCAGCGCATCAACGCCGGCGCCCGCGTCCACGGCACGACCTATTCGCGCCTGATGGCGGGTCTGACCAAGGCCGGGATCGCGATCGACCGCAAGGTGCTGTCCGACCTCGCCATTCACGAGCCGGACGCGTTTAAGGCCCTGGTCGATCAGGCCGGAGCCGCGCTCGCCAAGTCCGCTTAAAGTTTCCGTTTGGACGAATCGGGACGGGGAGCCGGCCACCAGGCCTGGCTCCCTTTTTCGTGGTAAATCGACACATGGCCGACGAACTCGACGCCCTTCGCAAGGACCTGATCGCGGCGATCGCCGCCGCCGGATCGCTCGACGCGATCGAGGCGGTGCGCGTCGACGCCCTCGGCAAGAAGGGTCGCCTGACCGAGCTGATGAAGAGCCTGGGCGCGCTCGCGCCGGAGGAACGGAAAGAACGCGGCGCCGCGCTCAACGCCCTCAAGACCGAAATCGCCGAGCAAATCGAGAAACGCAAGGGGGAACTCGGCGACGCCGCGATCGATTCCCGGCTCGCCGCCGAAACCGTCGACGTAACCTTGCCGGCGCGCCCCGAACGGATCGGGCGCATCCACCCCGTGACCCAGGCGATCGAGGAAGTCATCGCCATTCTCGGCGACATCGGTTTCACGGTCGCCGAAGGCCCGGACATCGAGGACGATTGGTACAATTTCACCGCCCTCAACATTCCGCCCGATCACCCGGCGCGCCAGGAGCACGACACGTTCTATCTGCCGGGCGAGCGTGATGCTCCCGGGGGAAAAGCGCGCGTGGTGCTGCGCACCCACACCTCGCCGGTGCAGATCCGCGCCATGATGGCGCAAAAGCCGCCGCTTCGGATCATCGTGCCCGGGCGCACGTATCGCTGCGATTCGGACGCGACCCATTCGCCCATGTTCCACCAGATCGAGGGCCTGGTGATCGACGAAACCACCCACATGGGCCATCTCAAGGGCTGCCTGGTCGAATTCTGCCGCGCCTATTTCGGCGTCGAGGATTTGCCGGTGCGCTTCCGCGCCTCCTATTTTCCGTTCACCGAGCCGTCGGCCGAAGTGGACATCGGCTGCACCCGCGAGGGCGGAGGCTTCCGCATCGGTCGCGGCGACGATTGGCTGGAAATTCTCGGCTGCGGCATGGTCAACCCGAAGGTGCTGGAAAACTGCGGCATCGATTCCGTCCGCTACCAGGGCTTCGCCTTCGGCTTGGGCGTCGAGCGCATCGCCATGCTCAAGTACGGCATTCCCGACCTGCGCACGTTCTACGA
>CAYPQV010000034.1:0-21994 GCA_964412955.1 uncultured Hyphomicrobiales bacterium
TGGTGCCGCCGGAGTGAATTGAACACTCGACCCCACCCTTACCAAGGGTGTGCTCTACCACTGAGCTACGGCGGCGGTTCCAGGAGGTCAAAACCTCGGAAAAGCGGCCAGAACATGCCACGGGGGGCGGGGCCGGGGCAAGGAACACTTGACCGTAACCCGGTCCGTTTTCACCATGCCTCCCGGGACGAAAATGACGAAAAAAAGCGGCGATTTGGAGCGCAAACCGCGCGAGACACGGGAAGACCGGCTCGCCCGCGCGCTCCGGGCCAATCTCGCCAAGCGCAAGGTGCAGGCCCGGGCCCGCGCCGAGCGGGGCGAAGGCAACAAGGACACCAAACGGGACACCTGAGTTTTTCCTGCCCGGGACGTTTTTCTTGGACGCCGCCCGTCCCGCCGACTAAAAACCCCCGGCAACCTATTCAGTCATGGACAAAATTCGCATCATCGGCCGCCAGGGGCCGCTCAAGGGCGCCATCGCCATCGGCGGGGCCAAGAACGCGGCGCTGCCGCTGATGGCCGCCGCGCTGCTGACCGACGCGCCGCTCACGCTCCGCAACCTGCCGCAGCTCGCCGACATCGCGACCATGGCGCACCTCCTGCGCGCGCTCGGGGTCGAAACCGCGCCCGGCGCGGGCGCGAACGGCGGCGCGGACAAGCGCACCATGGTTCTCGCCGCGCGCCGCATCGCCGATTCGACCGCGCCCTACGACCTGGTGCGCAAGATGCGCGCCTCGGTGGTGGTGCTCGGGCCGCTGCTGGCGCGGACGGGTGTCGCGCGGGTGTCGCTGCCGGGCGGTTGCGCCATCGGCACCCGGCCGGTCGACATCCATCTTCAGGCGCTGGCCGCGCTCGGCGCCGAGATCGAACTGACCGGCGGCTATATCGAGGCGAAGGCACCCAAGGGCCTCGCCGGCGCGCGGGTCGTCTTTCCCAAGGTCACCGTCGGCGGCACCGAAAACCTGCTGATGGCGGCGGCGCTGGCGCGCGGCACCACCGTGCTCGCCAACGCCGCGCGCGAGCCGGAAGTGACCGATCTCGCACGCTGCCTGATCGCCATGGGAGCGAGGATCGACGGTCTCGGCACCGACACCTTGACCGTCGAAGGGGTCGAGCGCCTCGGGCCCGCAACCCATTCCATTCTGCCCGACCGGATCGAAAGCGGCACCTACGCCATCGCCGCCGCCGTCACCGGCGGCGAGATCATGCTGGAGGGCGCGCGGCTCGACCTGATGGAATCGGTCGCGACCGCGCTCAGGGCCGCCGGCGCGGGCGTGGAGGCGGCCGCGGGCGGCGTGCGCGTCGCCGGCAATGGCCGCGCGCGCGGGGTCGACGCGATGACCGATCCCTATCCCGGCTTTCCCACCGACATGCAGGCGCAGTTCATGGCCCTGATGGCGACCGCGAGCGGCGCCTCCATGATCACCGAGACGATCTTCGAGAACCGCTTCATGCACGTGCCGGAACTGTGCCGCATGGGCGCCGACATCAACGTGCACGGGGCCTCGGCCATCGTGCGCGGCGTCGAGCGGCTGTCGGGCGCCGAGGTGATGGCGACCGATCTCCGCGCCTCGGTCTCGCTGGTGCTGGCGGCGCTCGCCGCCGAAGGGGAAACCGTCGTCAACCGCGTTTACCATATCGACCGGGGCTATGAGCGGATCGAGGAAAAGCTCGCGCGCCTCGGCGCCGCGATCGAACGGGTGCGCGGCTAGTATTGCCCCCGGAAAGCCGCTATATACCGCCCATCCGTCAATCGATCGGGAAGCCTTGGCGATTCAGGGCCTTGGCCCGGAGTGATTCCATGCCGGCCGCGTCGGCGAACGAAAAACTTGTGCTGGCGTTGCCCAAGGGGCGAATTCTCGCCGAGGCGATGCCGCTCGTGCGCAAGGCGGGCATCGAGCCCGAGCCCGCCTTCGCCGACGAAGACGCGCGCCAACTGCGCTTCGCCACCAACCGGCCGGAGCTGGACATCGTGCGCGTGCGCTCGTTCGACGTCGCCACCTTCGTCGCCTTCGGCGGCGCGCAGCTCGGCGTCATCGGCGGCGACGTGCTGGCCGAGTTCGACTATCCGGAAATCTACGCGCCGCTCGATCTCGGCATCGGCAAGTGCCGCCTGGTGGTGGCCGAACCCGCCGACATGGCGGGCGACGACGACCCTTCGACCTGGAGTTCGGTTTCGGTCGCGACCAAGTATCCCTCGCTCACCCAGCGCCACTTCGCCAAGCGCGGCGTGCAGGCGGAATGCATCCGCTTGAGCGGCGCGATGGAACTGGCCCCCTCGCTCGGCCTCAGCCGTCGCATCGTCGACCTGGTCGCCACCGGCGAGACGCTCAAGGCCAACGGTTTGGTCGAGGTCGAGCGGATCATGAGCGTCACCTCCAAGCTCGCCGTCAACCGCACCGCGTGGAAAACCCGTCCGGACGAGATCGGCGGCTGGATCGACCGCTTTCGGAAGGCGCTCAATGGAACGGCTTGACGCCCGCGCGCACGACTTCGCCGGCCGCTTCGCCCGTCTGCTCGCGGCCAAGCGCGAAACGGCGGCCGACGTGGATGCCGCCGTCGCCGCCATCGTCGCCGAGGTGCGCGTCCAGGGCGACGCCGCGCTGATCGCCTATACCAAGCGTTTCGACGGGCACGAGCCGACGCCGGCGACGTTGCGCGTGACGGCGAACGAAATCGCCCGCGCGCGCGGAAGTTGCGCGCCGGAAACGATGGAGGCGCTCGGCCTCGCCGCGCGCCGGATCGAGGATTTCCACCGCCGCCAGATGCCCGCCGATCTCGAGGTCAAGGACCCGGCCGGGCTGACGCTGGGCGCGCGCTGGACCCCGGTCGCGGCGGCCGGCATCTACGTGCCGGGCGGAACGGCGGCCTATCCCTCGTCGGTGCTGATGAACGCGATTCCGGCCAAGGTCGCGGGCGTGGCGCGCGTGGTGATGGTGGTGCCGACGCCCAAGGGCGAACTCAATCCGCTGGTGCTGGCGGCGGCCGAAATTGCCCAAGTCGATGAAATCTACCGCGTCGGCGGGGCGCAGGCCGTCGCCGCGCTCGCCTTCGGCACCGCCGCCATCGCGCCGGTCGACAAGATCGTCGGGCCCGGCAACGCCTACGTCGCCGCCGCCAAGCGCCGGGTGTTCGGCCAGGTCGGCATCGACATGATCGCGGGGCCCTCGGAAATTCTGGTGGTGGCCGACGCCGCCAACGATCCCGCCTGGATCGCCGCCGACCTGCTCGCCCAGGCCGAACACGACACCGCCGCCCAGGCGATCCTGATCGCCGACGACGCCGCCTTCGCCGACGCGGTCGCGCGCGCGGTCGACGGCCATCTTAAGACCCTGCCGCGCGCGGACGTGGCGCGCGCCAGCTGGGACGCTTTCGGCGCCATCATCCTGGTGGAACGGCTGGCCGACGCCGCGCCGCTGATCGACCGGCTCGCGCCCGAACACCTGGCGATCGCGACCGAAAACCCGGCGGCGTTGGCGGCCAAGGTGCGCAACGCGGGCGCCATCTTCCTCGGGCGCTTCACGCCGGAAGCACTCGGCGACTACATCGCCGGGCCCAATCACGTGCTGCCGACGGCGCGCAGCGCGCGCTTTTCCTCCGGCCTCGGCGTGCTCGATTTCATGAAGCGCACCTCGCTGATCGCCTGCGGCGCGGACGGGCTGGCCGCGCTCGGGCCTTCGGCCATCGCGCTCGCCCGCGCCGAAGGGTTGGAGGCGCACGCGCTTTCGCTCGCGGTACGGCTTAACCGCCGCCCGGAGAGATGACGGCGGGGCGGCCGTGTCGGACAAACAGCGCATCGCCAGGATCGAACTCGACGAGCGGGGGCTGATCCGGCGCAGCCCGCAGATCGAGCACGAACGCAAAGTGGCGATCTACGACCTGATCGAGGAGAACAGCTTCGCCGTCGCGGGCTGCGAGGGGCCGTATCAGGTGCGCCTCGGGGTCGAGGAAAACCGGCTCGCCTTCGACGTGCGCGACACGCAGGGCGCGGAACTGACCCGGTTCGCGCTGCCGCTCGCGCCGTTCAAGATGATCGTCAAGGATTACTTCACGTTGTGCGAAAGCTATTTCGCCGCGATCAAGACCGCGACGCCCTCCAAGATCGAGGCGATCGACATGGGCCGGCGCGGCCTGCACAACGAAGGCGCCGAACTGCTGCGCGAGCGCCTCGCCGACAAGGTCACGGTCGACGGCGGCACCGCGCGGCGCCTGTTCACGCTGCTGTGCGTGCTGCACATTAAAGTCTGACCATGCGCGAACTTCCCTCGGCGGTGTTGTTCGCGTGCACGATGAACTCGATCCGTTCGCCGATGGCCGAAGCCATTCTCAAGCACCTGCACGGCAAGCGCATTTTCGTCGATTCGGCGGGCGCGCGCCGCGGCGAAATCGACGGTTTCGCGGTCGCGGTCATGGAGGAAATCGGCATCGACCTCTCCCGGCACCGCTCCAAATCCTTCGACCAGCTCGAGGATTCGTCCTTCGATCTGATCGTTTCGCTGTCGCCCGAGGCGCAGCACAAGGCGATGGAAATGACCCGCGCCATGGCGTGCGAGGTCGAGTTCTGGAACACCTTCGATCCGTCCATGGTCGAAGGCGGGCGCGAGGCGCGGCTCGACGCCTACCGCCGGGTGCGCGACGAGTTGTTCCGACGCATCAAGGATCGTTTTCCCACCGACGGCGTCGCCGGGACGTAAAGCACTCGAACTTAGCTAACTTACCTTGTGATCCCAATCGTTTCCTTCCCCATGAACACGTAGACGGTCATAGTTATACTTGGGCTGAGCAACGAATATCGTTTTTAGATTTGGATTTGCAGGGTCATCAGCATCGAAATAGCACTCTCGTGCATATCCACCACGATGCCGAGCTCCGAATTTGTCGATGTAATCAACATACCCATAAAGGAGAAACTTTTTATTTTCGGCTCTGATTTCAGAAACGTCCGAATTGCTTAATTGAAAAGTTATTTTGTGATACATTTTATCATTAGTAACGAGAAAGGCTTGAGATGTGGGTGATGTTTCCTTCCTTTCATAGACCGGTTCGATTGGCCAAGACTGTTGACTGGGCAGAGCCATTGTTGTGAGAAATATTTGTGTGATATTAGCGGGAGTTCGGCCGTTATTTTTTACCTGCATGTCAACCAAAAGTTCAAATTTACCTCCCTTAAGCATTAGTATTAAAGAACAGTGCGACATTTTGACATAAGCACGTTCCGCCGCGATCAGCGATCCGCTATTTTTAAGAGCAGCATCAGCACTTTTATGAGCAGCATCGGCGGCACGACGCGTGGAGATCCACATGCCAATAGTGGAGATTGCCAGAATAATCGTCGCCAAAAGCAGGCCTAAAGTGTACAAAGAAAGCTTGGCGGTGAGGTCAATTTGTTGCGTTTCAATCGCCGCCCTTCGTTTTTTCTCTTCTTCCTCTTTGGCAGCTACATCATCGGCTTCTTTAAGGGAAATTACCTTCACGACTAACGGCGCCTGCTCAGTGCTACGTTGGTCGGAGATGGCGTTTTTCTGAGTGCTTTGACCACTTATTCGTTTTGGGTTGGGCGCTTCGATATTTTTTAGAGTTGGCTGTGACTGCGCTATCGCCAGATTCCCCATCGAAAGGGCAATCAGTATGATAAAAAAACTGGTGTGGATTTTCAGCATCTCCAAATCGCCATTCTGAAAATATTCGAGTTACAATCAGAAAATTAGAGGGGTCTGCTCTCCTATGAGACGTGATGGTTGCCGACGAGTGCGAACGCTGCCACCGTCAAACAGCCCAGCTTGATCACCCCAGCAATCCCAACCTTTCTTGGTTTCGCGGGCGAATAATTCAAGATAAGGCCCGTCAACCAATTGCTCGATCCGCTCGCGTATCCCATCCGGTTTCCGGCTGTGTTCACGGCGGCGTTCGACAAACAGACGGCGCACGGCTTTCGATTTTCGTTGCGGTTTTCCGCGCGTCGCCAAGAGGCATTGTTCAGGATTTGCGCGAGTCCAATAGCCTAAGCCCGTAAAGTAATCGGCTTCGCTTTTTACCGCTGCATTTAGCTTTACCCAGTAAAATCCTACCGTCTTATATTCGAAACCCCAAGCACGGATCAGCTCAAACGCACTCGGCAGCAATGGGTCCACCGCCCAAAGAAACAATACGCAATTTTCTGCTGCGAGATCAGCAACCGGCAGTTTTGCCAGCGAATTGAAATCCAAGCATTCATAATGGGAGACCGCATTGCGCCCCGTGCCTTTCGCGCTCCAGTTGCGAAAGCGCCAAGGCGGATCGGCATAAATCACGCCGTATTTATTTCGGTTCGAGAATTTCAAGGAGTTTTGTACGGAAGTATTCATTTGCTTCTTCGATCTTTTGAGTGACAGGGAAGCCGAAGTGCGCATCCAGATCGTCTTTTGTCAGAGACCACGGACGCGGGATGGATCGAACGCCGTAGTAGAAGATAATTCTCGATTCAGCAGCAACGGGCTGCACTTTAGCAGTTTCGCCATAACTTTTGAGGAGGACTTGGGTGCACAAAAGATCGCGTTTAATCGAGCGAATCTTTCCGGCGTCGAACTGTCCATTCCCACGTTTGACTTCATATGCACGGATGTTTCGATCCGCCTCATCGAAGGCGATCATATCAATCTGGATTGTCCTTACCGATTCACCATAAGGCAGATTGCTATGACGACAATCCTCATCGCCTTGGGAGCTTACTAGAGCATCGGCAGCGCGCGAGACGCGAAATGCGTGTTCTTGCCACACGCGGTGTCTATTACTGTCGCGTAGGCTTTCGCGGAGTGCGGTCTCTAAGATGCGGCCATGTCGTTTATACGCCGAACTAACAATGCTCGTGGCGCGGGAATATTTTTCGCCCGCAACCGGGTCAGAAACGAATTTAGTGCGGGCCAGCGCCCGAATTGTTTCATCTACGATTGGAGCAACCCGCTCCATAAATGTAGCAGGCATTGGAAATGCTAGTCCTTATTCCCATTATCTTACAATGGCATAGCGGCATGTCGCCGTCTAGGCACATCGAAGATAGCGGTTAAGGATTTGCGGTGTGGCCTACTATTGGGAGGTAAAAAAGCCTGAGGAACGGGCGCCAATTCGGTAAATCGATTAGAATATCATCCAACTTCCAGGGCTTGACGGAAGCCGGACCGGCGGCGATTGTCCGGGACCCCCGAGGGCGGGGGAACCGCGCGACGAACCCGGGGCCGGCGCTCAGAGGCCGGCAATTAGAGGAACGAATGGCGAAAGAGGACGTACTCGAATTCCAGGGCACGGTGACCGAACTGCTGCCCAACGCGATGTTCCGCGTCAAGCTCGACAACGACCACGTCATTCTCGCCCACACCGCCGGCCGGATGCGCAAGCACCGCATCCGTGTCCTCGCCGGCGACCGGGTCAACGTCGAAATGACCCCCTACGACCTGACCAAGGGCCGCATCACGTTCCGCTTCAAGTAACGGCCTTTTTCCCGCGCGCCGGTGCCGCATGAATTCGAAACCTCGGCCGCGCCTCATCCTCGCCTCGCGCAGTCCGCGCCGGTTCGAACTGCTCGCCCAGGTCGGCTTCGCGCCCGCCGCCCAGATCCCCGCCGACGTGGACGAAACCCCGCGCAGGGGGGAATTGCCGCGCGCGCTCGCGCTCCGCCTCGCCGAGGAGAAGGCACGCAAGATCGCCGTTCCGCCCGGAGGCCCCGCCGTGGTGCTGGCCGCCGACACGGTGGTGGCGTGCGGCCGGCGCGTGATCCCGGCGCCCGCCGACGCGGCGGAAGCGCGCGCGGGTCTCGTGTTGCTGTCCGGGCGGCGCCACCGGGTGTACGGCGGCGTCGCCGTGCTCGACGCGGACGGGCGCTTGCGCGCGTGCGTGGTCGAAACCCAGGTCGCCTTCAAGCGGCTGGAGGCGCGCGAGATCGACGAATACCTGCGCGTCGGGGAATGGCGGGGCGTGGCCGGGGGTTACGCCATCCAGGGCCGCGCGGCGGCGTTCGCGCGCTGGATCAGGGGTTCGTATTCCAACGTGGTCGGCCTGCCGCTGTTCGAGACCGCGGCGCTGCTGCGCGCGGCGGGCTTGGCCCCGGAGGAGCCTCGGTGAACGGCGGCAAGCCCCCCGATCTGCTGATCGCGGTCGGCGCGGAGGAAATCCGCGTCGTCGTCGTCCGCGACGGCGAGCCGGTCGAGGCCCGCGCCGAGCGCGAGGACAACCCGAGCGAAATCGGCAACGTGCATCTCGGCCGGGTGACGAAAGTGGCGCGGGCGCTGGACGCGGCGTTCGTCGATCTCGGCGGACCCAAGCCCGGCTTTCTTCCCCTTGACGGCGGGCCGCCCAACGAGGGCGAGACCGTTCTGGTCGAAATCGTGCGCGACCCCGAAGCGGGCAAGGGGCCGAAACTGGTCCGCGCGTCGGGCAACTGGGAAACCACCGGCATGCATCCGCCCAGGCGCCTTCACCACGAACCGCCGCTGGCCGCGCGCACCTTGCGCGATTGGCGGGGCCCGATCGGGCGCGTTCTGGTGGACGACATGGGTGCGCTGGCGAAGCTCAAGGAATTCTGCCGCGAAAACCGCCCCGATCTCCTGCCCCATCTCCTGCACACGCACGAAAGCTCGGCGCTGGAAACCGACGGCGTCGCCGACCGGTTGGCGGAACTGCTGGCGGATTGGGTGCGGCTGCCCTCGGGCGGGCGGATCAACGTCGCGCCGACCGCCGCGCTGACCGCGATCGACGTCGATACCGGCGAAGACGCGGGCGGCCGTTCGTTCGAGGACACCGCGCTCCGGGTCAACGTCGAGGCGGCGGGCGAAATCGCCCGGCAGTTGCGCTTGCGCGACGTGCGCGGGCTGGTCGCGGTCGGGTTCGTGCCGATGCGCGCGCGCGCGCACCGCGCCCGGGTGTTGGCCGACCTCAAGCGGGCGTGCCGGTCGGATTCAGCCGAGGTCGCGGTCGGCGGATTCACCCGGTTCGGCCTCGTCGAGTTGATCCGCAGCCGAAGGCCGCGTCGCCCATGACCGATCCCGCCAAGGTCGTTCCGCTTCGCCCCGAGCGGCCGTGCCCCATGTGCGGCAAGCCGGCCGATCCCGAGCACCGTCCGTTCTGCTCGAAGCGCTGCGCCGACCTCGACCTCGGCCATTGGCTCGGCGAGGGCTACCGGATTCCGGAAGGCGAGCGGGGCGGCGCCGATGCCGCGAACCGATCCGACGACGAGGAAGATTCCCGTTGAATGTCAACGGATTGCGGGTTGACCGGGCGCCCGGCGCGGCTTTACAGGCCTACACATTTCTTCTATAAGCGCCCAACCTTCGCCCGGGGAATCCCGGGCCCAGCCCAGGTAGCTCAGTTGGTAGAGCATGCGACTGAAAATCGCAGTGTCGGCGGTTCAATTCCGTCCCTGGGCACCATTTTTCCAAGCACGAACGAATCTTCTTGAGTTTCTTGCGGGCGCCGAGAGCAAGCGCCGGCGAACGCCGTCGCGGGCGGCCTAGCGCAGCGCGGGCTTGAGGTCGAGGGTCCGTCCGAGAAGCTTGAGGCGCCGTTCGACCGTTTCCCCCCAGAAGGGCGCGCGGGTTCGCGGCAACGTGAGAATCAAATTTCCGCCGCGGACGTTCAGGGCGGTTCGTTTCAAGACCCCGGGGGTGCCGCCGGAGAGCGCCTGGGCCAGATAAAAAGCGAGGCCCAGGATGTTGGCGCGATGCAGGCGATGGGTGTCGAGCAATTTGAGCGTCGGCTTGGCCAGGGGCGAATCGATCTTGCCGTTGTAGCGAATATAAATGGCCAGGGCGACGAAGGCGCGGTCGGCGTGAGAAAGTCCGCCGATCGGAAGGTGCAACACGCGGGTTAGCGCATGTTCGGCCCGGTAATCGGGGTGGTCGAAGCGGGCGATATCGAACAGATGACCGGCGACGAGGCGCAAGCGCCGTTCGTGCGCGTCGTGGCCCTTGTGCATGAAGCGGAACAAAGGGTCGAGCCAGCGGCACAACTCGTCGCCGTTCAGAAAAAACCGCCCCATGCGGCGTCCGACGGCGGCCGCGGCTTCGATCAGGAGATCCGGCTTTTTCTTCGCGAGACCGGGAATGCTCGACAACAGCGCGCCTTCGCGAATGCCGAAGCCTGAAAACACGATGTTTTCCGGCCGCCCTTTTTCGATCAACGTGCGCAGGATTATGGCCGCGAACGGAAGCGTTTCGACCCGGCGCGACGAGACGGCGTCGATCTTGAGCAGCGTGTCCTGGGACAAGCTGGACAGAAGATCGAGAATTCGCGAAACCCGATCCGCATCCGCTTCGAAGCCGTCGATGATGTGAAGAGGATGGTTGGTCTGCTCCAGGACGATGCGGGCGATCGCCCGCCAGGCGCCGCCCGTGACATAGAGATTCCGTCCCTTAAGCCGGCTCAGCCAGGATACCGATGACAGTTCGTGATCGGCGATGTTCGCGGCCCGTTTTCGGCTGCGGTCCGATCGTTCCGCCAATATGAGATGGCCGAGCATCAGGCTCGCGCTGCGGCGGATCCGGCCCCTGACGATCGAAACCAGCTCCAGGCTGCCGCCGCCCAGGTCCGCGAATATCCCGTCGGCCGTCGGCGTGTTGGCCAGAAAACCGTGGGCCGACAACCGGGCTTCCTGGGGGCCGCTCAGGACTTGCACGGTGATCCGAAACCGGCGCCGAATCGACGCGACGAAGGATTCGCCGTCCTTGGCGACGCGGACCGCGGCGGTCGCGACCGCCAGGATTTTCCGGGCCCCCATGGTTCTGGCCAGCCGGCTGAAGCGGGACAGCGCCGCCATCGCCCGCGTGCGTCCGTCGGGATTGAGGCGGCCGGAATCGGCCAGCCCGCGCGCCAGTTCGCAATGGATTTTTTCGTTGAACAGCGGCGCCGACAGGGACGTCACGCCCTCGTACACGACAAGCCGGATGGTGTTCGAGCCGATGTCGATGATGGCGGTTCGGGCCGAACGGGGCGAATCCGCCGCGCGGCGACGCGACGCGGCGCGGGTCGCGCGCCCGGGCGCGGCCGCCCGTGCCCGGCGCCTGGGGGTTGAGCGCGCGACGGACAACGCCTGAACCCCGGATCAGCCCATTCGCATGGGCTGGGGACGCCGCGGCTTCTCTTTCTTCGATCCGGTTCCCCGGCCCGAAAGGCTGGGGTTATTCATGAAATAATCATGGGCGCGGAATCCGTTGACCGCGCTATGGCGGGTGTATTGGCCGTCGGGGCCCAGGTTCCAGCTTTGAGCTTCGTCCTCGATGTTGTGCGCCATGATCTCGCTCAGGACTTGACGATGGACGGTCGGGTTTTCGATCGGGACCAGGGTTTCGACGCGCCGATCCAGGTTGCGGGGCATCCAGTCGGCCGAAGAGATGAAAACCTTGGCCTTGGACGAGGGCAGGGACTCGCCGTTGGCGAAGCAGACGATTCGGCCGTGCTCGAGAAACCGCCCGACGATGCTCTTAACACGGATGTTCTCGGAAAGTCCAGGCACGCCCGGGCGCAGGCAGCAAATCCCCCGCACTACGAGATCGATCGGCACGCCCGCCTGCGAGGCGCGGTAAAGCTTGTCGATCATCCGGGCGTCGACCAGGGAGTTCATCTTGGCCCAGATTCCGGACGGTTTGCCGGCCTTGGCGTTGGCGATCTCCCGCTCGATGTGTTCGACCAGGGTTGCGCGCATGTTGGCCGGGGCGAACGAAACCTTTTCCATGGTTTCCGGCAAGGCGTAGCCGGTCATGTAGTTGAACAGCCGGGCGGCGTCCCGGCAAAAGGCGGGATCGCAGGTGAAGAAGGACAAATCCGTGTAAAGGCGCGCCGTCACCGGGTGGTAGTTGCCGGTGCCGTAATGGACGTAGGAGCGGAGCTGGCGGCCCTCGCGGCGCACCACGAGGTTGACCTTGGCGTGGATCTTCTTGCCCAGCACTCCGTACACCACGTGGACGCCGGCGCGCTCCATGTCGCGCGCCCAGCGGATGTTGGCTTCCTCGTCGAAGCGCGCCTTGAGTTCGATCAGGGCGGTCACCGACTTTCCAGACTCGGCGGCCTCGATCAGGGCCGCGACGATCGGCGAATCGTTGCTGGTGCGGTAGAGAGTCTGCTTGATCGCCACCACCGCCGGGTCGCGCGCGGCTTGGCTCACGAACTGGACGACGACGTCGAAGCTTTCGTAGGGGTGGTGAATGATGATGTCTTTTTTGCGAATGGCGGCCATCACGTCGCCCTCGAAATCGCGGACGCGCTCGGGAAAACGGATATCGAAGGGTGGAAACAGCAAGTCGCGGCGTTCGGCCACGATCAGCTGCTTGAGGTCGGCCAGGCCCAACATGCCGTCGAGCATCAATTCGTCGCCCGGAACTAGGCCCAATTCGTCGAGAACGTCTTCCTGGAGTTCGCCGGGCAGGGGGCCGCTGACGGTCAGGCGTATGACGGTGCCGCGCCGCCGCCGCTTGAGGGCGGATTCGAACGTCCGCACCAGATCCTCGGCCTCTTCGTCGATCTCCATCTCGCTGTCGCGGATGATGCGGAAGCTGGAGCTCTGCACCGCCTCGAACCCCGGAAACAGGCGTTCCAGATTCAACTCGATCAGGTTTTCGAGAAGAATGAACCGGATCACCGCGCCGGGCAGGCGAATGAACCGTTCCAACTGAGCGGGCAGCGGGATCATTACCCGCAAGATTTCCTTGGAGCGCGGGTTGCGCATCAGGGCAACCAGTGAAAATCCCTTGTTGGGAATGAACGGAAAGGGATGCGCGGGATCGAACGCGATGGGCGTCAGAACCGGGAAAATCTGGCTCATGAAGTAATCGACCGCCCATTGACGCTCGTTGTCGTCAAGGGCGTCTTTTTCGAGAACATGAATGTTGTTGTCCGACAGCTCGGCGCGCAAGCCGAGCCAGCATTGCTGCTGCTTGTGCATCAAGGCGGTGGCTTCGGCGTCGATGGCCGCGACCTGCTGTTCCGGCGTCAGCCCGTCGTCGCTCGACGTTTTGATTCCGGCGCGGATCTGTCCCTTCAGGCCGGCGACGCGCACCATGTAGAATTCGTCCAGGTTGTCGGCCGAAATGGCGAGAAACCGCAACCGCTCCAGCAGCGGATGGCGCAAGTTGTACGCTTCCTCGAGGACGCGGGCGTTGAAGGCGAGCCAGGACAGTTCGCGGTTGATGAACCGGGACGAGGACTCGGCCGGCGAGGGCGCGGGGGCGTCCGGCACCGGCGTTCTTTCAGGGGGCAGGGCAGTATCAGGGGACACGGGTCGGCTGCCGAGATCGAGGGTTCGGACGTCGGTTTAGGGGCAATTTTGCGGCGTTTGCTCATGCTAAAAGGCGGCATCGGCCCCGTCATGTTATGTTTTTATGACATCGCATGCGCTTGATTATCCGTATTTTTGGCGCACGCACGGACCTCGATACCATCGGTCGTGGAGGGTCGCCCAATCCGCACCCGATCGGGCCTCGGCGCGGGAGCCGAGTACCGCCGCGCGCAGTCCGAATTTGTGGAAGTTCATGGCATTTGTTGCAATGACGCGCGTCGGTCGCGCGTGCCGCCGGAAACCGCATTTTTCTTCTCCGACCCGTGCGCGGTTCCGCGTCCGATTGTCACCGTCCGTGAGTCGCTGATAGACTTTGCGCGCCGGGACAATCCGCCGCGAGTCGTGATTGACATCGGCGGCGGCGGTTTTCCCCCGAATTTTGCGATCAACAAGCCATGGGCCGATCAACGACCGAAGTCGAGCTCAAGCTGCATATCCCGGAAGGGAAACTCAATCGTTTGCGCCGTCATCCGGTCATCAGCCGGTGGCTGGCCGGACAACCGAACCGGACCCGGTTGGTATCGACGTATTTCGACACGCCCGATTTGAGTCTTTATCACCAGAAGATCGCGTTGCGCCAACGCAAGGTCGGCGGAAAACGGTTTCTGTCGGTCAAGCAGGCGCCCGACGGCGCAACCAGCGTTTATGGTCGGCGGGAGTGGGAAACGGAGGTTTTCCGGCGGAAACCCGATTTCCGGGCCATCGGGAACCATATCGCGGGCGGAAAGAAACTGTTCGGCAAGGTCGTTCCGCGTTTGCGTCCGATGTTCGTGACCGACGTCGAGCGGAACGTGTGGCCGTTGAAATTCAAGAACAACACCTTTGATCTCGCGATCGACGTGGGAAAAATCACGTGCAAGGGCCGCTCCGTTCCGATCCGCGAGGCCGAACTCGAGTTGCGCTCGGGCAGCGTCGGCAGCGTCTACGCCCTGGCACGGGAGCTGCGCAAGTCGATCCCCCTGGGACTTCAGCCGCTGTCCAAGGCCGAACGCGGCTACGTTCTCGCCGCCAACGTGAGCCCCGAACCGCAAAAGGCCGAGAAACTCGAACTGCCGCGCCGTGCGACGGTTGCTGACGCATTCGTGATCATCGGCCGCAGCGGCCTGCTGCATCTGCGGGCGAACGAAGGCAGCGTTTGTTTGAACAAGGATGTCGAGGGAATTCATCAACTGCGCGTCGCCGTTCGGCGGTTGCGTTCCGCGCTGTCTTTGTTTCGCGACGTCATCGCCGAAAGAGATCGGCGCGCAATCGCCGATCGCTTGAAGTGGATCGCGCGGCAATTCTCGGCGGCGCGGGAATGGGACGTTTTTCTCGACGATATGCTGGCCGCCGTCCGCCACGCGTTTCCGAAGGACCCGGCGCTGGCGAAGTTCATGGCCGCCGCCGAACGGATCAGGCGGGAAGCCGACGAACGGGCGGCCCGGGTCATCTCCGCCCCGCGTTATGCGGAAAACGTCTTACGGGTCGGCGCTTGGTGGGATGGCGGCGAATGGAAAAAGGCGGCGACCGGCATGGCCGCCGATCCGGCGCTCGACTTCGCGAAAACGCGCATACGCGCCCTTCACCGTCGCCTGTGCAAGCGGGGCGACCGGATCGGGGAATTGAGCCCAGCCGGGCTGCACGAACTCCGGATCCGGGCGAAGAAATTGCGTTACGCCATCGGCTTTTTGGGCGGCCTGTTTCCGGCCAAGAACGTTCGCGCGCACCTGCGCGCGCTTTCCGATCTTCAGGATTGCCTCGGCGCGCTCAACGACGGCGACGTGGCGCGCCGTCTTGTCGGCCGGATCAAGGCCGCCCGTGAAATGGATCCGACCGAATTCACGCGCGCGGCGGGGATCATCGCCGGTTGGAATTCGGCCAGGCAGGAAGCGGAACTCGCGCGGTTGCCGCGGGCGTGGCGGCGGTTCAAGGAGCTTCGGCCGTTCTGGAAGTAAGAACGCCCCGTCCCTCGATCTAGGGCTTTACGTCCCGGGGGCGCACGAAATCGAGCAACCGGGCCGTCTCCGGCCCCAAATCGCGCCAGTCTTCGGCGGTGATTGCGAAACGGACCAAGGCGGCCGTCGGGAATTTCCTGTTTATTCGGGCGCGGACCCCCGTCCGTTGACCCGCGCTTAGTTTGAGGGCCAGCCGCTGCAGGCCCGGGTTATGGCCGACCAGCATGACCGAGCGCATCCTGGCCGGAAGCTTCCTGAGGCGCTGAAGAAGACGGGCCACCGACGCCAGATAAAGGGCGCGCTCAAATTTTACCTCGGGCTTGCCCAGCGCGGCGCGCACGATGTCGTGGGTTTCCCGGGTCCGCGCGGCGGGCGAGCAAAGGACCAGGGCCGGCCGGTATTTGGCGTCGGCCATCCACCCGGCCATGTGTGCGGCGGCCCGCCGCCCCCTCCGGTTCAAGGGGCGATCGAAATCATGCGATAAAGGATCGTCCCAACTCGATTTGGCGTGACGGAAGAGAACCAATTCTTTTGTGCGGCGTTCGCGCATCGCCGGGGATTATGCCATTTCGCGGCCCGCGGCGGAACCGTCGGTCCGATCAGGCCTCGGCGCCGCTCAAGACGATCGCCGGTCCGGCATCGCGCCAGGCGCGTTCGGGCTCGAACGGATCGAGATTGCCTAAAAACTGACGCGCGCTCGTTTCCCACGAAAATTGCCGCGCATGGTCGCGGCAGAGGTTCCGGTCGACGGACAAGGCGGTCATGGCCGCGATCCACAAGTCGTCGTTCAGGCAGCCGGCGCCGGAATTGCCGATGACGTCGAGCGGCCCCGGCACCGGAAACGCCGCGACCGGGACGCCCGAGGCCAAGGCCTCGATCAGCACCAAACCGAACGTGTCGGTACGGCTGGGAAACACGAACACGTCGGCGGACGCATAATAGCGGGCTAGCTCTTCGCCCGATTTGACTCCCGGAAATACGGCCTCCGGGAACCGATGCCGGATTTCGTCCAGATCGGGGCCGTCGCCGACGGCGATTTTGGTTCCGGGCAGATCGAGGGACAAAAACGCCTCGATGTTCTTTTCGACGGCGATGCGCCCGACGTAGAGGAAAACCGGCTTGCGGAATTCGAGAGGCCGCTTCGCGCGGGGATGGAACAGCTGCGTATCGACGCCCCGCGACCACCGCCGGATGTGGGAAAATCCGCGCCGGACCAGTTCGCGCTCGATGGTCTCGGTCGCCACCATGATCGAGGATGCGGGGCGGTGGAAATGACGCAGGACCCGATAGGTCAACGACAGCGGCACCCGCCAGCGGGCGTGGACGTATTCGGGAAAGCGGGTATGGTAGGCGGTGGTGAACGGAAGCGCCTTGGCGAGGCAATAGCGCCGCGCCGCCCAACCGAGCGGCCCCTCGGTGGCGACATGAATGGCGCAAGGGCGGTGCTCTTCGATCAAGCGCGCGACCTTGGCGCCGGGGCGCCACGCCAGACGAATTTCCGGATAGGACGGGCAGGGGATCGTCTTGAACCGATCGGGCGTGATGAAGACGACGTCGTGCCCGATCCGGCCAAGTTCGGCCGCCAGCGAATCGAGCGTGCGCACCACGCCGTTGATCTGCGGATACCAGGCGTCCGAGACGATGACGATCTTCATGCGGCTATCTGCGGTTTCTGCAGGGACAGGTAGGGTTGTTCCGTCCAGAACACGACCTCGATGCGGCCGTCGGCGTGCTCGACCAGGGCGCTGCAACTTTCAACCCAGTCGCCGCAGTTGCCGTAAAGAACGCCGTCGACGTGATTGACCTCGGCGTGATGGATATGGCCGCAAATTACCCCGTCGGCTTGGCGTTTGCGCGCCGCCGCGGCGAGGGAGCGCTCGAAGTCGTCGATGTATTTGACCGCGTTCTTGACGCGGTACTTGAGAAACGCGGACAGCGACCAGTAGGGATAGCCCAAATGGCGGCGCGCCCAATTGAACCAATGGTTGACGGTGATGGCGAGCGAATAGGCCCGGTCGCCGACGAACGCCAGCCAGCGGGCATAGCGGACGACGCAATCGAATTCGTCGCCGTGAATCACCAGCAGGCGCTTGCCGTCCGCGGTTTCGTGAACCGCTTCCCCGGCCACCTCGATCTGTCCGAAGCTGTTGTCGAGATAGTCCCGGGCGAATTCGTCGTGGTTGCCGGGCACGTAGACGACCTTGGTGCCCTTGCGCGCCTTGCGCAGCAGTTTTTGGATGACGTCGTTATGCGCCTGCGGCCAATACCAGGAATGCTTCAGCCGCCAACCGTCGATGATATCGCCGACCAGATAGAGGTATTCGCTGTGCGTATGCTTGAGGAAATCGAGCAAGTAATCGGCCTTGCATCCGCGTGTTCCCAGATGCACGTCGGAAATCCAGATGGAACGATAATGCCTCGACTCGGGCTCGGGTGTGATTTCGTTCATCGAGTCGCTCGCTTCGGATCGCGTGAACGTCAAGGGCGACTTTAAGTGATGACCTGCTTATCGACAGATTAATTTTTCTCGCGGGAAAAAATTTCATGGTCACGCCACATTTTTGTCAAAAAAACACCACCGTACTTTCTTCGATCGTCGTTTATAGCTGAGCGAAGACAACAACATGTCGCCCCGGTTTCAGACTCCCTTGCGCATTCTTGTCATTTTCAATCCGGTCGCCGGCCGGCGGCATCGGCGGCGTTTGGACAGCACGATCGAATATCTGCGCGCGGGCGGCCGCACTGTGACGCTGCTCGAAACCCAGGAAGCGGACGACGTGGAGCGGATGGCCCGCTTCGCCGGCGCCGACTCTTATGACGCCATCGTCGCCGCCGGCGGGGACGGCACCATCAACGGCGTCGCCAACGGACTGGCATCGCTCGCGGCGCCGCCGCCGATGGGACTGATACCGTTGGGCACGGCCAACGTGCTGGCGGCCGAAATCGGGCTCGCGACCACGGCGCGGGCGGCGGCGCGGGTCCTGATGGCCGGCAAGCGGCGGACGATCCGTCTGGGAAGCGTCAACGGCCGCCATTTCGTGCTGATGGCCAGCGCCGGCCTCGACGCCGAGGTGGTGGCGGGGCTGAATCTCGCGCTCAAACGGCGGATCGGCCGGCTGGCGTACGTGTGGGACAGTCTCGTCCGCGCCGTCCGTTACCGCTTCCCGCCCTTGTCGGTCGTCGCCGACGGACACCGTTACGAAGCGCGCATGGCGGTGGTGTGCAAGGGGCGGTGTTACGGCGGCCCGTTCGTGGCCGCGCCCGCCGGGCGTCTGGACGAACCGATCCTCCATCTGATTCTTTTAAAGAACGGCGGACTGCTCAACACGTTGCGTTACGGCCTCGCCCTGGCGATGGGCGCCATCGAATCCCTCGCCGACGTGAAAATCGTTCCGGTACGGCACGCCATCATCGAGGGAATCGCCGGTGCCCCGGTGCAGGCCGACGGCGATTTGGCGACGCGCCTGCCGGTCGACATCGGCCTGTCGCCGCGCACGCTCGAATTGATCGTTCCCTGACCGATGCGCATCGCCGTGGTCACCGACGCGTGGCGACCCCAGCAGAACGGAGTCGTACGGGTTTTAGAAACCCTCAAGACGCGAATCGAGCGATCGGGCCACGAAGTGGCGATCGTATCGCCCGATCGGTTCCGAACCGTTCCTTGTCCGACGTATCCCGAAATTCGCCTGGCGCTGGCGCCCGCCAATGGGGTCACCGCTTCGCTCGATGCGTTCGCGCCGCACGCCATTCACATCGCCACCGAAGGGCCGCTCGGCTGGACCGCGCGGGCCTATTGCCGCGTCAAGGGACGCCCCTTCACCACCGCCTACCACACCAAGTTTCCGCAGTACCTTCATGCGCGTACCCGCTTGCCGTTGCCCTGGTTGTACGCGGTGGTGCGGTCGTTTCACGCGCCGGCCCGGCACGTGCTTGCGCCGTCGCCCTCGGTCGTGCGCGAATTGACTGAAGCGGGATTCGCCAACGTGCGGGCCTGGAGCCACGGTGTCGATACGGACGTTTTTCGCCCGCGCATGAAAACCGCGCTCGATCTTCCCCGGCCCGTGTTCATGTACGTCGGACGCGTGACCATCGACAAGAATCTTCCCGCCTATCTCGATCTCGATCTGCCGGGATCCAAGGTCGTGGTCGGGTCCGGGCCGGCCCGCGAATCCTTGATGCGCCGTTACCCCCATGCGCGATTTCTGATCGCGCATGGGGACGAGCAATTGGCGGAATATTACGCGGCCGCGGACGCCTTCGTGTTTCCGAGCCGGACGGATACGTTCGGCCTGGTGATGCTCGAGGCGCTGGCATCGGGCGTACCGGTCGCCGCGTTTCCGGTGACCGGCCCGCTGGATGTCATCGGCGATTCCGGCGCCGGGGTTCTGTCCGAGGATTTGCGCGCCGCCGCTCTCGCGGCCCTGGCGATTCCGCCCGCGGCCTGCCGCGCCCATGCCGAGCGGTTTTCGTGGGATCGGGTCGCGCGCGAATTTCTCGAAGCCCTCGCGGTCTGAAACGAATCGGCCGAAGCCGGCATCAAGAGCCGATCGGCGAAAGAGCCGCTTCCGGTTCCGCGAGCGCCGGATGGGGCGCGACGTCGGGCCGGGTGACGCCGATCGGCGCGTGGCCGGCGCGCGCCCGGGACCACGCCAGTCCCCGCGCGATTTCGTCGGCGCAGTGACGCGCAAGCGCCTTGCGGGACGGAAAATCGCGGGCATCGACGGCGGGGAAGAAGGCGATCTCGACGTGGACGCCCTTCAGGCCGAAGACCGACCACAGGTGCGGCGCGAATTCGGCCTCTCCCAACCAGGCGTACAGCGGCGCCAGCGCCGGTGTGACCGGGCAGCCGTCGGCCAATCGCGTGTAGGCGATGCTGACCGGCTGCACCCAGGGCGTCGCGCCGTCGTCGCCGACCGCCGCAAACAAGCTGCTTTTGAACGGAAGAAGGCCGGTCCCGTCGCTGGTGGTTCCTTCGGGAAACAGGATAACGTTCTCGCCCGCCCTCAATCGCGCGGCAAGCAGGTCCCGCTCCGCGTCGGCGCGGCGAGGGGACCGCCGGATGAAAATGGTCCGGCTGAGGCGGGCGAGCCAACCGAACAAGGGCCACGCCGCGACCTCCGATTTGGCGACGAAGGTGGCATCCAGCAGGGTTCCCAGCGCCGGCACGTCGAGATAGGACACATGATTGGCGACGTACAGGACCGGCGTCTCGGCCGCCGGCCGGCCGTGGCGATGCACCGTAACGCCGGTCAGGACGCAGCATCCGCGGAAAAACAAATCGACGATCGCCCGACGCCAGGGCTTGCCCATCGGCGACGCGGCCAGATACAGGGGAACCAGCGCGCCGACGTGGATCAGGAAAGCCGCAACGCGGATAACGGTACGTAGCAACGATCGTCGCATCAGGATGCCAGCAATCCCGTGTCGTTCGCCGCCGCCGGCGTCGGCGAAAGGAACGGGCTGAAATGCTTGCGGTAGCGATCGGTCAGGCGTTCCGATTCCAGGACAACGCAGACGTCGACCGTGTTGAAGCGATGGTCTATGACGGCACCGCGCCCAACCATGGCGCCAAGCCGTAAATACCCCTTGATCAGTGGAGGAAGCTGGCGTTGCGCCGCCTCGATATCGATTCCCTCTTCGGCGAGAAGATCGATCTCGGCGGCGCGCAGGTCGAGGGCGCGCGGGCAGATGTCCGACGGCGCAAGATGAAACCGATGCAAATAGGACAGCGCGAGTCGCGCCTCCTTGAGATCGGTGCCGGGAAGGCTGCCGCAGCCGAACAGGATCGCGATATTTTCCTTGTGGATGTAGCGCGCCAATCCGGCCCACATGATCTGCATGGCGCTGCGGCTCCGGTAGGCCGGATCGATGCACGAACGGCCCAGCTCCAGGACTTCGCCGGGGTGGTCCAGCAAGGGGCCGAGATCGAATTCGCTCTCCGAATAAAACCCGGCATTACGGTTCGCGGCGCTCTTGTGCATCATCCGGTACGTGCCGACGACGGAAGGGATCTCGCCGCTTCGGGCGCGGTCGATCAGCAGTAAATGCTCGCAGACCGAATCGTAGGGGTCCACGTCGCGCCGCGTTTGGCTCATGCGGGGCGTGGGGACGGCCCCCATTTCCTCGTAGAAGACGCGATAACGCAGCGCCTGGGCCAAGTCGACTTCAGAATCGGAACGGGCCAACCGTACCTCGAAATTCGCGAATACAACCGGTTCCATGGGGTTCTTTCCTGATGCAATGAGTTCGATGTCGAACGCCGTAACGGACGCTTTCAGGAAACCGATTCATGCTCAAACCAAAGTTCGATGGGCAAGACGTGACCACATTGTGAACCCGCCGGTACCGTGGGTTTCGCGGGCGAAACGGCGGAATTCGATGGCGGCCGCAAGGATGTTCATCGCGGACGCGGGGGTGACCGTGAGGAGGGCGGCGCGCTCGGAGGCGCGAATCGCGCGAAAATTCTGAGCGGGAACCAAAATTCTGGGCGGGAACCAACGCCGGGACCGGGCGGGAGCGGCGAATGTGATCGTTTTGTCCGAAGAATTTCACAGCAAATTCACAATCGGATCAAAAAAACGTGGCGAGTGTCTTGCTAGGGTGCGCCCCGCCACGGACCAAATGAACCATCAAGTCAGTAGGAGATACATGATGTTGCGCACTTCCATCGCCGCGCTTGCGGCAATTGCGTATTTCAGCCCAGTCGTCGCGCCCCCGGCTTTTGCGCAGGCGGTGACGCTGGACCCGAAGCTTGCCGACTACA
>CAYPQV010000035.1:0-16576 GCA_964412955.1 uncultured Hyphomicrobiales bacterium
TCGGGGTTGCCGAACATGACGCCGATCTTCATGCGGATCTGGTTGATGAAGATGATCATGCACTTGGAGCGCGCGACCGAGGACGTCAGCTTGCGCATCGCCTGGCTCATCAGGCGGGCGTGCAGGCCGACGTGGGAATCGCCCATCTCGCCTTCCAGCTCCGCGCGCGGCACCAGCGCGGCGACGCTGTCGACCACCAGCACGTCGACCGCGCCGGAGCGCACCAAGGTGTCGGCGATTTCGAGCGCCTGCTCGCCCGCGTCGGGTTGGGAAATGAGCAGGTTCTCGACGTCGACCCCGAGTTTCTTCGCGTAGGACGGATCGAGGGCGTGCTCGGCGTCGATGAACGCGCACGCGCCGCCCTTCTTCTGCGCCTCGGCGATGACGTGGAGCGCGAGCGTGGTCTTGCCCGAAGCTTCGGGCCCGTAGATCTCGACCACGCGCCCGCGCGGCAGGCCGCCGATGCCGAGCGCGATGTCGAGGCCGAGCGAGCCGGTGGAGATGGCTTCGGTTTCGACCGCGGTTTCGCCCTGGCCGAGCTTCATGATCGAGCCCTTGCCGAAGGCGCGCTCGATCTGGCTGACGGCGGCCTCGATCGCCTTGTTGCGGTCCATGTTTTCCTTTTCGACGAGACGCAAAGCGGGGTTGGCGGACATGACGTGCCTCACTTATTCCATAGGGGTTGCAGCGGTTCCAATGTTTCTCGTGGTTCGGTCGCGACGCCTTGGGGTCAATGTACGTGTTTTGTTCTCATCGTCCAGCGTATTTTATAAGTGATTGATTTATATTATATTTATATGGAACGTTCACGAGGGGTTCACGGCGAATCCGCGCAGCGTATATATACATGTCAAAAGCGGGTTCGGAAAAAGGCCTGGTTTCTGCGGAAGCTGTGGGGAAGCCGGAAGAAATCGAGATCACCCCCGGGATGGTCGCGGCGGGTGTGTCAGTTTTTGTGCGATATGATCCAGACGGCGATCTGGCGTCCGAGACGGTCCGCGAGATTTATCTGGCAATGGTTGAGGTAAGGCTTTGTCCACCCCCCGCCAAAAAGCCTCCAGTTGCGCGCCAATGGATTCTGACGCCCGTACCACATCTTTCAAAATAGGTTCGGTAATTGTAACTGCCTCCGTGAGTATCTCTCTGCTTAGCCGCTGGCCCCTCGGAAGCTTCGAGCGGTCCCATTGGCCGGTTGATGCCTGAACCATATATTCGCGTGTTTTGGGGTGTCGGACCCATATTCCGTGCGCCAATCTGTTCCGCCATTTCCCCCATTTTTCAATTTCCGCCCTTAAAATTGGAACTTGAGCGGGGATACTCAGGCCCGAAAGGTCAAGAAGATCGCATATCATGTCGAGGTAGTCTGTCGCCCGGGGTTCGCACATTGCGATGCGCCCGACTGCGGGACTAACGTCTAGCAACCGATACCCGATTTGATGTAATCGCCATTCAATGTTGGCCCAACGGACCATGATCTTGCCGATTTCGACTGATAGCCCCTTGGGTAGTTTTACGATGACTGGCAACCGCTGAAATTTTTGGGCTTGTTCCATGACAACCACCCCTAAAGATCAAGAAAAAAGGACGGACAAAGAGGCCGCTAAGGTACGGGACGCGGCCCTTAAGCGGGCCCTATTGATGAAGCCAAAGCCGCATAAGAAAAACACCCCAAAAACACATAAAAAATAGCGATATCAGCATGTTAGTTTCTTGTTGAATGTGTCTATAGTGGGGGGTAAAATTCCTCTGTTGCTTACCTGCTGAAAGGTTCTCGGCAGTTTCTGGGCCCCCCATGCGCCATCACCGCAGGGGGGTTCATTTTTGGGGTAGGGTTCAGGGCCCCCCATGCCGAGACCCATCCCCCTAATGCGAGTTTACACTAACATTAGAATTAAGGCCGCTACCCCAATCACCACTTGCGTGGTCATTAGGAATAGTTCGACCTTTCGTTGCCTTCCCTGCATATACAGGTTCTCCTTTCTGTCCCCAGAATAGTTGGATCGGACCATCACGCCTTACCAACTCAACCCACCACAAACACCGACACGGCATGGCTGCCGTTGGGTTAGACGAGGGGTTTGATCCCCAATGTCTGCCCAAGTGTCGGTGACGAATTGGCGGGACCGATAGACCTTAATGATTGTTTGAAATTAGCGCCACTTTTTCTAGTAAGGCGCGAAACTGCTTGCGAGTCAGGCGGGGCCTGGAAGTTCGCCCGCTAAGCAACCCGCCGATAAGTCAGGCGCTTTCCCTCGGCCCATGTAAGGGCCTTATCGCGGCGGGCGGTATCTTCGATTTTGCGATTGTTGTAACGGAAATCGAACTCGCAGAGATAGCGCTGTAGGTGCTTCTCGTCGCAATGCTGATAGATGCCTTTCATGCCGCGCTTGAAGATCGAGAAGTAGCCTTCGAGGGTGTTCACATGGATGCCCACGCCTCGGGCGTATTCCTCGCGGCTATGGTTCACGGACTGGTGGGAGGCATATACGGCCCCAATCTGCCTGTAATAGCCGGCTTCGTCGGTCAGCAGATCGCTTTTAGTCGAGACATTGCGGAATAGAACGTCCTGAACCTGGATGGCGGTGATCTTGTCCATCTTGAAGGAACGGACGGGGCCGCCGCGCTCGATAAGGCTCAAGACCTTCATCTTGTCCTTCAGGCCGTGGCTAGTGGGCGTGTAGGGGAAGCGCTTGTCGCGCCTGCGGGCCTTCGTGGTGCGCCCGATGAAAGTCTCGTCGGCCTCGACCGAGATACCCGATCCGCCTATAGGGCCGGGCTTGCCGTCCTTCATGGCCTCGCGGATACGATGGGCCATGAACCACGCCGTTTTGTAGGTCAGGCCCAACATACGATGCAGCTGATGGGCCGAAACGCCCTTCTTGGACGCGGCCATGAGATGAAAGGCCGCCATCCACTTATGAAGGGGGATTTTGGAACGCTCGAAGATCGTGCCCACGGTAACGGTAAACGTGCCCTTGCAGCCGTTGCAGTAGTAGAGGCCCGCGCGATGGGACTTTTTCTTCCCTTCGACGGGGACGGTGCCTTCGGAGGCCCCGCAATGGGGGCAAAAGCGTCCGTCTGCCCAACGGAGGCTTTCGAGATGCCTACGGGCTTCGTGTTCATTGAAAAATATAGGGTTAGTGAGGTCGGTCATGGCACAGGTTCTTTCTGCAAAAGAGGCTAGTTATCGCGCTGACTTGCAATATTGCCGGTCCGCAGAATTTCAGCGGCTATTACTTCTCGCAGCTTCTGAAGGGCTGATCTCTGGATTGCCGCCAGAGACCAGCCAACATCAATCGGCGTCTGAACGCGCAAGCGAATCCATTGCTTTGATTCCTCAAGTACGGCGCTATCCGCGATGGTTATTTCAGCAAATCCGCCGGTTTTGCCCTCGGTAATGACGGTGTTAATAATTTGCATGGTCATGGCTCGGGCTCCTAACCCACTGGCCGGATTAGACTACCCACGCCTACTTTTGTCAAGTATATAAACCCCATCCGCGCGAACCGCGGGTAAAACGGCCTCGGCGCGGCACTGCGGACGCTGCCCTAATTGAAGGGTCGATATCTGCTACACTTAATCAAATATCCCCGATTCCGAGCGTCGCCGCGCGCCTCCGGCCCGAGCCGGAGGCGCGGCGCTTTCCTCCAAGGAAAAATCCGATGGCCCTCGCGCAATACATGGTCGTTCTTCGTCAGGGCGAGTGGAGCATCCGTTTCGACGGCAAACAATACGGCCCCTACAAAACGCAAGAGGAAGCCATCCGGGCGGCGATCGCCGCGGCGCACGGCTCGGGCAAAAAGGGCGCCGCGGCGGAAGTGTTGATCCAAGGCCCCAACAACAAATTCACCACCGAATGGACTTACGGCCGCGATTCCTACCGGCCGCGCCAGTGAGAACGGCCAGGCGCGCGGGCGTTTTGTCGTTCTAAAATTTTATTTTTCCGGCGTTTCGGTCACACACCCCGATTTACGCCGTTGCCGTTCTCCGCCTCGCGAGCAGCGCGGCGACCGCGCCGGAGACCGCGAAGAAGACGACGGTCGCCGCGAACTGCCAGATCAGCATCAGCCAGGTCGCGTCGGGCGGGTGGAACAGGCGCAGCCCGACCGCGCCGAGCGCGGAAGCGGCGAGCGCGGCGAGCGCCGCCGTCGGGGCGGGGTAAACGGCCGCGCCGCGCCGGAGCATCAGCACCAGCAGGATCGCGGGTACCGCCCCGGTCGCCGCCACCGAGGGAAAGCACGACCAGTGCGGCACGAAGGAAAACTGGTCCGGGCCGAGCCGTTGCCACAGTTGCCAGCAGCCCTCGCCGACGAAGGCGAGCCACGCGAGAAACGGCGGGACCGGCAGCGCCCACAGCAGCCGCGAACGGCCGGGCTGGGTCGAGGCCAGGGCGGCGTAACCCGCCGCCACGGCGGTCGCGAGAATGGCGCCCATTTCGGCGAGCGCGTAGGGCTCGCTCAAGCGGGCGAAGGTCTGGGCGGCGGCGGCGGCGGGCGTCGCCAGCGGGCCGCCGAGCCCGGCCCGCTCCACCAACGCGCCCAGGAGCAGCGACAGCGGCAGCGCGACCGCGAGCCAGGCGACCAGCCGCCGCGCCGGCGGGCGCAGCCTTTGCACCGGCCGGAGGTCGGCGGCCAGCGCCGCGATCAGGCTCTCGGTGTCGCGTCGGGCGGTATCGCATGGAATCGCGTCGCTCATGGCGCGGCCCGATTCCCCGCCTCCCCGGCCGCGAGCAACCCCCGCAGATTGCGGATCGCCCGGTGCGTGGTCACCTTGAGCGCCGGAACCGACATGCCCATGACGACGGAGGCTTCCTTGAGGGTCATTTCCTTCAACTTCAACAGTTCGATCGCCGTCCGCTGCTTGGGCGGAAGCCGCGCCATGGCGTGGCGCAGGCCTTCGCCCCCGGCGAGCGGCATGTGGTCCTTCTCGTACTTATTCGCCGCATCGTCGGCCAAGGTTTCAGCCTCGGGCTCGATCGGGGTTTCGCGGGCTTCCCGGCGGTAATGGCCGCGGAGCGAGTCGGCGATCCGGCGCTCGGCGATGGTCCGGAGCCACGGCCGGAACGGCTGGGCGGGATCGTAGGTGTGGCGATGACGATGGAGGGAGAGAAGGATTTCCTGCACCACGTCCTCGCCCCGGTCGGGATCGAACACGCGGCGGCGCACCAGCCCGCGCAGGGCGGGCAGAATCGCCGCGAGCAGGCGCGCGTATGCCGCGCCGTCGCCGTCCTGCGCGGCGGCGAGCCAAGCCCCCCATTCCCGATCGGTGTTTCCCTGATTCATCACGCCCTCGTGACAGGCCGCGAGTGTAACCCGCCCGCGCGCGCCCGCGAAACCGCTGATGACGGGCGCGATCCCGCGCTCGCGCAATCGTGTTCGAGCCGGATCGTGTTCGAGCCTCACGCAAAGGAGACAACCGTTATGGACGTCAAGACCCTGACCAAGACTTCCGCCCTCGCCACCGCGCTGGTGTTCGCGCTCACCCTCGCCCCCGGCGACGGCCAGGCGGCGGAAAACGAGAAGTGCTACGGCATCGCCAAGGCGGGCAAGAACGACTGCAAGACCGCGGGCGGTTCCTGCGCCGGCACCGCCAAGAAGGACAAGGAAAAGGACACCTTCCTCCTGCTGCCCAAGGGCACCTGCGACAAGATCGCGGGCGGCAGCACGTCCCCCGGCAAGATGTAAGAGCGGATCGACGCGTGATGCCCGTCGCGGCACGCCGCGCGTTCGCCTCCGGAGATCCGATCCCGGCCCGCGCCGGGATCGGCCTCCGGGCCGCGCATTACCGGGACGTGGCCGAAACGCGGCCCGACGTCGGCTGGCTCGAGGTGCACGGCGAAAACTACATGGGCGCGGGCGGCGCGTCCCGGCGCTGGCTCGCCCGCGTGCGCGAGGATTACCCGGTGTCGCTGCACGGCATCGGCCTCTCGCTCGGCACCATCGGGCCGCTCGACGCGCGCCATCTCGCCCGGCTCGCGGCGCTCGCCGATTGGATCGCGCCGGGACTGGTGTCCGAGCATCTTTCCTGGAGCACGGCGGGCGGCGCCTTTCTCGACGACCTGCTGCCGCTGCCCTACACGGAAGAAAGCCTTGCCGTTTTCGCCGCGCATGTCGCCGAGATGCAGGACGCCCTCGGCCGCCGGGTGCTGATCGAAAATCCGTCGTCCTACCTGCGCTACACCCATTCGACCATTCCCGAGATCGAGTTCCTGGGCGCCGTCTGCGACAGGACCGGGTGCGGCATCCTGCTCGACGTCAACAACGTCTATGTCAGCGCCTCGAACCTGGGCTTCGATCCGGCCGCCTACCTGGACGCGGTGCCCGCCCGGCGCATCGGGGAAATCCATCTCGCCGGTCACCGCGAAACCGACGTCGACGGGCGAACCTTGCGCATCGACGACCACGGCTCGCGGGTGCGCCCGGAGGTGTGGGCGCTCTACGAGCGCGTCGTCGAGCGCGTCGGGCCGGTGCCGACCCTGATCGAATGGGACAGCGATCTTCCCGCGCTCTCCGTTCTGCTCGACGAAGCCGCGCGCGCCGACCGCATCATGGCGCGCGCCGCCGACGCCCGGAGGACGGCCCATGCCCGCGTTGGCTGAACTGCAAACCATGATCCGTGCCGTCGCCCTCGGCGGCGACGCGGCCGCGCTCGCGGGAACCGTCGCCGACGACGGGATCGGCCATGCCGGACGCCTTTCCGTTTATCGCAACAACACCACCATCCTGCTGACCGAGGCGCTCGGCGACAACTTCCCGGTCGTGCGCCGGCTGGTGGGCGACGAATTCTTCGCCGCCATGGCGCGGCGGTTCCTGCGCGCGCACCCGCCCGCCTCGCCCTGCCTGTTCGAATACGGCGCCGCGTTTCCCGATTTCGTCGCCGCCTTCGCCCCGGCGGCGTCGTTGCCGTATCTCGCCGACGTCGCCCGGCTGGAGTGGGCGATGGTCGAGGCCGCGCATGCCGCCGACGCGCCGGTGCTGACGACGCGCGAACTGCTGGAAGCGGCGATCGAGACGGGCATCGACCGCGTCGGGCTCGAAATCCATCCCGCGCTTCGGCTCGTGGTTTCGCCCTACCCGATCGACCGCATCTGGACGATCAACCAAGACGGCGCCGACCCTGATGCCAGGGTCGATCTCGCCGAGGGCGGCGTCCGGCTCGCGGTGACGCGGCCCGAGGCGGTTCCCGGCATCCGCGCGCTGTCTTGCGGCGGCCACGCCGTCCTTCGCGCATTGATCGAAGGTCTCTCCGTGGAGCGTGCCGCCCGGGCCGGCGAGGAAACCGAGGCCGGATTGGACGCGGCCGCGGCCCTCGCCGGCCTGACCGCCGCCGGGGCCTTTTCCGGCCTCCGCGTCACGGACATTACATAAGGAGCCCGCCATGACTTCCCTGCTCATGACCGTCCGCGACGCCTTCGACCGGTTTCGCGCCCTGCCCGACGGGATTCTCGTTCTGACGGCCCGGATCGCGCTTGCCGGATTTTTCTTCCGCTCGGGGCTGACCAAGATCGACGGGCTCAGTATCGCGCCCGGCACCTACGCGCTGTTCGCCGAGGAATACCGCGTGCCGCTGCTGCCGGCGGAAATCGCCGCGCCGCTCGCGACCGGGGCCGAACTGCTCTGCCCGATCCTGCTGGTGCTCGGGCTCGGCACGCGGCTTTCGGCGCTGGCGCTGCTCGCCATGACGGCGGTGATCCAGGCCTTCGTCTATCCGGCGAGCTGGCCGGACCACCTGCTGTGGGCGAGCGCGCTGCTGCTGATCCTCGCGCGCGGGCCGGGCCCCTTGGCGCTCGATAACTGGATCGCCCGGCGACTCGGCTGGGCCGATTACGCAGATTAGCCGCCGATTCGATTCCGGAACGCGGCGGGCGCCAGGATCGGCACGGCGAACACGCCCGCGAGGGCCAGCAAATCCTTGTCGCCGGTTATCAGCGCGTCGGCCCTGGCCGCCAGCGCCAACTCCAGGAACGGGCGATCGAAGGGATCGCGGCAGCGGGGAATTTTGATCCGCGTCGGCACGCTCACGGTTTCGCACCAGGGCAGATAGTCGCCCAGCAGGTCCTCGCGCTCGTCGGCGGTCAGGCGGAACTTCGGATACGACAGAACCCGGAGCAGTTCGGCCGTGGTGTCGCGGCCGGCCAGCGGGCGGATGGCCTGCGCGCGCCAAGCATGTCGCAACCACGCAAGCGAGCCCGCGGGAAACAGCAGGGCTGAAAGCAAAACGTTGGTGTCGAGAACGACGCGCGGTCGGGTCATCCGGCCTTGCGCGTCTTCTTGCGCGACCAAGCCACGGCTTCGGCCACGTCGCTTTCGGCGAGGCCGAGGTCGGCCAGCTTGGCGCGCACGGCGTCGGCGCGATTGAGGCGCACGGGCGTGAGCACGATGCGCCCGTTGTCCTCGGTCACGTCGAAATACCGGGCGTCCCGGCAGGACGCCAACGCCGCCTTGGGCAGGGTCAATTGGTTCTTGGCGGTCAGCTTGGCGAGCATGGCGAATTCCTTAAGTAAGGATGTAAGGATAAGATACTTTCTCATCGCGGCGTTTGCAAGGGAAGCCCCATCGGCCGCCACGCTCCCAACGAGGATCAACTCTTCATCACTTCCTTCACCTTGCCGGCGAGGCCAGCGAGGCTGAAGGGCTTGGGCATGAAGTTGAGCGAGGGATCGTTTTCGAGCGCGCGCGCCGCGTCCTCGGCGTAGCCGGACATCAATATGATTTTCACCCCCGGCAGTTCCTGGCGCAGCAGCTGCACCAGCGTCGGGCCGTCCATGCCGGGCATGATCACGTCGGAGAGGATCAAATCGATCTTCTGGCCCTCGCCGATCGCCTGGTTGACCACGTCGAGGGCCTGTTCGCCGTCGGCGGCCTCCAGCACCCGGTAGCCCTTGTTGCGGAGCGCGCGCCCGCCGAAGAGACGCACCGCGTCCTCGTCCTCCACCAGGAGGATGGTCCCAGCGCCGGTGAGATCCGCATCGAGTTCGGCCGAAGGAACCCGCGCCTTGGCAGTGCGGTCGGCGGCGGTCTGTTCCTGCGCCGGCAGATAGATGGTGAAGGTGCTGCCTTCCCCCACCGCCGATTCGACGAAGATGTAGCCGCCGGTCTGGTGCACGATGCCGTAAACGGTGGAAAGCCCGAGCCCGGTGCCAGCGCCGACCTCCTTGGTCGAGAAGAAGGGCTCGAAGATGCGCGAGAGATTTTCCTTCGGAATGCCGGAGCCGGTGTCGGCGATCTCGATCGCGACGTAGCGCCCGGGCGCGACCAGTTCGTGGCCGCGCTGGGTCGGCGCCGCGACTTCGACCATCCCGGTGCGGACGGCGAGCGTGCCGCCGCCCGGCATGGCGTCGCGGGCGTTGACCGCGAGGTTGATGATCACCTGGTCGAACTGGCCGCGATCGACCAGCACGTGGGCGAGGTTGCGGCCGTGTTCGAGGCGCAATTCGACCTTGGCGCCGAGCAGTCGGCCGAGCAGGTGGGAGAGGTCGGCCAGCGCCTCGGCCACGTCGAGCACCACGGGGGTCAACGTTTGCTTCCGCGAGAACGCGAGCAGTTGGCGCACCAGGTTGGTGGCGCGGTTGGCGTTCTGCTTGATCTGCATGATGTCGGCGAACGAAGGATCGCCCGCGCCGTGGCGCGCGAGCAGCAGGTCGGAAAAGCCGATCATGGCGGTGAGCAGGTTGTTGAAATCGTGGGCGATGCCGCCCGCGAGCTGGCCCATGGACTGCATCTTCTGGGCCTGGGCGAACTGCACCTCCAGGTGCTTGCGCTCGGTGGTGTCGACCACGTGCAGCACCAGAAGGTCGTCGCTTCCCTCGCCCGCCGGACGGGCGTGGATCGAGGCGGCGCGCTCGGTGCCGTCCGCGCCGACCAGGCGCACCTCGACGTGGGCCGCGGGCGCGGTGCCCATCACCAGCTTGGAGAACTGGGCGGCGGCGTCGGCGCGGTCCTCGGGCGCGAGCCGCTCGGCGAGCGGGCGGCCGATCACGCCCTCGCGCGGCGCGCCGATCGGCGCGAGAAAGGCGTCGTTGCATTCGACGACGATGCCGGAATAGTCGAGCAGCGCGATCCCGACCGGGGAACGCTCGAACAGCCACGCCGGCGGCGCAGGCGTCGCGGGCGCGGCTTGCTCGCGCCGGGCGAAATCGCGCATCACCAGGGAACGGGTATAAAGCGGCCGGCCGTCGGCCCCGGCGCGCACCGTCTGCAGCAGCACCGCCGGGAACGAGCCGCCGGCCTCGTCGGCCAGCACCACGTCGCCGCCGTCGAAGGGATGGGCCTCGCCCTCGGGGGGCAGCGGGAACGGCGTCGCCTCGACCACGAAGTCGGCGAACGGTCGGCCGACGATGGCGCCCGCCGGGCGGCCGAGCCAGTCGGCGAGCGTACGGTTGACGTAGAGCATGCGCCCGTCGGCGTCGGCGGAAAAAATTCCGGCCGGCAGGTTATCGAGGTATTCGGCCATCGCCGCCTCGTCGCGCGAGCGACGGGAATCGGATGCGTCGCGCGAGCGATGGGAATCGACGGCTTCGCGTGAGCGACGGGAATCGACGGCTTCATATGCGTCGCGTTCGCGATCGTCGGGCGGCGACCACCACGCGCGGAAGGCGCCGAGCGCGGTCCGGGCCGCGTCGCCGAGCGTCGGCGGGCGCGGTGGTGCGATGCGGCTCATGTCAATTCAACCTTTTCTTGAGGCGCATGACGTAGCCGATCACCTCGGCCACCGCCTTATAATGCTCGATCGGGATTTCCTGGTCCAGCTCGACGCCGGCGAACAGGGCGCGGGCGAGCGGCGGGTTTTCGACGATCGGCACCTCGTGCTCCTCGGCGATCTCGCGGATGCGGAGCGCGACGTAATCGGCGCCCTTGGCGACCAGTTTGGGCGCCTCCATCTTCTCCATCTCGTAGGCGAGCGCGACCGCGTAGTGGGTCGGGTTGGTGACGACCACGGTCGCCTTCGGCACCGCCGCCATCATGCGCTGGCGCGCGCGCTCGCGCCGGAGCGATCGGATGCGCGCCTTGACGTGGGGGTCGCCTTCCGCCTGCTTGTGCTCCTCCTTGACCTCGTGCTTGCTCATGCGCATCTGGCGCATGAACATGTAGCGTTGGTAGATATAGTCGAATCCGGCGATCACGGTCAGCACCGCGAGCGTCGCGGCGGCGACGCGCAGCACCACCGCCTCGGAATGGTCGAGCACCGCGCCGAGGCCCATCGCCGGCAGCAGCTCGACGTCGTTCAGAACCGGCAGCGCGGCGGCGAAGATGACGCCGCCGATGACGGCGATCTTGACGATGCCCTTGACGAACTCGGCCAACGTGCGCGTCGACACCAGGCGCTTGAAGCCGCTGATCGGCGAAAGCCGGTTCCAGTCGAGCTCGAATTTTTCGGTCGCCCACACCAGCCCGGTCTGTACGATGTGGATGGCGAGCGCCGCGATCACCAGGAACAGGAACACCGGCCATACCGCCACCAGCAGGGCGAGGGCGACGTCGCCGAACAGCATTTGCAGGCGGCCCATGTCGGCCGGGATCTGCGAGGACGATTCGAGGAACGGCAGCGCCACGCGCGCGACATGCTTCATGGTCCACGGCGCGGCGAACACCACCAGCAGCGCGCCCGCCATCAGGATGCCCCAATGGGCGACTTCCTGGGATTGGGCGACCTGGCCGCGGGCGCGGCCGCGTTCGAGTTTTCGTCCCGAAGGGTCTTCTGTTTTGTCGGCGTCGTCTTGCTCGGCCATGGCCCCTGCTTCCGCCGCTCACAGCGGCGCGAATGCGCTCCAGGCGGCGCGGAAACGATCGGCGAAGACCAGCATCATTCCCGTGATGACCGCGGTCAGCAGCCACAGCTGCAGCCCGATCTGGGCGGGCAGCCCGAAGAAGAACACGTGCAGCGTCGGCATCAGCCGTCCCAGCACGCCGAGGCCGACGTAATAGATCAGCGCCGCGATCAGGAACGGCGACGAGAGCTGGAATCCGAGCAGGAAGGCGGCAGAGACCTGGCGCGCGAACAAATCGGCGAGGTCGCCGACCGGCGGCGGCTCGCCCGGCACGAACAGGCCGTAGGTGCCGACCAGCGCGCGCAGCATGACCTCGTGCAGATCCGTGGTCACGATCAGGGTGGCGCCGAGCAGCGAGAGAAACCCGGACACGGTCGAGCTTTGCTGTTCGGCCACCGGATCCTGGACGAAGGCGTTGGCGATCGACGCGAACAGCGCGATGAACGTCCCGGCGGTCTGCAGCGCCGCGAGCATGACGCGCCCGATCATGCCGAACAGGGTGCCGATCAGCGCCTCGCCCGCGAGCAGGAGGGCGAGGCCCGAGGGCTCGTCCGGCGGCGCGGCCGGCAGCACCGGCGCGAGCGGCGCGACCAGGGCGAAGCTGGTCAGCAGCGCGATGGCGAGGCGGACGTTGACCGGCACGGTCGCCGTGCCGACCCCGGGCAGCCACATCAACGCGGCGCCGACGCGGGTGAATACCAGGAGGAAGACGAAGACTCCGCCGCCGATCAGCTGCTCGAGCATCGCCGCTATCCGATCGCGGCGATGCGGTCGAACAAGCCCTGCGAGAACTCGATCAGGGTCGTCATCATGAACGGCAGGAACACCACGGTCGCGACGAACACCGCCACGATCTTGGGCACGAACGTCAGCGTGATTTCCTGGATCGTGGTCAGCGCCTGGAACAGCGAAATCAGGATGCCGACCACCATGCCCGCGATCAGGAGCGGCGCGCTCATGATCAGGATGTGCCACAGGCTGTCCCGGCCGATCTCGATGACGGTGACCTGGTCCATGGCGCTTCCCCGCGTTTCGCGTCAGATCGGCATGCGCATGATTTCGCGGTAGGCCTCGATCACCCGGTCGCGGACCGTGACCACCGTCTGCAGGGTCAGCTCGGCCTCGGCGACCGCGGTCACGACCTTGGTGATGTCGGCGCGGTCGTTGACCGCCGCGATCGACGCCTGCTCGGCGGTCTTGCCGATGCGGGCCGCTTCCTGGATCGCGCTCTTGACCAGGTCGGCGAAGGCGCCGCCGTCGCCGGCGCCCGCGCCCTTGCCGGCCGATCCGCCGATCGAGCCGGGCGCGGCCTTGGCGATGCCGTCGTAGGCGGCGATGGCGGAGGCGACGGACGTGACTGGTTTCAACATCTGGAGTTCCCTTGCGTTGTCGGTTCACTCAACGGCGGAGAATGTCGATGGTGCCTTGCAGCATCGTCCGCGCCGCCTTGAGGGTGGTCAGGTTGGCTTCGTAGGACCGCTGCGCTTCGCGCATGTCGGTCATTTCGATCAAGGTGTTGACGTTGGGCGTCTTGACGTAGCCGTTGGCGTCGGCGGCCGGGTGGTTGGGATCGAAGCGCTGGGGAAATTCGCCCCGGTCCGGGCGGACGTTCTTGACCTTGACCATCTGCAGCCCGGTCGCGCGGTCGAGTTCGTTCTTGAAGCTCACCACCCGCCGCCGGTAGGGCTCGCGGCCCGGTTCGGTCGGCAGCGAATCGGCGTTGGCGACGTTTTCGGAAATGACGCGAAGCCGCGTGCCTTGCGCCTTCATGCCGGCGGCCGAGAGCCGCATCGTTTTCATCAGGTCTTCCATGATCCGGTCCTAAAAACCAAAAAAGTTCGGGCCTATTCCTTGCCGAGCGCCATGCGGAACATCGCCATGTGCTTGCGGTAAAGCTCGGTGGTCAGGTGGTGCTTGAGCCCGGCCTCGCTGACCTTCATCATCTGCTCCTCGACCACGACGCTGTTGCCGTCGGGCCGGGTTTCGTAAGGGACCTTGGTTTCCGCCTCGACGAAGTCGCGCAGCCGCTTGCGCTGGCCGGACATCTGGTTCGGCCCCGTCACCGTCATGTTGATCTGCTGCGCCTCGCGCCGGACGATCTCGCGGAAATCGTAGGGCTTGAGGTCGCGCGCGCGGTAACCGGGCGTGTCGGCGTTGGCGATGTTCTGGGACAGCACTTCCTGGCGCTGGCCGATCCAGTTGAGCCGTTTCTTCACCGCCTGGAACAGCGGCAGAGTGGTGAAATCCATGAGAAACGCTCCAGGTTTCCGGTCTCGGGATGGCCGAAGTATCGGCCGTTTATCCTTAACGAATGGTAAACGGAGCCCGGGCTGAGTCGCCCGGAAGCCCGCGCGGCGTCCCCGGAAGCCCGCCCGCGGCCCACCGCCAATCGCCTGAAAAACCGGCATAAATTTCCGCGTCACGGTTAAGCGTTTGTTAATTTTCCCCCCTCAGGCTATTCGGGTCTTCACGGCAATCGAGCGAGGCGAGCGTGGCCGACCCAGGACCTTCCGATGAACGCGCCGAGGGCGGGCGCACGCCCCCGCAAACGGCGCTTGCCGTCGCGCTCAAGTACGAAGCCGAAACCGAGTTCGCGCCCAAGGTGGTGGCGAGCGGCCGGGGCTCGATCGCCGAGCAGATCCTCGCCATCGCCTTCGCCAAGGGCATCAAGGTGCGCGAGGACGCCGATCTCGCCAAGCTGCTCAGCGTGATCGAGATCGACAGCGAAATCCCGATCGAGGCGTTCGCCGCGGTCGCCGAAGTTCTCGCCTACGTCTATCGCGCCAACGGCGACTGGCCCGATTTCCTGGCGCGCATCCGCGAGGCGGCAGCCTCCGAAGGCCCCCCCGCATGAGCAAGCCCCCGCCTTCGGGCCCGCCCGCGCCCCACGTGCTCGCCGGGGAACTGGGGCGGGTGCGCGTCGCCATCGCGCGCGCCAAGGACGACCTCGCCCAGGACCGCATGCCCGACCTCGCCGACCTGCGCTCGATGGTCGCGGGCGTTTGCGCCACCGCGCTGCACGGCGCCGAATCCGGCGGCGCCGGATTTGATCCGGCCCAGGCCCAAGCGCTGGAAGCCCTGCTCGCCGAGCTTGAGGTGCTGGAAGACGAGGTGCGCAAGTTCCGCGACCGCCTGGCCAAGCAGGGCCGGGGCTGAACCTTAAGGAGTCGCCCGTGGATTTCGGCGATTACTTCCGTTTCGTGCTGGCGCTCGCGTTCGTGCTCGCCCTGATCGGGGTGATGGCGTGGCTCGCGCGCCGCTTCGGCCTCGGCCAGCCGACCCGAATGCCCGGCCAGGCGCGACGGCTCAAGATCGTCGAAAGCCTCGCGCTCGACGCGCGCCGCCGCCTGGTGCTGGTGAGCCGCGACGGCACCGAACACCTGCTGCTGCTCGGCGGCGCCAACGAAGTGACGGTGGAGAGCGGAATCCCGGCTTCTTCCGCTTCCGCGCCCAAGGAGCCGAAGCCGTGACCCGCGCCCGCGCGCTCGCCGCGCTCGGGATCGGCCTCGCCGGACTGGCGGCGGGCGCGGTGCTGTTGTTCGGCCCGCCCGCGTTCGCGCAGAGCATCACCCTGAACCTCGGCGAGGAAGGCGGCGCCGCCACCGGGCGGATCATCCAGATGGTCGTGCTGGTGACGGTGCTGAGCCTGGCGCCGTCGATCCTGGTGATGGTGACCTCGTTCACGCGGATCGTGGTGGTGCTGTCCTTTTTGCGCACCGCGCTCGGCACCCAGCAGACGCCGCCGACCCAGGTGCTGGTCAGCCTCGCGCTCTTCCTCACGCTGTTCGTGATGATGCCGACGCTGGAGCAATCCTATCAGCAGGGCATCCGCCCCCTGATCGAGGGCCAGATCGAGGAGTTCGAGGCGTTCGAGCGCGCGGCCGAGCCGTTCCGCGCGTTCATGGCCGGCCACGTGCGCGACCAGGACCTGTCGCTGTTCATGGACATCGCCAAGGTGCCGGAAACCGAAATCGCGGAGGGCAAGCCGCCGCTCCGCGCGCTTATCCCCGCGTTCATGATTTCGGAATTGCGGCGCGCGTTCGAGATCGGGTTTTTGCTGTTCGTGCCGTTCCTGATCATCGACATGGTGGTGTCGTCGGTGCTGATGGCGATGGGCATGATGATGCTGCCGCCGGTGATGATCTCGCTTCCGTTCAAGATCATCTTCTTCGTGCTGGTGGACGGCTGGTACCTGGTGGTGGGCAGCCTGGTGCGGGGCTACGGCGCGGGGTAGCGCGCGCCCGCGCGCGCTTGCGCCAAGCTTGCGCTAAGCCTGCACCGGGTAAATCGGGCCTAAGGCGTTGATAGCGCACGAAACACCCGGATTCGTGTAGGCATTTGTAGGCATCGTTGGCTTTTCGCCCCGCGGCCTTCGGCGCGGCGAGGCCGTTCCGGCATGGGAAGCCGACGGCCCTCTTTCGGCGCGCTGCTTTCGACTTATTTACTTGTCCAAGAACGCGAAACTTCTTGGACCAAAGAATAGCCTATTATAGGAAAATAGTCAACCATAGCGAGAAGAGATAGTGTCCAGGTTTTATGGCCTCACCCTTCGACAAGCTCAGGGTGAGAGGCGGATATCTAAGGTCCTCATGCTGAGCCTGTCGAAGCATGAGGACCGAATTGAGGCCCTACCAGCGAAGGCGGGGACGGTCTGATCTGCTCCCCGATTTACCCTCGTTCATAAATTAGAGTCCGTACCGGCTTGGACCGAAAATTAGGGAGAAGGCCACTTTTCCGTCACGGTTCGGGCGACGCGCGCCGGAAAACGAGCTTGTTGGGATAATCGGCGGAAGGCATGGCCGCCAGATG
>CAYPQV010000035.1:16676-21537 GCA_964412955.1 uncultured Hyphomicrobiales bacterium
CGCGCCGGAAAACGAGCTTGTTGGGATAATCGGCGGAAGGCATGGCCGCCAGATGGGCGCGCAACGTCGCCGCGTCGCCGCCGAGGCGAACCGCGCGCTCCCAAACCCCGCCGTGGAACATGCCGGCCAGGCGGCCGTCGCGCACGGCCGCCTCGAACGCCGAAACCCCGGGAAAGGCGAGCGCGAGGCGATCGGCCGACGCAAGTTCGTAGCGCGCGATGAATTTTCGGACCAGCGTTTGGGGCGACCAGAACAGATGCGGGCCCAGGTGCTCCGCCTCGAAATAATCGGCGTCGGCGATCCGGGTCGTGCGCACGCGGAAGCGGTTGTGCACGATTTGCGGCTTCTCCGGTTCGTAGCGGATCAGGTCGACCTTCAGCGCGTCGTCGTCCGCCGCGATCGCGAGCGCGACGAATCCGCGCCCTTCCGTGTAAACCCAGACGCCCTCGGGCCGCCGGTCGATCCCGGCGCCCGGCTCGACAATCGTCTTCTCGGGCTCGACGAAGCATCCCGCGAGCAGCAATGCCGCCGCCAGCGCCAAGCGTCGCATGATCGTGTTCGCCATCGTCGTCACCCCAACCCCGCGGTTTTCTAAGGTCCCACGAATTCCCCGTTCCGCCAGCGGCCGGTCCGCCGCGCGCCGTCGGCGAGCGTCTCCGTCCCCTCGCCATGCAGAACGTCGTCGCGGAAATCGCCTTCCCAGCGCCGACCGTCCCCGGTGACGATGACGCCCCTGACGATGTTTCCCTTGACGAAAAGTCCACGTTTCAGCATCTGGGCATGCGGGGCGCTCGGGTTGCGAATCGTCAAAACTCCGTCGCCTTCGAAGACGCCGTTTTCCCATCCCCCTTCGTAACGCATCTGCGTGTCGTTCGGGGTGACCAAGCTCGCGATTTTCACCAGGCTGCCGTGGCCGTGGGGTTTTCCGTCCTTCACGAAGCCTTCGTAGCGTTCTCCGTTGGCGCGGCGGATGATGCCGCGGCCATGGGGCACGTTTCCCCGCCATTCGCCGTCGTAGACATCTCCCGCCAAACGGGCCGGCGGGCGGCGCTCCACCCCCTCGACGGCGCGCACGCGGCTTTCCTCGGCCTGCACCTCCCCGAAGATGTCGGCGACGCGGGATAACGCCCGTATCCGTTCTTCCCCATCCCGCAGATAGCGGATCGCCTGCGTGTAATGGAAAAGCGCGATCCTGAGCACTCGATCGTTCCCGTCGGCGCGTCCATTGGCGACCGACTCGGCCAGATAGAAGTGCGCGAGCCCGTCGCGCGGTTCGATTTGGAGCCCGACCTGGAACATCTTGGCCGCGGCGGGATATTGGCCCGCCTGGAACAGATCGAAGCCGGCGGCGAACAATTGGGTGGAGTCCGGGGCCTCCGGCGTCCGCTGGGCATGGACCGCCCGCGTCGCCAGCATTCCCCAGGCCAGCAGCGCGGCCGCCAGCATCAGGCGCGGCGTCACGGGTTTACGGTTTGACATAAAGGCCATCCTTGCCCAGTTCGCGGGCCAGGGCGCGGTCGATGCCGTCCAGGGCCAATGCCTGCCCCTGGCCCGGATGGTTCCGGATCATGTATTTCAGGCAGTGACCGATGCCGGACAGGGTGAATTGATCGTTGAGGGAAAGGCAGTCCACCGACGGTTCGGTCTCGGTGGGATGGGCCGGCGGATCCGGCTCCAGCTCCACGGGTAACTTGGTCGTGGCCCTTGCCCCGGGAGGCCGGCCGTAGCCGTAGCTTCCCCTCCGGGCGACGAACGGGTTGGCGTCGGCGCCCGGCGACGCGCCGCCTTGGGCCGCGGCGCAACCCGTAAGGCGTCGCCGACCCATATCGTCCGCCACTCGCATCATGTCGCCCAGGGTGAGCGAAGCCTCGATTTGCGCCGCGACCGCATCGACCGAGCAGCCCGCGTCCCGGGATGTGGCGGGAGAAGCCGATGGAGCCGTCTGCGGTGACGCAGAGGGTGGTTTCGGCGCCACCGCGCGAGACGGCGCGGGGGCGGGAGCAACCGCCGCTACCGGCGGCGGCGGCGGGGCCGTCGGTGCCGGCGTTGCCGGCTGGGCGGAAGCACCGTCAATCAAGCCGTGTTCGGCGGCGAAGGACGACCAACAAATCTTATCCTTTCGGTCGAATACGGCTTGGCAGCTTGGGAAACAGGCCGTATGGGCGGGGTGCGCGCCTCCGCTGCCGCGACGGGGATAACGACGGAGGCAGTCGTCGCGGCAACTCAATTCCTCACTAATCGCTTCGTTGAGGCAAGCGCCCGCCGCGTAGCGCTCGTAATCGGCCGTGGTCGCGGAGCGCAGGGACCGGCCGGTCGCCGACCGCGCGGGTTCACCGGGAGAAGCGGATCGGCGGTCGGGCTTGGCGGCCGGCCCGTCGGGCGGCGCGACGACCGTACAGCGCTCGATACACAGTCCGGTGCGCGAATCCTTGCCGTAGCACCGCTGTTCCTTGACCTTGAAGCGGGCGCACCACTTGTAATCGACGTAATCAAAGGTGCATTCCAGGCCATCGGCGGTCGTGCGCGAGCCGATGAATTTCGGCGGCGGATACCATTGCGGACGCCACGGCGCGACTTGGGCGTCGCCGGTATCGGGACAACTCGCGGCGGCGGCTGCATCGAACGCGGCGGAGAGAATCAGGAGTGCCGTCACGGCAAGCCATCCGAATCTTTGCATCGCCAATTCCCCGGATTACTCGTGGCCGAAACGCGACAAGCCGGACTCAGTCGGACAAGGGAATGCACCCCGCGCGGAAGCATTCGAGAATCGCCCGCTCGACCGCGGGCCCGTAAACGCCGTCGGGTGAGCCGGAATAGAAGCCGCGCTTCTTCAGGTAGTTCTGGTAGTGCCGCACACGTTCAGGCCCGCCCAGCTCCATCGAATCCCTGTAAGCGCTCACCGCCTTGTCGGGCTCGCCGCGCGCGAGGAACGCCGCACCCAGTATATTGAGACTAACCGGCGTCCGCTTGAGCGCGAGCGCCTTGCGGGCGTGGCGCAACGCCTCCTCGCCGTTGCGCAAACGTGCGTCCTTAGCCGTGGCGTAGATCCAAGCCAGGCTGTTGTGGGCCACGTAATATTCGGGATCAAGGCGGATCGCCTGAGTCAGATCCCGTGTCGCCTTCTCGAAATTCCCCAGGACTATGTGCGCCACACCGCGATGGACGAGCAGCTCGCTTTCGCCGGGTTCAAGCTTGAGCGCCTGATCATAGTCCTCGATGGCGCGCGCGGTGCGACCGGCACGCTGATGCGCCAGTCCCCGCCTCATGTAGGCGTGACCGGATGGCTCCAGGCGCAAGGATTCATCGTAGTTCTGCATCGCGCGTTCGTGTTGACCCAGCCCCACATGAGCATCGCCCAGAAGCGTGTGGCCGTACGCGATCTTGGGATCGAGCCGGAGCGCCTGCGCGAGATCGCCCGCCGCCAGGTCGAACTGGCCTTTCTTGAGGCGGGCTTCGGCGCGATGGACGTAGACAGTGGGCACGCCTCCTTCCGCCAGTTCGCCCGAGTTGAGAAGCCAGGTGCATGCACCGATCCGCAAATCGGCATCGGCCTCATCGTCCAGGCACCAAGTCTTCCGTTTCTCGAAATCTTGGGCCCGGGCGGCGGTCGCACCGACCAAGGCGAACGCGGCGGAGAAGATCAAGAATGCCGTCAAGGCAAGCCATCCGAATCTTTGCATCGCCAATTCCCCGGATTACTCGTGGCCGAAACGCGACAAGCCAGGCGGCCATAGGAATATCACGGGGAAACCGGCCAAATCGAGACAAAACCACAAAAAATATGCGGGATCGAATCGCCGCGGTTGGAACCAAGACCGACCGCCCCGGATCAAGTCCGCCGGGAGGGCGAGTCATTCGGTTCGGGGACACGGGCTCGCGCCGTCAGGGGGCGCGGGCGGAATCGTCGGAGGGCGGCGCGCGGTTATCGGTCCGCCTTTCCTCGATCACTTCGTATTCGGCCTCGATCACGTCGGCGCGCGGCGGAGTGGTCGGAACGCGACGGCCGAAAAAGCGCGCGGCGACGGCGCCGACGACGATCACCGGCAGCAATATGAGAAAGAGCCCGCTCACCAGGACGGCGAGCGCGGCGACGAAGGCGAGCGCGATCGCGACCGCCAGCGCGATCCGCCAGAAGGGCACCCGCCCGGCGCGCAAGTAAACATATTCGCGGGTTTCGGTGTGGCGTACGTCGGTATCGGGCATGATCGCGTTCCGTCGCGGCCGATGACGAAACGCCGCCGGTAAAGAATGGGCGCGCGCCCGCGTGGGCGCAACCCCCTGCAACCCCTCTAGAGCCCCGCCGCCTTGCGCAGCGCCTTGTTGACGCGGCCCTGCCACCCCTTGCCGGTTCTGCGAAAGCGCGCCAGCACGTCGCGGTCGATCCTGAGCGAGACCAGTTTCTTGGTCGGCGCCTTCTGCGGGCCGCGGCCGCGCCGTTTCCGCCCCGCGGCGACGATCTCCGGGACGACCTCCGAGGCCGGGCGCGCGCGCGCGAAATCCGCCGCCGTCCATTCGGGAATATCCATGTCGTCCCATTCCCGTTGGGACGCGCCTTCAGGCTTTTTGGCTTTTTTCATAGTTTCGTTCCTCTCGCGGGTTTGCCTTGCGCAGGCTGACGATCCGCACCCGCCCGCCGCGCGGCGTGAAAATGAGGGTATGCAAGCGGCCGCCGATTGTCCCGAACGCGATAAAGCGATCCTCGCCGTAATCCCGCCGCCGGTCGGGACGGATCGTCGCGGTTTCCCATTCGAACCCGTCCACCTCGGCGAAATCGACGCCGTGCTTGCAGCAGGTTCAGGCGGCGCTTGCGTTCGTCCCAATCGTACGTCGGATTATATTGTATCTATAATAAAATCGAACG
>CAYPQV010000036.1:0-5524 GCA_964412955.1 uncultured Hyphomicrobiales bacterium
GGCGGTGGCGGCGGCGGCGGTGGCGGCGGTGGCGGCGGCGGCGCCAGTGCCGGCGCTGGTGCCGGCCCCGGCGGTAGCGACGGCAGTGGTACTGGCAGCGGCGCCAGTGCCGGCGCTGGTGCTGGCTCCGGTGGTAGCGACGGCGGTGGTGCCGGCGGCGGCGCTGGTGGTAGCGGCGGCGACGGCAGCGGCGGTACGGGTAGCGGGGGCGGAAGCTTTTAGGCCGGCCGAAAGCGGCTTCAGCGCCGCTTCTTGACCTTGGCGCCCTTAGCCGCCAGTTCGGCGATGAACGGCGGCAGTTCGAACGCGCCGACGTGGATGCCGGGGGTGTAGTAGCGGGTCTTGAGACCGGCCGCCTTGAAGCGCCGTTCTAGCAGGCGCTTAGGCACCCGATCGAGGCCGGGAGCGTCGCTGGCGAACGCCAGCGTCATCATGCCGCCGATGTAGGTCGGCACCACCAGGTAGTAGAACGTCATGTGCTTGAAGATGCGCCCGAGACGGCGCTTGGTGGTGACCACTTCCCCGGGCTGGAAGAACGGCACCCCGTTCTGAGTCACGATCACGCCGCCCTTGCGCAGGATGCGGCGGCAGTTGCGGTAGAAGTCGTCGGTGAACAGCACCTCGCCCGGACCGATCGGATCGGTCGAATCGACCAGGATCGCGTCGAAGCTTCCGCTGGGCGCTTTCCGCACGTAGTCGATGCCGTCGCCGACGATCACCCGGCCGCGCGGATTCTTGAACGCGCCGCCGTTGAGCGCCGGCATGTGGCGGGCGCATTCGGCGATCACGTCGCCGTCGATTTCGACCATCACCGCCCGGCGGACGCTCTTGTGGCGCAGCGCTTCGCGCAGGATGCCGCCGTCGCCGGCGCCGATGATGAGCAGGTCCCGCACCCGCCCGTGCGCGAACATGGGAAGATGCGTCATCATCTCGTGGTAGACGAATTCGTCCGCCTCGGTGGTCTGGATGATGCCGTCGAGGGCCAGCACCCGGCCGAAGTGGCGGGTCCGGAAGATCACCAGTTCCTGGAAAGGGGTCTTTTTGGCGACCAGGGTGCGGACGACCTCGAAGCGCTGCGCGTACCCCTTCTTGGTGAAGTGGGTGTGCAGCCGCTCGTCGTACCAGCCCCCGGACCTAGGCCCGGGCGCGCTGGCGCCCAAATGGAAAGACCCGGCGGTGTTCGCGCCGGGTCTATTTCTGGGGCGGCTCGCGCCGCCGGGCGAGGATGTCACGGAAGCAGGCCCCGCTTCAGTTCCGACAACTGGACGCTGCCGGCGCCGAAGGCCTCGCGCAGGATCGGGACCGCGAGATAGGCGTCGCACTGGCCGCACATGAAGATGTCGAGGGCGGCGTAGTTGCGCTCCGGCCAGGTGTGGATGCTGATGTGCGATTCCGCCAGCACCACCACGCCCGACACCCCGCCGTTGGGCGAGAAGTGGTGCATGTGGGTGTGGAGCACGGTGGCGGACGCGGCCTTGGCGGCGCGTTCCAGCGTTTCGGCGATGAACTTGGGGTCGTCGAGGCGGGTCGCCTGCCACAGCTCCAGGATCAGGTGCATGCCGGCGAACTTCACGCCGTTGCGTTCGACGAAATAGTCGGTCTTGTTCTCGACCGTCGGATAGACCGGCGGCGCGGTCACCGCCTTCGCGGGAGCAACCTTCGCCGCCTTGACGGCCCGCGCCAGCTTGCGCGCGGAGTCGAGTCTCGTCTCCGGGATGATCTTCGCGGTCGCGCTCTTCGCCATCTCGTCAACCCTCGTCCGTCTCAAGAAGCGAACCCGAAACACGGGTAACGAGTCCGCTAATTAAGTCCATTGCGTTCGCGATGCAAGCGATTTTAGAACCCGGCTCGCGAATCGCTCCGGCGAGCATCGCACGCCGAGACGGTAAACAACGTTAACGCAAGTCCGCGCGCTCAGTTGATGCTGGAGAGCCCCCGCGCGCGCAGCCGCTCCTTGTAGGCGGAGAGGAAGGTCTGGAAGCCCTGCGCTTCCTCGACTTCGCCCGGCACGTCGGCGCGGCCGACGCCGGTCAGCGCCGACTGTCCGGCGATCAGGTCGAAGCCCTTGGCGAGCTCGGATTTGGCCATGGCTTCGCCGTATTCGGCGCGCAGCCGCGCCACGCCGCGCTCGTTGCCCGCGAGCGTCATGGCGACCGCCAGGTTGAAGACATGGCCGGCCTGGGCCTTGTCGAGCGGCCGGCGCGGCTCCGCCTTGGCCGCGCGCAGCACCCGCTGGAGGGCCTGGACCGTCCGTTCCCAGTCCTGGGCCTCCCAATAGACCTCCGCCTTGAGGCGCTCGCCGTCCAGGCTGCGGTCGTCCTTGAGGATGGCGAGCGCGCCCGGCCCGTCGCCCCTGGCCATCAACATGCGGGCGCGCAGGTGCAGGCGTTGTTCCACCAGCGCGTCGGGCAGGTCGGGCTCCTGGGTCTGGTCGAGGACCTTCAGCGCCTCGTCCGGCTTCTGGTCGAGCAGGTACACGAGGGCGAGCTGGCCGCCGATCCGGGCCCGGTCGACGCCCTTCAGGCGGAATTCGATCTGGCCCCTGAGCAGCTCGGCGGCCCGGTCGAGCAGGTCGACCTTGGTCAGCCGGTCGGCGAGCTTGCGGATCATCTCGTCGCCGCGCGCCCCGACCGGGGTCAGCTCGCGGAATTCCTCGAACAGCGCGATCGCCGAGACGGGCGAGAGCTTGTCGGCCTGGTCCTCGAGGTACAGCCGGGCGAAAACCTCGGCCATCTGCTGGGTGACCTCGGGCGCGCGGGCGTTTTCGCGGAAGTAGGTGGCAGCCTGGCGCAGCGTCCGCAGCCCCTCGCCGTAATTCTCGGCCTCGAGGTAGAGGGTGCCGAGGCGGCGCAGCAGGTCGAACTCGAGTTCGTCCCCGCGCCAGGCGTAGCGCAGGCCTTCCAACGCCTCGATCGCCTCCGCGGGCGTGATCCGCTCGAGCTTGAGCGACAGCTCGGTCAGGTTGCGCTTGGCCCGGAAGCGCGCCAGCGGGTCGGACGCCTGGGCGACCTCCTCCCATTTCTCCAGCGCGCCGTCGAAATCCCCGGTCAATTCGAAGATCCGGCCTTCCAGGTAGTCGATGTGGGCCTTCTGGTGGGGAGTCGGGCCGAGGGCGAGCAGCGATTCGAGGTAGAAAATCGCCACCTTGAAATCGCCGAGGTCGATCGCCGTTTCGGCCACCGTCAGCCCGAGCGGCAGGGAAAGTCCGCGGGGGTAGAACCGGATCATCGGCCCGACCCGGCGCAGCTCGCGCGCGGCCTGGGCCCGGTCGCCGTCGACCGACTCGAGGATCGCGCGCCAGAACAGCCCTTCGTCCAGGTCGTCGAGACTCTTGTCGAACAGGTCCTGGCGCGCCTCCGCGTAGCGGCCGAGCATGTAGCGCGTGCCGCCGCGCAGCAGCCGGAATTCGGCACCGTCCGCCACCGCCGCCCGGTCCGCCATCGCCGCCTCGATCACGCCGATGGCCTCGGCGAAGAATCCGTTGGCGAACAGAAACCGGATCAGGTCGAGCCGCGCCTTTTCGCGCGCCTCGCCGGGCTTGGCCTTGGCGACCTCGATCTGAAGGGCCTGGCGGCGGGGAACGAAGCTGACCTGGTCGGCGACGCGCCATTTGTCGAGATCGAGCACCCTGGACAGCGGCCGGTTGAGGCCGAACACCACCAGCGCCTCGTCCTCGGCGGTCACTTCCGACACCGGCAGCCCGTCGGGACTGGTGATTTCCACGCCCTGGGGCGTGGCGCGCACCTGCAGATTGTCGATGCGCGGGCGGACGACCACGCCTTGCCCGGTCGGAATCAGGGCGAAGTGGGCAAACTCGTAGGGATAGGTCATGCCGTAGGACAAGGGCGCGATCGGCACGACCATCAGGTTGTCGCCGACCTCGGGGTCGGTGAGCGCGAAGACGGTGGTGACGTCCGTGACCGGGATCAGCACCCGCCCCCGCCGCGCCTGCGGCTGAACCGTGACGTCGAGCCGGTTGGCGGCCTCGATCGGCTGGCGGTGGAAGTCGAGCTGCCACGTCAGCCCGTCGCGCCTGGGCACCGGGTTGATGCCGGCAACCACGTCGAGGCGGAGAATCGTCGCCCCCTCGTTGGCAACCTGGGCGATGGCGCGGACCACGTTGCCGCCCTCCTTGCGCAAGGCTTCGAGATCGGGCTTGGACGGCCGGTCGAACACCACCCACACGGAACCCGCGCGGCGGAAGAGCGCGAGCGAGGTCGGATCCCGCCAATCGAAGCGGAGCGTCACCCCGGCCGAGGGCCCGGTCGCTTCCGAACGGCCGCCGCCGACATCCGCCGCCTTGGGTTCCTCGCGCTCGCGGATGGTCACGGCGGGCCCGCCGGGAACCAGGGAAATGGGCTGTCCGGCGTCGACCGGAAGCGCGGCCGCGGGCCCCGAAGGCGGCGTCGGCGGCGACGGAGGCCGGGCCGCCGGGGCGGGCGGCGCGGCGGGCGCGGGGGCCTTGGGCCCGGAGGCGGGCGCCGGTTGCGGCTTCGGCGGGGAAACGGGCGTCGACGGCGCCGCGGCTTGCGGCGCGGGAGCCGGCGGCGGAACCAGGGATCGCGGCGGCGCTTGCGCGGGCGGCGCCGCGGCGGCGGTCCTCGCCGTCTCCGCTCGCGGCGGCGAAGGCGCGGCCGACGGCGAAACCGGCGAGGGCGGCGCCTCCGCCGCGATGATGTCGACCACCACGCGGGTGCCGGCGAGGAAATGGTTGACCGTCGCGCCGGGCTGGATCGCCAGGGTCAGGATCGACGACGACGGCGCCGATTCCACCGACGCCGCCAGCACCCGGGGCGGCGGCCGATCCGCGATCCGGCCGAGTTCAAGATCGGCCGGACGGTCGAAGAACAGCGTCAGCGTGTCGCCCTGGCGATCGAGGGCATAGGACACCGGCGTCCGCCAATCGACCACCACGCGGGTTTTGTCGGGGTGCAGCCCGGCGCGGACCGAAACCTTTTCGGCGGCCGGCAGCGGCGCCGCGGCCGGAGCGGAGGCCCGGGCGGGGGCGGCGGCTGGAGCGGGCGCCGCGCCGGCGTTCGGGTCGAGAAGGTCGACCACCACCGCCGTCTTGTTGAGAAACGTCCTGAGCTCGAAGGCGCCGGCGAGCGCGAACGACACCGAACGGCCGTCCGCGCCGGGAGTGGCGTCCGTGAGGTAGTTGCGGAGCACGCGCAACGCGGGCGCGAAATCCGCCTCGATCGCGCGCTCGAACGTGACCGTCAGCCGGCCGTCCCGGATTTCGGCCTTGTGCCCGACCGCGCTCGGCCAGGCAAAGACGATCCGGCCGTAGCCGGCATGGGTTCCGACGCGAATCGGGACCGATTCGGCGCCGGCCGGAACGGTCGCGGCCAACCCCAAGATCGCCGCGAACCCGGCGCGGATCAACGCTATCCGCGCAGGTCCCGTCCAAGCCCCGAACCGTGGTGGGTTCGCCATGGGGATCGTTTGTCCCTCTTTCCCGCCGGGCGCGCAAGCGCCCGGTCCTTAACTCGGGCGGCCGTCGCCGCCGGGCGCGCAAGCGCCC
>CAYPQV010000036.1:5624-17858 GCA_964412955.1 uncultured Hyphomicrobiales bacterium
TCGGGCGGCCGTCGCCGCCGGGCGCGCAAGCGCCCCGAATCTTAAAGTGCGGCGGCGGCCCGCTCGGCCGCGCCGGAGATTCGCCCGTCGCGCCGCGTCGGTCAGGGACCGAACAGCAGCGCGTCGATTTCAGCCTGGGTCTTGGCGGCGGTTTTGAGCTGAGGACCGTTGAGCAAATCCTCGTCGGTCGCGGGCTTTCCGCCCTCGCCGGCCTTGGTGTCGGCCGGGGTCGCGGCCTTGGCCGGGCGCGCGCCGATATCCTCGCCGAACGCCGCGACCATGGCGTCCACCCGGTGTTCGATCTCCTTCAGGGCCTTGACCACCTTGGTGATGCGCTGGCCGGTGATGTCCTGGAAACCGCACGCTTCGTAAATTTTGGTCGTGCCCTCGCTCAGCTTGGCCGCCGGTTCGCCCGCCAGCGCGCCGCCGGCTTTTTCGATCGTTTCGACCGCGTCCATGATCGCGTTGGTGGCCTCCGCGGTCGCCTCGATGATGGCCTCGAGTTCGTCGGTGGCGGTCGGGATGAATTCCCTCTTCACCTCGTCGGTGCGCACCGTGACGATGTCGGACCGGACCGAGTCGATGAATTCGGACAGCCGCCGGATTTCGGAGCGCAAGCGACGGCCGCGCATGGACATGCGCCGGCCGGCGGCGAGGACGTCGTCGATGACCGCGACCGCCTCCCGGACCGGAAGGGTTCCGGCGCGCCGGGCGCGCAGTTCGGCGAGGCGCGCGCGCAACTCCCGGGCGGCGCCGCGGCGCGCGCGAGGCAACGCCTTCGAGCGGGACCGGGATCGCGCCATCAGAACTCGCCGAGCACGCTGACCAGCTTCGCCTTCAGGGTTTCAGCGTTGAACGGCTTGACGATGTAGTTGGAGACGCCGGCTTCCTTGGCGGTGATCACGTTTTCGGATTTGCTTTCCGCGGTGATCATGATGAACGGAATATGCTTGAGCTTGGGATCGCCGCGAACCTCGCGCAGCAACTGAATGCCGGTCATCGGCACCATGTTCCAGTCCGAAATGATGAGGCCGTAGGGCTCCTTGCGGAGCGCCTCAAGGGCCTTGGTCCCGTCCGTGGCGTCGGTGACGTTGAGAAATTCGAGTTGCTTGAGAAGATTGCGAAGAATTCTGAGCATGGTCTGGTAGTCGTCCACGATCAGAACCTTCATGTTTTTGTCGACGGCCATGACGAACCTCAATTGACGGGTAAGGGAGCCGCCCGGCCGAACGCGCCAGGCAATCCGGCACGGATTTATCCTTCGGGTGCCCGAAAAGGAAGCGGTTTCGGATTTTATTCTAAGCGCGGGACATGGCAACCCCCCTCCCGCGCGCTCCGCCTGCTCCTATGCGGGGAAAACCCCTACGGCGCGAGCCGCTCCGTCGCGACAACCGATCGTCGGGATCGGCCCGCCCGCGTCAGCCGCCGCCGACGCCGCCTTCCGGCAAGTTACGCAGACGCGAGAGTTCGACCGTCACTTCGCGCGCCTTCTGCGGGTCCATCGCCGCCAGGATGGGCGCGAGACGGCGGCTGTTGACTCGCTCCACCACCATCAGCAGCACGTCCATCTCCAGCTCCTCGAAAATCTTCGCCGCGTCCTTGGGCTTCATCGACTCGTAAATCTTGACCAGGCTCGCGACCTTCTTTTCCTGCTGCTCGTCGTAGGACGCCAGCAGCTTTTCGATGGTGGCCTGGAGATTCTTCATTTCCTCGACTTTTTTGTCGATCCGCGATTCGGCGGCCTTGAGCATGGCGCTGCGGACCTCGAGTTCCTGCTCGCGCTTTTCGACGCGGTCCCGCCTTTCGGCGAGCTGCTGGAGGATGTCCATTTCGGCCTGGGTCAACAGCGTGGGGTCGTCGCCGAGCTTGCGGATGGGCCGGCCGCGGGTCGCGTCGCGGGTGCGGGTCGCGGCCTCGCCCTCGGCCGCCGCCTCGGCCTCGGCGCCCGCGGGCGGCGGCACCGCGACCTGCGCGCCGGGAGCCGCGGGCGCGGGCGCCTGCTGCTGGGCCGTCGCCTCGGCGACGCCTGCGTTCAGGACGTCGACCACGTCGCGCCAGATGTCGCCGACCCGAACCGTGAGCAGCAAGGCGGCGAAAAAGATGGTGACCGGCAGGAAGCGGATGCGGGGAATGAATTTCATGACGGTTCGCTTCGTTGACCCGGCGCCGATCAACTGGCGGCGCGGAAGACCTTGAGCAGCTCGCGTTCGGCGTCCGAGCGCGGTTCGATCCCGATCGTGTCGCGATCCTCGTCGCGGTCACGCTCGCGGGGAGCGCGCGCCATCGGCGCCGCCGGCGCCTCGACCGGCTTGGGCCGGGCCGCGCGGATCGCGCCTTCCAGGCGATCGGCCGCCGAGTTGGCCCGCTCGATCAGGTACGCGAGGTCGTCGCGCAGCTCCTGCGCCTTGCCCAGGCGTTCGCGCAGCGCTTCGGTTCCGGTCGTGATCCGGCCGATGCTGGCTTCGGCTTTCTGCGTCGCCTGCGTGAAGGTGGCGGCGAGCTGCTGTAATTCCGTCCGGTGGCGGCGCAACGCGGTCAGCTTCCGGTTCAGCACGACCGCGTAGCCGATGGTCGTGGCCAGCAGCACGACCAGGACCATGTCCATGGCAAGGGTGTAGTTCATGGCGTCATCCTTTCATCTTCGCGGCGAGACGGTCCTCGATGCAGATCGCGACGTGATTGCCCCGCCGCCCCATGCGGCCGGTGTACATCGGAACCTTCCCGCAGTGCAGTTCGACCAGCGAGTCGGGAGTCGCGTTGAGCAGGATCTGGGAGCCGACCTTGAAATTGAAAACATCGCTCAACATCATGGTCTGCTGGTCGATCACCACCTCCAGATCGACGTCGGTGCGCCAAAGTTCCTCGGCCAAGTGGGTTTCCCAAATCGAGTCGCGGCCGAATTTTTCGCCCATGAACATCTGGAGCAGCAATTCGCGCACCGGTTCCAGCGTGGCGTAGGGCAGCAGCAGTTCGAGCCGCCCGCCGCGGTCTTCCATGTCGATGCGCAGGCGCGCGACGATGGCCGCGTTCGAGGGCCGCGAGATGGTGGCGAAGCGCGGGTTGGTTTCCAATCGCTCGAAGCGGAAGCTGACGGGGCTCAGGGGCTCGAACGCCGCCGACAGGTCGCCGAGCATGACGTGGATCATGCGTTCGACCAGCGAACGCTCGATGGTGGTGTAGGGGCGGCCTTCGATGCGCATCGCCGCCGTGCCGCGCCGCCCGCCGAGCAGCACGTCGACGATCGAGTAGATGAGCGACGAATCGACCGTCATCAGGCCGTAGTTGTCCCACTCCTCGGCCTTGAACACGCCGAGCATGGCCGGCAGCGGGATCGAGTTCAGGTAGTCGCCGAAACGGGTCGAGGCGATGTTGTCGAGCGAGACTTCGACGTTGTCCGAGGTGAAATTGCGCAACGACGTCGACATCAGGCGCACCAGCCGGTCGAACACGACTTCCAGCATCGGAAGCCGTTCGTAGGAGACCATGCCGCTGGAGAGGATCGCCTGGATGCCGGCCTTTTCCGTGACATCCTGCTGGTCGTCGTCGAATCCGAGCAGGCTGTCGATTTCGTCCTGGTTGAGGACGCGGGTCTGCTCGCGCGTCGACGGTCCGGCGGCCGCGCCGGCGCCGCCGCCGCCGACCATGGCCTCCCATTCGGCGGCGAGGTCGTCCTGGTTGTCGCCGCCGGCGGCGGCGGCCGGGTTGCCGCCCCCCGATTGAGCGGCGAGCTGCGCCTCCCATTCGGCGGCCATTGCGTCTTGGTCGGCCTGTTCGTCGCCTGGTGCCATGATCCCCGTTCCTTCCTCTCCGCCCGCGCGCCGGTTACTGGATCAGTATTTCCTTGAACAGTACGTCGTTGACCTGCGCCGGCGCGGCGGCGGTATTGACTCTCAGCAGCATTTCCTCGCGCAGCCGGTACATGCCGACCGACCCGCGCAGGTCCTCGAGCTTCAGCTCGCGCAGATAAACCTGGAAATTGTCGATGATGCGCGGCATCAGCTTTTCGATCACCGGCACGAACTCCTTTTTGTCCACTTCGAGCGTCACTTTCATCTTGATGAAGCTGGTGCGCCGGCCGCCCGTGTTCAGGTTGACGAGCAATTCGGGCAAGTCCATGAACACCGATTCGCGCGACTGCTGACTGGCGACCGCCGCCGAATCCTTGCCGGTCAGTTTCTCGATGAGGGGATCGAGGTAGCCCATGAAATAGGCGCCCGCGACGCCGCCCACCACCAAAAGCACCGCCAGGATAATGATGATCAGCAGCCGCTTGCGCCCGGCGGACGATGCTTCCTGCTCCTCTCCTCCTCCCGCCCCTTCCTCTTCGGACGCGGTCGCTTCTTCGGTTTCGTCGCGTTCCGCCATGTCTTGTTCACCCGCGGGCGTTCATTCGCCCTTGTGCCCGATCCGCTCGCTCGTACCCGACCCGAGCCTGTTGCCGCCGTCCCTCGGACCCGAAGCCCGATGCTAAGGACGATTGGTTAACAAATGGTTGAGAGTCGGCGCCGGACGCGGCCGATGGAGGGCCAACGCCGGGCTAACGCCCTAATTTGCCAATAAGAAATACGCTTTCCGCGTCGTTAACCATAGCCGAAAGGCCGCCCGCGCGCCACCGGCCCCCGCAAGCGGCCGAAGGCGGCAGTTTCTTCCCCTCGGAACCCGGACAAGACCGTCCCGAAGGCGGGGTCCGCCCGCCCCCGATCACCCAACGGCTTGAACAACAAGGATAAATCAAACTGGCACACCCCATGCATTACCGACAGCGCGACCGCGTCGGCTCACGGCACAACAACAACCGCCGGAGATGGCGACGCGGCCGGACCAAAGGTCCGCCAACGGGTGCGGACTCGACGACCGCGCAGTAACCGCCGCGGCGGCGACGACGTCGCCCATGCGGCTGAAAGGGAACGTACGCCATGGAAACCACGTCGCTGATTTCGCTTTCGCGCCAGGCGGGCCTTCGCCGGCAGATGGAAGTGGTCGCCAACAACATCGCCAACATGAACACCATCGGGTTCAAGGGCGAGCACATGATGTTCGTCGATCACTTCGTCCACAGCCGCGGCGGCGAGAAGCCTTTCCCCGAGAAGCTCCACTTCGTCCGCGACATCGCCACCTTCCGCAACATCCAGGAAGGCGAGATCACCCAAACCCACAACGCGCTCGATGTCGCCATCGCCGGTCGCGGGTACTTCGTCGTGCAGACCCCGCAAGGCGAGCGCTACACCCGCAACGGCCGGTTCCAGCTCGACCAATCCGGCCAGCTCGTCACCCAGGAGGGCTTCGCCGTCCTGTCCGAGGGCGGATCGATCGTGCTCGGCCAGCGCGACGCTTCCGTCACCATCGCGCGCGACGGAACCGTGTCGAGCGAAGTCGGCCGGCTCGGCAAGCTGCGGGTCGTGACGTTCGAAAAGGACACCGACCTGAAACAAGTCGGTAACACGCTCTTCCGCACCGACCAGGCGCCGCGGCCGGCCGAGCGCCCGCACGTGGTGCAGGGCGCCCTCGAGGCCTCCAACGTGCAGCCGATCGTCGAAATCACCCGAATGATCGAAGTGCAGCGGTCGTACGACTCGCTCGCGCGCTTCATCGACCGCGAGGACGAGCGCGTGCGCAACCTGATCAAGGAAGTCGGGCAGACGGTCTAGCGACCGGACCGCCGCAACCGGAAAAGAGACACAGCAAGAGGAACACCGCCATGAGATCGTTGAACATCGCCGCCACCGGCATGCTGGCGCAGCAGCGCAACGTCGAAGTCGTTTCCAACAACCTCGCCAACATGAACACGACGGCGTACATGCGCCGGCGCACCGAGTTCCAGGATCTGCTCTACCAGAACCTGCGCCGCGTCGGCACCGCGTCGTCGGACACCGGCACCATCGTGCCGTCGGGCGTGCAGCTCGGCCTCGGCGTCAAGCTCGCCGCCGTCTACCGCATCCACGAACAGGGCAACCTGACCGCGACCGACAACACGTTCGACCTCGCCGTCCAGGGCCGCGGCTATTTCCGCGTCCAGTTGCCGACCGGGGAAATCGCCTACACCCGCGACGGCACCTTCCAGCTCAACGCCACCGGGCAGCTCGTCAACCACGACGGCTACACCGTCCTGCCCGCGATCACGGTCCCCAACAACGCGGTCGACGTCACCGTCAACCAGAGCGGCCAGGTTCTGGTCAAGCTGCAGGGCCAGGTCGCGCTCAGCAACGTCGGGCAGATCCAGATCGCCAATTTCCCGAACGAAGCGGGCCTCAACGCCATCGGCGGCAACCTCTACATCGAGACGCCGGCCTCGGGCGCGCCGGTCGCCGGCAACCCCGCCAGCACCGGCTTCGGGGCGATTCTGCAGGGGTTCCTCGAAACCTCCAACGTCAACCCGGTCGAGGAAATTTCCAACCTGATTTCGGCGCAGCGCGCCTACGAAATGAACTCCAAGGTCATCAAGGCCTCGGACGACATGATGAGTTCGCTCTCGCAACTGCGCTGATGCGAAAGGGAGTCGCGCCATGATCCGCACCCTCGTCGTCATCGCCGTTTCGGCCGGTATCTTCCTGGCCGGCCCGCGGTCCGCCGTCGGCGACAACCGCCACCGCCCCGCGCCGAGCGGCGCGAGCGCCGCCGAGTCCATCCTGCCGGCCGTCGCGCTCGCCGGTTCGACCGTCACGGTCGAGGAACCGCTGGTCAAGCTCGGCGACATCTTCGTCGGGCTCGATCCCAAGACCGCCGACACCGCGGCGGCCTACGCCCCGCAGGCGGGCAAGCGCCTGATCCTGGACGCCCAGTGGCTGGCCCGGGCGGCGCGGCGCCACAACATCGCCTGGTTTCCCGCCGGCCCGAACGAGCACGTCGTCGTTCAGCGCCGCAGCTTCGTCATCACGCGCGCCGACGTGGAGGCGCGCACCCAGGCCCTGCTCGCCGAACGCATGTCGGGCGCCGAATTCACGGTCGAGCTTTTCAGCGTCAATTTCCGCCTGCACGCCGCCAGCGACGGCCACGATACCTTCGCGCTCGAGGACTTCGCCTACGATCCGGTCTCGCGGCGCTTCGACGCCGTGGTCGCCGCGCCGGCGGGCTCGACCATGGCCAATCGCGCCCGCGTCGGCGGCCGCGTCCACAAACTGGTCGCCGTGCCGGCGCCGAAGCGGCCGATCTCCAAGGGCGAAATCGTGCGCGCCGACGACATCGAAATCCTCCGCCTGAAAGCGGACCACGCGCCGACCGACATCGTCGTCGACCGCGACGCGCTCGTCGGCAAGGCGGCGGTGCGCGGCCTGCGCGCCGGCCATCCGGTGTTCGCGCGCGACGTCGAGCGGCCGGTGCTGGTGACCAAGGATTCCCTCGTCACCCTGGTCCTGCAGGCGTCCCACATGCGGCTGACCGCCCGCGGCAAGGCGCTCGACCAGGGCAGCCACGGCGACGTCATCCGGATCGTCAACGAACAAAGCAAACAGGTGGTGGAAGGAACGGTCATCGGCGCCGGCCAGGCGGCGGTCAAGCCGTTCGGCGCGGTCGCCGACCTTCGTCCGGCCACCAACTGATCCCCGATTACCCCGGTTCACGAGGAGTCTCCCATGACCCAGCATCGAAACCCCAACCGAACGCGCCAGACGCCGTGGACGGGCGTCGTCGCGCTCCTGCTCGCCGCGACCGCGCTTTCGGGCTGCAACGTGCTGACGCGGCTGTCCGAGGTCGGCGGCGGACCCAAGACCTCGCCGGTCGAAAACCCGACCACGAAACCGGGCTACAAGCCGGTCAACCTGCCGATGCCGGCGGCCCAGCCGGCCGAGATCAACCCCAATTCGCTCTGGCGCGCGGGCGCGCGGGCGTTCTTCAAGGACATCCGCGCCAAGGCGGTCGGCGACATCATTACGGTCAAGGTGTCGATCGCCGACTCGGGCAAGCTCGAAAACAAGACCGAACGCGAGCGCGGCGACAGCGAGCAGGCTTCGGTGCCGAATTTCCTCGGTCTCGAGGCGGAATACGCCAAGAAGCTGCCGCAGGCGATCAGCGCCTCCAACTTCCTCAACTTCAGCAACAACCACAAGACCAAGGGCGACGGCGACATCGACCGCAAGGAAACGGTGACGCTGACCTTCGCCGCCGTCATCACGCAAATACTTCCCAACGGCAACATGGTGCTGATGGGCCGCCAGGAACTGCTGGTCAACCAGGAAATCCGCGAACTGGTGATTCTCGGCGTGGTCCGAGCCGAGGACATCGACGCCGACAACACCATCACCCACGACAAGATCGCCGAGCTGCGCATGGCCTACGGCGGTCGCGGCACGCTCAGCGGACTCCAAGCCCCGCGCTGGGGCGCGCAGGTCTGGGACATCCTGTTCCCGTTCTGACCGCGTTTACGGCTTCCCGTTCCAGGATTCCGCTGTTCCCTCGGACCTGGAAAAACTCAAGGCCGGTGCAAGAAATTGCACCGGCCTCTTTTTTTTGCGTAGCGGCACAGAAGTGACGCGAAGCAAAGAAAAAAACCTGCTTATGTGGATTCGCTTCGCACGACTTCTGTCGTGCTACGCTAGTCATCCCGATGCGTGCGCTCCATGCGCTCGTGGCGTTCCTGGGCTTCGATCGAGAGCGTGGCGATGGGCCGCGCTTCGAGCCGGGAAATGGTGATCGGTTCGCCGGTTTCCTCGCAAAAGCCGTAGGTGCCCTTCTCAATCCGTTCGAGCGCCTCGTCGATCTTGACGATCAGTTTGCGCGCGCGGTCGCGGGTGCGCAATTCGAGCGAGCGGTCGGTTTCGACCGAGGCGCGGTCGGCGATGTCCGGTTCGACGATGCCGCCTTCCTGCAGCGACTGGAGCGTCTCCTCGGACTCGCGCACCAGTTCGCCGCGCCACTTGATCAGTTTCTGGCGGAAGTATTCGCGCATGCGCGAGCCCATGAAGGGCTCCTCGTCGGTCGGCCGATAGCCCGTCGGCAGAACGACGCGCTTGGCTTTTTTGCCGGTGCCGGCGCGCGCCGCGGCGCGCGCGGGCGATTTCCGGGCGGGCGCGGGGCGAGTTTTGCCGGGACGTGCTTTCTTCATCGGACGGTTTCCTCAAGTGGCCGCGACCGGAACGGGCCCGAGTCGCGGCGGGCCCGAAACCGTTTTCGGCAAGGGGGGGTGATTCTCAAGACCCGAGGGGTCTTGTCAACTTCGCGATCTCGACTTCGGCGCGCAATTCGATCTCGTCCAGAACCTCGTTCAAGCGCGGATCGTCCGAACGCTCGCGCCGCTGACGGACGGTCTGCGCCAGGCGCGCGAGCTGGTCCTTCGGGATCGCCCCGGTGAGCAGCGCGAGTCGGATTTCCTCGAGCCGGTCGAGCAGGAAATGCCCGTATTGGCGCGCCGATTTGCGCCCCTCCCGCGAGACCGCGGCGGGGGCCTCCTGAATGGCCACCAGCTGATCGACCGCCGCGGGCGGATGGGCCTCCACGGCCGCGCCCGGCTCGGTCGCCGCCATCGCTTCCTTCAGGCGATCGGCGAACTCGGCGCCGCGACCCGCGTCCTTGCGGCGCCGGGCCTGCTCGACCGCCTTGTCCTTGCCTATGCCGCCGACCTTCATGGGCTACCCGAACCGTGATTATCGGTCCGACACGCTTATAGAGAGATAACGCCGCCGAGGACACCTCCCTCCACCCTCCTATTTCCATAAAAAACATAAGTGAATTAATGTTGTCGAATATCTGTCCTTTTGATAAGGTTCTAATCTAATAATGAGAAGCGTTATCAGAGCAACCGGGTAAACCGAAGACCATCCCGATCGGGTCGACTCCCATCGGGGCGACGGGGCGCCGCGACGTGAGCCGCAAGAACAGCCTGCACCTCAACAACGTTTCCCACGCCTACGGGACCCACGCGGTTCTCAACGGCGTATCGATTTTCGTCGCGCCGGGGGAAACCGCGTGCCTGCTCGGGCCGTCGGGCTGCGGGAAAACCACCTTGCTCAGGGTCGCCGCCGGGCTCGAGACGCTGCAATCCGGCCAGGTCACCATCGGCGAGCGGCTGGTCGCCCAGGGACGCGGCGGCGTCCAGCTTCCGCCCGAGGCGCGCGGCGTCGGTTTCGTGTTTCAGGACTACGCGCTGTTTCCGCATCTGAGCATCCGCGACAACATCGCCTTCGGGCTGCGCAACGGCGGGCACGGGCGCCAACGATGGATCGAGAGCGCGCTCGAGCGCTTCGGCCTGGCCGGCCAAGCCGACAAATACCCGCACGCGCTGTCCGGCGGCCAGCAGCAGCGGGTCGCGCTGCTCCGCGCGCTGGCGCCCGAACCGGGCGTGATGCTGCTCGACGAGCCGTTTTCCAATCTCGACGCGACGCTGCGGATCCAGGTTCGCGCCGACACCCTCGGCCTGCTCAAGGAAACCGGGGTCGCGACCCTGATGGTCACCCACGACCCCGAAGAGGCGATGTTCATGGCCGACCGGCTGCTGGTCATGAACGACGGCCGCATCGTCCAGGCGGGAACGCCGCTCGACATCTATTTCCGCCCCGCGAATTCGTTCGTCGCGGCGCTGTTCGGCCCGCTCAACCGGATCGAGGCCGTCGTCCGCGACGGGCAGGCGGATACGTTTCTCGGGTCGTTCGCAGCGACCGGGATCGCCAACGGAACCCCGGTCGAGGTCCAGATCCGCCCCGAGGCGCTCACGCCGCGCGCGCCGGTGCCGCCCGCGCCCCGCGCGGGCGAGCGCCCGGCGGGCGCGCCGCCGGTTCCGCTGACGGTGCTCGACATCCACCCCATCGGCCGGGCGAGCTTCGTGCGCTTCGCCGGGCCCGCGGGCGAACGGATGGATGCGCGCATTCCCGGCGTGTTCCGCGCCGTACCGGGAGCCGAGGTCGAGTTGACCGTCGATCCGGCGCGCAGCTTCGTTTTTCCGCGCTAGGCAATAACTTCCGGCCGGGCGGCGGAGATGCCGACCGCATCGCCGCGCGCCCAAATAAAATCATTTAATTTCAATCAGTTAAAAGCGGGCGCGCTTGGCATTCCCTTTGCTTCGTCCGGACCGGATCAGACCGTCCGCGGCGCGGAAGCCCCATCCCGCGTCACGGTCGGCCGTGATCCGGAGGATCCATCGCCATGCCCGTCTACAACGCCTTCGCCCCCAGCGTTCTCGGCCTGCAAAGCCAGGCCCAGAGCCTCGGCACCATCAGCCAGAACATCGCCAACGCCACCACTGGCGGCTACAAGCGCACCGAAACGCGCTTCCAGACGGTTCTGAGCCAAGCCCTGGGTCCGCAGAGCGACCTCGGCGGGTCGCGTCCGATCGACGTCCAAATGATCGACAACCAGGGGGTCGTACTCACCACCACCCGCGACCTCGATCTCGCCATTGTCGGCGACGGGTTCTTCGTGGTCAGCACCGCGATCACGGGCGGCCAGAATTTTTATACCCGCGACGGCTCGTTCGACATAAAGACGGGAGCGGCCGTCACCAGCGGCACGACCACGACGACTCCCGGTTATCTGGTCGACAAGAACGGCTACTACCTGATGGGTTGGGTGCCCGACGCCACCGGCGTATTCCCCACCTCGGGCGCGGTGCAGGCGCTGCGCGTCGACCCGGACAATTTCGCCAACACGTTCCTCGCCACCACCAAATTTGATTTGGGGGTCAACCTGCCGGCCGCGGCAACGCTGATCCCGGGTACCCGGCAGGTCGACACCGTCACCTTCACCGGCACCATCGAGGCGGGCGACGTCTATTCCATCACCGTCGGCGGCACGACGCTGTCCTACACCACCACCGGCGGCGAGGCGAACATCGACGCGGTGCGCGACAACCTGATTTCGCAGGTCAACGGCGCCGCCCTTGGCGTCACCGCCAGCAGCGGCGGCACCGGCATCGTGCGCTTGAGCGCGAACACCCCCGGCACGGCGTTTACCGCCACCGGTGGGGCCACCAACGGCGGCGCGACCGCCGACAACACCGCCGCCGCCGCGACCGTCACCGCCAACGTCACCGCCGCCACCGCCCACGCCACCGCCGTCACCAACGCCAATTCCGGCTCTCCCCCGAGCGGCTTTCACAGCTACTCGATCTCGGTGGTCGATTCCGCCGGCAACCGCAAGGCGGCGCGGCTCAATTTCACCCGCAGCGCGGCCAACACCTGGCAGATGTCGACGACCTACGGCTCGCCCGCGACCACAACCGCGGCGACCACGCTCACCTTCAACGGCAAGGGCGTTTTGACGAGCCCCACCGCGGCGATCGCGCTCAGCCTGAATTTCGGCACCACGACC
>CAYPQV010000037.1:0-16220 GCA_964412955.1 uncultured Hyphomicrobiales bacterium
CGTGCTGGTGGTCGAGGACAATCCCGACATGCGCCGGATCGCGGTGCGCCAGCTCACGGAGCTTGGCTACCGGGTGGCGGAGGCGGAGAACGCCGACCGGGCAAAAGTGCTGCTCGACGAGGGATTGAAGCCGAATCTCATGTTCACCGACGTCGTCATGCCGGGGGCGAAGGACGGAGTCGAGTTCGCCGAGGAGGTCGCGGCCGAGCGGCCCGGCGTCCGTGTCCTGCTGACCAGCGGCTTCACCGAGCGCGCCACCGTCGAGGCCCGCAAGCGCGACGGCCGGGCGCTGCCGTTCGCCCTCCTCGGCAAGCCCTACCGCAAGGACGAACTCGCCCGCGCCGTCCGGGCCGCCTTGGACCACGGCGCATGAACCCATGGAGCCCCCATGAACAATCTGATCGTAATTGACGACGAAACGGCCTTCGGCGAGTTCGTGGGCAAGGTTGCCGCCTCGGCCGGTTACGCGCCGACGGTCACCGGCAACCCCGGCGACTTCCGCCGCGCCCTCGACCAAAGCCCGCCCGCGGTCATCGTCATGGACCTGCAGATGCCCGAAGTCGATGGATTCGAGCTTCTGCGCGAACTGAGCCAGCGGAAATGCAAGGCCAAGCTCATCGTGGTGAGCGGCATGACGGACCCGCGCACCCTGGAAACGGCCGGCCGATTCGGCCGCGAGTTGGGCCTCGCCGTGGCCGGGGTGATGGCCAAACCGGTGCGCGCTCCCGAATTGAAAGCCGCGCTGGTCGGGTTGCGCGAATCGGAGGGCGGGACGAGCGCCGATAATTTGCGCGCGGCGATCGCCAACGACCGGCTCTTTCTCGAATACCAACCCAAGGTCGACATCCGGACGTGCAAGCTGGTCGGAGTCGAGGCGCTGGTGCGCTGGCGCGACGAATCGGGGCGTGTTATTCCGCCCGACGTCTTCATTCCGCTTGCCGAGGAAACGGGGCTGATCGACGACGTAACGGCCTGGACGTTCGACCGGGCGCTCCGGCAGTGGCTGGCCTGGAAGGAAAAGGGGTTCGAGTTCCGGATCGCGGTCAACGTTTCGGCGCGGAACATCCACGACCCCCGGCTGCCCGACCGGCTCGGCGACAAGTGCCGCAAGCTGAAGGTTCCGGCCGGGGCGATCACGATCGAACTGACCGAAACCGCGTCGATGCGGGATACCGCCACTCTGCTCGAAGTTCTGGGGCGGTTCCGCATCAAGGGTTTCCACCTCTCGATCGATGATTTCGGGACCGGCTATTCCTCGATCGCGCAATTGGTCAAACTGCCGTTTTCCGAACTCAAGGTGGACAAGTCCTTCGTTTCGGAAATGGACCGGATCCGCGACGCGGCCATCGTCGCCAAGGCGATCATCGACGTCGGCCACAATCTCGGCCTTACGGTGGTGGCGGAAGGGGTGGAGAACGAAAACCAGCTCAAGATGCTGGCCGACTACGGGTGCGACACGGCGCAAGGATTCTATTTCTTCCGGCCGATGGAGGCCGACCGGATCGAAACCCTGGCGGGCATGTTCGATTCGGGACGGAAGCGGCCGGAAGCCGTGAAGGCCCGGCCGGAGGCGTCGGGGGAGGAAGCGACATGAGCCTGATATTGCTGGTCGACGATCACAAGGAACTGCGTACCGTGATCGGCCGCGTGTTGACCGCGGCCGGCCACGAGGTCATCGAGGCGGAAGACGGCGACGCGGCGCTGGCCGCGTTCCGCGCCCGGCCGCCGGTCCTGGTCGTCACCGATATCGTCATGCCGGCCAAGACCGGAATCGAGATCATCGCGACGATGAAGCGCGAGCGCCCCGAGGTGAAGATCCTCGCGGTGTCCGGCGGCGGCCGGACCCATGTGATGGATTTTCTCGCCATCGCCAAAAAAACCGGCGCCGACGCGGCGCTGGAAAAGCCGTTCCGTAAGGACGATCTGCTCGCGCGCGTCGCCGAGCTGCTCGGGCCGCCGCCATGACCGCCAGGACACCCGGGCCGGAGGCGAAGAAGGGGCTGGTCGACGCGCTGCGCAGCCTGCTCGGCGGCGAGGAGTCGTCGTCCGCGCCGAACTCCGGCCTGGCGCGCTTCGAATCCACCGTCGAGAAACTGGTCCAGGCCCACGGCAAGGCCATCCTCGGCCGGCTGCACTACCTCAATCTCGAGGAGCTGATCATCCGGCGCGGCCCGGGCGGGAAAACGCGCCTGAAAAAGGCGGAAAACGTTTTTTTCGCCGTCATCGGCAGGAACCTGAAGGAAGGCGAAACCTACGTCCGCCCCGACATCAGCACCGTGTACTTCCTGTTTCCGACGTTGAGCCGCGAGGCGGGCGCGCTGAAATGCGCGGCGATCGCCGACCAGATCACCCGCGGCCTCAGGGAGGCCGATCCGATTTTCGCCGAGATCAAGTCGGAGCACTCCGTCCAGAGCCTCACCGCGAAGACCTGGAACGCTTCCCACGCCGCGCGCCGGGCGGCGGCGGCCCTCGGCGGAGAGGCTCACGCCGCCCAAAGGCCGGGCGGCTCGGGACCCCGCCGTTCCGGCGCATCCGTGTCGGGCGACATTCTTCCGGCGCCGCCCGCCGCCGCGGACCATCGGCTCGACGGAATCCAGGTGTTCTACCGGGGAATTTGGAACGTACGGAGCAGGATGATCACGTCCTATGCCGCCGTCCCCTGCCGCCGCCTCGCCAACGGGACGGTCATCAAGGGGCGGGGGATGCTCGGCGCCGACGCCGGTTTCGCGCTGATCGCCGCGCTGGATTCGCTCGTGCTGCGGAAATCGTCCGGGTGGTTGCACGGGCTGATCAACGTCCGCCAGCAGGCCCTTCTCATCCTGCCGGTCCATTTCACGACGATCGACAACCAGTCCCTCTTTATGACGCTGCGCCGGGATCTCGCCGCGTTGTCCGAGGACGAACGAAAGTACGTCGTCGTCGAGATCTTCGGCGCTCCCGATTCCCTTTCCTCGTTCCGGATCAAGGAGGTCGTCTCCCGGATCCGGCCGCTCGTGCGCTGCGTCCTCGCCCATCTTCCGCGGGGCTCGGACCATCTCCACCAATGGGTCGAGGGAGGAATCCTCGGCGTCGGCTTCGCCGCCGGCGAGGAAAAGGCCCCGGAGAAGACGGTGATGGAGAAAATGAACGCCTTCGTCGCCGCCGCCGAAAAGGCCGGCGTGCACGCCTACGTCCACGACCTGACGACGCCGAGCCTGGCGACGGGCGCGATCACGGCCGGGTTCCGCTACCTCGGCGGCGAGGCGGTTATGGCGGAAAGCGAGGTGCCGAACCCGATCGAATCGTTCGAATGCCAGAATATCTTCGCCCGCCTGCTCGGGGCCTGAGCCGGCGGCGGCGTCGGCGCGCGGTTTTCCGGGCGGTGGGATGGGCGGCCCATGCCCGCGCGCCCGCTCAACGTTCCGTTCCTCCGCACAACCCGGTTAAGGACCCGACCGTTCGCGGGTCGATGCGCCGATCAAAATTAAAAGAATTGTCCAGCGCCCGTCGCCCCACCGGTCATGCCGAGCAGCGGGTCAAGCTCCGATCGCTCGGTGATGGCACCCGGCGCGGCGAAGCGCCGACGGATTTCAAAAAACCAATACCTTGTCGGCTTCCATGGTTGCCGCGGATAAGGCGTCCATGGTGCTGCGCGCGGGACCTTCCATCACATCCTCGGCCGTCATGCCCCGGGCATCCATGCAGGTTCCGCAGAGCAGCACCTCGCCGCCGCCGAGAAGGACCTTTTTGAGCATTCGTTCCACGTTGTAGAAGCCGTCCGGCGTCTTCTGCCCTTTTTTTGCCGAGACAACGGCATCGGCCATCAGAAAAACCGTGACTTTCGCGTTTTTCTGGACCGCGCCCGCAAGCCTAAGGCCGTTGTAAACGCGCTCGGTTCCGTAGGGCGGGTCGTTGAGGATAAACAGGATTTTCATGGTTTTTCTCCGTTGCGCGGGGGGCTTGGCTGATTCAGCGGCCGGCGAGCGCGGCAATATTCAAGTATTCTCTTGAATATTTGATTTTAGAATGGCATCTTGTCAAGCGCAAAACGGCGAAGACGGCAGCTGGGAGAAAAGGACATGCGCATTTTGGTTCTCGGAGGATCGTTCGGCGGCCTGACGGCGGCGATCACTCTCCGCAAGCATCTGCCGAACGGCCGCCACGAAATCCTCCTGATCTCCAAGGAGAAACGCTTCATCTTCATTCCCTCGTTGCCCTGGGTGACGATGGGATGGCGGACCCTGGCCGATATTTCGTTTGATCTGGCCCCGACCTTGGCCCGCTGGAAAATCGGTTTCGTCGAGGGCGCCGTGACGCGGATCGAGCCGGAGAAAAAGCGGGTCCATACCGCCGCCGAGAGCTTCGACTATGACTACCTCGTGGTGGCCACCGGCATTCGCAGCGCCAACGAGGCCGTTCCCGGTTTGGGGCCGTTCGACGGCCCCGGGCACTCTCTGATGTCCCCGCCGGAGGCCGAAGAAGCGCGCGACACCTGGGCGGCTTTTCTCAACGATCCCGGACCGATGGTGATCGGTTGCGCGCCGGGCGCCAGCTGCATCGGCCCGGCCTACGAATTCGTGTTCGAGGCGCACCATGTGCTGAGGCAGCGCCGCTTGCGGCACAAGGCGCCGATCGTATTCGTCACCCCCGAACCGTTTCTCGGTCACTTCGGCGTCGGCGGATTCGGCAAGGCGCGGCAGTTTTTGGAGGGAGAATTCGAGGAACGCGGTATTCGCTACGTCACTTCGGCCGCCGTCTCGAAAATTGCCGCCGATTCGGTGCAGTTGGCCGACGGGCGAGCCTTCCCGTCGCGTTATTCGCTCATTCTTCCGCCCCTGGCGGGCGTGCGCGCGGTGGCCGAGTCGGGCCTCGGCAATCCCAAGGGGCTCATTCCGGTCGATCCCTATTACCGCCACAAGGATTACCCGGAAATCTACGCCGTCGGCGCCACAATAGCCCTGACTCCGGCCGAGGAAACCCCGGTGCCGGTCAACTTTCCCAAGACCGGCAACATGACCCGCCAGATGGCGACGCTCGCCGCGCATAACATCGCCGCCGACATTCGGGCCGGAAGCAAGATGACCAAGGATATCAGCGCCGAATGCATCCTCGACATGGGCGACCGCGGCGCGCATATGTTCGCCGACCCGATCCGGCCGCCGCGCAACCGTTCCGACATGAGCGTCGGACGGCGCTGGCTGTGGGCCAAGAAAATGTATGAACGCTACTGCCTATGGCGGTTCAGGCGCGGATGGGCGGGATCGTCCGCCGGATTGCTGTAAATTAGAGGACGGGCGATGACGCGGAGATTCGGCACGGCGCTGGTGCGCTTTTCCTGCGACCACCCGCGATTGGTGACCTGGGCGATGGTTCTATCGACCCTGGCGCTGCTGACGCTCGCCGCCTTGCCATCCATTCGGCCCGATGTCTTTCGCCCTCTCCATCCGCTGGTAATCGATACCGATCCCGAGAACATGCTGTCGGCCGACGAGCCGGTGCGCGTGTTCCACAACGCCATGAAGCGGGAATTCGCCCTTCACGACGTCATTGTGGTGGGAGTCGTCAACGAAGCCCACCCCGATGGAGTTTTCAACGTCGGCTCGCTCGGGCGCATCCACGATCTTGCCGTCTTCGCCGCCGGCCTGCGCTGGCCGGACCCCGAAAAGCCCGACCGCATCGCGGGAGTCGTCGATGTGGACATGTTGGCGCCGTCCAGTGTGGACAACATCGAGCAAGCCGGCCTGGGCGCGGTCCGATTCAGCTGGCTGATGTCCGAGCCGCCCGCCAGCCGCGACGAGGCCTTGGCGGTGCGCGAGCGGGCGAAGAAGCTGCCCATGTTCGACAACACCCTGGTGAGCGGCGACGGCAAGGCCATCGCCCTCTACCTGCCGGTCACGACCAAGGATGTCAGCAACCGAATTCGTGACGCCCTGTTGGAGAAAACCAGGGGATGGGAAGCCAGCGGCGACCAAGTACACATCACCGGCCTGCCGGTGGCCGAGGACACCTTCGGGGTCGAGATGTTCGTGCAGATGGCCATTTCGGCGCCGCTCGCCATGCTGACGATCTTCGGCGTCATGTGGCTGTTTTTCCGCCATCTGCGGCTCATCGCCGCGCCCATGATTGTCGCCATGGTGACGCCGATGGCGACCATGGCGCTGCTGGTCATTTCCGGCAACACCGTTCATATCATGAGCTCGATGATCCCGGTGTTCCTGATGCCCATCGCCGTCCTCGACGCCGTTCATATCCTGTCGGAGTTCTTCGACCGCTACCAAAAGACGCGCGATCGGCGTCGCACCGTGGCCGAGGTGATGGAGCATTTGTTCGCGCCGATGCTCTACACCTCGCTGACCACCATGGTAGGCTTCGCCTCCCTGGCGCTCACACCGATTCCGCCCTTCCAGACGTTCGGCGTCTTCGTCGCCATAGGCGTCGGCCTGGCCTGGCTATGGACCGTGACCTTCATTCCCGCCTACATCGTCCTTTTGCCCGAAGGGAAGCTTTCCGGTTTCGGCCACGTCAATGCCAATGCCGCCACCGACGCCACCATGACGGGGCGGCTGCTGGCACGGCTCGGCCCGGCTATGGCGGCGAAGGCGCCCGCGGTATTGGCGGTCATGGCGCTGGTGACGGTCGCCGCCGGCTACGGGATCAGCCGGATCGTCATCAACGACAATCCCGTCGACTGGTTCGAGGAGGCCCACGCCATCCGCGTCGCCGACCGCGTGCTCAATCGGCACTTCGCCGGCACCTACATGGCTCACCTGGCTCTCGAATCCGGGGATGCCGGCGCCGCCGAGGCCTTCAAGCAGCCCGAGGTGCTTGGCTATGTCGAACGCCTGCAGCGGACGCTGGAACAGGACGGCGACGTCGGTAAATCCACGTCGCTCGCGGACATCGTCAAGACGGTCCACCGCGAATTGCTTTTGGGCGAGCCGCAGCAATTCCGCATTCCCGGCAGCGCTGCCGCGGTGGCACAGACGCTGCTGACCTTCGAAAGCAGCCACCGGCCGCACGATCTATGGCATTTCGTCACGCCAGATTTCCGCAAGGCCAACATCTGGGTTCAATTGAAAAGCGGCGACAACCGGGCCATGGCGAGGGTGGTGCGGGCCGTCGAGCGCTTCATGGCCGACAACCCGCCTCCGGCGGCGCTGACGGCGCGCTGGTTCGGCCTCAACTACGTCAATCTGGAATGGCAGGAGAAAATGGTGAGCGGCATGGTGAACTCCCTGCTGGGCAGTTTCGCCACCGTGCTGGTGATGATGGTTGTCCTGTTCCGATCCCTGCTGTGGGGGCTGCTGTGCATGGTCCCCTTGAGCGCGACGATCGGTTTGAGCTACGGCGTCGTCGGTCTGATCGGCAAGGATTTCGACATGCCGATCGCCGTTCTCAGCTCCTTGAGTCTCGGTCTCGCGGTGGACTACGCCATCCATTTCCTGTCGCGGGCACGGGTCGCCCATGCCGAGGCCGGCTCGTGGCGCGCCGCCATCGGCCTGGTCTATGCCGAGCCGGCCCGCGCCATCGTGCGCAATGCGGTGGTGTTGGCGGTCGGCTTCACGCCGCTTCTCGCCGCTCCGTTGATGCCCTACCAGACGGTGGGGTTCTTCATGGCCGCTATCTCCCTGGTCGGCGGTTTCGCGACCATCCTGATTCTTCCGGCGTTGCTGACCGTGTTCGAGCGCCGGATGTTCCGCCCCCGAAGGGCGGCCCTGCGGGCTGCGGGCCTGCTCGCCGCGCTTGTCCTGTCCATCGGACCGGCAGCTGCCCAGACGACTCCGACGGTCGATGAGATCGTCCATCGCACCAATCTCGCCGCTTATTTCCAGGGGCGGGATGGGCGGGCGCGCATTCACCTGGAGATCAAGGACGCCCAGGACCGGGTCCGGTCGCGCGAGGTGACTATCCTCAGGCGCGACGACCCGCCCACCGACGAATTGGCCGGCAATGCTTATCGCGGCGAACAGAAATATTACGTCTATTTCCACGAACCGGCCGACGTCGCCAGGATGGCCCTCTTGGTGTGGAAGCACCAGACCGGCGACGACGACCGCTGGCTGTTTCTGCCGGCCCTCGATCTGGTCCGCCGCATCGCCGCCTCCGACAAGCGCACCAGCTTCGCGGGCTCGGATTTCTTCTACGAGGACGTCTCCGGGCGATCCATCGACGCCGATGAACATGAACTCGTCGGGACGACCGAGCATTACTACGTGCTGAGAAACCGTCCGAAGGACGCGGGCACGGTCGAGTTCTCCTACTACGACATGCATATCCACAAGGGGACGTTCTTGCCGATCCAGGCCGAGTATTTCGACCGTAACGGCGCCAAGTACCGCGTCTACAAGACCCTGGCGGTCGACACCATCCAGGGACGGCCGACAGTGACCAGGGCCAGCATGTCCGACCTGAAAAAGGGCGGCACCACCACCGTCAGCTACCGGGATGTCGCCTATGACGTCGGCCTGCCCGAGGAAATCTTCACCGAACGCTTCCTTCGCCAGACGCCAGCGGGGCTTTTGCGGTGAGGCGACTTCTTGTCGCGGGCATCGTTGCATTTTTCACTGTCCAGGCTTCGGCGGAGGAACCCGCCCTGCCGACGGGACTGGCCCCGGCAACCGAACCGGCGCTGCCGGAAGGATTGACCGGCCCCGCCCCAAAGGACAAACCGGCTGTCGCGCCGCGGCGCGATGAAGGTCCAAGGCTGCGAGGCTTCCTTGAAGGCCGGGGCGCCCTGTGGGTGGACCGCGATCCCCGGCAGCAACATGCGGCGCTGTCGGAAACACGCCTGGAGATCGAGGCGGAGCAGCGGGTAAAGACCGTCTCTTTCCGTGTTACGGCCGACCTTCTCTACGATCCCCTGGCCGACGGCCATGGCATCGACCTGGAGAACGGCGCCGGGGCGCTCGACTTGCGCGAGGCGCACGCGACGTTCTCGCCGGCCTCCTTTCTTGACGTCAAATTCGGGCGCCAGATCCTCACCTGGGGCACCGGCGACCTGTTGTTCGTCAACGATCTGTTCCCCAAGGACTGGAACGCCTTCATGCTGGGGCGCCCCGAGCAGTACCTGAAGGCGCCATCCGACGCCGTGAAACTCTCGGTCTTTTCCGAAGTCGCGAATCTCGACTTGGTCTACGTTCCCCGCTTCGATGCCGACCGATTCATCGATGGTCGGCGCATATCGTATTTCAACTCGTCCCAACGACGGATCACCGGTCGCGATGCCGTCGTGCAGGAGGATCGCCCAACCGCCTGGGGGCGGGACGACGAATGGGCGGCGCGGCTCTACCGCAACTTCGGCGCTTACGAAGGAGCGCTTTATGTTTATGACGGTTTCTGGAAGAGCCCGGCCGGCTCGGACTCGCTCACCGGGCGCTCCACCTTTCCCCGTCTGTCCGTGTTCGGCGCGTCCTTGCGCGGCCCCATGGCGGGAGGGATCGCCAACTCGGAGGTCGGCTACTACCATTCGGCCGAGGACACATCGGGCGGCAATCCCAATATCCGCAACAGCGAAGCGCGTGTCCTCGTCGGCTATGAGCGGGAAGTGGCGCCGGACGTCACCCTCGGGCTCCAGTACTATCTCGAACACATGCGCGATTTTGGGGCCTATCGGGCTTCGCTGTCCTCCGGTTCGCCGGCCAGGGACGAAAACCGCCATGTCCTGACGCAGAGGCTGACCTGGCTCGCCATGAACCAGACCCTGGAATGGTCGCTGTTCACATTCTTTTCGCCATCGGACAGGGACGTCTACGTCCGGCCCAAGGCCAGCTACAAGTTCGATGACCACGTGACTCTCGAACTGGGCGCCAACGTCTTCGCGGGCGAACGAAGGCACACATTTTTCGGTCAGTTCGAAGACGGCAGCAACGTCTATGCGGCGGTCCGGTATGGATTCTGAAGCCTTTGAAACCGGAATTGACCCTTTTCGGTCGCAAGGGTATCAAGAAACCAATTGAATAATGTGATTGTACCGATGAACACCCCACCCAAGATGTCGATGTTCGAGCAGTTTGCCATCGTGGCAAAGGCTTTATCCAGTTCGCAAAGGCTCAATCTCCTCGAACTGTTGGCGCAAGGAGAACGCGATGTCGAGGGGTTGGCCAAGGCAACCGACCTGTCCGTCGCCAACGCATCTCAACATCTCCAGGTGCTCCGCCGCTCGGGTCTAGTGGTATCGCGCAAAAGAGGCCCCTATGTTCTTTATCGACTCTCCGACGACGATGTTCTGAAGTTGCTGGCCGCCTTGCGGCATACGGCCGAGCGGCATTTGGCCGAAGTCGATCGCCTGGTTCGCAGCTATTTCCGGGAAAAGGATGGTTTGGAGCCCATTTCCCACAACGATCTGATGATGCGCATGAAGGAAGGCTTGGTTACGCTTCTCGATGTCCGTTCGCCGGATGAATATGCGGCCGGCCATCTTCCGGGGAGCATCAACATTCCCCTCAAGACCCTCAAACGTAAGTTAGGCGACTTGCCCAAGAATCCGGAAATTATCGCGTACTGCCGCGGTCCCTACTGTGTTCTGGCCTATGAGGCCATTGCCGTATTGCGCGCGAACGGTCGCAAGGCCAGACGCATGGAGGATGGATTTCCGGAATGGCGGGCGGCTGGTCTTCCGGTCGAAACGACCTGCAAATAATGGGAGTCAGGTGTCCCGGACGGCTGCCGGCGGGACACGGATATCCACGATGCGAATATCGCGATTCTTCGGACTTCGGGCGCCGACCGACGCGCGGGGAGCGTTCCACCGGGTAGGACTGGCGGAGGGAATGCATCTAAGACCCAACATTCGCTGGAATGCCTTGCCCCCACGAGGGGTAAACGGCTGGGAACGCTCTACTCCCTGTAGGCCGTCGCTAAGTTATTGACATATTGTCGATATTCTGTTGGCATCGGCTCTCCCTTGTGGCCCCTCGCTCCAAGCGAACGGGAATAAGCAAGAACGTCAGGGAGGAAAAAATGATCTCTACGCTGTCGCGCGCGGCGATCGTTGTTGCGCTCGGAATCACCGTTGCCTCGGGCGCGAGCGCCCAGACCAAGTGGGATATGCCGACGCCCTATCCCGACGGCAACTTCCACACTCGGAACGTCACTCAATTCGCCGCCGACATCGAAAAAGCGACCGGCGGCTCGCTCAAGATCACCATTCATTCCGCCGGTTCGCTGTTCAAGCATCCGGAGATCAAGAAGTCGGTCCGCCAGGGCTTGGCGCCGATCGGCGAAGTGCTGATCTCGCTCCACGCCAACGATAGTCCGATCTACGGTCTCGATTCCGTGCCGTTTCTGGCCACGGGTTACGACGCCGCGCGCAAGCTCTACCAAGCGCAGCGGCCGGCGCTGGAAAAGAGACTGGCCGAGGAAGGGCTGCTCCTTCTCTATTCGGTGCCCTGGCCGCCGCAGGGAATCTACGCCAAGCGCGAACTCAAATCGGTCGAAGACTTGCAGGGATTGAAGTTCCGCACCTATAACGCGGTGACTGGCCGCGTGGCGGCGTTGGCCAAGGCGGCGCCGGTGCAGATCGAAGTTCCCGACCTGCCGACCGCCTTCGCCACAGGGCGGGTCGACGTGATGATCACCTCGGCCTCGACCGGCGTCGACACCAAGGCAGAGACCTACCTGAGTCACTATCACGATACGCAGGCATGGCTGCCGCGCAACGTGGTGTTCGTCAACAAGGCGGCCTTCGATAAGCTCTCGGCCGTGCAACGGCAGGCGGTGACCGCAGCCGCGAAAGTCGCCGAAGAACGCGGCTGGAAGCTTTCGGCCGAGGAAATGACGATCAAAACCGCTGCCCTGAAGGCGGCCAAAATCATCGTGCTGCCGCCCGGCGACGCGCTGAGGTCGGGCTTCGCCAAGATCGGCGAAATCATCACGGGAGAATGGGCGGCGTCTGCGGGCGCCGAAGGAAAGGCCATCCTGGAAGCCTACAAGAAGTAGGCGGCAATGCGTTCCTATCTTGACGCCCTTTACACCGGGGCGTTGTGGCTTGCCGCGCTTTGCCTGACCGCGATCGCGGCGCTGGTCGGCCTACAGGTCGGCGCGCGGATCATCGATGGCGCACTTAAGCTATCGGGGTTGGGCTACTTCGATTTCGTCATTCTCTCGCTCGCCGAAATCGCAGGCTATCTGCTGGCTGCGGCGACTTTCTTCGCGCTGGCGCCGACGCTCAAGGCTGGGGCGCATATTCGCGTGACGATGCTGTTGGCGAACCTGTCCGATCGGACACGGAGGGCGTTCGAAATTTGGGCGCTTGCCGCCGCCGCGCTCGCCAGCGGCTGGATGACGTCGCGGATCGCGTTGCTGGCGCTCGATTCCTGGCGCTTCAACGAGGTTTCGGTGGGCGTGTTGCCGATTCCGCTGGCGATTCCCCAGGCGGCGATGGCCGTCGGAAGCGCGGTTTTGACGATCACGCTGCTCGACGAGCTCGTCATCGTGGCGCGCGGCGGGCGCCCGAGCTTCCAAGACTGCGAGGAAGCGTTGACGCTCGGCAAGGAAGGATAAGCGATGTCCTTGGTCGGACTCGCGTTGCTGCTCATTCTTCTGCTGTTCGTCATTCTCGGTTCGGGCGTGTGGATCGCACTCGCGCTGGCCGCGATCGGATTCGTCGCGATGGTGCTGAATGTCGCAACGCCGCCCGGCGCCGTACTGGCTACCTCGATCTGGCAGGCATCGAACTCTTGGGACCTCACCGCGCTTCCTATGTTTATCTGGATGGGCGAGATTCTTTTTCGCACCAAGTTGTCCGAAGACATGTTCGAGGGCTTGGCGCCCTGGCTGCAACGCCTGCCCGGGCGGCTATTGCATGTCAACGTGCTCGGCTGCACGATTTTCGCCGCGGTGTCGGGATCGTCGGCGGCCACTTGCGCGACCATCGGGCGGATCGCGCTGCCCGAGCTCCACAAGCGCGGTTACGACGAGCGCATGGCGATCGGCACGCTTGCCGGATCGGGCACGCTGGGACTGCTGATTCCGCCGTCCATCATCATGATCGTCTATGCCACCGCGACGGATCAGTCGATCGCTCAACTTTTCATCGCCGGCGTCGTCCCCGGAATTGCGCTGGCATCGCTGTTTTCACTCTACATCGTCGGTTGGGCACTCGCTAATGGCGCGCGGATGCCTCCAGCCGAGCCGCCGGCGAGCTTCGTAAACCGGATCATCGCGACTCGACGCCTTATCCCGGTTGTGCTGCTGATTGCCGGTGTAGTCGGCTCGATCTACGGCGGGTTGGCTTCGGCAACCGAAGCTGCGGTGATCGGGGTGTTCCTGTCGCTTTTGCTGTCCTGGCTGACAGGAGCGCTAACGTGCAAAAGCTTCCGCGCCGCACTTCTTGGAGCCACGCGCACGAGTTGCATGATTGCCTTTATTCTTGCCGGCGCGGCGTTTCTCACGACCGCCATGGGGTTCACCGGCATTCCGCGCGCGCTGGCCGAATGGGTGGGTGACTTTCAACTCGCGCAATGGCAACTCCTGGTCGCGTTGACGCTCTTCTATGTCATACTCGGCTGTTTTCTCGACGGCATCTCCATGGTGGTGCTGACGACCTCGGTGATCATGCCGCTGGTCGAGAAGGTGGGCATCGATCTAATTTGGTTCGGCGTTTATCTAGTGCTGGTGGTCGAGATGGCGCAGATCACGCCGCCGGTCGGTTTCAACCTCTACGTGCTTCAGGGCATGACCGGGCGAAATATCTTCAGCCTGGGCCTCTACGCGGCCCCGCTTTTCGTGCTGATGTGCCTGATGGTCGTGCTTTTAACGATTTTTCCCGAAATGGCTCTCTGGCTGCCCCAGACCATGCTGGAGGCGAAATGAGGAGATATTGGATTGTCGAGAGTACGGCAAAGCGCGAACATGACACGATTATCTTCGCCCGCAACCGACCCAACTCTCGGCCCCATCGTTTCCTCGACCCTCTCGTGGCGGGAGCGATGTCCGCCCTTTTCGAATTGAGTGCGGCCTAAGATCCCGCTCGGCCATACCATTTGGAGACCGATGGTGGGCTAAGCGGCGGCGCCGAGTTCACTCCGTAAAACGATAAAAGGAAAAAATCCTTGTAACTCAAGGCGCCGTAGCAGGTCCAACTCTGCGGCGCCGCCCCGGGGCAAGACGAACATTACTGAGCGAAAGGTCGGGCGATCGCGCGCAATTCCGTATAGTTGGCGGAGGAAGTGGGCCCGCAACCCAACACTCTCTGATCTGTCGCCCCGGTCTTGAATCTGGTGGTGTCGGCCATCACGACGCCATAGACGAAAGAACGGCCGGAAAGGCGGATGCCGCCTACTCAATTCGGCTTCAGGCCGAGCTTTTCTTCTATATCCATCCAAGTCGACTCCGCCACGGCCAATGACCGCTTCACCGCGGCCAGCTGCATGGGCAGCTGGCGGACTTCATCCGTTTTGTTCTCGTAAAGGGCCGGGTCGGCCAATCGACTTTCCAAAGCTTCTTTTTCGCGCTCCAACTTCTCAATCGCCTTCTCGGTTTCGGCCAGGCGCTTCCGCAAGTCGGCGGTTCGCGCCCTTTCCTGGGCACGGGCTTGACGGCCGGCCCTGCCATCGGCCCGTTCTGCCGGCTTTTCGGCTCTCGCTTCGCGGCGTCGATCCTTGGCTTCCTCCAGCAGAAGGCGGCGGTAGTCGGAAAGATCGCCGTCATAGGGAACGCAGGTTCCCCCCGCGACCAGCCAAAGCCTGTCGCAGACCAGCTCGATCAGATTGGCGTCGTGGCTGACCAGGATCACGGCGCCCTCGAAGTCGTTGAGCGCCTCGGCCAGCGCTTCCCGCGCGTCAACGTCCAGGTGATTGGTCGGTTCGTCGAGCAGCAGGATGTGCGGAGCTTCGATGCTCATGAGACAGAACAACAGTCGCGCCTTCTCGCCGCCGGAAAGATCGGCGATGCGTGTCTCGGCCTTGTCGGCGCCAAATCCGAAACGACCAAGATGATTGCGTAGGCGCGTGGTGTTGCTCGTGCCCATGCGCCGGCCAAGCTCGCTCAAGGGCGTTGCGTCGAGGTCCAGCTCTTCCGCCTGATGCTGGGCGAAATAGCCGACCTTGAGCTTGGCCGACTTGCGCAACTCGCCGCCCATGGTTTTCAGGCGATCGCCCAGAATCTTGACCAAGGTCGACTTGCCGTTGCCGTTGGCGCCGAGAATGGCGATGCGATCGTCCATGTCGATGCGCAGGTTGAGTCTGTCCAGCACGACACGACCGTCGTAACCGGCAACGACCTCGTCGAGCGCGACGATGGGCGGGGGCAATGGGGAGGGGTCGGGAAAATGAAAAGTAGTGGTGCGCCCCTCGACCACGCCGGCGATCGGTTCCATCCTGGCCAGCATCTTGATGCGGCTCTGCGCTTGGCGGGCCTTGCTCGCCTTGGCCCGGAAGCGGTCGATGAAGGCCTGCATGTGCTTGCGTTCGGCCTGCTGACGCTCGCGCTGCGCCGCTTGATGGGCAAGATGTTCATTGCGCGTGCGGACGAAGCGATCGTAGTTGCCCTGATAGCGAACGAGCTTTCCGCCCTCCAGATGAACGATGCCGTTCACCGCCCGATTGAGCAAATCGCGGTCGTGGCTGATCACCAGCATCGTGCCGGGCCAATTGGCCAGGTAGTTCTCCAGCCAGATGGTGGCCTCCAAGTCCAGGTGGTTGGTTGGTTCGTCCAGTAGCAGCAGATCCGGGCGCGAGAACAGGACGCCCGACAGGGCCACGCGCATCCGCCATCCGCCCGAGAACTCGGAGCAGGGTCTTCCCTGGGCCGCTTCGTCGAAGCCAAGGCCGGCCAGAATGGCGGCGGCTCGGGCCGGCGCGGCGTGGGCCTCCAGGTCGGCAAGCCGCGTGTGGACCTCCGCGATGCGGTGAGGGTCGGTGGCCGTTTCCGCTTCCGCCGTGAGCGACGCCATTTCGGTGTCCGCCGCAAGCACCGTGTCCAGAAGGCTCGTCGGGCCGGATGGCGCCTCCTGGGCAACCCGGCCGATGCGAACCCGGCCTGCGAGCGAGACGCTGCCGCCATCGGGCGAAGCTTCTCCCGCGATCAGCCGGAACAATGTGGTCTTTCCGGAGCCGTTAGGTCCGACTAGGCCGACCTTGTGGCCCTTGGGCAAGGCCATCGTCGCACCGTCGAACAATACGCGACCGCCGATCCGAAAAATCAGGTCGTTGATGTGAAGCATGGCGGGAGAGGGGGAGGTGGCTCGGGATGGCGTTCCGATCAGACCGCGCGTGGCGGAGGGAGAATACCTGAAATCCAAC
>CAYPQV010000038.1:0-13067 GCA_964412955.1 uncultured Hyphomicrobiales bacterium
CGCGCACGGCGAATACGGCGCCGGACAGATTCTGGACTTGGCCGATGGCCGCGCCGTCGGAGCCGACGATGACCTGGCCGTCGGAAGGACCGAGCGAGAGCACGCCGTCGGCGCCGCCGGTCAGCGCGTCGCTGCCGCTGGCATCCGCCATCTGCGCGCCGGGGCCGCCCGCCAGTTGCGCCACCACGTTGCCCGGAACCTGGGCGCCGTCGGCGGAAGCGAGTTGCGGAGGATTGGGCTGGTCGAAGTAGCCCTCGATCTTCACCTGGCTGCCGTCGGGCATGGTGAGAACCAGGTCGGACCCGTCCTGGGAAAATTCGGCGGTGGTCAGGGACACGCCTTCGGGCAGGGCGATTTCGCCGCTGTTGCCCGCCTGCAGGGTGATGATGTTGTCGCTTCCGGCTCCGTCCATCATGGCGCGTTCCTCGATTTCTCCATGCCGGCGCGAACAGCGCGCCGGGCGTATTGAGCTTTCCCCGGCGGGACGGACTCCGCCCCTTCGGGAACCGAGGGAAGATTAGGCCTGACCTGAGATAATCGCCCCGAAAACATGATCCGAGGCGGCCGGAAGATCGTCCGAGGGTTGCTCAGACGTAACCGGGTTACATATAACTAATTGATATTGAACGATATAACAGGATTTAAGCCGGGTGTTCCGAAACCGCGAACAAGGTTAGCCGCTTGATCTTGGTCGAAGGAGCCGTGCCGACCGAGGGCACGACCCGGTCGGGCGCGAGCCATCACATGGCCGGGCGCGCGGCGGCGGCGGCGAGGAATTTGTTGGCTGATCCCGCTTGCAACAGTTCGACCGCGCAACCCAGTTGGCGGTCCTGCTTTTCGCCGACGGGACGACAGTGGGAATCGGGCACGCTGCCGTGCCGACGGGGCAAGACCGCCCCGACCGCCGGCAGCGCGCCGGGCAGGTCGGCCTCGCGGCGGCGCTTTTCGGCCGCGCCGTCCGCCGGTTTGGTTTTATCCTTCTCCGCTGCCTCGGCGGCGGTGTCGATCACCTCGACGTCGGGCTCAACCCCGCGCGATTGGATCGCGTCGCCCGAAGGCGCGTAATAAAGGGAAGTGGTCAGCCGGATCGCCCCCTCCTGCGGCAAGGGCATGACCGTCTGCACCGATCCCTTGCCGAACGTCAGGGTCCCCATCACCGTGGCGCGGCCGTTTTGCTGAAGGGCGGAGGCGACGATTTCGGCCGCCGAAGCCGAGCCGCCGTTGACCAGCACGACCATCGGAACACCACGCGCGAGATCGCCCGACGCCGCTTCGTAAACCCGGCCCGCCCCCCGGCGCCCCTTGACCGTCACGATCCGCCCCGAGTCGAGGAACGAATCCGCCACGGTCACCGACTGTTCGAGCAGCCCGCCCGGATTGTTGCGCAGATCGAGCACGATCCCTCGCAGCCGACCGCCCAACTGTTTGCGGATTTCGGTCACCGCCTGGTCGAGGTTGTCGTCCACTTTCTCGATAAAGCGAACGACGCGGATATATCCGATATCGTCGATGATTTCCCAGCGCACCGAGCGCACCTTGATCACGGCGCGAGTCAAGCGGGCCTCGAACGACGCACCGCCGCGAACCAGCGTCAGGCGCAATTCGGAACCGGGCGCGCCGCGCATCTTGTTGACCGCGTACATCAGACCCTTGCCCTTGACCGGCTCCCCGTCGACGTGAGTGATCAGGTCCCCGGGCTTAAGGCCGGCGCGGTAGGCCGGCGTGTCCTCGATCGGCGTGATGATCTTGACCAGGCCGTCCTCGGCGCTGACCTCGATCCCGATTCCGCCGAACTCGCTCCGCGTGCTGACGAAGCTGTCACGGTATTCTTCGGCGTTGAGATAGGCCGAATGCGGGTCCAGGCTCGACAGCATGGTGCGCAGCGCCGCTTCCACCAATTTTGCCGGATCCCGCCTGAGCGATGATCCTCTTTCCTCGGCTAGACCGCGCAACGCGGCGTCCACCAACTCGGCGTCGCCAACCTCCCGGACATATCCGACCCGCACCCGCTTGAAGACGTCGGTGAAATGGGCTGTCGCCCGCTCCACGCCGTCTCGCTCGGAATCGAGATGCAACGCCGCGCTGAATCGCCCGACCTCGCGACTGCTGTCGGCGGACAACCCCGCCAGGTCGCTCCATCCGATCGCGCGCCCGAGAACTCCGTCGCCGACGGAGCAGCCGCCGAGCGCGCCGAGCGCGATACCCGCGGCGACGGCAACCGCGACAGCGAGCGCCGATCGCAACCCGCGCGTTCGAATGAAGCCGTCCATTTTCGATTCTGTTGATCGCATCGGATTTGCCGTCGGCCGGCTGATGGCCTAGCCGTCGGCGTTGATCTTGGCGATCAGGCCTTTGAGCACTTCGTCGGCGATGTCGTTTTCGATCTGGCAGGTGCCCGCGTTCTCATGGCCGCCGCCGCCGTGCTTGAGCATCAATTCGCCGACATTCGTTTTGGAAGTCCGTTTTATGATCGACTTGCCGACCGCGAAAACCGTGTTCAACTGATTCAATCCCCACATCACGTGAATCGAGATGTTGCAGTCGGGATGGAGCGCGTAAACCAGGAACCGGTTGCCGGCGTAAATGGTCTGCTCCTTGCGGAGGTCAAGAACGACGAGATTCTTATAAATTTGCGCACAGCGCTTGAGCTGCTCTTTGAACTTGTCCTGGTGGGCGAAATAAAGATCCACCCGCTCCTTGACGTCGGGCAGCGCGAGAATGCTGTCGATATCGTGATCGCGGCAATAATCGATCAGCTGCATCATGAGCTGGTAGTTGGAAACGCGGAAATCCTTGAAGCGGCCGAGCCCGGTGCGCGAATCCATGATGAAGTTGAGGAGCACCCAGTCTTTGGGTTTCAGGATTTCGTCCTTACTGAACTGGGCCGAGTCGCTTTTGTCCACCGCGTCCATCATGGCCGCGGATATATGGGGAAATTTTTTCTTGCCGCCGTAGTGGTTGAACACCACGCGCGCCGCCGAAGGGGCTTTGGGATCGATGATGTGGTTTTTCGGCTTGTCCTTCATCCGGATCGTTTCGGACAAGTGGTGGTCGAAGGCCAAGTGGACGCCCTTGACGTAAGGGAGGTTGGTGGTGATGTCCGAATCGGAAATCAGGATGGTGCCGTCCTGCATATCCTTGGGGTGGACGAACTTGATGTCCTCGATGAGCCCGAGTTCGCGCAGCAGCACCGCGCACACCAGCCCGTCAAAATCGCTCCGGGTCACCAGGCGGTATTTTTGTTCACTCATCGCAGCCTCGACCGACTAGGGAAAGGATCGGTTAGTTTGCCCGATTTGCCGTGGTTTGCAAGGGCTTGGCGGCGGAAAAGCCAGCGATCCGGGCCGCCCATAGTACGGCCGTAAACAGGATCACCGCTGTTCCCTGGTGTGCAACACCCAGCGCGACCGGAACGTGCAGCAAGAGCGTCAGGATACCGATCCCGTATTGGATTGCCGCCGCCGCCGGAACCAGCAGGATCGCCCGCCGCAACCGGAAGTTGCCAGCGGCCCGGGGCACGAGCCATCCGAACGCCAACGCCGACAGCACCGTCAGCGTCGCCAACAAGCGATGATTGAACTGCACCGCGGCGATGTTCTCGAACATGTTGGCGAACGTGACGCCGAGCGCGAAATAACCGTCCGGCACGACACGTCCGGCCATCAACGGAAATGTATTGTAGGCCAGCCCCGCATCCAGCCCCGCGACCAGCGCTCCGGACAGCATCGTCACGACCACCAGACCGAGGAGCGCGAAGGCCAGCCGACGCGTGCGTCCCGCCGTCGCGTTCGGGTCGACTTCCCCGGATAAGCCGATCAGCCCGGTCGCAATCCAGAACAAGTAACCGTAAATCGCCACGCCCAGCCCGAAATGCGCCGCCAGCCGGTACGGGCTGACACGGGGGTCGTCGACCAGGCCGCTCGCCACCATCAGCCAGCCGAGCGCCCCTTGCGCCCCGCCCAGCAGCAACGCCGCCACCATGTGAACTTTAAGCCCGCGATCAAGCCAACCCCGCCACCAGAAGACCGCCAGCGGCACGGCAAACGCCAAACCGATCAGGCGTCCCCAGACCCGGTGGATGAACTCGAGCCAGAAAATCCCCTTGAACTGATCGAGGCTCATGCCGCGGTTGATCTTCTGGTACTCGGGCGACGCCTGGTACTTGCGGAACAAGTCCTGCCAGGCGGCGTCGCCGATCGGCGGCATCCAACCGGTCAACGGCTTCCACTCGACGATCGAAAGTCCGGATTCGGTCAAACGCGTCAGGCCGCCGATGACGATCATCAAAAAAACGAGCACGCACACGACCAACAGCCAGCGCGCGATCGCCAAGTCCCGGCGGCCGAAATCGATCCCTGTCATCTCACGTGTGGCCGGCACGCGACGGATCTCAGTTCTCGCGGCCGATCGCGCGCAGCAGCAGCATGTAGACCTTGCCCACGTCCGCGGTCAGGAACGTGGTGGCAAGCACGCCGTCGATATCGCGCTTCTTCGCTTCGCCGAGCGCGCCTTCGAATTGCGCGATGTAGCGGTTGACATATTCCCGGAATTCGGCGTCCTCGCGATAGCGGCTCGCGATGGTGGCCAGCCGCGAACGTTCCCTGAGGCCCAGCATCTTGCGGACGAACAGTCCTTTTTCGCCCTTGCTGTAGCGCTGCCAATCCTCCTCGGAAAGCTCCGTTTCCAGGATTCGGTTCATGTCGATCGCGAGCGATTGCAGCCGCTCCATCACGAACGTCGCGTCGCGCAGGAACTCCTGGGTGCCGGCCTGACGGCGCCGCTCGTTGAGGATACGGAGCACGTCTTGCGCTTCCCGCGTCGCCTCGCGCATGTCCGTGATCTGACGCTGCAGCCCCTCGCCGATCTGGCGAGCCTGATCGGAAACCCGTTCGGCGTTGGCGGCGGTGGATTCGGCGTTGCGCGCGACCTGGGTCCAGGCGGAAACCTGTTCGAGCGCCTGGCGCGACATGCCGCCGATCTCCTCGGCGCGATGGACCAGCGTTTCGCCCAGGTTGGCGACCGAACGCTCGGTCGAGGTGTATTGGGTGGCGAGTTCGTGCAATTGGCCGCGCAGCGCGCCGGTGCTGGCGCCGATGCGCGCGACGATATCGTCGGTCTTGCCCACGATATCGTGGGCGCGCTGGCGAAACAGCTCGCTCAAACGCGAGAGCCGGGTTGCGCCCTGTTCGGCATTCGCCGTCAGGTCCTGGCCGCGCCGCACCAGCGTTTCGCTGCTGCGGTCGAGATCGAGCGACGCGGTCTTGCTCCGCGCGTCCAACTCCTGAATTCGCTCCGCGACCAGCCGGGCGGCGTCGTTCGCCTCGCCCGCCGCCCGCCGCGCCACCGATCCGATGTCTTCGGACCGCTGGAACAACGCTTGGCTCGCGTCCTTCAGTTCGCCGGTGATCTGGCGGCTCAATTCGGCGAGATGCCCGGTGCCGCTCTTGATCTGCGCGGTGGCCTGATCCATGTCGGCGGCGGCCTTTTGAACGGCCAGTTCCAGGGATTCCGCGTGTTGCTGAAACGCCGAACTCGAGACCTGCATCGCCTTGACGCCGCGATCGGAGGTATCGGCCAGCGCGGCGGTGCTCTGTTGCAGCGCCTCGCCCGCCTTGCCGAGCCGTGTCGCCGCTTCGTCGGAGGCCGCCGCCACCGCCGTCGCGTGCCCGTGCAGAACCTCGGAAAACGAGCGCACGTGCGACATGGCCGAGGCATGAACGGCCGACAGGTCCTGCGACCGCTGGCGCAGGATTTCGGCGATGCGTTCCAATCTCGTTTCCGTTTGCTCGGTCGCGGCGGCGATTTCGTCCCGATTTTGGCGCAGCCCGGCGGCAAGGACGTCGAGGCGTCGCCCGGTATCCGCGCCCGCCTCATTGACGCCTTCGACTCCGTCCTTGATAGCGGCAATGGCGTTGCGCACCCGGCCTTCGGCCAGTTCGGAAGCGCCCGACAGATCTCCGGCGCCCGACTTCATCTCGGCGCTCGCTTCGCGCAAGCGGCCGATGGCTTGGTCGGCGGCCCCCGCCAGATCGCCCTGCCGCGCGATTAGTATTTCACTCGCCAACCCAAGATTGCGGACCGCTTCTTCCGAGGCCACGACAAGCCGATTCGATTGGCTGTGATACGCGTCGCCGAGGGAGGATATCTTGGTGGACGTCTTGTCGGAAACATCCATGAGATCATCGGCTTGGCGGCGCATGGCCGATGCCATCAATTCCAGCATGTCGGTCGCCCGCTCGACCGCACCCGCCGCGTCGCGCGCCCGCGCATGCAACGCCTCGGACACGCCGGCAAGCGCGCTGACCGCGCGTTCGCTGGTCACGCCCAGATCGGCGCCGCTGGCGGCCACGGTTTCGTTGATCGAACGCAACTGAACCTGGGCCGCGTCGGACGCGTCGGACATCTCCTTCAAGCTACGGCGCATTTCCTCGATCACGCCTTGCAGCCGCGCTTCCGCGAGATCGCCGGAGGATTGAACATCGCCGGTGCGCCGTTGGATGAGGCCGGCGCCCTCTTCGATCGACTTCGCGACCCGCGCGCCGGTATCGGCCAACCGGTCCGCATGATCGATCAAGCCGCGCGTCGCGCCCGCGATATCCTCGGTCGCGCGACCGGCGATCAGCGCCGTATCGTCCGCCCGCCGCCGCAGGGTCTCGGTCGAATCGTCGATGCGCGCGGTGGCGGCCGCCGCGGTTTGCGCCAAATCGGCGAGCCGACGTCCGAATTCGTCCGCATGGGCGGAGGCCTGCCCGACCGATCCGTCGAGTTCCGCCACGCCCTGATTGAGCCCGCGGGTCGCGGTCGCGATCGCCGCTGCGCCCTGTTCGGAAGCCTTGGCCACTTCGGCGCCGGTTTTCTGAAGACCGACCACCAGCGCGGCGAGACGACCGCCGGTCCGATCGGACAGCCCCGAAAGATCGTCGGCGCGCTGGCGCAGCGTCTCCCCGACCGCGCCGAGGCGCTGAATGCTCTGCGACGACAGCTGATTGAGGGAGTCGGCCTGCTGACCGACCGCCTCGCCCGCGCCGTCCAGCCGAGCCACCAATTCGTCGGCCGCGCGGGCGAGGTTGGCGGCGCGCCCATCGAGAGCTTCGCCGGCCCGGACGGTTTCCACCAGCACCTTATCGGAAGCGAGGCCCAAATCCTGAATAATCCGGCGGAGCGATTCACCCACGCCGGTGGCGCGCGCGGCCGTCTGATCCGCCGACTCGGACATGGTCCGGGCCTGCATCTGCATCGCTTCGCCGGCGCCCTTGATGCGCTCGGCCACGCGGTCGGCGGTCATTTCGATCGCACGCGACTGTTCGCGCATGGTCTCGCTCACCAACTTGACCTTTTCGCTCGCCGCATCCGAGGTCTCGTCGAGCGCCCGCGCCTGGCGTTCAAGGCTGCCCTCGATTTCCGCGGCGCGCATGGCGACGACCGAGCCGACGGCGTTTAGCTCCTCGACCTGACGCTTGAGCCCGTCGCCCATCAGTTCGGTCTGGCCGGCCGCGCGATCGAGGCGCTGGCTCATCTCCTGGGCATGGTTATGCAGCAGATCGGCGCTGAGCTTGACTTTGTCGCTGATATCCGCCGACGACTGAAGCAGCACCTGCGCCTTTTCGAACAGGCGCTCGCCCGCGTCCTGGGCGCGGCCCGTGGTTTCCTCGGTCACGGCCGCGAACTGGCGGCCCCGTTCGGCGAACGTTTCGGTTGCCTCGCGCGCGCGCGTGGACGCTTCGTTGGCGACCGCCGACAATTCCTCGCCGCGCCGACGCAGGATTTCGGCCAAGTCGTCGACGCGCGCGTTGGCGCGATCAGCGGCGACGGTCAGTTCCTGCGAATTCTGGTGAAGAACGTCGCCGACCTGGCGCGCGCGGTTGGCGGCGCGCTCCGAGGCGGCCTGCAAATCCTCGACCTGGCGGCGAAGCGCCTCGGCCACCGCCTGCGCGCGCAGGTCCGCGTCCTCGGACGCGCGCGACAGTTCGAGGGCGCGGCGCTTGACCAGCGCGCCGACCGCTTCGGCGCGCGCCGCCGCCTCTTCCGTCGCCTGGGTCAACTCGCGCGCCTGGCGGCGCAGGCTGTCGGTGATTTCCCTCAAGCGCGATTCCGCGCGTTCGGACGGATACGCGAGCTGGTTCAACTGCCAGCGCAGCGCCTCGGTCTCGCGCCGCAATTCGCGTCCGCGTTCGAAGAACGCGACCGTCATCCAGACGAGCGCGACCGGGGTGGCGACGCCGGCGAACAGCCCGCCGATCTCGTGCGGCAACAACTGGCCCAGTTCGGCCCAGCCGATCGAGCCGCCGATGAACGACACGCTGAAATAGAGCCATGCGAGCGTGAGGATGCCGCCCGCGACCAGCGGCAGCCGATAGCGCAGATGCAGGGGCTCGACCCAGGCTTGCGGCTCGAGCGGGCGCGACGGAGTCAACGGTTCGCCCGCGGGCGCGGCGCTCGCTTCCGGCGGTCGCGGTTCGAAAGCCTGGGTGGGAGTGTCCCGCTGGTTCGCCGTGGTCATCGCCCAACTCCTCCTTCGCGCCCGGCCTTACGTTTGGGCGGCCTAAGCCGCCGGGCGCGTTCGGGTCCGATTCGCCCGCGATGATACACGACCAGATGTGGGCCGAAAAGCCTCTACGCCCACAAGGTCTTGATGATTCGCGAGGTTTTCAGGAATCCATGATCGATTCGAGCCGCGCCGCAAGGCGATCGAGGGCGTGCCCGTCGTCGAGTCCGCCGTACAGCCGTTGGCGCCAGCGCGCGCGGGCTTCGCGCCCATGGTCGTCGCCGGCGAGGGCGCGGGCGACGGCGCCGGCAATATGGGTGGTATCGCCGACGCTTTCGCCGATATCCCGGCAGGTCCAGACCAGCGCCTTGGGGTCGTATCCGCTGCCCGCCGCCAATCGGTCCGGATTGTCGATCAGCACCATCGGCCGGTCCACGACCAGGAACGAGAACATCACGTCGGAGCAGTCCGTGACCAGCACGTCGGCGGCGGCGAGCAGCGGCGCGACATCCGCCGCGGCCGAGTCGACCAGATGAACGTTGGGGAAGGTGCGCGCCACGTTCCGCCACCAGGACAGCCATTGCGGCTGATGCGCGCAGGTGACCGGATGCGGCTTGACGATCACGGCGATGTCGTGACGCTCCCCGCGGAGCGCCTCGATCGGATGCTCGCCCAACAGGACCGCGGCCGAGAGAGCGGGCTGATAGGTCGGCGCAAACAGGATGATCTTGCCGCGCCCGGATTCCCCGGCCCGCGCCGGCAGGAAATCCGGCGATGGCGTTGCGCCCCGACGAAGCGGGTCGAGGGCGATCGGCCCGACCGTCCAAATCCGGTCATCGGGAATTCCGGCGCGGGCGAAGCGATCGCGGTCTTCGGGCCCGATGGCGGCGGCGATATCGGCGAACGGCGCGAAAGCGCCCGACAGCGCCTCGTCGCCGACCCCGGCCTGGAGATAGAGCGTCGCCGCGCCGGGAACGAGCCGGCGGATATCGCGCGGGAACGGCTCGCACGCGACGATCAGGTCGGGTGCGAAATCGGCGACTTCGCGCCAGTCGCCGCCGATCAGCGGCCACCGCTTTTCGGCGAGGCGGTCGAACAACGGCTTGAGGACCGGGTAATGCTCCGGTCGGGAGAAAAAGAGCGCCGCGCGCCCGCCCCGGCGGGAGCGGCCGAGCCGGCCTTCTCCCGCCAGGTCGAACTTGAGGGTCGCTTGCGCCGCGCGCAGGAATGCGTCGTCCGGCGCGAGCGCGAGGCCTTTGCGCAAAGCGTCCATCGCCTCCGCGCGCCGTCCCTGGGACTTGAGGGCGAGCCCGAGCTGGTAGCGGCCGTCGGGCCGATCGGGGAAACTTTCGACGAGCGCGCGCAACGCCTGGACCGCCTCGAACGTCGCGCCCGAACGCCTGAGCGCGGCGGCAAGGTAAAACGCGGGTTCGAACGATTCCGGTTCGGCCGCCGCCGCCTGCCGAAAGGATTCGATCGCGCCCGTGGTATCGCCGATCAGCGCCAGCGCGCGACCGAGGGCGGAGTGCGCGGGCGCCGAGCCCGGGTCGGCGGCGACCGCGCGCCGGAAATGATCGAGCGCCTCGCCTCCCTCGCCCGCGCCGGCGAGAATCTCGCCCAGCCGAATATGGGCCTCGACGTGATCCGGATCGCGTGCAAGCGCTTCGCGCCACGATGCCGCCGCCGCGGTCAGGTCTCCCCGGCCCTCGGCGGCGCGCGCGTCCGCGACCAGCCCGCCCGTTTCGCCCAAAAAACACGGCGCCGAGGCGGCTTCCGCGACATCGGCGGCGGCCATCGGTTCGGGCGCCGGCGGCGGCGGCGCCGCGTCCGCGGGCGGCGACGCGAGCGCGACGAGACCCATCTTAGCGAGCCAGGCGATCCCGCGCGAGGCCAGCCCCTGCCGATCCGGGGGCAGGCGCAGCACAAGTTCCGCCGCGGTCGCCTCGCCGGAACGGTCGAGGGACACGAGCATCGCGGCCATGTCCTCGGCGGCGGGCAGAACTTCGGTGGCATAGTCGTTCATGGGAAGCCGCGCGAGGGCTTCGAGCTTGGCCGAGCCCGCGCCGGGCGCGAGCGCGACGCGAGTCGCCGCCCCGATACGGTGCGACGGATGATCCGCGAGGCGCGCGAAAGGATCGCCGAGGCTTTCCGGCCGTACGGACGACCGACGTAAATCGTCAGGCCTATCCGCGGTGGCGCGCAGGTCGGTGAGTTCGCGCCACAGCGCCTGGTGCCGGGCCACGATCGCGCGCCAATCGAACTCCGTGCGCGCGCGTTTCCGCGCCGCTTCGCCCATCGTGCGCCGCCGGTCCGCATCGGCCGCGAGCGCCGCCAGCGCATCGGCCGCCGCGCGCACGTCCACCGCCGTCACCTGGGTAACGATGCCCGCTTGGCGGGCGAACGCGGCCGCGCGCGCCTCGGGCAGCAGGTCGAGTTCCGGCGCGAGCGCCAAATCGGTTCCCTGCCCCGGCTCGGGCAGCCACGTCGGCGCGAGAAAGCCTTCGCTCCCGTCGCTCACCGCCTCGCGCAGGCCGCCCCAGTCCGATGCCACCACCGGCAGGCCCGAAGCCATCGCCGCCAGCACCGGTTCCCCGGCCGCGTCGTGGTCCCCATCGTCGAGGGCGACGAAGATGTCGGAGGCGAACCAGACGTTGCCGCGCACCGCCGGCTCGTCGCCGTCGAGAAAGATGCAACGCGAGGTGGGCGCCAAGGCGCGGGCCGCGTCCCGATATTGGCGCTCGACCTCGGCCGACGCGAACGTTCCGGCGTGAATCAGGAAACAGCGCCGGTCCGCGCGCCGTGCCGCCTCCTCGGCCGCGAGATAGGCGGCCACGGGATGGCGGCCGGCGCGATAGTCGAACCGGCCGAACAGCAGCAGCGCCACGTCGTCCTCGCCGATGCCGAGCCCGCGCCGGACGCGCGCCCGGATGGCGCGAATCTCGGCCGTATCCGCGTACTCATCGCATTCGATCCCGAACGGAACGACCCGGATCGGCAACCCGTCGCCGACCAGGCGCCGGACGGCGGCCTCGATCGCCCGCGATGGACAAACGAGAACGTCCCAAGGCGCGAACGGCGCGCCCGCGAACCGGGCGAGATGATCGAGCGTTTCCGGATCGCCAAGGTTCTCGATTACGCCGACCAAGCTGTAGGCGCGGTCCAGCCCGGCCGCCCGGCGTCGTCCGGCGAAAGGCGCGAGCGGCGCCCCCGGTACCAGCAACGTCGGCGGTACGCCGTCGGCGCCGAGGGTGCCCGGCGGCACCCAATGGCACGGCCGGCGGACGGCTTCGCCCTCGCCCGTCTCCGCGCAACCGGCGTCGTAGTGGGCCTTGGCGAGGGCATGGATGAAAAGCGCCTCGACCCCCCCGTGGCGGAGGATCGCTCGCTTGAGCCGCCGCCAGTCCCCGCGATCGTTTCCGGCCGGGACGGGCAGATGGAGAAAGACGGCGTTGGCGGAAAGGTCCGTCATCAATACAGGTGCTGCCCGCCCGTGACCCAGAGTTCGGTTCCGGTCACGTAAGCGGATTCGTCGGAGCAGAGATAATGGATGGCGCGCGCGCAATCCTCGGGCGTGCCCATATGGCCGAGCGGAATGCGCGGGATCAGCACCTCGTATTCCGGTTGGACCATGGCGGTTTCGATCTCGCCCGGCGCGACTGCGTTGACGCGCACGCCGAGCTCGGCGAACTCGCCCGCCATCTCGCGCGTCAGCGCCGACAGCGCCGCCTTGGAAATGGAATAGGCCGAACCGGCGAACGGATGGATGCGGTGCCCCGCGATCGAGGTAATGTTGACGATGGCGCCGCGCCCGCGATGGAGCGCGGTCGCGAATCCGCGCGCGAGCTTCAGCGGCGCGAAGAAATTCAATTCGAACACCTGGCGCCAGGCGTCGAGGTCGCCGTTGAGGCAGCCGAGCCGCTCCTTGAACGGGGTCTTGGGCGAAACCCCGGCGTTGTTGACCAGCGCATGCAGCGGTTCGCCCGCGAGCGCGTCGTTGGCGAGGGACACGAATCGCGCCAGGCTCGATTCGTCGGCGAGATCGGTCGGCACGTGCAGCGTCCAGTTGGGATCGCGCTTGCACTCGGGCGGCACGTCGGCGCGGGCGCAGGTGATCACCCGCCAGCCCCGTTCGAGGAAATGGATCGCGGTCGCATGGCCGATGCCCCGGGACGCCCCGGTCACCACCACGGTTTTGCGTTCGCGGTTCATGCCGGCCACGTTAGGCGAATACGCTCGCGACGCAACCGGCGCGCGCGACCCGACTCGAACGGGCGCGGTGCGGGTCCGGGCGGGTCAAAATGGGCTCAAGGCATTGATCCGCAAAGAAACCTCCCTGAAAAAGCCTGTTTTTGTTATCTTTTGTTAGCATTTGTAAACATTTCCGCCATGAGGGACGGCGGCCTCCGGTGGGAATGATGTAGGTTAAATATCCTAAAAATTACCGATAGTAAAGAAAATAATGCTATGAGCGCACGCGGCTCGGGGCGCCGAAGATGTCGACTCACCACATCGCACGTAGGGCCAAATCGACGGCGCGTATCGCATTGCACAATCGGCGTAATCCGCCGCGCGCTTGACCCGA
>CAYPQV010000038.1:13167-15894 GCA_964412955.1 uncultured Hyphomicrobiales bacterium
ATCGAGCCCGAGCCGTTCGAACTCGCGCTGGCGACCGCGCGGGCGCAGCTCGCCGACAGCCTCGCCCGGCTCGAACTGGCCAAGGTGCAGCTTGCCCGGACCACCGAACTGGCCAAGCGCGACTTCGCCGCCATCAGCACCCGCGACCAGCGCATCGCCGAACAGCGCTCGGCCGAGGCCGCCGTCAACATCGCCAAGGCCGCGGTCGGCACCGCCGAAATCAACCTCGCCTATACCCGGCTGACGGCGCCGATCACCGGCCGGGTCAGCCGCAACGAGGTCAGCGTCGGCAACCTGGTCATCGGCGGCACGGGCGGAACCTCGACCTTGCTCACCACCATCGTTTCGCTCGACCCGATCGAATTCGTCTTCGACGTGAGCGAGAGCGATTCGCTCGCCTACCGGCGCCGGATCGAAACCGGCGAAATCCCGTCCGCGCGCGATACCCCGATCGCCGTCTTCGCGCAATTGCCCGACGAAACCGAATGGCGGCGCGAGGGAACGATCAACTTCGTCGACAACGCGTTCAACCGGTCGTCGGGGACGCTTCGCGTCCGCGCGTCGTTCCCGAATCCCGATCTGTTCATCACCCCGGGACAATTCGGCCGCGTCCGCGTTCCGGTGTCGAAGCCGAAGCCGGTCGCCCTGATCCCGGACGCCGCGATCGCCTCCGACCAGGCGCGCAAGATCGTCTTCGTGGTTGGCGGCGACGGAACCGTGGGCGTCAAGCCGGTCAGCCTCGGCCCCCGCGTCGAGGGCAACCTGCGCATCGTCCGCGAGGGGCTCCATCCCGACGACCGTGTCGTCATCAACGGATTGATGCGGGTGCGCCCGGGCGCCAAGGTGACGGCGGAGGAAGGCCGCATCCGGACCGGCGCCGAGAGCAAGCCGTGAACGCGGCCACGCGATGAAAATTTCCCATTTCTTCATCGACCGGCCGATCTTCGCCACCGTCGTCTCGATCCTGATCACGCTGGTCGGCGCGATCGCCTATTTCGCCCTGCCGGTGGCGCAATACCCCGAAATCGCGCCGCCGAACATTACCGTCAGCGCCCAGTATCCCGGCGCCTCCGCCGAAACCATCGCCCGGACCGTCGCCACGCCGCTCGAACAGGAAATCAACGGCGTCGACAACATGATCTACATGACGTCGCAATCGACCGGCGACGGGCGGCTGCAGATCACGGTGACTTTCGCGCTCGGCACCAACCTGGACACGGCCCAGGTGCTGGTTCAGAACCGCGTCGCCATCGCCCAGCCGCGCCTGCCGGAGGAGGTGCGCGCCACCGGCGTCACCGTCGCCAAGCAGTCTCCCGACATGCTGATGGTCATTCACCTGAGTTCGCCCGACCGATCGCGCGACCAGCTGTACATCTCCAACTACGCGACCCTCAACATCAAGGACGTGCTGGCGCGCATCGACGGCGTCGGCAACGTTACCGTTTTCGGCGCGCGCGATTACGCCATGCGCGTCTGGCTCGATCCCGAAAAGCTAGCCGCCCGTAACCTGACCGGCGGCGACGCGGTCGCCGCGCTCCGGGCGGCGAACGTCCAGGTCGCCTCGGGAACGATCGGCCAGCCGCCGGTGCCGGCGCCGGGCGCGTTCGAGCTCGGCGTCGAGACGCTGGGACGACTGACCGAGGTTCGCCAGTTCGAGGACATCGTCGTCAAGTCCGAAGGCGGCCGGGTGACGCGGCTCGGCGACATCGCTCGGATCGAGCTCGCGGCCAGGGATTATTCGACCAACGGCTATCTCGACGAGCGCGTCGCCATCCCGATGGGCATATTCCAGCGGCCCGGCTCCAACGCGCTGGCGACCGCGGCCGCGCTCAAGAAGACCATGGCGGAACTCGCCAAGACGTTTCCGCCCGGCATTCAATACGACATCATCTACAATCCGACCGAGTTCATCGCCGAATCGGTGAGCGAGGTCATCCGGACGATCTTCGAGGCGACCCTGCTGGTCATCGTCGTGGTGATCCTGTTCCTGCAGACCTGGCGCGCCTCGATCATTCCCATCGTCGCGATACCGGTCTCGTTGATCGGCACCTTCGCGGTGCTGGCGGCGTTCGGATTTTCGCTCAACAACCTGTCCCTGTTCGGTCTGGTGCTGGCGATCGGCATCGTCATCGACGACGCGATCGTGGTGGTGGAGAACGTCGAACGCAACCTGCGCGCGGGACTTTCGCCCAAGGCCGCCGCGCACAAGACCATGGACGAAGTCGGCAGCGCGCTGGTCGCCATCGCCCTGGTGCTGTCGGCGGTGTTCGTGCCGGCCGCCTTTCTTTCCGGCATCACCGGACAGTTCTTCCGCCAGTTCGCGGTCACCATCGCCGCCTCGACCGTGATTTCGCTGATCGTCTCGCTGACCCTGTCGCCGGCGCTGTGCGCGCTGCTGTTCAAGCCGCACGCCGCGCACGCCGGCGGCGAAAGCGCCCCGATTCGCCTGCTGCACGGGTTCTTCGCCGGCTTCAATCGCGGATTCGACCGGGTGGCGGGCGGCTACGGCGATCTGGTGCGCCGGCTGACCCGCGCCGTCGCCGTCATGCTGGTCGCCTACGCCGGGTTGGTGGGCCTGGCCGGCTGGCAGTTCGCGCGCGCGCCGACCGGTTTCATTCCCGCCCAGGATCTCGGCTACCTCATCAACGTCATCCAGCTTCCGCCGGGATCCTCGCTCGCGCGCACCGACGCGGTCGCGCGCGCGGCGACCAAGATCATCCTGGAAAC
>CAYPQV010000039.1:0-12918 GCA_964412955.1 uncultured Hyphomicrobiales bacterium
TGGACGCCGCCGCCCCGGCCGTCCGTTGCGCCACGCGCGGGAATGGGCGATACTTCGCGCCATGGGCACGCCGCGCAAAGCCGATAAGCTCACCGAGCCGTCTTCCGCCGAACTCCGGGCCATCCGCGAAGGCCGCGCGGATATGCGCGCCGGGCGTTGCATGGACCATCGGGATTTCGGCTCCCGCGCGCGCGCCTGGGCCCGTAAACCCAAGCCCCGCCGTCCATCCACCAAGACGTGATGCGGGTTCTCTGGTCGCGGCGGGCGCAGCGGGACGTGCGGCGGGTTTTGGCGTTTTTACGTGATCGTAATCCGCTGGCGGCCGTCGCCGTCGCGGAATCTCTCGTCGCCGCTGGAAACGCTCTTGCCCGAATGCCCATGCGCTACCCCGAGCGCGGAGACGGATACCGTGAAATGGTCGTTTCACGATACCACTACATTGTTCGCTACGAATTGCTGGCCGATCCGGACGACAAGAAGCGGCTGGCGGTGGGCATCCTGTCGGTATGGCATCCGGCGCAGGATCGCCTCTGAAGTCGATTCGCGCCGCCAGGCAAAGCCCCGCATGAACGACGCAACGAACGATCTCGGCCAACCGCTCGGCCCGCCGGTGCCCGATTGGACGCCGCCGCCCCGGCCGCCGCGCCAGGCGATGGCGGGGGCCTGGTGCCGGGTCGAGCCGCTCGATCCCGACCGCCACGCGCCATCCCTCGACGCCGCCAACCGGCTCGATGCCTCGGGCGCGAACTGGACGTATCTTTCCTACGGACCCTTCGCGACCCTCGACGACTACCGCGCCTGGGCGCGCAACGCGGCGGCGGGCGAGGACCCGTTGTTTTTCGCCGTCCTCGACGCCCGCACCGGAACGGCGACGGGTGTCGGGAGTTTCATGCGCATCGATCCCGCGAACGGGGTGATCGAGATCGGGCACCTCAATTTCGCGCCGCCCCTGCAACGGACGCCGGCGGCGACCGAGGCGGTGTCCCTGATGATGGCGCGCGCGTTCGCGCTCGGCTATCGCCGGGTCGAATGGAAATGCAACGCGCTCAACGGCGCCTCGCGCCGGGCGGCGCTGCGGCTCGGCTTTTCGTTCGAGGGGGTGTTTCGCCAGGCGATGGTGGTCAAGGGCCGCAACCGCGACAGCGCCTGGTACGCGGTGATCGACCAGGATTGGCCCGAGGTGCTGGACGCCCATCGGCGCTGGCTCGATCCACTCAACTTCGATTCCGGCGGCCGCCAGCTCACGGCGCTCTCGGCGCTGACCGCGCCGCTCCTGAAGGCGCGGGCTGAGGGCGCGGCTTTTTGACAGTCGGCCCGATTTAGGCTATATTTCCTAACTTGGTTGTCCCGGCGCGAAGGGCCGGAAACGGCCCGGTTTCGGCGAAATGATAATAAACGCTCATTCCGGGCCACGGGTTTGTCGCCGGTTCAAGGACTTAAGCCGGTTTTGCCCGCCTTCGGGCGGTGTCAAAATGGTCGGCAACGGGTGGACAGCGGACTAATAGCGGACGGATAGCGGATCGAATGCGGCCATGAAGGAATTGCTGACCCGGCTGTTCGAGCGTCCCCGCGTCGCGGCGGAGCTGATCTTCGCCTCGCTGATCGCGAGCGTGTTGGGCCTGGCGTCCGCCGTGTTCGTGATGCTGGTGTTGTCGCGTTACGTCGCCTACGGCGTGGACGCGACGCTGGCGACCCTGGTCACCGGCACCGCGTTCGCGGTGCTGTTCGAGTTCGGCTTTCGCGAGGCGCGCTTTCGCATCGCGCAGGGCGTCGGATTGACGCGCGACCATGCCCTGGGCCACGGCGCGTTCATCGCGCTTACCGGCGCCAAGGCGCAGGGCGCGGAAGCGATTCCCCCCGGCGCGCGGCGCGAGGCGGTGGCGGGCGCCGAGGCGGCGCAGACCGCCTATTCCGCCGCCAACCTGTGCGCGGTGCTCGACGTGCCCATGGCCCTGGTGTTCCTGGGTGCCCTGTTCGTGCTCGACGTCGGCGTCGCGCTGATCGCCTGCCTGTTCGTCGCCGCCGTGCTGTTTCTCTCCTGGCTGCTGCACGGCGCGCTGCGCGGCCGGACCAAGGAAACCGCCGCCGTGATCGCGCGCCGCAGCGGCCTGATCGCCGCCGCCATCGCCGGATCGGATACGCTGCGCGCCTTCAACGGCAAGGAATACCTGCGCAAGTTCTGGCGCGCGGAAAGCGAGACCCTCGATCGGCTCCGCCGCGTCGTGTCCCGGCGCCAGAACCTGTCGCAATCCCTGATCCAGGTCGCGCAGGGGCTGATGACGGTCGCGGTCATCGGCTACGGCGCGATCCTGGTGGTCCGGGGCGAATTCGACGTCGGCGCCCTGATCGGGGCCAATATCCTGGCCGCGCGCGCGCTGAGCCCGATCGCCAAGCTCGCGGCGTTGATGCACGAATTCGCCAAGGCCGAGCAGGCGCTTGAAAGCCTGCACGATCTCGCCCGCCTGCCGCAGGAAAAAACGCAAGGCGCGGCGCTTTCCGAATACCGGGGCGGGATCGAGTTCCGCGATCTCGGCTTCGCGTTCCCCGGCCAGCCGATGCCGCTGTTCGAATCGTTTTCCCTGAAGCTCGATCCCGGCGCGGTGCTGGTGGTCGCGGGCGGCAACGGTTCGGGCAAGACCACGCTCGCGCGCATGATCGCGGGGCTGATCGACCCCCGGCGCGGCCAGATCCTCGCCGACGGGGTCGACGTCCAGCAATTCGTGCCCGAATGGTGGCGCAAGCAGATCGTCTACCTGCCGCAGGAGCCGAAACTGATCACCGGAAGCTTGCGCGACAACATCGCGATGCTCGATCCGGGCATGGACGACGCCAGGATCAACCGCCTGATCTCCGCCGCGGGGCTCCGCAAGTTCGTCGACCAGAATCCGGGCGGGCTGGACGCGCCCATCCTCAACAACGGGGAAGGCCTGGCGCTCGGCGTGCGGCGGCGGGTGGCGCTGGCGCGCGCGCTCGCCTCCGAGGGCCGGCTCGCCGTGCTCGACGAACCGACCGAGGGCCTCGACGCCGAAGGCACCGCCCACGTCCAGGCCGCCATGAACGAACTCAGCCGCCGGGGCGCGACCGTGATCGCGTTCACCCACGACGCCAACACGCTGCGCGGCGCGCAGGTGGTGGTGAATTTGGACGTCAAGCCGACCCCGGCGATCCTTCATGCCAAGGCCGGCGCCGGCCTGCCCGCGCAGGGCGGAGGCGCGGCATGAGCGAGGCCCCGGCCATGCCCGCGCGGACCGGAAACGCCTGGCAAACCGTTTCCGCCTGGGCGTTCGGGAAAGGCGACGACGCGGAGAAGGGCGCGCGGATGTTCGTCCGCCTGGGCGGGGCGCTGGTGGTGGTGGGGCTCGGCTGGGCGGCGTTGGCGCCGCTCGACGTGGTGGCGACCGCCGACGGCGAAGTGATTCCCTCGACCCAGGTGAAAAGCATCCAGCACCTGGAAGGCGGCATCGTGCGCGAGATTTTGGTGCGCGAAGGCGAGAAGGTGGAAAAGAACCAGCCGCTGGTGGTGCTGGAACCGCTCGCCAGCGAGGCCGACGTTCGGGAATTGCGGGTGCGGATCAATTCGCTTCGCGTCGAGATCGCCAGACTCGAGGCCGAGGGCTCGGGCGCCGACGCGCCGACGTTTCCCGCCGACCTGCTGCGCGAGGAACCGGTGCTCGCCGCCCAGACCCTCGACACGTTCCGCTCCCGCCGCGCACGGCTCGATTCGTTGCTCGCCCAGGCGCGCGAGCAGATCGTCCAGCGCGAGCAGGAGATCAAGGAAATCGATTCGCGCATCGAGACCGACCGCTCCGCGCTCAAATATTCGCGCGAGCAGATCAAGATCAGCGAGGAGCTGCTCAAGGACGATCTCACCAACCGCATGCTGCACTTGAATTTGCTCAAGGAGGAAGCGGCGCTGCGCGGGCGGATCGAGGAGAATTCGGCGGCCCGGCGGCGGATCGAGGCGGCGCTGGTCGAGGCGCGCGCGCGGCTCGACAACGTCAAGCGTTCGGCCGATACCGACGTCGCCGAGCAGCTCGCCGAAAAGCGCCGCTCGCTCGACGAATTGCTGAACCGCCAGCGCAAGTTCGCCGACAGCCTCGATCGCACCGTGCTGCGGGCGCCGGGCGACGGCGTGATCAAGACCATGTACGTCGCGACCGTGGGCGGCGTGGTGCGCCCGGGCGGCACCGTCGCCGACCTGGTGCCGGGAGGGGACGTGCTGGTGGTGGAGGCGAAGCTGCCGGTCCAGGACGTGGGCCACGTGCGCACCGGGCAGGCCGCGACATTGAAGCTCGCCTCGGCGGAAGCGGTGCGCTTCGGCAATCTGGAAGGCAAGGTGGTCAACGTCAGCCCCGACGCCTTGACCACGGCGCAGGGCGGAACGTTCTACAAGGTGCGGATCGAAACCGAGCGCGACTATTTCCAGCAGCGCGCCTTGCGCTATGATCTGGTGCCGGGGGTGCGGGTCGCGTGTTCGATCCTGACCGGACGGCGGACGGTGCTCGAATACCTGCTCGACCCGCTGATCGGCGGCGCGCGCACGGCCTTCAGGGAGAGGTGAGATGAAGTCCCCCGCCGTGTACATCATGGCTAACGAGCGGAACGGTACGCTCTATACCGGAGTGACGTCGAACTTGGCGCGCCGCGTTTGGCAGCACAAGGAAGGGCTTCCCGAAAGTTTTACCGGCAGATACGGGCTGAAAACGCTCGTATGGTATGAAGCCCATGCCACGATGGAATCCGCCATAGTCCGCGAAAAGCAGATCAAGGGCGGATCCCGGAAGAAAAAGCTGACTTTGATTGAAACCCTGAACCCGATATGGCGCGATTTGTCCGGGGAAATCGTATGACGAGAGGTGTTCGTCTTTGCGAGCCCTGCCAGTGGCGAAACCATTGGGGGTATTCGTCATGGCGAGCCCCGAATGGGCGAAGCCATCCAGGCTTCTGGATCGCTTCGCCGGCTTTGCCGTCTCGCGATGACGAAAGAAGAGGTAAGGAATCATGACCACCTCGGACGGTTCCGCCCGGCTCGCCATCGGGTTTTCCTGCGTCGGCCATTCCTATTCGCACCTGTTCGCGCCGATCTTCTTCGTCGCGGTGCTGGCCCTCGAAAAGGATTTGGGGCTGACCCACGGCGAGGCGGTGGCGCTGATCGTGATCGGCAGCGCGCTGTTCGGCTTCGCCGCGCCGCTCGCCGGCTGGCTCGGCGACCGCTGGAGCGCGACCCGGATGATGGTGCTGTTCTTCCTCGGCACCGGCGCCGGCATGGTCGCGACCGCGTACGCGCGCGACCCCTTCGAGATTTCGCTGGCGTTGGCCGTCACCGGCCTGTTCGCCTCGATCTACCATCCGGTCGGCGTCGCCTGGCTGGTGCGCAACGCGGTCAATCGCGGGACCGCGCTCGGCCTCAACAACATGTTCGGCGCGTTCGGCCCGGCGGCGGCGGCGCTGATGGCGGGCGGGCTGATCGACGCCCTCGGCTGGCGCGCGGCTTTTTTGTGGCCGGGATTTCTGGTGGTGCTGACCGGCGTCGCGTTTGCGGTCCTGGTGGCCAAGGGCGCGATCGTGGAACTGACCACCGACCGCAAGGTGGACCCGCCGGCCTCGCGCGAAGACATGAAGCGGGCGATGGTGGTTCTGTTCTTCACGATCCTGTGCACGGCGCTGGTTTACCAGGCGACCCAGCCGGCGATGCCGAAGCTGTTCTCGGAACGGGTGATGGGCACAGAGGGCGGCGTGTTCGGCGTTTCGGCCCTGGTGGCGCTGGTCTACGCGCTGGCCGGGGTATTCCAGATCGTCGCCGGCAGGATCACCGACATCTTTCCGCCCCGGCGCGTCTATACGCTCGGCTTCTTGATCCAGGCGCCGATCCTGCTCCTGGTCGCGGTCGCGGACGGCTACGCGCTGGTGGCGATCGTCTTCCTGTCGGTGGTGGTCAACATCGGCACCACCACATCGGAAAACGTGCTGTTCGCGCGCTACACGCCGGGACGCTGGCGCAGCTTCGCGTTCGGACTCAAATTCATCGTCGCGCTCGGCGTGTCGGCGATCGGGGTGCGCATCGAAGGCTGGGTCTACGACTGGACCGGCGGCTTCCAACTGCTGTTCGCGCTCCTGGCCGCGATCGTTCTGGTTGGCATGGCGGCGACGCTGTTCGTGCCGGGCGAAAAGGACGAAACGAAACCGCTCGCCCAGCCGGCGGAGTAGGGACGTGCGTTAAGTTTAGTCGCCGTAGAGGCCCTTGACGGTGCCGTCGAGGACGACGTGCCGGGGCGGTTCGCCGGCGCGGTAGCGCCGGAAAATTTCCTCCAGGCCTTGTTCGAGCGTCGCCACGAAACGGGCGCTGTCGAACAGCGGCGTGGTCAGGCGATGGGCGGCCAGTTTCTTTTTAAGGGTGGCGAGTTCGTCCGGCGCGCGGGCGTAGTGGCGGGCGAGCGCGAGATAGCCGGCAAAATCGTCGGCGACCAGTTCGGGCAGTCCGATCGCGGCGAGCTTGCTCGCCGATCCGAGCGAGGCGCAATGGGTGCCGCGCGCGGTGATGACCGGCACTCCGGCCCACAGGACGTCGCTGGTGGTGACGCCGCCGTTGAACGGCATGGTGTCGAGGGCGAGATCGGCGAGCGCGATGCGGGCCAGATGCTCGGGCTTGGGCCGGCGGCGCGCGAAGATCAGCCGCGCGGGATCGATGCCCCGCGCGGCCGCCTCGCGGTTCAGGTTGGCGACCATCGCGTCGTTGCTGCGGTAAAGCCACAGCACCGCCCCGGGGAGATCGCGCAGAAGATTCATCCAGGCGTCGAATACGCCCGGGGTCAGCTTGCGCGCTTCGTTGAAGGAGCAGAACACGAACGCTCCGTCGGGCAGACCTTCGTCGGCGCGCGACGGCCGCGCCGGCGCGATCGCCTCGCGATCGTGGATCAGGTAGCAAGGCGGAACGACGATCAGTTTTTCGGAATAGAATTTTGCGCTGGCGGGCGGGACGACGATGGGATCGACGATCGTGTAGTCGAAGATATCGCCGCCGATCGTTCCGGCGAAGCCGAGATAATCGACGGCGACCGGCGCGGGGCGCCGGGCGGCGACGCCGAGCCGGTGGCCCTCGGTATAGCCGCCGAGATCGATCAGGATGTCCACGCCGTCGACGCGGACCCGCTCGGCGGCGGCACGGTCGTCGAGGGCGCGGATGTCCGTGAAGGCGTCGGCGGCGGCGGCGATTCTTTTTCGGATTTCGCCGCCGTCGTCGGGCCCGGCGGAATAGGCGCGGACCTGGAAGCGGGAGCGGTCGTGCAGTCCGAACAGGGGCGCGGCCAACTGGCCGACGGCATGATTGCGGAAGTCGGCGGACAGATAGCCGAGCACGATGCGTTCGCGGTTTTTCCGCTCCTCGGGCGGTACGGCGGCGAGGCGGTGACGCGCATGCCGGCGGGCGAGCGCCGCGCTTCGCAAGGCAGCGACGCGAAAATTGAACTCGGGGTCGGCGGAACGACAGATGTTGAGGAACGGCAGTTCGGCGGGGCGATTGCCGACGGCGATGGCGGCGCGGGTGCGGGCGTCGAGGTCGGCGATCAACGGGGCGTAATCGGACCAGGCGCAGGTGGAGAGGTATAACATCGCCAGGGCCGAGGCATTTTCGTCCATGGCCGGATCGGCGGCGTGAGCCGCGCGCATGACGGCGAGCGCTTCCTCCGACCGCCGCGCGCGCTGAAGCACGGTGCCAAGGTTGGCCAGGGCGCGCGCGTGATCGGGACGAACGGCGACGGCGCGACGAAAACATTCTTCGGCGGCCGCCGGGTCGTGGCGATCGGCGTGAATGCGGCCCATGTTGACCATGGCGTCGACATGGGCGGGAACATCCGCGAGGGTTTTACGGAAACATTTCTCGGCGCGTTCGCTCTCGCCGATTTGGTACAGGGCGAATCCCAGGTTGTTCCGCGCGTCGGCGGCGATCGGTCCGGTGCCGGTAAAACGGTCGAGCAGGGAGATCGCCTCATCGTAGATCTCGCGCTTGAGCAGCAAGGCCGCGAGATTGTATGTCGCCAGCGCGTGCCCCGGTTCGGCTTCGAGCGCGCGCTGGAAACACTGGATGGCTTCGTCGTCTCGTCCCCGGGCTGAAAGCGTGGTGCCGAGGTTGTTGTGGCCATCGGCGAATCCGACTTGAAAGGCGACGGCACGGCGAAACCTCTTTTCCGCGTCGTCGAGGCGCCCGACCGCTTTCAGCAACTGACCCAGATTGTTGAGGATGCGGGCATCGCGCGGCGCGCGCTTCGAGGCTTTCTCCAACAGCGTGATCGCTTCGCCGGTTTGCCCGCGCCGGTGGACGAGGACACCAAGCAGATGGAGCGCATCGGAGTCGCCGGGGCGCCGGGCGAGGATCGCGCGGTAGGCGGCTTCGGCATCGCCGAGCCGGCCGGCACGCTCCAAATCCCGGGCGCGGGCAAGCGCTTCCGCGGCGTTCATGGTCTAAGCGGAAACGCCCGCGCGTTCGAGTTCGGCCAGGCGCTCGATCATGTTCTTGCGGAGTTGTTCGTCGAGTTCGGGCACGTTGCGCAGCAGGCGCTCGAAATCGTCGGTGCCGAGAACCAGCAGGGCGCAGTCGGTTTCCGACACCACCGTCGCCGTGCGCGGCGCGTGCTTCAGGAGCGCGATCTCGCCGAAGTAATCGCCGGGACCGAGGCGCTTGGGTTGGGGGTGAATGTCGACCACGACCTCGCCCGCGAGGATGAAATACATCGCGTCGGCCTGTTCGCCGCGGCGGACGACGGCATGGCGGGCGGGGACGTTCTTGGCCTTGAGAACGCCGACGATGTCGGAAACGCGCACCGCGTCCAGTTTGCGAAAGAGCGGAACGTTGGCGACCAGGCGCCAAGTCACGACGAAATCGTACTTGCGGATTTCCTGGACGAATCCGGTGGCGAGGATGCCGGTCGGGAGCGCCAGCAGCCCGATGCCCGAAAGCATGAGCAGGCCGCCGAACAACCGGCCGAGCGGCGTCGCCGGCACCACGTCGCCGTAGCCGGTGGTGGTCATGGTCACGATGGTCCACCACATGGAATGGGGGATCGTGCCGAAATTCTCCGGCTGGGCCTCGTGTTCGATCAGATGGATAACGCTGGCGGCGAACACCAACCACATGGCGGCGATCACCGCCGTCGCCATCAAGGGTCTGCGTTGCAGGTAGACGACCCGGACCAGTGCGTCGAACGCATGCGAGTGGCGGGTGAGCTTGAGCAGGCGGAGAACGCGCAGGATGCGCAGGAAACGAAGGTCGAAGGCCACCACGAACGCGAGATAGAACGGAAGGATCGCCAGCAGATCCACCAACGCATGAAAGCTGAGCGCGTATTTCCAGCGCGCGCGCATGGGGCCGAGCGGGGCGTACAACGGGTTTTCCGGGACAACCCACAGCCTTAGAACATATTCGATCGTGAACACGGCGACCGAAAACGCATCGAATGCCTGCAGTACGGCGAAATGGGCCGCTTCCACCTCGGGCATCGATTCGAGTGCGACGGCGGCGACGTTGGCCAGGATCAAAACGACAATGAAGATGTTGACCGCGTGAACGACGCGCTTGCCGGGCAACGGCTCTTCGATCAGGTGGTAAATCCGCTGTCGCGCGGTCAAGTTTTTGCCGCCTGGGCCAGGGCCTGATCGAGATCGCGGATCAGGTCGTCCGCGGACTCGATGCCGATGGAGAGACGCACCACGTCCGGGCCCGCGCCGGCGGCGATCTGCTGTTCGGGCGAGAGCTGGCGATGGGTGGTCGAGGCCGGATGCAGGATCAGCGAGCGCGTATCGCCGATGTTGGCGAGGTGCGAGAACAGATTGACCGATTCGACCAGCTTGATCCCGGCGGCGAAACCGCCCTTGAGGCCGAGCGTGAACACCGAGCCCGCGCCCTTGGGCAGGTATTTCTTGGCGAGGGCATGGTAGGGGCTCGACGGCAGGCCGGCGTACGACACCCAGGCGACCCGCGGATGCTTCTCCAGGAATTCGGCGACGGCCTGGGCGTTGGCGACGTGGCGCTCCATGCGCAGGTGCAGCGTTTCGATTCCGGTGATGGTGTAGAAAGCGTTGGCGGGCGCCATCGCCGGACCGAAATCGCGCAAGCCCACCGCGCGCGCCTTCATGGTGAAGCCGAAATCGCCGAACGTCTCGTAGAACGTGAGGCCGTGATACGCGGGATCGGGCGCGGTCATGGTCGGGAACTTGCCGTCCTTGGTCCAGTCGAACTTGCCCGATTCGACCAGCGCGCCGCCCATCGAGGTGCCGTGGCCGGAGAGGAACTTGGTGGTCGAATGGACGATCAGGTCGGCGCCCCATTCGAGCGGGCGGCAGAGGTAGGGGGTGGCGAGGGTGTTGTCGACGATCAGCGGAATGCCCGCCTCGCGCGCGATGCCGGCGACCTTCTCCAGATCGACGATGATGCCGCCGGGATTGGCCAGCACCTCGATGAAGATCGCCTTGGTCTTGGGCGTCAGCGCGCGGCGGAAATTCTCGGGGTCGCGCGGATCGACGAAATGGCACGTCCAGCCGAGCCGCCTGAAGCTGATGCCGAACTGGGTGATGGAGCCGCCGTAGAGGTTGCGCGAGGCGACGAATTCGTCGCCCGGCTCCAGCAGGGTGAAGAACGTCAGGAATTGCGCCGCGTGGCCCGAGGCCGCGCACACGGCGGCGCGGCCGCCCTCGAGATTGGCGATCCGTTCTTCCAGCACCGACACGGTCGGGTTGGTGAGGCGCGAATAGATGAAGCCGAACGTCTGCAGGTTGAACAGGTCGGCGGCGTGTTCCGCGCTCTCGAACACGTAGGACGTGGTCTGATAAATCGGCGTCGAGCGCGCGCCGGTAACCGGATCGGGCCTGGCGCCCGCGTGCACGGCCCGGGTCGCGAAGCCGAATTCGGGCGGAGCGGCTTCGCGCGCCGGTTTTCGGGTCGAGTCGGGTTTGTCGTTCATGGCCGCATCTTCGGGCGCTTGGCCGACACGATTCCGGAATTGACCCCGGACCAGGAAAGCTCGCCGAACAGCCGGCCGTACTCGATCTTGGGGCAGCGGTTCATGACCACGGTCAATCCGGCTTTCTCGGCGCGGGCGGCGGCCGCGTCGTTGCGCACGCCGAGCTGCATCCAGATCGCGCGAATGCCCTTGGCGGGCGCGAGCCGGATCGTTTCGTCGACGATCGGCCCGGCCGCGTCGGACGAGCGGAAAATATCGACCAGATCGTAACTCTCGGGAATGTCGACGAGCGAGGCGTAGACGGTCTCGCCCCAGATCTTCTGGCCGGCCGCGCCGGGATTGACCGGAATCACCCGATAGCCTTTGCCCTGCAAATATTTCATCGCGAAGTTGGAAGGCCGCACCCAGTTGGGCGAGGCGCCGACCATGGCGATCACCCGCGTCGTCTTGAGGATGCGGCGGATGAAGTCGTCGTCGTAGCGGAGTTCGGAAGCCGGAACCGCGGCCTGTTGGGTCATGACTCGGTCCAGCGCGGCGGGCGTTTGGCGATGAAGGCGTCGATGCCTTCGCCCGCGTCCTTGAGCATCATGTTTTCGGTCGCCACCTGGCTCGCGTAATCGTAGGCTTCCGCCAGGCCCATCTCGATCTGGCGGTAGAAGGCTTCCTTGCCGATCCTGAGCACGCGCGAGGACTTGGCGAGCAGGGTGCGGGTGACGTCGGCGACGGCGCGGTCGAGGTCCGCCGGCGGCACGATCCGGGTGACGAGGCCGATCTCGTGCGCGCGCCTGGCGTCGACGACGTCGCCGGTGAGCAGCATCTCCATCGCCGCCTTGCGCGACACCGCGCGGCTCAAGGCCACCATCGGCGTCGAGCAGAAAAGGCCGATGTGCACCCCGGGCGTGGAATAGGTGGTGGTGTCGGCGGCGACGGCGATGTCGCAGGTCGCGACCAGCTGGCAGCCGGCGGCGAAGGCGGGACCGTGCACGCGCGCGATCACCGGCTGGGGCAGGCGGGTGATGGCGAGCATGATCCGGCTGCACTGGCGGAAGAGCGCTTCCTGGAATGCGCGGCCGGGATTGGCGCGCATCTCCTTCAAATCGTGGCCGGCGCAAAAGGCGGGTCCCGAACCCGCGATTACGACGACGCGCACCGAACGGTCCCGGGCGATGGCGGCCAGTTCCCGCTCCAGGGCCGACATCAATTCGCACGCGAGCGCGTTGCGTTGCGCCGGACGGTTGAGGGTGAGCGTGGCGATGCCGTCCCCGTCGGCGCGCAGCAGCGGAGATTCGATCTTGGCCTGGGCGGCGGCGGTCATGCGGAACTTCCCTGGACGGAACTTCCCTGGCGGGTGGGGCAACGGGAATCTTCCAGGATTTCGGCCCCCTCTGGCAAGCCCCTGGCCGGGGCTAATTGACGTTTACGTAAACGACACGTACCTTCGTCGGGCGATCGCGAGGGCCGGACGCCGACGAGGACCAACGCACGTGTCCAAGATCACCAAGGCCGAATTCAATGCCCTGATGGCCGAGGAGATTCCGTGGGCGGTGGAATCGGGCATCCGCCTTGCCCGGCTCGCGCGCGGCCGCGCGATCCTGCGCCAATCGTTCGGTAAATCGATGCTGCGGCCGGGCGGCACCATTTCCGGTCCGACCATGATGGCGCTCGCCGACCTGACCATGTACGTGACGCTGCTCAGCGCCATCGGCAAGGTCAAGCTCGCCGTCACCACCAGCTTCAACATCAACTTCCTGCGACGGCCCTATCCCGGCGGGCTGGTGGCGGAAGGGAAGGTCATCAAGCTCGGCAAGCGGCTGGCGGTGATGGAAGTGACCATTCTGTCGGAAGGCCACGCCGAGCCGGTCGCGCACGCGACCGGCACGTATTCGATTCCGCCCCCGGCGGGCGCCAAGGACTAGAGCGTATCCCGATAATTTGGAATCGCTGCGCCGGAGGGATTTTTCGGCGC
>CAYPQV010000040.1:0-10055 GCA_964412955.1 uncultured Hyphomicrobiales bacterium
TCCGCGAGGGCGGCAAGACCGTCGGCGCCGGCGTCGTCGCCAAAATCATCGAGTAGGCCTAGGGGTATAGCTCAGCTGGTAGAGCGACGGTCTCCAAAACCGTAGGTCGCGGGTTCGAATCCTGCTGCCCCTGCCATCTTTCCGGCGTCGGGCGGATCGAGCAGCGCCCGGTGACCTCAACGCGGTACAGCCAAGCGTAACGACACATGAGCAAGCCGAACGTCGGACAGTTTTTTCGGGAAGTGCGCCAGGAAAGCGCCAAGGTTACTTGGCCGTCCCGGCGCGAGACCGCCGTTTCGACCGGCCTGGTGTTCATGATGGTGATTCTCGCGGCGCTGTTCTTCCTGTCGGTCGACTGGATTCTGTCCCATTTCATGAAACTGTTGTTAGGGATCGGAGTCTGAGCGTCATGACCCCGCAGTGGTACGTCATTCACGTCTATTCGGGCTTCGAGAAGAAGGTCGCCCAATCGATCGTGGAACAGGCCAAGCAGGCCGGCATGTCCGAGCAGATCCAGCAGGTCCTGGTTCCGACCGAGGAAGTCGTGGAAATGCGCCGCGGGTCCAAGATCAATTCCGAGCGCAAGTTCTTCCCCGGCTACGTGCTGGTGAAGATGGAAATGACCGACGAAACCTGGCACCTGGTCAAGAACACCCCCAAGGTCACCGGCTTTTTGGGCGGCCGCGGCCGGCCGACGGCGATTTCCGAAACCGAAGCTAGCCGCATCCAGGCCCAGGTCAAGGAAGGCATCGAGCGGCCGCGTCCCTCGATCCGCTTCGAGATCGGCGAACAGGTCCGCGTCTGCGACGGCCCGTTCAACTCCTTCAACGGCCTGGTCGAAGACGTGGACGAAGAACGTTCGCGGCTCAAGGTCGCGGTGTCGATCTTCGGCCGGCCGACGCCGGTCGAATTGGAATACTCCCAGGTCGAGAAGCTTTGACGTTTTAAGAACCGTTAGGAACGACAATGGCGAAAAAAGTCACGGGCAACATCAAGTTGCAGGTTCCGGCCGGACAGGCGAATCCGTCGCCGCCGATCGGTCCCGCGCTCGGCCAGGCCGGGCTCAACATCATGGAATTCTGCAAGCAGTTCAACGCGCGCACGCAGAAGATGGAGCCGGGCATGCCGATCCCGGTGGTCATCACCGCGTATTCGGACCGCTCGTTCACGTTCGTGACCAAGACTCCGCCGGCGAGCTACTTCCTGAAGAAGGCGGCCAAGCTGGAGGGCGGTTCGAAAACCCCGGGCGTTGACTTCGTCGGCAAGGTGACCATGGCGCAGGTGCGCGAAATCGCGCAGGCGAAGATGGCCGATCTCAACGCCAACGACCTGGACGCGGCCTGCCGCATGATCGCCGGTTCCGCCCGCTCCATGGGCATCGAAGTGAAGGAGTGACGTCATGGCGACGGGCAAGCGGCTGACCAAGGCTTATACCGGCATCGACCGGAACAAGTCGTACGACATCAAGGACGCGGTGCGCCTGATCAAGGGCAGCGCCAACGCCAAGTTCGACGAGACCATCGAAATGGCGATCAATCTCGGCGTCGATCCGAAGCAGTCGGACCAGAACGTGCGCGGCGTCGTCACGCTGCCGCACGGCACCGGCAAGTCGCTGCGCGTCGCGGTTTTCGCCAAGGGCGCCAAGGCCGACGAAGCCAAGGCGGCGGGCGCGGAACTGGTCGGCGGCGACGATCTGGCCGAGGCGATCAACAAGGGCGAAATGAATTTCGACCGCTGCATCGCGACGCCCGACATGATGGGCGTGGTCGGCAAGCTCGGCAAGGTCCTGGGCCCGCGCGGCCTGATGCCGAATCCCAAGCTCGGCACCGTGACCATGGACGTCACGGGCGCGGTCAAGGCGGCCAAGGCCGGTCAGCTCGAATTCCGCGTCGAAAAGGCGGGCATCGTGCACGCCGGCATCGGCAAGGCGAGCTTTTCGGAGGACGCGCTGGTCGCCAACGCCGCCGCCTTCATCGACGCGATCGCCAAGGCCAAGCCCTCGGGCGCCAAAGGCACCTATATGAAGAAGGTTTCGCTCAGCTCGACCATGGGGCCGGGCGTGAAGATCAACGTTTCGTCGCTGAACGCCTGAGGAAAGCCGACCAAGGATTGAGGATTTTGAATTCCGCCGGGGACCGCGCAACGGTCCCCGACGGCGAGGAAGCCGGCGGCAACGCCGGCGACCGACCTGTCCAAGACCGTAGGCGCCGAACGCGAAACGTGATTTCGCCGACGGCTTAAAGGGAGTTCCCGCCTGCCGAGACAGTGCACCACCCGCATTTCCCGGATGCTTCGGGAGGGCGGATCGATCTGTGGCGCTGGACAGGAATTGAGCGGTTTCGATGACGGCTGACGCCGCCGCCGAAGCCAAGTGTCCAACGCCCCTCGCGGGTCCATCGGACCGGCGAGGGTGGGATATGGAGACGACAGTGAACCGTACGGAAAAAGAACAGCTCGTCGCCTCGCTCCATCAGACGCTCGCCGGCGCCAATCTCGTGGTAGTCACCCACTATTCGGGCATGACCGTCACCGAGATGGGCGATCTTCGGGCCAAGATGCGCGCGGCCGGCGCCGGGTTGAGAGTCACAAAAAACCGGCTCACCCGTCGCGCTCTGGATGGCACCAAGTTCAAGGGCATCGAGGCTCTGTTCACCGGTCCGACGGCGATCGCGTATTCGCAGGATCCGGTGGCGGCGGCCAAGGTGGCCGTGACTTACTCGAAGGGCAACGAGAAGCTCGTCATCGTCGGCGGCGCTCTCGGCGAGGAAAAACTCGCCGCGGACGGCGTCAAGGCGTTGGCGTCGCTGCCGTCGCTCGACGAACTCCGCGGCAGGATCATCGGCCTGATCAATGCGCCGGCGACCAAGATCGCGGGAGTCCTCCAGGCACCGGCCGGGCAACTCGCCCGGGTCTGCAACGCTTACGCGACCAAGAGCGCTGCGGCGTGAACCGCAATCCCCACAGAACCGTCAACACCCAAGGAGCATACGACCATGGCTAATCTCGATCAGATCGTTGAAGACCTCTCCAAGCTTACCGTGATGGAAGCCGCCCAACTCTCCAAGATGCTGGAAGAGAAGTGGGGCGTCAGCGCCGCGGCGCCCGTCGCCGTCGCCGCCGCGCCCGGCGCGGCCGCCGCCGCTCCGGCCGAGGAAAAGACCGAATTCACGGTCGTCCTCGTCGATGGCGGCGCGCAGAAGATCAACGTCATCAAGGAAGTCCGCGCCATCACCAACCTCGGCCTCAAGGAAGCCAAGGACTTGGTCGAAGGCGCGCCCAAGACGGTGAAGGAAGGCCTCAAGAAAGCCGAGGCCGAAGACCTCAAGAAGAAGCTCGAAGCCGCCGGCGCCAAGGTCGAGCTGAAGTAGACGTAGATCGACGTGCGTATCGGCCGGGGCGCATCGCCCCGGCCGGCGTTACCGCGCATCCGCCCGTAGGGCCGCTGCCTCCGGCCGGGAAAGCAGATGCGTTGCGAAAAGCGAAGGGGCCGCGAGGCCCCGCATCGCCCGACGGGCGTTCCGTCGCTCTGGCCGGATTCAGGCAATCCGGTCGGGCGCGGGGAATGATCGCGTCGGGCTTGAGTCGACGATACGAGGACCAGGACACATGACCAGTTCGTTCACCGGACGTAAGCGCGTTCGCAAGTATTTCGGCCGCCTGGCGGCGGCCGTGGAAATGCCGAACCTGATCGAGGTGCAGAAAAGCTCCTACGAACAGTTTCTGCAGCGCGACGTCCCGGCCGCTGGGCGCACCGAGTCCGGCCTGCAAGCCGTGTTCAAGTCGGTATTCCCGATCAAGGACTTCTCGGAGCGGGGTACCCTCGAATTCGTCAAATACGAGTTCGAGGCGCCCAAGTACGACGTCGAGGAATGCCAGCAGCGCGGCATGACGTTCGCCGCGCCGCTCAAGGTGACGCTGCGTCTAGTGGTGTGGGACGTGGACGAGGAAACCAAGTCGCGCTCGATCCGCGACATCAAGGAACAGGACGTCTACATGGGCGACATGCCCCTGATGACGGCCAACGGCACCTTCGTCGTGAACGGGACCGAACGCGTGATCGTGTCCCAGATGCACCGCAGCCCCGGCGTGTTCTTCGACCACGACAAGGGCAAGACCCATTCGTCCGGCAAATTCCTGTTCGCGGCACGGGTGATCCCCTATCGCGGCTCGTGGCTCGACTTCGAATTCGACGCCAAGGATCTGGTCTATGTCCGCATCGACCGCCGCCGCAAGCTACCGGTGACGACCCTGCTGATGGCGTTCGAGGACGAACGCACGGCGAAACTGCGCGCCAAGCGCCAGAACGAAGGCCGCGCGGTCGAACCGCAAGAAATTCGCGGCATGTCGGCCGACGATATTCTCGCGTATTTCTACGACCGCACCGTGTTCACGCGGGCGAAGAAAGGCTGGCACACCCCGTTCGTTCCCGAGCGTCTCAAGAACATCAAGCTCGTGCGCGACATGGTCAACGCCAAGACCGGCCGTACCGTCGCCGAGGCCGGCGCCAAGCTGACGCCGCGCCTGCTGCGCCAACTCGAGGAAAAGGGCCTGGAAGAGATCGCGGTGCCGGACGAAGAGTTGATCGGCCGCTACATCGCGTGCGATCTGGTCAACAGCAAGACCGGCGAAATCTACGCCGAGGCGGGCGACGAAATCACCTTGCAGGTGATGGAGGCCCTCAACGCCGCCGGGATCGACGAAATTCCGACGCTGGCCATCGATCACGTCAATGTCGGGCCCTACATCCGCAACACCCTCAAGGTGGACAAAAACTCTTCCCGCGACGAGGCGCTCATCGACATCTACCGGGTCATGCGCCCGGGCGAGCCGCCGACGCTGGAAACGGCCGAAGCCCTGTTCCAGGGCCTGTTCTTCGACTCCGAGCGTTACGACCTGTCGGCGGTCGGCCGCGCCAAGCTGAACGCGCGCCTCGGCTTCCAGACCGAGGACACGCTGCGCGTGCTGCGCAAGGAAGACATGCTGGCGGTGGTCAAGACCCTGGTCGAACTCAAGGACGGGCGGGGCGAAATCGACGACATCGACCATCTCGGCAACCGGCGCGTCCGCTCGGTCGGCGAGTTGATGGAGAACCAGTACCGCATCGGCCTGCTGCGGATGGAGCGCGCGATCCGCGAACGCATGAGTTCGGTCGATATCGATACGGTGATGCCGCACGACCTGATCAACGCCAAGCCCGCGGCCGCCGCGGTACGCGAGTTCTTCGGCTCGTCGCAGCTCAGCCAGTTCATGGACCAGACCAATCCGCTGTCCGAAGTCACCCACAAGCGGCGCCTCTCGGCGCTCGGGCCGGGCGGGCTCACGCGCGAGCGCGCCGGATTCGAGGTGCGCGACGTGCATCCGACCCACTACGGACGCATCTGCCCGATCGAAACGCCGGAAGGCCCGAACATCGGCCTGATCAATTCGCTCGCCACCTATGCCCGGGTCAACAAGTACGGGTTCATCGAAACGCCCTACCGCAAGGCGGACAAGGGGCGTGTGACCGACAACGTCGTCTATCTCTCGGCGATGGAAGAAGGGCGCTACACCATCGCCCAGGCCAACGCCGAACTCGACGAACGCGGCCGCTTCACCCACGAATTGGTGAGCTGCCGCAAGGGCGGTGACTTCCTGCTGAACCGGCCCGAGGACATCGAATACATGGACGTGTCGCCGAAGCAGCTGGTGTCGGTGGCGACCGCCCTGATCCCGTTCCTGGAAAACGACGACGCCAACCGCGCCTTGATGGGCTCGAACATGCAGCGCCAGGCGGTGCCGCTGATCCGGGCCGAGGCGCCGTTGGTCGGCACGGGCATGGAAGCGACCGTTGCCCGGGATTCGGGCGCGACCATCGTCGCGCGCCGTTCCGGGGTGATCGACCAGGTGGACGCCACCCGCATCGTGGTGCGCGCGACCGGGGAAACGTCGACCTCGGCGCCCGGCGTCGACATTTACAACCTGCTCAAGTTCCAGCGTTCGAACCAAAGCACCTGCCTGCACCAGAAGCCGCTGGTCAAGGTCGGCGACAAGGTGGAGGCGGGCGACACCATCGCCGACGGTCCCTCGACCGAACTCGGCGATCTCGCGCTCGGCCGCAATGTGCTGGTCGCGTTCATGCCGTGGAACGGCTACAACTTCGAGGACTCGATCCTGATTTCGGAACGGATCGTGTCGGACGACATCTTCACCTCGATCCACATCGAGGAATTCGAAGTCATGGCCCGCGACACCAAGCTCGGCCAGGAAGACATCACCCGCGACATTCCGAACGTCGGCGAGGAAGCGCTCAAGAACCTCGACGAAGCCGGCATCGTCTATATCGGCGCCGAACTGAAGCCGGGCGACATCATGGTCGGCAAGGTGACGCCGAAGGGCGAAAGCCCGATGACGCCGGAAGAAAAGCTCCTTCGCGCCATCTTCGGCGAAAAGGCCTCCGACGTGCGCGACACCTCCTTGCGCGTTCCGCCGGGCGTGTCCGGCACGGTGGTCGAAGTGCGCGTCTTTTCCCGCCGCGGCGTGGAAAAGGACGAGCGCGCGCTGGCGATCGAACGGGCCGAAATCGAACGCCTGGCCAAGGACCGCGACGACGAACGCGCCATTCTCGAGCGCAGCTTCCAGCAGCGTCTCAAGGATCTGTTGATCGGGCGCAAGATCGAAAGCGGGCCCAAGGCGATCGGCGACGCGTCCAAGGTGACCGACGAACTGCTCGAAAACCTGACCGCCGGGCAGATGGCCCAGATTGTCGTCGGCAACGACAAGGTCATGCAGGACATCGAGGCGCTCAGGGCGCAATTCGAGGAAAGCATCGCGCGGCTTCAGGCCCGCTTCGAGAACAAGGTCGAGAAGCTCCAGCGCGGCGACGATCTGCCGCCCGGCGTGATGAAGATGATCAAGGTCTTCATCGCGGTGAAGCGCAAGCTGCAGCCCGGCGACAAGATGGCCGGTCGCCACGGCAACAAGGGCGTGGTGTCGAAAGTGGTTCCGGTCGAGGACATGCCGTACCTCGATGACGGCCGCCCGGTCGACATCGTGCTCAACCCGCTCGGCGTGCCGTCGCGCATGAACGTCGGGCAAATCCTGGAAACCCATCTGGGGTGGGCGTGCGCCGGGCTCGGCCGCCAGATCGGCGATTTGATGGAAGCCATCGGCGGTAAGGGCGTCGACGCGCAAAAGCTTCGTTCGCGCCTGAAGGACATCTACGGCCCCAAGGGTTACAAGGAGGACGTCCAGGAACTGAGCGATTCCGAAGTCTTGGAACTCGGTCGCAACCTGAGCCACGGCATCCCGATCGCCTCGCCCGTGTTCGACGGGGCGCAGGAAAAAGACATCGTCGCCATGCTCGAATCGGCCGGCCTCGACTCGACCGGCCAGGTGACGCTGGTCGACGGTCGCTCCGGCGAATCGTTCGAGCGGAAAGTCACGGTCGGCTACATCTACATGATGAAGCTGCACCACCTGGTGGACGACAAGATCCACGCCCGCTCGATCGGCCCCTACAGCCTCGTCACCCAGCAGCCGCTCGGGGGCAAGGCGCAGTTCGGCGGCCAGCGTTTCGGCGAAATGGAAGTGTGGGCGCTCGAAGCCTACGGCGCGTCCTACACGCTCCAGGAAATGCTCACGGTCAAGTCGGACGACGTTTCCGGCCGCACCAAGGTTTACGAGGCGATCGTCCAGGGCGACGACTCGTTCGAAGCCGGCATTCCCGAATCGTTCAACGTGCTGGTCAAGGAACTGCAAGCCCTCGGCCTGAACGTCGAGCTGCATTAACGCCTGTTCGTTCCGTCACGACGGAATCGAGGAGAGAAGTCCAATGAACGAAATGGTCAAGGTCTTCGGCACGCAACCCGCGCCGCAATTGTTCGACCACATCCGCATCTTGATCGCGAGCCCGGACCACATCCGGTCCTGGTCGTTCGGCGAAATCAAGAAGCCGGAGACCATCAACTACCGGACCTTCAAGCCGGAACGGGACGGCCTGTTCTGCGCGCGCATCTTCGGTCCGACCAAGGACTACGAATGCTTGTGCGGCAAGTACAAGCGCATGAAGTACAAGGGCATCGTCTGCGAAAAATGCGGCGTCGAAGTGACTCTGCAGAAGGTCCGGCGCGAGCGCATGGGTCATATCGAGCTGGCGAGCCCGGTCGCGCACATCTGGTTCATGAAGTCCCTGCCGTCGCGCATCGGCCTTCTGCTCGACATGACGCTCAAGGACCTTGAGCGTATTCTCTATTTCGAAAACTTCGTGGTGGTCGAGCCCGGCCTGACGCCCCTCAAGCTGCGCCAGCTGCTCAACGACGAAGACCTGCAAAAGGCCCTCGACGAGTACGGCGAGGATTCCTTCACCGTCGGCATCGGCGCCGAGGCGATCCGCAACATGCTCAAGGTCATCAACCTTGAGGAAGAGCGGGTCAAGATGCGCGCCGAACTGAAGGAGACCACCTCCGAGGCCAAGCGCAAGAAGCTGGTCAAGCGGCTCAAGCTGGTCGAATCGTTCATCGAATCGGGTTCGCGCCCGGAATGGATGATTCTCGAGGTGATTCCGGTCATTCCGCCCGAACTGCGCCCCTTGGTGCCGCTCGACGGCGGCCGTTTCGCCACGTCCGATCTCAACGACCTCTACCGCCGGGTCATCAACCGCAACAACCGCCTGAAGCGCCTGATCGAGCTGCGCGCGCCCGAGATCATCGTCCGCAACGAAAAGCGGATGCTGCAGGAAGCGGTCGACGCCCTGTTCGACAACGGCCGGCGCGGCCGCGCCATCACCGGCGCCAACAAGCGCCCGCTCAAGTCGCTCTCCGACATGCTCAAGGGCAAGCAGGGTCGTTTCCGCCAGAACCTGCTCGGCAAGCGCGTCGACTATTCCGGCCGTTCGGTTATCGTGGTCGGCCCCGAATTGATGCTGCACCAGTGCGGGCTGCCCAAGAAAATGGCGCTCGAACTGTTCAAGCCGTTCATCTACTCCAAGCTCGAGCAATACGGCATGGCCGCGACCATCAAGGCCGCCAAGCGCATGCTGGAAAAAGAGCGGCCGGAGGTGTGGGAGATTCTCGAGGAAGTCATCCGCGAGCATCCTGTCCTGCTCAACCGCGCGCCCACGCTGCACCGCCTCGGCATCCAGGCGTTCGAACCGGTGCTGATCGAAGGCAAGGCGATCCAGCTCCACCCGCTGGTGTGCGCCGCGTTCAACGCCGACTTCGACGGCGACCAGATGGCGGTGCACGTGCCCCTGTCGCTGGAAGCCCAGCTCGAGGCGCGCGTGCTGATGATGTCCACCAACAACATCCTCAGCCCCGCCAACGGCAAGCCGATCATCGTGCCGTCGCAGGACATCGTGCTCGGCCTCTACTACCTGACCCTCGATCGCGAAAGCGAAAAAGGCGAAGGCATGAAGTTCGTCGACATCGGCGAGATCGAGCAGGCGCTCGAAGCCAAGGCCGTGTCGCTGCACGCCAAGGTCACCGCCCGTTTTCGCGGTGTCGACGGCGAAGGACGGCCGGTCACGACCCTGGTGAAAACTACGCCGGGCCGGATGATTCTGTCCGAAATCCTGCCGCGCAACCGCAACATCAGCTTCGATTTGATCAATCGGGTTCTGACCAAGAAGGACATCACCACGGTCATCGACGCGGTTTATCGCCATTGCGGCCAGAAGGAGACCGTCATCTTCGCCGACCGCATGATGCGGCTCGGCTTCAGCTACGCCTGCCGTGCCGGCATTTCCTTCGGCAAGGACGACATGGTGGTGCCGGAAAACAAGACCCAGCTGGTTTCCGAGACCGAGGCCCGCGTCAAGGAATTCGAGCAGCAGTACATGGACGGCCTCATCACCCGGGGCGAGAAGTACAACAAGGTGGTTGACGCCTGGTCGCACTGCACCGACCGCATCGCCGAAGAGATGATGAAGCGCATCTCCAACGTCAAGCCGGGCCAACCCGTGAACTCGATCTACATGATGGCCCATTCGGGCGCGCGCGGATCGGCGGCGCAGATGAAGCAGCTGGCCGGCATGCGCGGCCTGATGGCCAAGCCGTCGGGCGAAATCATCGAGACGCCGA
>CAYPQV010000041.1:0-2803 GCA_964412955.1 uncultured Hyphomicrobiales bacterium
GCCGCGCACGCGAGTTCGACGATCGCCTCGGCCGCCGCTTTCGGCTTGGGCAGTCCCGACGGGGCCTCGCCGGGAAACGCCTTGGCGCGCAGCGCCGTGCGCGTCGGGCCGGGGTCCACCAGGTGAACGCGGATTTTGGCGTGCGCCACCTCGGCGGCGTAGGAACGGACCATCGCCTCCAGCCCCGCCTTGGCCGCCGCGTAGGGTCCCCAATAGGCCGCGTGCGCGCCTTCCGGCACGCCCCCGGTGAGAAAGATCGCGCACGCCGAGGCGGACGCGCGCAGCAGCGGATCGAGCGAGCGGATCAGGCGGTAGTTGGCGGTGAGATCGAGGGCGAGCGTGCGCTCGAAATCCTCCGGCTTGACGTGGGGCAGCGGACTGAGCGGCCCGAGTTCGGCGGCGGCCGCGACCAGGAGATCGAGTTTCTTGTGGCGCTGGAACAGGGCCGCGCCCAGCCGGTCGATGCCGGCGAAGTCGAGCAGGTCGAGCGGCACCAGAGTCACGGTTTTGCCGAGCGCGCGGATTTCGTCGTCGAGTTCCTCGAGCGCGCCTTGGGTGCGGGCCAGCGCGATCACGTGCGCGCCCTCGCGCGCGCAGGCCAACGCGGTGGCGCGCCCGATCCCGCGCGAGGCCCCGGTGACGAGGACGATGCGGCCCTCGAGGCGTGTCATGCCCTTTCGGCCAGCAGCGACAGCTGCCTCGGCACGTCGCCGCCGTTCCGGTCGGAAAGGGCAATCGGGTATTCGCCGCTGAAGCAGGCGTCGCAATACTGCGGCGCGTCGGCGAGCCGGTGGGGCTCGCCGACCGCGCGGTAAAGCCCGTCGAGGGACACGAACGCGAGCGAGTCGGCGCCGATGAACTTGCGCATGCCTTCGACGTCGTGGCGCGCGGCGAGCAGCTTGTCGCGCTCCGGCGTGTCGATGCCGTAGAAGCAGGGGTGCGTGGTCGGCGGGCTGGAGATGCGCATGTGCACCTCGCTCGCGCCCGCGTTGCGGACCATCTCGACGATCTTGACCGAGGTGGTGCCGCGCACGATCGAATCGTCCACCAGGACGACGCGCTTGTCCTTCAGGTAGGCGGCGTTGGCGTTGTGCTTGAGCCGGACGCCCAGGTGGCGGATCTGGTCGGTCGGCTCGATGAAGGTGCGGCCGACGTAGTGGTTGCGGATGATGCCGAGTTCGAACGGCACCCGCGATTGTTCGGCGTAGCCGATCGCGGCGGGCACGCCGGAGTCCGGAACCGGCACCACCACGTCGGCGGACACGTGGCTTTCGCGGGCGAGCTCGCGGCCGATGCGCTTGCGGGTTTCATAGACGTTGCGGCCCTCGATCGAGCTGTCGGGGCGGGCGAAATAGACGTATTCGAAGATGCAGAAGCGGCGCGGGGCGCGGGCGAACGGCTTGTAGCTCTTGAGGCCTTCCTTGTCGATCACCACGATTTCGCCGGGCTCGACGTCGCGTTCGTAGGTCGCGCCGATGATGTCGAGGGCGCAGGTCTCGGACGCGAGCACGTAGGCCGGGCCGAGCCGCCCCAGCACCAGCGGGCGCACCCCGTAGGGATCGCGCACGCCGATCAGCTTGGCCCGCGTCAGCGCGACCAGCGAATACGCCCCCTCGACCTGGCGCAGCGCGTCGACCATGCGGTCGACCACGCGCGCCTGGTCGCTGATGGCGATCAGATGCACGATGGTTTCGGTGTCGGTGGTCGATTGGAAGATGCAGCCGCGCTGGATCAGCGCGCGCCGAAGCGCGTAGGCGTTGGTGAGGTTGCCGTTGTGGGCGATGGCGAGCCCGCCGAAGGCGAAATCGGCGAACAGCGGCTGGACGTTGCGCAGCACCGTGTCGCCGGTGGTGGCGTAGCGGACGTGGCCGATGGCCATGTCGCCGACCAGGCGGCGGATGACCGACTCCTGGTCGAAATTGTCGCCGACCAGGCCGAGCGCGCGGTGACCGTGGAAATGCTGGCCGTCGTAGCTGACGACGCCGACCGCTTCCTGTCCGCGGTGCTGGAGCGCGTGCAGGCCGAGCGCGGTATGGGCGGCGGCGTCGGTGAGGCCGTAGATGCCGAACAGGCCGCACTCTTCCTTCGGATGGTCGTCGTCGACCCGATCGGCGAAGGGGTGGTGTCGGAGCATGGAATTTCGGCGCCCGCTACGTTGGCGAAGCGTTCTTGTACTCCTCCGGGGGCGCTCTGTCACTTGCCCAAGACTTTAGGGTTATTGGCTCTTTCCGGTGCTGTCGATCAGGCGCTGCATGTCCTGGCGCTCCTTCTCGCTGTAGCCTTCCGGGGGAGCTTGATCGGGCGCCTTGGGACGGGGTTGCAGCAGATCGCGAATCGTGGGTTCGGGCGCGGCGTCGCCGGTTTTCGGCCGCCCGAGGCCGAGCCGGTCGGCGGTCGAGGGGGGCAGCGCGCCGATCAGCAGGCTGGCGCCGGCGCCCATCCACGGCGTCGTGCGCGCCTTGGCGACCCACGCGGGGCGCTCCTTGGGCGGAACCGCCAGCATGTAGACGACGAAGGCGAGCACCACGATCAGGGCGCCACGCGCGAGCCCGAACAGGAAGCCCAGCGCCCGGTCGAGGGCGCCGAGCGCGCTGTCCTTGACCCGGCGCGAAATCGCGCGGGCGAGGATGGACAGCACCACCAGCGCGACCAGGAACAACGCCGCGCCGGCGGCGATGTCCGCGAACAAGGCGTTCTCGATGAACTGGCGGAAGTACGGCTTGGCGTGGGGAAAGCCGTAGATGGCGGCGGCGGCCGCGCCGATCCATCCGGTGATCGAGAGCACCTCGTGGACGAAGCCCCG
>CAYPQV010000041.1:2903-9538 GCA_964412955.1 uncultured Hyphomicrobiales bacterium
GCTTGAAGCCGAGCTTGGCCGCTTCCTTGAGGCGCGCTTCGGCGTGGGCCACCGGGCGGATTTCGCCCGAAAGCCCAATCTCGCCGAACACCACCGCGTCGGCGGGCGCGGGCACGCCCGCGAGCGAGGAAATCAGCGCGCACGCGGCGGCGAGGTCGGCGGCCGGTTCGTTGATGCGCAGGCCGCCCGCGACGTTGAGATAGACGTCCTGGTTGGCGAACGACAGCCCCGCGCGCGCTTCCAGCACCGCGAGCACCATGGCGAGGCGCCCGGAATCCCACCCCACCACCGCGCGCCGGGGCGTGCCCGGTTGCGCGGGCGCGATCAGGGATTGGATTTCCACCAGCACCGGGCGCGTGCCTTCCATGCCGGCGAACACCGAGGCGCCCGGCTGCGCGTCCGGCCCGCGCTCGGACAAAAACAGCGCCGACGGGTTCGGTACCTCGGCCAGGCCTTCCTCGCCCATGGCGAAGACGCCGATCTCGTCGGCCGGACCGAAGCGGTTCTTGACCGCGCGCAGGATGCGGAAGCGGTGCGTCCGCTCGCCTTCGAAATAGAGCACCGTGTCGACCATGTGCTCCAGCACGCGCGGGCCGGCGATCAGGCCTTCCTTGGTGACGTGGCCGATGAGCACCAGGGCGAAGCCGCGCCGCTTGGCGAGCCGGATCAGCTCGTGCGCCGACGCGCGCACCTGGGCGACGGTGCCGGGCGCGGACTCGAGCGTCTCGACGAACAGCGTCTGGATCGAATCGACCACCACGAATTCGGGCGCGTCGCCGGAGGCGAGCGAGGCGGCGATGTCGCCGACCTGGGTCGCGACCGCGAGCCTGACCGGGGACTCCGCGATGCCGAGACGTTCGGCGCGGAGCCGCACCTGGTCGATCGCCTCTTCGCCCGAGATATAGATGGCGCCGTGGCCGCCCGCCGCGACGCGGGCGGCGGCCTGGAGCAGCAGCGTCGATTTGCCGATGCCCGGATCGCCGCCGACCAGCACGGCGGAACCGGCCACCAGTCCGCCGCCGAGCACCCGGTCGAGCTCGGCGATGCCGGTCGCGAGGCGCGGCGCCGGGGCGCGCTCGCCGCGCAAGCCGACGAAGGGAATGGCGCGGCCCTTGTTCGCGCCGCCGAGGGCCTTCGGCTTCGCCTCGACCGCTTCCTCGGCGAGCGTGTTCCAGGCCCCGCACGCCTCGCAGCGGCCGGTCCACTTGGGCGCTTCCGCGCCGCAAGCCTGGCAGACGAATTTCGAGGTGGCGCGCGCCATGACTAAAAAGGCCCAGATATATTTACGAAAATAAACAAGTCTATGTCCTCTAGGTTGCCAGATTATTTGCCAGCCACTGGCGACTGCTTTGCCACAAGTCGGCTCTTAATTTCAGAAGTAATATGCTGAATTTTTTTCTGCGACTGTTCATCCAACATTTTAAATTTTATTTCTCCACTCCTGACACGATCTAAGAATTGATATCCGAGAACTGGCTTTGACAAACCGCTAGTTTTTAGAAAATTAGAGTTCTCTCCTATCGGTTTGGCGCTTGTGCCTTGAAGAACAAAGCGCTTAAAGTCACCGTGAGAAAATACATCTTCGACTCCTTTGCAATCTGGCAACTTCAGCATGTTTTCTTTTGCTAGCGATTGATCGTCGGCAAATAGATTACGCATTAAAGAATTGTAAACGCCTCGCCCATGCTGATCGTCGTCAATAACTATAATAAAATCCAAACCCCATCCCCTGAACATATTTGCCAGATTTTCAACCTTGTCCACACCAGTTGCCGCAATGAAATTGGCCTCTTGGGTTTCGTTGAGTAATTTCCAGAAGGCGCTTAAGTAATAGAATCCACTTATTTCTTCCAATATGACGTTATTGATTTTACGAATTACAGCCTGACGAGAAAGGTCAGCACCCATTGCTGAAAGAATAGGTGATAGCGTATCACTAGATGCGGATCCAAGATGATGGGCTTCTATTATTGTGGTTGGACTATCGTCTTCACCATCAATTCTTTGAACAGCGTGCACACGTTGCCATTTGTCATACTCGATCATATGTGGGCTATGAGTTGAGTATACAAACACAATATCTTTGCTCAGTTTGTTAATTAAGCGTAAAACATCAGATTGTGCTTTCTCATGCAAATTCGACCCAGGTTCATCGAGAAGGAATATTCGTGGTCGTCTGGAAAGCTCAGAAGCTTTTAGCTGAAGATAGAATGATACAAACCAACGGACTCCTTGGCTGCGCTGTTTAGGGTGTAATTTCTTAAGGCCATCAGATATCCAGAAGACGAAAAAGGGCTTGCCAATTTTTTCGGGTGGAGCATTAGAGCCATGTATTTGAAGATCACATTCTAGCTGCAATCGATTCGTTTTCCCAATTGTTTGACTCCAAAACTCTGCAAAATCTTTGCTAATTTTATCATTCGCCTTTTTGAGCAAACTGCTCCGAGTGCGCAAGTCGGCATTAATAATTTTCTCAACAGTTAAATCCGCTATAAGAAGGTAATTTTTTACAGCGGCAGCACCATCTCCGATAAAATTGTTTTTGTCATCAATATCAATAATATTGGGCAACATACCCGATTGATATTCAAAGAAAGTAACTCGAGGAGCGAGATCATATATTGCATCGAACACGTCATTGGCGGTCAGAGGCCCAACTTTATTTTCTTGGTCGCTCCCAGTGGGTTGAATGGGCGCTTCAGATGGCACCGTCGAATTTACAGGTTGATTGGAAGATATTTCAGATTGATTATGAGATGATTCTAGCAATGCACTTAGTTTATCATCAACCACTCCCCATAGGCCATTGTACGAATTGTCTTCTGTATTAAGCTCCCAATAAAATCTGAAAGAGATAGTCCAGTTTCGAATCTTAAAATAATTTTTTACAATCTTGGTTTGTGGCTGATTATAGCCAATCAATATTTTGCTCAATTCTGTTTCAGAAAGGATAAGCTTGATAAAAACTTCCGGTAGACTGGCATTAAATCTAATGTCATCCGCTGTAATTTGCACCGCTGAAAATGTTTTAGCGAGGGCTTCAAGAATAGATGTTTTGCCAGATTCATTCTGGCCAACTAGAACGGTAACCCCGTCAAGTGAAAATTTTCGCCATTCGGTGTCAATTATTGATTTGAAGTTAGTGATTCTATACGCGTGTATTTTCATACAAAGCCCCGCTAAATCAATTACGCCCTGACGGCCATCTTGATCGGCCCTTCGGCGCGGCCGTGCACGAACTGGTCGACGTACGGGTTGCCGGAGGCATCGACCCGGTCGGGCGGGCCGTTCCAGATGATGCGGCCCTGATGCAGCATGGCGATGCGGTGCGCGATCTTGCGCGCGCTCGCCATGTCGTGGGTGATGGAGAGCGCGGTCGCGCCCACCTCGCGCGTGGTCTTGACGATCAGGTCGTTGATGACGTCGGACATGATCGGATCGAGGCCGGTGGTCGGTTCGTCGAAGAAGATGATCTCGGGGTCGGAGGCGATGGCGCGGGCGAGCGCGACGCGCTTCTGCATCCCGCCCGACAGCTCGGCGGGCGAGAGCAGGCCGACCTCGGCCCCGAGCCCGACCTGGGCGAGCTTGGCGGTGGCGACCTCGCGGGCTTGGGCGCGGGATACTTTCTTTTGGGCGAGCAGGCCGAAGGCCACGTTCTCCCACACCGGCAGGCTGTCGAACAGGGCCGCGCCCTGGAACAGCATGCCGAACTTGCGGTTGACGCGCTCGCGCCCGTCGGCGTCGATGCCGACCACTTCCTCGCCGTCGACCTCGATGCTGCCGGAATCGGGTTGCAGGATGCCGAGCACGCTCTTGATCAGCACCGACTTGCCGGTGCCCGAGCCGCCGATCACCACCAGCGATTCGCCGACGCCGACGTCGAGATCGATGCCGTCGAGAACCACCTTGGGCCCGAACGCCTTCTTCAGGCCGCGGATGCGGATCTTCGGTCGGTCGGGGCTGGCGGCGCGGTCGCTCATTTTCCGGCGAAGAACATCTCGGTCAGGATGTAGTCGAAGCAGAGGATCAGGATCGAGGCGGTGACCACGGCGTTGGTGGTGGCGGCGCCGACTCCCTGCGCGCCGCCCTTCGAGGTGTAGCCGTGATAGCACCCCATCAGGGTGACGATGAAGCCGAACACGCCGGCCTTGACCAGGCCCGAGGTCACGTCCTCGGCCTCCATGAAGTCCCAGGTGCTTTGCAGGTAGTTGGCGGGGTTGAAGCCGAGCTTGTAGGTGGACACCAGGAACCCGCCGAGCACGCCGATGATGTCGGCGATCAGCACCAGGATCGGCAGCATGGCGACGCCCGCGATCAGGCGCGGCGCGACCAGGTACTTCATCGGATTGGTGGAAAGCGTGGTCAGCGCGTCGATCTGCTCGGTCACGCGCATGGTGCCGATCTCGGCGGCCATCGCCGCGCCGACCCGGCCCGCCACCATCAGTCCGGCGAGCACCGGCCCCAGTTCGCGGGTGATGGCGACCACCACCACGTTGGCGATCGCGGCTTCCGCCGAAAAGCGGGCGAAGCCGGTGTAGCTTTGCAGCGCCAGCACCATGCCGGTGAAGATGGCGGTCAGGCCCACCACCGGCAGCGAGAAATAGCCGATCTCCACCATCTGGCGGACGATCATGCGGCCGTAGAAGGGTGGGCGAAAACAATGCGCGACGCCCGCGAGCGCGAACAGCGTGAGCCGTCCGGCGGTGGCGAGAAATTCGAGGAATACGTGGCCGATCGGCTGGAGGAAATTCACGGCGCGCCGCCTTCCCGCCAAACCCGGTGGGCGCGGCGCCCGAGCCGGGTCAGCAATTCGTAGCCGATGGTTCCGGCGGCGGCGGCGACGTCGTCGAGCGGGTTATCGGGGCCGATCAGGTCGACCAGCGTCCCCGGCCGGACGAGGTCTTCGGAAAGGCCGGTCACGTCGATGGTCGTCAAATCCATGGAAACCCGTCCCACCACGGCGGCCCGGTGTTCGCCGATGCAGCAGGTTCCGGCGTTGCCGAGAGAGCGCGGATAGCCGTCGGCGTAACCGGCGGCGACGGTGGCGATCCGGCCCGGCCGGGCGAAGCGGTGCGTCGCACCATAACCAACGGTCTCCGCAGCGTCAACGTCGCGCACCTGCAGGATCTTGGCTTGCACGCGCACCGCCTGCGCCATCGGATTCGGCTCGCCCGGCACCGGCGCGATGCCGTACAGCGCGGCGCCGGGACGCGCCATGTCGAAGTGATACTCGGTCCCGAGAAAAATGCCCGACGAATTGGCGAGCGACGCGGGCGGCGCGACTCCGGCGACGGCGAGGCGGGACTTGGCGGCGATGAACTGGGCGAGCTGCCTGGCGTTGAGCGGGTGATGAGGCTCGTCGGCGCAGGCGAGATGGCTGAGCAGGAGCTTCACGTCGATTCCGGCCAGGCGCTCGGGCTCGTGGGCGAGCGTCGATATCTCGGAGGGCGCGAGGCCGAGCCGTCGCATGCCGGTATCGGCGTGCAGCGCGGCGGGAAGCGGGTGCCCCGCGCCGCGCGCGAACGCCGACCAGAGGGCGACGTCGCCCAAGGTATTAAGCACGGGGATCACGTTCGAGTCGGCGATCACGGCTTCGTTGCCGGCGATCGGCGGCGCCAGCACGTAGACCGCGCATCCCGGCAGATGGGGCGCGAGGTCGAGGCCTTCGTCGAGGGTGACGACGAAGAACGTCCGGCACCCGGCCTTGGCCAACGCGGGCGCGATCCGCGCCGCGCCCAGGCCGTAGGCGTCCGCCTTGACCACGGCCGCGCATTCGGCGCCCGACGCGAGCCGCGAGCGCAACGTTCGCCAGTTGGCGGCGACCGCGCCGAGGTCGATGGTGACGATGGCGCCCGCGGTTGCCGGCGTGGTCGCGTACGTCGTCATGGTCCGCTGGTCCCCTTCTGGTTCAAATCCAGAGCGGGTTGCGATAAGGGAAATACGCGTTCCGGCACAGCCACCCCCTCCCCCTAGCCCCCTCCCGCAAGGGGAGGGGGGACTCTAAAAAGCCTCCCTCCCCCCTTGCGGGGGAGGGTTGGGGTGGGGGGTAATTCCACGGGCCGCGTTCCGGTTCAGGTTTCCGGCGCGTGCTCGCGGTCGAGGTCGCCGAACCGGGTGAAGCGGCCCTGGAACATCAATTCCACCGTGCCGACGGGGCCGTGGCGCTGCTTGGCGACGATGACTTCGGCGAGATTGCGGACGCGTTCCATGCGCTCTTCCCACTTGACGTGGCGTTCGGCGAACTTCCCGGAATCCTCGTCGTCGCGCTGGGTCGGCTTGCGCAGGTTGACGTAATACTCCTCGCGGAAGATGAACATGACCACGTCCGCGTCCTGCTCGATCGAGCCGGATTCGCGCAGATCCGAAAGCTGCGGCTTCTTGTCGTCGCGGGCCTCGACCTGGCGCGAGAGCTGGGACAGCGCCAGCACCGGCACGTTCAGTTCCTTGGCCAGGACCTTGAGGCCGCGGGTGATCTCGGACACTTCCTGCACGCGGTTGTCGGGACGCGACGCCTGGCCGCCGGAAATCAGTTGCAGGTAGTCGACCACGATCAGTCCGAGGTTGTGCTGGCGCTTCAGCCGCCGCGCGCGGGTGCGCAGCGCGCTCACCGTCAGGCCGGGCGTGTCGTCGATGAA
>CAYPQV010000042.1:0-9136 GCA_964412955.1 uncultured Hyphomicrobiales bacterium
CCAAGGAGCGCGTGACCGAGGCGTTCAAGATCATCCTCGCCGACAAGAACGTGCAGGCGATCCTGGTCAACATTTTCGGCGGCATCATGCGCTGCGACGTGATCGCCGAAGGCGTGGTCGCCGCCGCGCGCGAGGTGCGCCTCGGCGTGCCGCTGGTGGTCCGGCTCGCCGGCACCAACGTCGACAAGGGCAAGAAGATTCTGGCCGACTCAGGGCTCCCGATCATTTCCGCCGACGATCTCGACGACGCGGCCAAGAAAGCGGTCGCGGCGACGAAAAAGAAGGGGGCGCGCTGACCATGTCCGTCCTCGTCGACAAGTCGACCCGCGTCATCTGCCAGGGCTTCACCGGCGCCCAGGGCACCTTCCATTCCGAACAGGCGATCGCCTACGGCACCAAGATGGTGGGCGGCGTCACCCCGGGCAAGGGCGGCACCAAGCACCTGGGACTGCCCGTGTTCGACACGGTCGCCGAGGCCGCGGCCAAGACCCGCGCCACCGCGTCGGTCATCTACGTGCCGCCGCCGTTCGCCGCCGACGCGATCCTCGAGGCGGTCGACGCGCAAATCCCGCTCGTGGTCTGCATCACCGAGGGCATTCCGGTCCTCGACATGGTGCGGGTCAAGCGGGCGCTCAGGAATTCCGCGACCCGGCTGATCGGCCCCAACTGCCCCGGCATCATCACCCCGGGCGAATGCAAGATCGGCATCATGCCCGGCCACATCCACAAGAAGGGATCGATCGGCATCGTGTCCCGTTCCGGCACGCTGACCTACGAGGCGGTGGCGCAGACCACCGCCGCGGGCCTCGGCCAATCGACCTGCATCGGCATCGGCGGCGATCCGGTCAACGGCACCAATTTCATCGACTGCCTGGAGCTGTTTCTCAAGGACAAGCAAACCAGGGCGATCGTGATGATCGGCGAAATCGGCGGCACCGCCGAGGAAGAAGCGGCCGCCTTCCTGAAATCGTCGAAGACCAAGAAGCCCGTGGTCGGCTTCATCGCCGGCCTGACCGCGCCGCCCGGACGGCGCATGGGCCACGCCGGCGCGATCATTTCCGGCGGCAAGGGCGGCGCCGGGGACAAGATCGAGGCCATGCGCAAGGCCGGCATCCATATTTCCGATTCGCCCGCGGCGCTCGGGCGGACCATGCTGAAGGCGCTCAAGAAGCGGCGCTGATTTGACGTAGGAGCGCGCACCGCAAGGGGCGCGGAGGACGCCATGACGGTCCATGACCCGCTCGATTCGTTCCTGTTTTCCGGCAACCAGACCTACATCGCCGAGCTGTACGCCAAGTACCTGGACGACCCCGGTTCGGTCGATCGCCGCTGGCAGGACTTCTTCGCCGAACTGCAGGACGATCCCCGCCATCTCGCGCGCGAAACCCGCGGCGCGTCGTGGGCGCCCAATTCGACGCGCGTGGTCGGCAACGGCGAAATCAAGGCGATGTCGGAAACCATGGTGCCGCAGGCGGCGATGGCCGACGCCGGCGCCTTCCAGCAGCTGCTCGCCCAGCGCTTCGGCACCGGCGGCGCGCGCCAGGCGACCCTCGATTCGATCAACGCGCTGATGCTGATCCGCGCCTACCGCATCCGCGGCCATCATCTCGCCAACCTCGATCCCCTCGGCATCGAGCCGCCCAAGCACCATCCCGAACTCGATCCCCAGACCTACGGGTTCTCGGAACGGGACATGGACCGGGAGATCTTCATCAACTACGTGCTTGGGCTGGAATCGGCGACGCTGCGCGAAATCCTCGACATCGTGCGCGCGACCTACTGCGGCACCATCGGCATCGAGTTCATGCACATCCAGGACCCGGACGAAAAGCTGTGGATCCAGGAGCGCATCGAAACGATCCGCAACCAGACGCACTTCTCGGACCGCGGCAAGCTCGCCATCCTGGAGCGCCTGACCCAGGCCGAATGCTTCGAGAAGTACCTGGACCGCAAATTCACCGGCACCAAGCGCTTCGGCCTCGACGGCGGCGAAAGCCTGGTGCCGGCCTTGGAACAGATCATCAAGCGCGGCGGCCAGCTCGGCGTCCAGGAAATCGTCATCGGCATGGCGCACCGCGGCCGCCTCAACGTGCTCGCCAGCGTGATGAGCAAGCCGATGCAGGCGATCTTCGCCGAATTCCAGGGGGCCTCCGCGCATCCCGACGACGTCCAGGGCTCGGGCGACGTCAAGTACCACCTCGGCACCTCGTCGGATCGCGCCTTCGACGGCCATCGCGTCCATCTTTCGCTTACCGCCAACCCGTCGCACCTGGAAGCGGTCAACACCGTGGTGCTGGGCAAGGTGCGCGCCAAGCAGCGCCAGCGCCGCGACGACGACCGCGACAAGGTGCTCGGCCTGATCCTGCACGGCGACGCCGCGTTCGCCGGCCAGGGCCTGGTGCACGAGACGCTGGCGCTCTCGGGCCTGCGCGGCTACCGCACCGGCGGCACCATCCACTTCATCATCAACAACCAGATCGGGTTCACCACCGCGCCGCGCTTCTCGCGCTCGTCGCCCTATTGCTCGGACGTGGCCAAGGCGGTCGACGCGCCGATCTTCCACGTCAACGCCGACGACCCCGAGGCGGTGGTGCACTGCGCCCGCATCGCGATCGAATACCGCCAGCGCTTCAAGAAGGACGTGGTGGTGGACATGATCTGCTACCGCCGCTTCGGCCACAACGAAAGCGACGAACCGGCGTTCACCCAGCCGCTCATGTACCGCAAGATCGCCGAGCACCCGACCACGCGGGTTCTCTACGTCAACAAGCTCTCGCGCGAGGGCCTGATCAGCCCGAGCCAGGGCGAAGACATGGTCAAGGACGTGTACGCCCGCATGGACGAGGCGTTCGAAGCCTCGCGCGGATTCAAGGCCAACAAGGCCGATTGGCTCGAAGGCTCGTGGTCGGGCATGGGCGTCGCCGCCGCCGACGCGCGGCGCGGCAAGACCGGCGTGCACCCCGACCGGCTCAAGGAAGTGGGCGTCGCGCTCACCAACTATCCCAAGAACTTCCACATCAACCCCAAGATCGCGCGCCAGCTCGAAGCCAAGCGCAAGATGATCGAGTCGGGCGAGGGCATCGACTGGGCGACCGCCGAGGCGCTCGCGTTCGGCACGCTGCTCGCCGACGGCACGCCGGTGCGGCTTTCCGGCCAGGATTCGGGGCGCGGCACCTTCTCCCAGCGCCATTCGGTGCTGGTCGATCAGACCACCGAGGAACGGTATTCGCCGCTCGCCAACCTGCGCTTCGGCCAGGCGCCGTTCGAGGTGATCGACAGTCCCTTGTCCGAAGCCGGCGTGCTCGGCTTCGAGTACGGCTACAGCCTCGCCGAGCCGCACACGCTGGTGCTGTGGGAAGCTCAGTTCGGCGACTTCGCCAACGGCGCCCAGGTCATCATCGACCAGTTCATCGCCACCGGCGAATCGAAGTGGCTGCGCATGTCGGGCCTCGTGATGCTGCTGCCGCACGGCTTCGAGGGCCAGGGGCCCGAGCACAGCTCGGCCCGCATCGAGCGTTACCTGCAGCTCTCCTCCGACGACAACTGGCAAATCTGCAACTGCACCACGCCGGCCAACTATTTCCACGCGCTGCGCCGCCAGGTGTGCCGCGATTTCCGCAAGCCCCTGATCCTGTTCACGCCGAAATCGCTGCTCCGCCACAAGCTGTGCGTGTCGCCGCTCGCCGACATGGGCGAAGGCACCACCTTCCACCGGGTGCTGTGGGACGGCGGCCGTCTCGCTCCCGACAACCAGATCCGGCGCGTGGTGCTGTGCTCGGGCAAGGTCTATTACGACCTGTTCGAGGAACGGGAAAAGCGCGGCCTCAAGGACGTATACCTGCTGCGCGTCGAACAGCTGTTCCCGTTCCCGCACGAAGTGCTGGCCGACGAGCTCAAGCGCTTCCCCAAGGCGGACATCGTCTGGTGCCAGGAGGAACCCCGCAACATGGGCGCCTGGCATTTCATGTTCGAACCGCTCGGCGCGGTGCTGAGCGGCCTCGGCGCCGACGGCGGCAAGATCCGCTACGCCGGCCGTCCGGCGTCGGCGTCGCCGGCGACCGGTTCGCACGCCAAGCACGTCGCCCAGCAGGCCCGGCTGGTGGCCGAGGCCCTGGGCGTGGCCGACGACGGCAAGCGCAAGTAACGGGACAACCGGGAAGCACGAGGAACCGATCATGGGCGTGGAAATCAAGGTGCCGACGCTGGGCGAATCGGTCACCCAGGCGACCGTCTCGAAGTGGTTCAAGCAGGCGGGCGATGCGGTCGCCCAGGACGAGCCGCTGGTCGAGATCGAAACCGACAAGGTGACGGTCGAGGTCAACGCGCCCGCCGCCGGCGCGCTCGCCTCGATCGCCGCGCCGGCCGGCTCCGACGTCCAGGTCGGCGCGCTCTTGGGCGTGATCGAAGCCGGCGCCGCCGGCGCCAAACCGGCGCCCGCGCGACCCGCCGCACCCGCCGCTCCCGCACCCACCGCTTCCGCGCCCAAAGCCGCTCCGGCTCCCGCGCCCGCTCCGGCCGCCGCCGCGGCACCGGCCGCGGCCGAAGGCCCGCTCGCCCCCGCCGTGCGCAAGCTGATCGAGGAACACCGGCTCGACCCCGCCCGCATTCCCGCGACCGGCCCCGGCGGCCGCCTGACCAAGGCCGACGTGCTGGCCCATATCGCGGCCCCCGCCCCGGCCGCGCGCCCCACGGCACCGACGCCTGCTCCGGCGGCGCGCGCCCCGGCTCCCGCCGCCCCGGCGGCGCCTGTCGGTCCGCGTCCCGAACAGGAGCGCGAGGAGCGCGTGCGCATGACCAAGCTGCGCCGCATCATCGCCGAGCGGCTGAAGGAATCCCAGACCACCGCCGCCATGCTCACCACCTACAACGAGGTGGACATGGGCGCGGCGATGGACATGCGCGCCCAGTTCAAGGACGCGTTCGAGAAGAAGCACGGCACGCGCCTCGGCTTCATGTCGTTCTTCGTGCGCGCGTCCTGCATCGCGCTCAAGGAATGGCCCGCGGTCAACGCGGAAATTTCCGGCGACGAAATCGTCTACAAGAATTACTACCACGTCGGCGTCGCGGTCGGCTCGCCCCAGGGCCTGGTGGTGCCGGTGCTGCGCGAGGCCGACAAGATGTCGTTCGCCGAAATCGAAACCCGCATCGCCGACTTCGGCCGACGCGCCCGCGACGGCAAGCTCGCCATCGCCGAAATGACCGGCGGCACCTTCACCATCTCCAACGGCGGCGTCTACGGCTCGCTGCTTTCGATGCCGATCCTCAACCCGCCGCAGTCGGGGATTCTCGGAATGCACAAGATCGAGCGGCGGGCGCGCGTGGTCGGCGACGAGATCAAGGCGAGGCCGATGATGTACGTCGCCATGACCTACGACCACCGCATCATCGACGGCCGCGAGGCGGTCTCGTTCCTCGCCCGGATCAAGGAGCTGGTCGAGAACCCGAGCCGCATCATGATCGACGTCTGATATGAGCGAATCGTTCGACCTCATCGTCGTCGGCGGCGGACCCGGCGGCTACGTCGCCGCCATCCGCGCCGCGCAGCTCGGCCTCAAAGTCGCCTGCGTCGAAAAGCGCGGAAGCCTCGGCGGCACCTGCCTCAACGTCGGCTGCATCCCGTCCAAGGCGCTGCTGCAATCCTCCCACCATTACGAGATGGCGGGCCACGAGCTTGCCGCCCACGGCGTCAAGGTCGGCAAGCTCGACCTCGACCTCGCCCAGATGATGGCGCGGAAAGACAAGGTGGTGAAGGAACTGACCTCGGGCATCGAGTTCCTGTTCAAGAAAAACAAGGTCCACTACGCCAAGGGCGCGGGCCGCCTTACGGCGGCCGATACGGTTTCGATTGCGCCGGCACAGGGCGGCCCTGAACAAACCCTCAAGACGTCCTCCGTCGTCGTCGCCACCGGCTCGGACGTGGCGCCGCTCAAGGGCGTTCCCATCGACGAAAGGAAAATCCTCAGTTCCACCGGTGCGATCGCGCTCGCCCAGGTGCCGGAGACGCTCGCGGTCATCGGCGGCGGCGTGATCGGCCTCGAACTGGGCTCGGTCTGGCGCCGCCTCGGCGCCAAGGTCACGGTGATCGAGTTCCTCGATGCGATCCTGCCCGGCATGGACGGCGAGGTTTCCAAATTCGCCCAACGCATTCTCGCCAAGCAGGGCATGGCGTTCCGCCTCGCGACCAAGGTCACGGGCGCGAAGACGGGCAAGAAGGTTCAGCTTTCGGTCGAGCCGCGCGCCGGAGGAAAGAGCGAAACCGTCGAAGCGGACGCGGTCCTGGTCGCGGTCGGCCGGCGCCCGTACACCGAGGGCCTCGGACTGGAAGAGATCGGCGTCGCCCTCGATGCGCGCGGGTTCGTCACCGTCGACCGGCATTTCCAGACCAACGTCGCGGGCGTGTTCGCCATCGGCGACGTGATCGGCGGCGCCATGCTCGCCCACAAGGCCGAGGACGAAGGCGTCGCGGTCGCCGAAATCATCGCCGGCGAGGCCGGGCACGTGAACCGCGACGCGATTCCCGCCATCGTCTACACCGCGCCCGAGATCGCCGGCATCGGCAAGACCGAGGAACAACTGAAAAGCGCGGGCCGACCCTACCGCGCGGGCAAGTTCCCGTTCACCGCCGTTGCCCGCGCCAAGTGCAACGCCGAGACCGACGGTTTCGCCAAGGTGCTGGCGGACGCCGCCACCGATCGGATCGTCGGCGCGCATATCGTCGGGCCGCAGGCGGGCGAGCTGATCCAGGAGATCGCGCTCGCGATCGAGATGGGCGCGTCCGCCGAGGATTTGGGGCGCACCTGCCACGGCCACCCCGGCCTGGTCGAAGCGGTCAAGGAAGCCGCGCTCGCCTCCCTCGGCCGCGCCATTCATATCTGACGCGCCTTTTCGACGCTGGCCGCGGGCGGCGGAGGCGCTAGGATCGCTCCATGCCGCGCGCCGCGACCCCCGTCGCCATCACCGCCGTCCTTGTCGTCGCTCAAATCTTCGGCATGGCGGGCTTCGCGTCGTTCGCGGCGCTGATGCCGGTGTTCATCCCCGAATGGCGGCTTTCGGATTCGGAAGCGGGCTGGGTCAACGGCGTCTTCTACGCCGGTTATCTCGGCGCGGTGCCCTGGCTTTCGAGCCTGACCGACCGGCTCGCGTCCCGGCGCATCTACGTGGCGGCGGCGCTGATCACGGCGCTGTCGAGCTTCGGGTTCGCCTTCGCCGCCGACGGTTTCTGGAGCGCGGCGGCGCTCCGCGCGCTGGCCGGCATCGGCCTCGCCGGCACCTTCATGCCGGGCCTGAAGCTGCTCGCCGATCACGTCTCGGGCCCCCGCCAGGGCCGCATGGTCGCCGTTTACACCGCCGGATTCAGCGTCGGTTCGGCGGCGTCGCTGGTGAGCACGGACCTGGTCGCGGAGGCCTTCGGTTGGCGCGCCGCTTTCGCGCTCGCCGGCGCGGGGCCCCTGATCGCCGTGGCGTTGCTCGCGCTCTTCCTGCCGCGCACGGACCCGCGCCCGCAAGCGCCGCCGACCACCCACGTTTTCGATTTCCGCCCCGTGCTCCGCTGCCGCGAGGCGATGGCCTTCGTGCTCGGCTACGTGACCCACAGTTTCGAGATCTTCGCCGCGCGCTCGTGGCTGGTGGTCTATCTCGCCTTCGCCGCGACGCGGCAGCCCGACCAGGCCGCCGGCTGGTGGAGCGCCCCGGCGCTGGCCGCCGTGTTCACCCTGCTCGGGGTGCCGGCGACGATTCTCGGCAACGAACTCGCGATCCGCTTCGGATCGCACCGGACCATCGCCGCGATCATGGTGGTCTCGGCCGTCGTCGGCATCCTGGTCGGCTTCGCGCCCGCCTGGCCCTATGCCGTGGTGATCGTCCTCGCCGGCCTGCACGCGATCACCCAGATCGGCGATTCCGCCGCCCTCACCGCCGGGGTCATCGCCGCCGCGCCGCCGGGTTATCGCGGCGCGACCATGGCGGTGCACTCCACCCTCGGCTTTACCGGCGCGTTCCTGGGGCCGGTCGCGTTCGGCTTCGCCCTCGAACACGCCGGCGGCAGCCAGACCGAGGGCGCCTGGATCGCCGCCTTCGCGCTCACCGGCGGCGTCATGCTGCTTGGGCCGTTCGCGCTCCGGCTCGGGCGCAAAACTTCGTCCTGATCCTTATGCGGTTCAGGACGCGGGCTTGCCGCCCGCCGCCAGCGTCAGCGCCTTCTTGATCGCCTCGGGACTGCCCATGATGCTCATGAAGCTGTTGGCGCCCATCATGGAGAGGTCGGGAAAATTGATGGCGATGCGGAACCGCGCCGACAGCGCGTAGACCGTATCGCCCGCCACCACCACCTCGTAGGGCAAATGGGCCGAGGACTTCACGTCCTTGAAGTCGATCTGGCCCATGAGGTAGACGTCGTCCTGCATGTCGCCGCCGCCTTTCCGGCCGTTCATGGCGACGCCGAACACGGTTTCCTCCTTGCCCGGCACGTCGACGCGATAGACCTTGGTGACGCCCGAAACCCCGGCGGCGAGATTCTTTTCCACCGCCGCCAGCGCTTCCGCGTGCGACTTGTGACGCGCGAGTTCGTGCGGGTCGTCGAAATACTCCATGCCGAACATGTACTGGTACTTGCGCAGGTCGGCGTCGGTCATGGCCTCTTTTTCCGCGCCGAACTCCTTCCCGGCGCCGAGGGCCTTCGCCAGCGCGGCCGCGACCGCGCCGAGATCGCCCTTCATGCGATAGGCGGCGGCCATGTAGCGCGGGTTGGTGTAGGCGATCTGCACCTGATCCCGGACCTGGGTCATCGACACCCGCTGCACCGCGCCGTAGGCGCCGAATGGGGTCTGTGCGGCGGCCGTTTTCAAGGCGTCGCTGGTGACGGCGACGATGACGACCGCCGGGTACGGGCTGTAGGACCCGACCACCTGGAAGCCGCCGTGGGCGAGCTTCGTCTTCACCTCGTCGGCGACGCGGGCGACCTGGCCGGGGCCGTTGGCGGCGAGGATGAAGGGGTGCATTTTCGCGACTTGCTGGGCCTGGGCCGGGCTCGCGGCCAGCGTGCCGGCGGCGAAAGCCGCGGCCAACGCCGCGGCGGTCAACGTCTTCAGGTTCATGAAGTTCCTCCCTGTTTCGTTCGCGGGAGGCTAGGAGATTTGTC
>CAYPQV010000043.1:0-4174 GCA_964412955.1 uncultured Hyphomicrobiales bacterium
CGCGGTCGTCGCCGTGGCGGAGAGCGACGCGGCCCCGATCGAGTCGCGCGAAGCGGCGAAACCGATCAAGGCGCCGCCCCCCGTCCCGGCCAAGGCCGACGGGACCAAGCCTCCCGGCGACGGCGCCGGCAACGGCGACGGCGCCGAGACGGACGAGGAGTCGGACGAGGCCAACCTTTCGCTCGCCGCGCTGGAGGCGAAGCTGACGCCCGGCGTGGTGCGCAACTTCGAGAAGATCACCGCCACCTACAAGCGCCTGCACCGCATGCAGACCCAGCGCCTGAAGGTGCTCAACAGCGGCAGCAAGATCAAGCCGGCCTCGGAAAAGCGTTATCAGAAGCTCAAGCACGAGATGGTCGTGCTGATGGAGCAGGTGCACCTCAACAACCTGCGCATCGAGCAGTTGATGCACGACCTCTACGACGTCAACCGGCGATTGCTCGGCCTCGAGGGCAAGTTGCTCCGCGTCGCGCTGGAGTGCAAGATTCCGCGCGAGGAATTCCTGCAGAACTACATGGGCTACGAACTCGATCCGGGCTGGATCGAGCGGATGGTCGCCCTGGAGAAGGGCTGGAGCAAGTTCGCCGGCCGCCACCGCGACGAGGTGGAATCGATCCGCAGGGCGATCGCCGAGCTGTCGCAGGCGGTCAAGCTGCCGGTCAGCGAATTCCGCCGCATCGTCACCACGGTGCAGAAGGGCGAGCGCGAGGCCAACAAGGCGAAGAAGGAGATGATCGAGGCCAACCTGCGCCTGGTCATCTCGATCGCCAAGAAATACACCAACCGCGGCCTGCAGTTCCTGGATTTGATCCAGGAGGGCAACATCGGCCTGATGAAGGCGGTCGACAAGTTCGAATATCGGCGCGGCTACAAGTTCTCGACCTACGCGACCTGGTGGATCCGCCAGGCGATCACCCGCTCGATCGCCGACCAGGCGCGCACCATCCGCATCCCGGTGCACATGATCGAGACCATCAACAAGCTGGTCCGCACCAGCCGCCAGATGCTGCACGAAATCGGGCGCGAGCCGACGCCGGAGGAACTGGCGGAAAAGCTCTCGATGCCGCTCGACAAGGTGCGCAAGGTGCTGAAGATCGCCAAGGAGCCGATCAGCCTCGAAACCCCGATCGGCGACGAGGAAGACAGCCACCTGGGCGACTTCATCGAGGACAAGAACGCGGTCCAGCCGCTGGACGCCGCGATCCAGGGCAACTTGCGCGACACCACCACCCGCATCCTGTCGACGCTGACCGCGCGCGAGGAGCGCGTGCTGCGCATGCGCTTCGGCATCGGCATGAACACCGACCATACCCTGGAGGAAGTCGGCCAGCAGTTCAGCGTGACGCGCGAACGAATACGCCAGATCGAAGCCAAGGCCCTGCGCAAGCTGAAGCACCCCAGCCGCTCGCGCAAGCTCCGCAGCTTCCTCGATTACTGATCCGGAGTGGCGGACGAAGAAAATAAAAAAGGCCGGGGTGCGAACCCCGGCCTTTTCGTTTGAGTCTCCCCCGGATCGGGGGCCCGTAGCTCAACTGGTTAGAGCCGACCGCTCATAACGGTCTGGTTGCAGGTTCGAGTCCTGCCGGGCCCACCATTACTCGGCCGATGCCGGCGTCAGGAAATCGACTCCGTATCGGGAGGGACCGTCTTGCGCGGACGCGACGCCTTCGCCGCTTGGGCATCCGCGGCCGCCTGGTCGGCCGCCGCCTTGTCGGCGGCTTCCTTGGCGAGCCGGAGCGTGCGCAAGCGCAAAATCTTGGCTTCCCGCTCGGTGTCGGCTTTTTCCCTTTCCTTGACGGCTTGCTTGAAGGCGCTCTTGTCCTGATCCTTGTTGCGGATACGGGCGAACTGCTCTTCGGCCTTGGATTGCGGAGATTTTTTCACGGCAACGCTCCTGTCGCTCGCGCCGAACGGCGCGACATGGACAACAAAACAATTAAAACGAAAGAATGACGAAAAACATGCGGTCCGGCGGCGCGCGACGATCCGGCGGACGAGAGCGGCGACCGCCCCCGGCTTCGGGCCGGAGGCGGCGCCGGAGCCGTATTATTAGTCGATCAGCGACAGGTTCTCGGCCGAGGACTTGCCGTTCTGTCCGGGCCGAAGCTCGTAGGAAACCTTCTGCCCTTCCCTGAGGCCGCTGAGGCCCGCGCGCTCGACGGCGGAAATATGGACGAACGCGTCCTTCGATCCGTCTTCGGGCTGGATAAAGCCGAAACCCTTGTTGGGGTTGAACCATTTTACCGTTCCGGTAGCCATTGTCGTATCTCCAACATTTGAGAATATTCGCGCCGCACACCTTGTGACGGCCCGATCGCATAACGTTCACAATGTCAGGAGACAACCAAGCAACCGAGGCGTCGGTCGTTCAGACAGCACATAACAGATGCGAAACGTATGGATAGAACATAGTCCGAATACGGGTAAATGACACGGTATCGCGGCAAAATATTTATCGGGCGGGTGCGATCCGGGATGCCCCGGCCGCCTCGGGCACCGATTATCCATGCAAAACAAGGCGTTCGGGAAAATCCCGGGCGCGTAACATCGGCATCAATACCGACCCTGCGCGGGAGCCGGCCGCGGCCCCCGCTCATTTTTTCTTTTTTCCGATCGCTTTCCCAATCGCCTTGACCAGGGTCTTCAGGACCTTGATCCGGGCGTAGAGCTTGTTGTTCGCCTCGACGATCGTCCACGGCGCGATCGCGGTCGAGGTCCGGTCGACCATGTCGCACACCGCCCGTTCGTAGGCGCCCCATTTCTTGCGGTTGCGCCAATCCTCCGCCGTGATCTTGAACCGCTTGAACGAGGTCTTCTCGCGCAGCCGGAACCGCTTCAGCTGCTCCTGCTTGCTGATCGCCAGCCAGAATTTGACGACGATGGTCCCGTTGCGGACGAGTTCCCGCTCGAAATCGACGATTTCGGTGTAGGCGCGCATCCAGTCCGGCTCGGCGGCGTAGCCCTCGACCCGCTCGACCAGCACCCGCCCGTACCAGGAGCGGTCGAAGATGGTGACGAAGCCCCGGCGCGGCACCTGGCGCCAGAACCGCCAGAGGTAGGGCCGCGCCAATTCCTCGTCGGTCGGGGCGGCGATCGAGACCGTCTTGTAGAACCGCGCGTCGAGCGCGCGGGTCACGCGGCGGATGGCGCCGCCCTTGCCGGCGGCGTCGTTGCCCTCGAACACGGCGACGACCGAGTGCTCGCGGAACCGCGGCTCGCGCACCAGGGCGTTGAGCCGCGCTTGCCATTTTTCCAGGTCTTTCTTGTATTCCTCGCGCGTCGTCGGCCGGTTCAAGTCCAGGGAGCGGATCACGTTCAGCCTGTCGATGGCGGGAAGGGGCGGCGGGCCGCCCTTGGGCGCCGCCTTGGACCGCCCGCGCGCGAGCCGGCCGGAGAGCGAGTCGAGGATTTCCCGTCCGATGACCAGGGACCGGTAGCGTTCGTCCGCGCCGGGAACGATCAGCCACGGCGCTTCGCCCGAGGACGTCTCGCGCAGGAACGCCTCGCAAACCTTCACGTAGGCGTTGTACTGGTCGTACAGCTTCCAATCGGCCTTCGTGACGCGCCAATGGGTTCGGGGATTCTTTTCCAGTTCCTTGAGCCGCGCCTTCTGCTGCGCCTTGGACAGATGGAACCAAAACTTCAGCAGCAGAACGCCCTCGTCGGCCAGCATCTTCTCGAAGCGGAGGATTTCCCCGATCCGCTGGGCGAAGGCGGCCTCGTCGATCTCGCCCGCGACGCGCTTGACGATCGGCTCGGTATGCCAGGCGCCGAAGAAAATGCCGATCTTGCCCTTCGGCGGCAGGGGCCTCCAAAAACGCCAGAGCGGCGGGCGCTCGCGCTCCTCGTCGGACGGCGGCGGGAACCCGGTCACCTCGATATGGCGCGGGTCCATCCATTCGTTGAGCAGGTTCACGGTTTCGCCCTTGCCGGCGCCGTCGATGCCGGCGATCAGGATCAGGGTCGCGAACCGGCGGTCGCGCAAAACGTCGTACTGCGCGTTCAGCAGCGCCTCGCGCAGTTTCGGTTCTTCCTTCCGGTAGGCCGCCTTGTCGATCTTGTGGTCGAGGTCCGCCGATTCGAACATGATTGGCGCCCTTGGCGATGCGTCGGGGAACCCGACGACGGGAGAGACGGCACGGACGAATTGTATCATGTCCGGACCCCCCGCGCG
>CAYPQV010000043.1:4274-7663 GCA_964412955.1 uncultured Hyphomicrobiales bacterium
CCCCGCGCGGCCGATTTCGCGAGCGAATTCAGCGCGGAAGACGACGCCATATTTCGGCCATCGAATCGGCGATAATCCGCTTCGGCGCAGATGAAAAAGGATTAGTTCCATGACCCGATCGTTCTCCGATTCCGCCCGCGCGGCCCTGGTCGGCCTGTTCGCCCTCGGTTTCGCGGCCGTCGCGACCTCGGCCGAGGCCGACGAAAAAACCGCGTCCGGCGATTTCGAGATCGTCAAGGCGACCGCCGACAAGGTGTGGCGGCTCAACCGGCGCACCGGCGAAATCGCCGTCTGCGGCATGGAGGGAACCCGCCTGGTCTGCGCCGTCGCCCAGGAAACCGCCGCCGGCAAGCCGCTGAGCGCGGAGGAGCTGGAAACCCGGCGCAAGCTCGCGGCCGAGGCGGAACAGCGCCGACGCGATGACGAGATGAAGAAGGACCTCGCCTTCATGGACCGGATGATCACGCTGTTCCGCGAATTCGTGAAAGCGGCGATGGAACGAGAGACGGCGTCGACCGCGCCGAAATAGCGCGGCGCGGTCGGTCGAGCCGCGCGGGCGCGTTCGGAGCAAACATGAACCCTGCCGTCCGGCACCGTTACGCGTTCGTTTGTTGTTTTCTCGGGCTGGCTTTCGCCCCGTCGTCGGCCGCGGTCGCCGGCGATTTCGAGATCATCCGGACCAGCGTCGACAGGGTCTGGCGGCTGGATCGGCGGACCGGCGAGATTTCCGTTTGCCGCCTCGACCAGATCGATCCGGTCTGCGTGCCGGCGCGCGAAGGACCCGGCGCGGCGGCCTTGGTCAAGACTCGCCCGGTCGTTCACGTCGTCCGACGGCCGGCGGTTGTCGTCGTCAAGCCGGGACGCCACGCCCACGGGCGGAAATGGAAACGGTGAACGGGACGACCGCCGTCACGACCCTTTCAGGCCGAGAAGAAACCCCAAGATCCAGAGGACGACCGCGACCGTGAACGCCGTCTTGGCGGCGCGCGCGTAGCAATCCCGCATCACGCCCATGAGGATGCGCTGGGCGTGCGCCTCGGGCAGGCCGTGGTTCTTGTCGAGCATGACCCAGAGCTCGGTCGTCCGGTACGGCTGCCGGAGCGCGTTGGCGGCCTTGTAGAGCAGGATCACCGCCATCACGGCGGTTCCGGCGGCGCCGATCTTGGCCGCGGTCGCGGGTATCGCGATCGCCCCCACCATCGCGGTGAAGATGGCGAGCGCGCCGAAGCCGCAGGCGCGGTGCACGGAAAGCGCGGCGTAGTATTCGATGCGGTACATGACTCCGGCGCGGCGCGCGCAAAACCCCGATCCAGTCCGTTCCGCCCCGCAGTATAGCCGCAACCGGCGGGTTTTCGAACACGCCCTCGCGCAGGCGTGATCGGCCGCGGCGGAATGCCCGCCGACCTAAAGGAGCAGGGGCAAAAGCTTGGCCAACGCCGGCAGCGACAGGAACACGACCCCGACCAGCCAGATCAGCATCGCGGCCGGGCTTTGCGGTTCGCCGCCCAGCACCCGCTCGTAGAGGGCGGCGGGCACGCCGCCGACGAGCAGCGTCGCGGTCGCGATCAGGATCGAGGCGAAATAGAACACGAATTCGGGCAGATTGAGAAAAGTGGCGATGCCGGGAAACAAACTGATGATCCATATCGGCGCAAGCATGTACACGATCGCCACCCACGGCGACGCGAGGCCGTTGTAGAGCGAGATCACCAGCACGAGCAGGAAAATTTGTTTCGGGTTCATCGGCGCGCCCTCATCCGCCCATGCCGCCGCCGAGGGACGGCGCCAAGCCCCAACGGAACATCAGCACGAAGAACGCCAGTCGCAGCGCCGCCAGCCAGAACATCCCGGCGAGCGGCAGGTACCGTTCGGGCACATAGGCCGGGGTGAGGAATCGCACCACGGCCACCACCGGATTGGTCAGCAGCTTGAACCAGCGGAGGATATAGTTGGGAGAATCGGGCCGCAGGATGGAGGCGAGCAGAAAGCGCCCGAACAAGGTGTACATCAACGCGGCCAGCACGTAGTTGGGCAGGTGGAAGTACCAGTAACTCCACCACACGTCGCCGCCTGTCATCGTCGCCGTCCCCGTTCCTTCCCGTGCCGGACCCTACCGGTATCGCGTTTTGCACGAAAGGAAAAGGGCGCGGGGGTTGCGCGCCCCGCGCCCTTTTTTCGGCCCGTTGGGCGGGCCGTATCGGTTATTCGTGAACCTCGGCCGCCTTGGTCCACGCGATCGCGCCCTTGGGCCGGCGGATCGAATCGACGAAGTCCATCATCTCCTGCGAGGGCGCCTTGGTGAAGTAGCTGAGTATCCACGTCAGCGCGAACCCGACCGGCAAGCCGAAGGTCGCGGCCGAGATGTTCTGGATGCCGAACCAGAGCTTCGTTCCCCACGTGGCCTGGAACGCTTCCGGGAAGTACCGGGTCATCACCAGGTAGTAGAGGCAGATCAGGAAGCCGGCCATCATGCCGATGATGGCGGCGGTGTTGGTCGTCTTCTTCCACCAGATGCCCATGACCACCGGCACGAACAGGCCGGCGGCGGCGAGCGAGAACGCCCAGGCGACCATCTGGATGATGCCGGAAGGCCGGGTCGAGGCCACCATCGCGCCGCAGATCGCGACCACGACCAGCAAGGTGCGGGCGACGACCAGACGGCGGAGCGTGCTCGCCTTCTTGTCGATCATCTTGTAGTAGATGTCGTGGCTGAGGGCGTTGGCGATCGCGAGCAGCAGGCCGTCGGCGGTCGAAAGCGCCGCGGCCAAGCCCCCCGCCGCCACCAGGCCCGACACCACGTAGGGCAGGCCCGCGATCTCCGGCGTGGACAACACGATGATGTCCTGGTTGATGGTCAACTCCGCCAACTGCAGGATGCCGTCGCCGTTGGCGTCCTTGATGGTCAGCATGCCGCCGACCTGGGACCAGTTCTGGACCCAGGCGGGCAGCGACGCGATCGGCTGCCCGACCACGTTCGAGTAGACCTCGAGCTTGGCGAAGGCGGCATAGGCCGGCGCCGTGAAGTACAGCAGGAAGATGAAGAAGATCGACCAGCCGACCGACTGGCGCGCTTCGCGCACGCTGGGCGTGGTGAAGTAGCGCATCAGGATGTGCGGCAGCGACGCGGTGCCGACCATCAGGCAGAGGATCAGCGCGAAGTAGTTGTTGAACCGATCCCAACTGAACTGGCCCTTGGCGTCGGCGAAGGCGGCGATATGCCCCTTGACCACGCCGAGTTTGGGCTCGAGCGCCGTGATGTCCTGCAGCGCCTGGCCGTAGGTCAACTCGGGGATCGGGATGCCGTACTTCTTGGTCGAAAGCCAGACCAGCGGGGTCAGGTAGGCGATGATCAGGATGATGTACTGCGCCACCTGGGTCCAGGTGACCGC
>CAYPQV010000044.1:0-3139 GCA_964412955.1 uncultured Hyphomicrobiales bacterium
GCTTGCCTTTTTCCTCCGCCAGATCGAACAAGGCGGCGGCATAGCGGGCGGCAAGGCTAGAGCCCATTCCGATCATTTGGAACCGCCTGCGCCGGAGGGATTTTGCGTCGCGGGCAGGAGAGGGGCGAAGCGCGTAGCGGGCCCTACGCGCGAGCCATTCGACGAACCCGCGCCGCAAAAGCCCCCGGCCCCCGAGGGGTTGCGCCGTGGCGGGCGCCCGCGGCGTTGCGCCGCTCGACCGATGGCACCGCATCGCCCCCCGCGCGCGTTGCGCGCAAATAGTTTGCCGGCGAAGCCGGCGGGGCGTCGCGCCTGGCGGATCGCCGCGCCACGGCGCAACGCAGCCGGTTCCAAATGATTGGAATGGGCTCTGGTCGCCCCTGCGGAAGCTCCGGTGGTCACGCGGTTGTCCTCGAATCCGACGAAAAATCCGATGAGAAAATCGATCGCGTCGCCGGCCGAAAAACGGGCGTTTCCCGGGCGCCGCGGCGGGTGGGTTCTCTACCACGGTCCCCCCCCGCGGCGCAACCGGACTTGCCGCACGTGCGAAGCTCCGCCGGCCGCGAAAAACGCCTGTTCGAACAACGAATTATCGGCCGCGCGGTCGACCCCGTTTTCGGCCCCGGCGGGCGCGGTCCGCAAACCGCGCGGCCGGAACGATCCGGCGGCGTTACGCAATAATTGAAATCGACTGTGACGACCGTCACCGCGCGCGCGCATCGCGGGGGTAGATTCAATCCTAGAAGGCGCAATCGCGGCCCGACAGAAGGTTTAGACGTCATGAACAACAATCCATCACGAAAACAATTCGACGAAACGGCGGCGCTCGAGGCCTTTTCGGGCGACGACCTGAATCCGGCGGACATGGCCAAGCTTCGGGCGCTCGTCTATCTGGTGGTGGACGGGGACCCGCGGGTCCGCGCCGCCGTGGTCGAGCGCCTGCGCGCCTTCGGCGCGCGCGTCGTATTCGAGGCGGACAGCGCCGGCCGGGCCCTGGTCGAGATCGGCAAGGGCGCGGTCGACGTCCTGCTGGTCGGGGACAGCCTGCCCGACATGATCGGCCCGGACCTGGCCTGGTGCATCAGGCGCAGCCGCAACGAGCGCGAGCGGAACATGCCGGTGATTCCGACCGGCGATTCCCCGGAGGCGCTGTCCGGTCTCCATCTCCGCATCTTCCAGGAAATCTACGCCCCGAGCCCCGTTTCCGAGTTCCCCGCGCGCGACGGCTTCACCCTGCACTGATTAAAAGCCGCCGGGAGCCTCCCGGACGGTCGGTTTTGGCCCGCGACCGGCCGACCGGCGAAAACGGGCCTGTGACGGGCATCATGGCGAAAACCGTCCGCGTGCGCTCTCCTGGGGGCCGAGGGAGAAAGGAGAAGGCCATGACCACGGTCACCACCACGACCCTGAGTCCGGCCGGATCGGGAGCCGGCCTGGACACGCTTCTCGAGCCGCGAAACCGCGGGACCCAGCTCGATCCCGCCCATGAACGGCTCTGCGCGCTCGGCTATCTGATCGTCGGCGACCGGCGCTTCGCGCGCTCCATGATCAAGAGCGCCCTCAACGGCTTCGGCTTCCGCAACCTGACCGAATGCGAATCGGCCGAGCACGCGCTCAAGGTCGTTCAGAACGGTGGCGTCGATGCGATCATCGTCGAGCACGATATGCCGGGCACCGGCGGCGCCGAGTTCGCGTGGCGGCTGCGCCGCCTCGCCGACGAACGGGCGCGCCGGCTGCCGGTGGTGATGGTCGGCAACGACGCCGTCGCCGTTCACGTCCGCGCCGCCGTCGATTCCGGCGTCAACGAGTATCTTCCCAAACCGTATTCCCGGCGCGATCTCTACGCCCGTATCCGCCGCGCCGCGCTCGCGCCCAAGCCGTTCGTCATTGCTCCCGGTTACGTCGGGCCCGACCGGCGCATTCTCGACAAGGGGCCGCCGCGCGGGCCCGAGCGGCGGGCCGCGCTCCCGATGTCGGTGCAGCTTTACGCGCTCGCCGGATCGGAGCCGAGGTGGATCCGGACCGCGAAGCTGGGGGCGGACGAGCCGGCGTCGGAAGCGAAACCCGAGGCCGCGCCCGGAACGAAAGCCCCGGCGCCGTTTTCCGCCGCGCCGTCTTCCGTCCTGGCGGAATCGGATTTTTCCGGGGACGGCGCGGGCGAGCGCCTCGCGGCCCGGCTCGCCGCGCGCGAGCCTGATAAGAAACCGTAAGGGTCACGCCCGCCCGCTCCGCCGATAACATATTGAATATAAATAATTTTTTAGGGTGACGCCCGTCACAGGCAAAGCCGTCGGCGTCTGCTGCCATGCGCGCGGACTTGGACAGAAATCCGCAGTTCGATGGAGGGCCAGAACATGACGGCGACGACGACGGAACCTGGGCATTCCGGCGGTTCGCGGGACGCTCCGGAAATTCTCCCGGACGGTCCCGGCGGCGGGAACGAAAATGAATCGGCGCGCGAGCGGCTGGGGCGCCTCGCCTACCTGATCCTGGACGACAACCGCTTCGGCCGGACGGTGATCAAGAACATCCTGCACGGCTTCGGCATCCGCAACCTGATCGAATGCGAGTCCGCCAAGCAGGCTCTCGACCTGCTCCGGACCGCCCGGATCGACGTCATTTTCGCGGATTTCGAGATACCGGAGATGAGCGGGGTCGAATTCACCTGGCGGCTTCGCCGCGCGAAGGACGAACTGGTCCAGCGGATTCCGGTCATCATGGTCAGCACCCACGCCGACGAGGGCCGCGTTCGGCTCGCGATCAATTCCGGCGTCAACGAATACCTGCCGAAGCCGTTCGCGCCGGCCGATCTCTATTCCCGGGTCGAGCGTTCGGTCATGACGCCGAAGCCGTTCATCGTCGCGCCCGGCTACGTCGGGCCCGATCGCCGCTTCGCCGACGGCAAGTCGAAAAACGGAATCGAGCGCCGGGGCGGAATGGCCATGCCGGCGATTCTGCTCGACTTCACCGGACCCGTGCCGAGGCAAGTCGAGATCGCGAAGCCCGGCATGGCGCCGCCGCCGGTCGAGGTCGTCGCCGAAGCCGGGGCGGAACCGCCGGCGCCTCCGCCCCAGCCGCCGCCGCAACCGGAATCGAAACCGGAACCGTCGTTTTCTTCGGTGTTGTCCGAATCGGACGA
>CAYPQV010000044.1:3239-7458 GCA_964412955.1 uncultured Hyphomicrobiales bacterium
AACCGGAATCGAAACCGGAACCGTCGTTTTCTTCGGTGTTGTCCGAATCGGACGACGGCCTCGCCCAGGCGGTCCGGGAGCGCGTCGAAAAGAAGCGCGCGCGGGCCCAAAAGATCGTCGAAAAAAGGCGCGCGGCGACCTAAGACGGCCGCTTACAGGAATCCGTAAGGGTCGACGTCCACCTGCACGCGCACCGTGCGCGGCGGGCGCGCGCGCGCGAGCCAGGCGCGCACGATCTCCTGCACCGCGACCGCGCGCGGGGCCTTCAGCAGGAACCGTCGCCGGTGGCGGCCGCGCAGCAGCGCGAGCGGCGCGGGCGCGGGTCCCAATATGCGTATGGGCCCGCGCCCGTCGGCGTCGGTCGGCGCGGCGCGGGCGAGCGCGCGCGCCGCGCGCTCGACCTCCGCTTCCCTGGGGCCCGACACGATCAGCGCCACCAGCCGCCCGAACGGCGGCATGGCGGCTTCGCGCCGCGCCTCGGTTTCGGCGGCGACGAAGCGGTCGCGCGCGAGGGAGGCCAAGGCCGCCATCACCGGATGGTCGGGCATGTAAGTTTGCAGCAGCACCTTGCCCGGCCGCTCGCCCCGCCCGGCGCGGCCCGCGACCTGGTGGAGGAGCTGATAGGTGCGCTCCGCCGCGCGCAGATCGCCGCCCGCGAGCCCCAGGTCCGCGTCCACCACGCCGACCAGGGTCAGGCCCGGAAAATGATGGCCCTTGGCCAATATTTGCGTGCCGATCAGGAGGTCCACTTCCCCCGCCTCGACCCGGCGGACCAGTTCGTGCGCGGCCGCCGGGGAGGCGAGCGTGTCGCTGGCGGCGAGCGCGATGCGCGCTTCCGGGAAGGCGGCGCGCGCTTCGTCCGCCAGCCGCTCGATGCCCGGGCCGCAGGCGGCGAACTTCCCCTCCGCCCGGCAGTGGGGACAGCGTTCCGGCTGCGGCATGGCGAACCCGCAATGGTGGCAGCGGAGTTGCGATCTCGATGCGGTCCGATGCTCGACCAGCCACGCGCTGCAGTTGGGGCAGCGGAAGCGGTGCCCGCAGCCGCGACAGAGGGTGAGCGGCGCATAGCCGCGCCGGTTCAGGAACAGCATCGCCTGTTCGCCGTTGGCGAGCGTCGCCGCCAGCGCCCGCGCGAGCGGTTCCGAAACCCAGCGCCCGGCCGGAAGCTTTTCTTGGCGCATGTCGACGCGGACCACCTCGGGCAGCCGGGCGCCGCCGTGCCGGTCGGGAAGGTGAGCCGCGCCGTAGCGCCCGGCCGTCACGTTGGCGACGGTTTCGAGCGACGGCGTCGCGGAGGCCAGCACGATCGGGATGTTTCCCAGCCTGGCGCGCACCACCGCCATGTCGCGGGCGTTGTAGATGACGCCGTCTTCCTGCTTGTAGGAGGAGTCGTGTTCCTCGTCGACCACCACCAGGCCGAGATCGGGAAACGGCAGAAAGAGCGCCGAGCGCGCGCCGCACACCACCCGCGCCGCCCCGATCGCGACCGCGCGCCAGGTCGCGCGCCGCGCCGCGTCGGAAACGCCGGAATGCCAGAGCGCGGGCTCGGCGCCGAAGCGCGCGCGAAAACGGTTGAGCCATTGCGCGCCGAGGGCGATTTCGGGCAGCAGCACCAGCGCCTGCCGCCCGGTTTCGAGCGCGGCGGCGACCGCCTGGAAATAGACCTCGGTCTTGCCCGCGCCGGGAACGCCGTCGAGCAGCGTGACCGAAAATCCCCCGGCGTGGGTTTTGGCGGCGAGCACCTCGGCGGCGGCCCGTTGTTCGGGCGAGAGGACCGGCCCGGCGCGTTTCCAGTCGGGCGGAACGAACGCCTTCGCCGGCATCGGCACCGCCGTCAGCGCGCCTAAGTCCGCGAGCGCCTTGACCACGCCCGCGCCGGTGCCCGCCTCGCGCGCGAGTTCCGTTGCCGGGCGCGGCGGCCCTTCGGCGGCGGCAAGCACGCGCGCGCGCGCCGCGGTCGGCTTGAGCGTCGCGGGCGGCGCCGGATTGCGGACGTAGCCGAGAACGGGTTTTTCCGGCGCGAGCGCCTTCGGCGCGCTCGCCGCCATCTTGAGCACCGCGCCGGGCGGCGACAGCGTGTAGTCGGCGACCCAATCGACGAAGCGGCGGGATACCTCCGGGAGCGGCGGGGCGGGGAGGACCGCGCCGGCGGGTTTCAGCCGGGCCTCGGCCACCGCGCCCGAACCCGGCCCCCACACCACGCCCGCGAGCCGGCGCCCCCCCAGCGGCACGGTCACGAAGTCGCCCGCCTTGAGAATCGCGCCCTCCGGCACCCGGTAGTCGTAGGCCCCGGAAAGCGGAAGGGGTAGTAGGACGGAGACGGTTTCGCCCCCTACATATTGCGTTTTGATGGAACCGGCGGAGTCCATGGGCTACACTCTACCGCATCTGGGGCCAACACGGGGGAAAGGCACATGAGCACCGGCAAGAACCGGAACGAGGCCGAAGCCGCGCCCAACGCCGACGACATCGGCGCCGATCAGGTCGCCCGCTACCTCGCCCGCCACCCCGATTTCTTCGAGACGCACGGCCACCTGCTGATGGCCATGGCCGCGCCCGGGCGCTGGGCGGAAGGCGTGGTCGACATCCAGAAGAAGATGCTCGACCGCCGCATCGAGGAAATCGCCGAATTGCGCAACTGCGCGGTCGAGGTGATCGAAACCAGCCGCAACAACATGACCGTGCAGACCCGCACCCACGCCGCGGTGCTGGCGCTCTTGGCCGCGACCTCGTTCGAGCATCTGCTCCGGGTGGTGCAGGAGGACGTGCCGCTCCTGCTCGACGTCGACGTGGCGGTGCTGGCGTTCGAGGCGGGCGATCGCCCGCTCGCCGAACTGGTGACCTCGGAAACCCGCTATCTCAAGACCGGCGCGGTTGACGAATTGATCGGCGCCGACAAGGACGTGCGCCTGGTGCGCGACATCCGCGACGACGGCACGCTGTTCGGCGGCGGCGCCGGGCTGGTGCGCTCGGCCGCGCTGGCGCGGCTGCGCCCGGATCGCTTTCTGCCGCCGGGGCTGCTGGCGCTCGGTTCGCGCAGCGGCACGTTCCACCCCGGGCAGGGGACCGAACTGCTGCAATTTCTCGCCCGCGTCCTCGAGGCGTGCGTCGGCCGATGGCACGGGAAGACGGGCTGACGTTTCCGGCCGAACCCGCCCTGGTTCGCGCGGCCGAGGAATGGCGGCGCTGGCTCGGCGACGAAAAGCGCTGCTCGCGCCACACCCTCGACGCTTACGGCCGCGACGTGGCGGCGTTTTTCGCGTTTCTCGCCGAACATCTCGGATATCCCGCCGGTCTCTCCGATCTCGAAAAGCTGGCGGCGGCCGACTTCCGAAGTTTTCTCGCCGGGCGCAACCGTTCCGGCCTCGCGCGTTCCTCCACGGCGCGCGCGATGTCCTCGGTGCGCGGTTTTTTCCGATTCCTCGAAAAACGCGGGATCGCCCGCTGCGGCGCGATCGCCACCGTGGGCGCGCCGCGCCCGCCGAAATCGGTGCCGCGCGCGCTGGGCGAGCCGGAGGCGCTGGAGGCGCTCGCCGCCGTCGGCGAGCTTTCCGACGAGCCGTGGATTGCCGCGCGCGACGCGGCGCTGCTGGCGCTGCTCTACGGCTGCGGGCTGCGGATCGGCGAGGCGCTCGCGCTCAACCGCGGCGACGTCCCCAAGGGCGACGCCATGGTGGTGACCGGCAAGGGCCGCAAGCAGCGCCTGGTGCCGCTCTTGCCGGCGGTCAGGATCGCGCTCGCCGATTACCTCGCCTTCCGCCCGGCGGGCCGGGAAAAGGACCCCTTGTTCGTCGGCGCGCGCGGCGAACGGCTGAACCCCGGCGTCGCCCAGCGCCAGGTGCGGCGCCTGCGCGCGATGCTCGATCTGCCGGAAACCGCGACCCCGCACGCCTTCCGCCACAGCTTCGCCACCCACCTGCTCGCGGGCGGGGGCGATCTGCGCGCGATCCAGGAACTGCTCGGCCACGCCTCGCTCTCCACCACCCAGCGCTACACCGACGTCGACGCCGCGCGCCTGGAGGAGGTGTATCGCCGGGCGCACCCGCGCGCCAAACTGCGGAGCTGAACGGGCGGGACGCGCGCCCCGATAGGGGCGCATCATTCATGGCGCGCGCGGGGATTCGCCCGCGCGCCGTCCGATAACCTGGTACTGCCGGGCCGGTAGACAAATCTCCTAGCCTCCCGCGAACGAAACAGGGAGGAACTTCATGAACCTGAA
>CAYPQV010000045.1:0-6958 GCA_964412955.1 uncultured Hyphomicrobiales bacterium
GCCTCCCAGGACGCCGCCCCCATGCCCGGTTCCGGTTTCAGCCGCCGCGCGGTTCTCGCTTCCCTCGCCGGCCTCGGCGCGGCGTCGGCGCTGGCGCGCGCGGGCGCCGCCGCCCCACCGTCGTCGCAGCCGATTCTGACCCGCGCCATTCCCAAGAGCGGCGAAATGATCCCGGCAATCGGCCTCGGCACCTGGATCGTGTTCAACGTCGGGCGCGACGCGGGCTTGCGCGCGCAAAGATTCGAGGTGATGCGGACGTTCTTCGCGTTGGGCGGCGGGATGATCGATTCCTCGCCCATGTACGGCTCGGCCGAGGAGGTGATCGGCGACGGCCTCAAGAACGTTCCCGGCGCAAGTAATGTCTTTTCCGCGACCAAGGTGTGGATTTGGGGCAAGGCGCGCGGGCTGCGGCAGATGGAGGACTCGCGCCGCCTGTGGGGCGTCAAGCGCTTCGATCTGATGCAGGTCCACAACATGCTCGATTGGGAAGCGCACCTGGAAACCCTGCTCGCCGACAAGGCGGCCGGGCGGGTGCGCTACGTCGGCGTCACCACCTCCCACGGCGAGCGGCACGACACCGTGATCAAGGCGATGGAAACCGGCAAGCTCGATTTCGTGCAGTTTTCCTACAACGCCGCCGACCGCGAGGCGGAAAAGCGCCTGCTGCCGATCGCGGCCGAGCGCAGGCTCGCGGTCATCGCCAACCGGCCGTTCCGCACGGGAGATTTAATCGATCACGTCGCGCGCCACCCGCTGCCCCCGTGGGCGGGCGAGATCGATTGCGCCAACTGGGCGCAGGTCCTGCTCAAATTCGTCATCTCCCATCCGGCGGTGACGTGCGCCATACCGGCGACCTCGCGCGCCGACCACGCCGCCGAAAACATGGGGGCGCTGCGCGGGCGCCTGCCCGACCCCCGGATGCGCGCGCGCATCGCCCGCCACGTCGAGGACCTGTAGCCGCACCCCCACCCCATCCCTCCCCCGTCGAGGGGGAGGGAGAAGAAAGGATGCGCCTAAAATTTTTCCCTCCCCCCTTGCGGGGGGAGGGTTAGGGTGGGGGGCCCGCGTTTGCGATTCCGAGGATTAGCCGCCCATGTCGCCCGCCCGGTTGCTGTCGTTCTCGCCCGAGGCGTACGGGGCCCTGTTCGAGGCCTACAACCGCGCGGTGTGGCCGGCGCCGCTCGCGGCGTATGCGCTCGGGCTCGCCGCGCTGGCGCTGGCTTTCCGACCGACGCCCGGCGCGGGCCGAATCGTCGGCGCCGTCCTCGCGGTTTTCTGGGCGTGGAACGGGATCGTCTTCCACGGCCTGTTTTTCGCCGAAATCAACTTCCTCGCGCCCGCGCTCGGCGGCCTGTTCGTCCTGCAGGCGCTGCTGCTGGGATGGACGGCGGCGCGCGGAAGTTTCCCCGTTCGTTTCCGCCCCGACCTCGCGGGCCGCACCGGGCTCGCGCTCGCCCTCGCCGCGCTCGCGGGCTATCCGCTGCTCGGCCTCTTCGCCGGTCACGACCTCGCGCGCCAGGCCCTGTTCGGGATCGCGCCCGCGCCGACCGTCGTCTTCACCTTGGGCCTGCTGCTCGCGGCCGAGGGCCGCGCGGCGCGGCCGCTGCTCGCCGTTCCGCTGCTCTCGGCGCTGGTCGGCGGCGCGTTTGCGGGGGCGCTCGGCGCGCCGGAGGATTTTTTGCTGCTCCTCGCCGCGCTCGCCGCCGGCGCGGCGCTTGCGGTCGCCGCCGTTCAATGCCGGAGAAAAGACGGCTAATCCGTATCCTACGCCGCCAGCGCGCGCTCGGCGATCAGGAGATCGGCCGGAAGGCCGAGCCGGTCGCGCAGCCGACGGATCATGGCGAGAGTGAGCGGCCGACGGCCGTTCAGAATCTCGCTGACCCGGCTGCGGGTGCCGAGAATTGGGACCATATCGGCGGGCTTGAGCCCGTGCTGCTCCATCGCATAGCCAATCAAATCCGCCGGCGAGACCGGCCGGGGCGGCCAGCGCTTCGCCTCGTAGGCCTCGAGCAGAAGCGCCTGGGCGCGCAGCCGGGCGACATCGCGCGCCTTGCGCGAGCGGCCGAGAGCCGCAATCAGCGCCCGCGCCGCCTTCGCGTCCCGCTTGCTTTCGATCACGATTACTTCGGTTTTCATCTTGCTCCCTTCCTCAGACCGTTTCGGCGTCGATCCGGTCGTATTCGGCGTGGCGGCCGAAAAACCGGATTTCCAGGGTTCCGGCCCGATAGTTGAGTTGGGCCACCAGCCGGTAATCGTTACCTTTGAGATTGAAAACGACCCGTCCGCCTTTCAATACCGATGCCTTCGGATGACCGCGCTTGACCTCGACCGGGGTGCGCCACGCCGCCGCTGACGCGATCGCCAGCCAGGCTCGGTAGGCTTTTCCGACCGCGGCGAGGCCTTCTCCGCCGGCGGCCCGCTCCAGGTACCGTTCGACGATGTCGCGCCGGACCACGATCATACTCCGATCCTATCCGAACACCCGGTGCCGGCCAAGCTCGAATTTCCCAATTTGGGAAATTTTGCGGGCCATGCCCAGGTCATTCCCCGCAAAGAGGCCGGCGCGCGAAAACGTGATCGGCGGATTGCGCGCGCCGTCCGCCGGGCGTGGTATAATGCCGCCATGCTCCGATCGTTCGTCGCCGGGCCGTTCGCCGTCGCGTTCGCCTTGATCGTCGCGGGTTGCCAATCGCAGATCCCGCACGGGCAGGGCCCGGTCGCGCTGGAGGCCAACGTGCAGCTCGCGTTCCAGCGCCACCTGGAGCACGAGCGCCCGATGGTGTTCCTGGTCGGCGCCGACGGCGCCTCGGCCTACGCCATGTACTGCCCCCATCTGGAATGCGAGCCGGACCCGCTCTACGTCCTCGCGCACATGCGCTGCGAGGAGCGCCTCGGCCGGCCGTGCCGGGTGTTCGCCGAACTGGGCAGGATCACCTGGCGCGGGCCGGTCGGCTACCGGGCGGTCGGGACGGGCCAGGGCGCGGTCGCCGGCGCCGCGGTCGACTGGGGCGGCAGCGACCGCAAGCTCCACAACCTGAAAATCGACGGGCTCGCCGCCGGGCCGGGCACGGTCGCGGGCAAGATCGGCGAAGCCGCGTGCGCGGGCGCGGTCGACGCGCGCGCGAAGACGTGGCGGCTCGACTGCGGCGGGGAGATGCGCGCCCACGGCGCGCTGTCTTCGGCGGGGCCCGGCACCTGGCGCGGCTTCGGCTGGAGCGCGGACCGGCTGCCGGTGCGGCTGTTCGTCACCGCCGACGTGGCGCTCGGCCGCGCGAGCGCGGAGGCGGGCGCCGCCCGCTTTCCCGACCAGCCGCCGACCTACGAGGAACCCGGCCAGATGGCGATCAAGGGCGGCGACCGCATCAGCCTCTTCTTCCGGCGGCGGTGAACAGGGACGGCCAAGGGCGCCGCTCAAGCGGCTTCGCCGAGTGACTTCTCGATGGCTTCCGCCAGCGCCCTGATCTGCACCGGCTTGCGCAGGACCTTGTAGCCTATGCCGTTAATGGCCTGGCGCCGCAATTCCTCGTCGGAGTACGCGGTGATGAGCAGGATGGGAATTCCCGGCCGGGTCTTCCGCACCTTGTCGGCCAAATCGACGCCGCTCATGCCGCCGGGCATGACGATGTCCGACAGCAGCAGGTCGAACTTTTCGCCGGACTCCAGGAGCTTCGACGCCTCGATCGCGTTTTCCGCGCTCAGGACCCGATAACCTAAAACAGACAGCACCTTGAGCAAGGCGGCGCGGACATGAGCGTCGTCCTCGACGTACAGGATCGTTTTCTTTTCCTCGGCTATGCGCCTATCCTCCTCCTCGATCTCCTCCCCCAGGTATTCATCGTCGATTTCCGACTCGGGCACCCTGGGAAAGAAAATCCTGACCTCGGTTCCGCGGCCGACCGCGCTGTCGATCTTGAGGTAACCGCCCGCTTGGGTGACAAAACCGTAGACCATGCTCAGGCCCAAGCCCGTCCCCTTGCCCACCTCCTTGGTGGTGTAGAACGGCTGCGTGACGCGCTCCAACACGGCGGGCGGCATGCCCTGGCCGTTGTCCGCCACCGTCACGCAAACGTAGTCGCCGGGCGCAACCGTGGAAGACCAGTCCCGGGTCGCCACCGGGTCCGATGCGACATTGGCGACGGCGACACGGATCCGGCCGCCGTTGAGCATGGCGTCCCGGGCGTTGAGAAAAAGGTTGATAAGGGACGCCCGCAACTGCGACACGTCGACCCGGACCGGCCACGATTTCGTCGCGGCCGGCCCCTCGACCTCGATGGTTTCGGGCAGGATCGGGCTCACGAATTCGACGATGTCCCTCAGGCAGTCTTCCAGGCGGACCAGAACCGGGTTCACCCTCTTGCGGCCGGCGTAGGACAACAGGCGGTCCGTCAGTTCGCCGCCCCGGAAGACACCTTCGAGGATCACGCTGATCATCTGCTTCTGCTCGGCGGGCCCCATGCCTTTCTGCTGCATCAACTCGAGATGCGCGGTGATGCCCTGGAACAGGTTGTTGAACTCGTGCGCCACGCCGCCGGCCATCAGGCCCAGGTCCTTCATCTTCTGGTCCTGGCGGATTTTCTCCTGAAGCCATTGCTGTTCGGCGTGGCCGCGTTCCATCGCCGCGACGACCGACCGGACCCCCTTCGCGAAAATGTAGAAGGCGCCGGCGAAGACGAGCAGGCTCCCGCCCAACAGCAGGTACAGCCAGTGCGCCGTGTCCTCGGACGGCAGTTTCGCCCGCCAGGTGAGGTGTCCCAGGGAAGTTCCATCGACCGCGGTCAAGGGCAGCGAGGCGGAAAGAAGACCGGATTCGCCGGGAACCAGACGCAAATCTTCCAACAGATAGCGCTTTGAAAACTCGTCGAGCAGCTTGGCGTCGAGCGCCTGGGTAAAAATCAGCACCGAATCGGTCGCAATCTCGTCCTTTTCCCGAGTTGCGGCTTCCTTCCTGAAACGCGTCAACACGCTGGCCGCGACGATATGCGCGACGCCGCCGTTCCGCAAAAATCCCGTCTTCGGCATCGGCGGCTCCGTCTTGGGACCGGATCGCGCCTTTTTGAGAATGGCTTCCAGGTTCCCGGCCGAAAAATAAGCCCTCGGATCGTCCTGCGTCCGTCGGCCGTTCACCATCGCGTAAACGGGCCGATCGTCGCGATCCAGAACGAAACTCGTCGAAACGCCGAACTTATCGTGCATATAAAGGCCGACGTTTTTGTCCGCCCATATCGGGTCAAATCGGGAAACGAGATTGAGAACCGCGTCGTCCCAGTAGCTGTAGTCGAGCAGCTGATCCGACAGCCGTTTTTCCCGATCCGCCACGACCGATCGGACCAGGTGAACGGAGTCCCGGATCGCGGTCTCGTTCTGGCTGCGAACGGCGGTCGCCGATATGCCGCCGATCAGAATGAGGCTGGTGACGAGAACGAACGCAAACGTCGCCGACAACAGGCGCAGCAGGGAACGGTTGAAATCAGGGCCTTCCTGCATCGCCGCCCCATCCTCCGGAAACACATATTTGCGTCGCCCCGCTCCGGCGAGCTTGCCCGCCGTGCGTTTCGTGATTTAAAAAAGCCGGGAATTGAATCATGCCGTTTCCACCCGCTTCATGCCGCCGGCCGAATTGCGGTAAGATGATCGGCGACGTCGCAGATGAGGAGTCCATGCGAGTGCGAGATCGCGCGCCCCTTTCGTTGGCCGTTCTGGCCGCAGGACTGATTGCCGGATGCGCGCTTGATGACGGGCGTGAACTGTCGCTGTCCTTGGAGTTGCCTTTGTCCGGCACCCGCGTGGCGGACGGCTTCCCGATCGGCGGGAAACGGATTCCGTTGCCGCCGGGCGAATGGATAGTCATCGGCACCGGAATCGAGAAGGACGGCGAGCGCGGCTTTCACACCTTGAACATGCTGGCACTGATCGAAAAGAATCAGCTGCTGGCGGCGACCGAAATTTCGACCAACATCCCGATCCCCAAGGCGGGCGACGGCGGCAAGCCGAAGGACGGCCGGGGCGAGGGTTGGCTGACGCATCAAGGGTGCGTCCGCGACGACATGCATTTTCTGAACGTAACCGCCAATATTCGGCTCGGCGAACAGGATTGCTGGTGGGTCAATCATTGGCGCATGCACCGAACCGGCCTCGGCGCCGCGGAGCATTGGAAAAAGGCCCAGAAATATCTCGCCGAGAACAAGATCAGGGCCCCCCTTGATATGATCGGTGTGACGTATCGGCTGGCGAACCAGGATCATTACGTGACCGTGACGTACTTTCTCAGTCAACGGCCTTCGGATTTCGACGACCAGAACGATGTTCACTGGTCCATCGCCTCCTGGGAAACGAGCATTTGGCACCCCGATCAGGTCAAAAAAGATCCCAAAAGGCGCCAGCACATCGACAAGGTGATTGCCTGGGGCAAGTCCTGGTACCCCCAAATCAGGCAAATTTTTCGTGCGGACTCGAAATGAACTCCTTTTTTTAACAAGGTCAAGCCGTTAGTACGAAGGTTCGGATTTCGGAGCGTGCGAACGGTATGGTGAGCCCCTCTCCGCTCGCGCAATGCGGGTTTATCCCTTATACTTCGACGTGGCGCGGTTTTATAGACTGGCTCGAGACTGATCGAGAGCGAAGCCTACCTGATTTTTAGGGCCGTCTTCGGCGCCTGCCCATCGGAACCTGAGCAACCGATCGCGGCCTTTCATCGCGAGAAATATCGTTGCTGGGCACCGGATTCAAAAGAGGCCTTCTCGTCACCGTCTTCGGCGTGACGTCGGTGGCGCTTGTTTGCGCGCCCGTGACCTTCAACACCGCTAACCTCTCCTTCGACTTGTCGATCGCCTTCGCCAAAGGCGGCGGTGGCGGTGGCGGTGGCGGCGGTGGTGGTGGTGGTGGTGGTGGCGGCGGGGGCGGGGGCGCCCCCCCCACCCCACCCCGAAGATAAATAAGCAGTACCGAAACACCAGAACAC
>CAYPQV010000046.1:0-6400 GCA_964412955.1 uncultured Hyphomicrobiales bacterium
TCCGCGAGGGCGGCAAGACCGTCGGCGCCGGCGTCGTCGCCAAAATCATCGAGTAATCGGGTATCATGGAAAGCCAGAACATCCGCATCCGCCTCAAGGCGTTCGACCATCGCGTGCTGGACCAGTCCGCGCGCGAAATCGTCGGCACCGCGCAACGGACCGGCGCGCAGGTGCGCGGCCCGATTCCGCTGCCGACCCGGATCGAGCGTTTCACCGTCAACCGCTCGCCGCACATCGACAAGAAGTCGCGCGAGCAATACGAAATCCGCACCCACAAGCGGGTGCTCGACATCGTCGACCCGACCCCGCAAACGGTGGACGCGCTGATGAAGCTCGATCTCGCCGCCGGCGTGGACGTGGAGATTAAGCTGTAACAACGGAACGATCGAGATGCGCCCGCAACAAAGAACCGGACTGATCGCGCGCAAGGTGGGCATGACCCGCCTGTTCGACGAGGACGGCAGCCACGTGCCGGTCACGGTCCTGCACGTCGACAACGTCCAGGTGGTCGCCCGCCGCACCGAGGACAAGGACGGCTATTCGGCCGTCCAGCTCGGCATCGGTCGGGCCAAGGCCAAGAACCGGACCAAGGCCGAACGCGGCCACTTCGCCAAGGCGAAGCTGGAGCCGAAGGATCGCCTGGTCGAATTTCGCGTCGCGCCCGAAAACCTGCTCGACGTCGGCGCCGAGTTGTCGGCTGGGCATTTCGTGCCGGGGCAACGGGTCGACATCATCGGCACCACCATCGGCAAGGGCTTCGCCGGCGTCATCAAGCGCTGGAATTTCAAGGGACTGCGCGCCAGCCACGGCGTCTCCATCAGCCACCGCAGCCACGGATCGACCGGCAATCGCCAGGATCCCGGCCGCGTGTTCAAGGGCAAGAAGATGGCCGGGCACATGGGCGACCGGCGGCGGACGCAGCAGAAGCTCCTGGTCGTGAACACGGATTCCGAACGCGGCCTGATCATGGTCAGGGGCGCGGTGCCGGGCGCGGAAGGAAGCTACGTGCTGATCAAGGACTCGGCCAAGCTGCCGATCCCCAAGGACGCGCCCAAGCCCGCCGGCCTCAAGGGCGGAACCGAAGCGGCCGCTCCGGCGGACGCCGCGGCGCCCGAAGCGGCAAATGAATAACGGCGACCCGGGAATAGAGAACAAGGACTCGACGGTCATGAAGTGGGACGTCACCACGCTCGATGCCAAGAAGGTCGGCGACATCGACCTCGACGACGCCGTGTTCGGCGTCGAAGTGCGCGCCGACATCATCGCGCGCATGGTCAACTGGCAGCTCAACAAGCGCCGCGCCGGCACCCACGCGGTCAAGCACCGCGGCGAAGTGCAGGGCACGACCCGCAAGCCGTTCGCGCAGAAAGGGACCGGCCGCGCCCGTCAGGGCACGCGCCGCGCGCCGCAGATGCGCGGCGGCGCCGTGGTGTTCGGGCCGGTGGTGCGCAGCCACGCGACCAAGCTGCCGAAGAAGGTGCGCGCCCTGGCGCTGCGCTGCGCGCTGTCGGCCAAGCGCGCCGATGGCAAGCTGGTGATCCTCGACGACGCTAAGATGGCGACCGCCAAAACCAAGGACCTGGCCAAGCGCTTCGCCAAGCTCGGCTGGAACAGCGCGCTGGTGATCGACGGACCCGCGCTCGACGAAAACTTCAAGCGCGCGGCGGCCAACATCGCCGGGATCGACGTGCTGCCGAGCCAGGGCACCAACGTCTACGACATCGTGCGCCGCGATACCCTGGTGCTGACCCGCGCCGCGGTCGACAAACTGGTGGAGCGTCTGCGATGAACGCGAAGAAAGCCGCCGCCCCCGCGCGGGAAAAGCCCGAGTTCAAGCTGACCCAGGAGCGGATGTATTCCGTGATCCGCTCGCCGGTCATCACCGAAAAGGCGACCCAGATTTCGAGCTTCAACCAAGTCACGTTCCGCGTGCCGCTGGACGCGACCAAGCCCGAGATCAAGGCCGCGATCGAGAAGCTGTTCAAGGTCAAGGTCGAGGCGGTCAACACGCTCCGGCGCAAGGGCAAGCTGAAGCGGTTCCGCGGCCGTCCCGGACGGCAGAGCGACGTCAAGAAAGCCATCGTAACCCTGGCCGAAGGCCAGTCCATCGACGTGACGACGGGAGTGTGACGCCATGGCGCTGAAATCCTATCGGCCGACGTCCGCGGGCCGCCGCGCGCTGGTCGCCATCGACCGCTCCGGCCTGTGGAAGGGCAAGCCGGAAAAGAAACTGACCGAAGGCCTGGTGTCCACCGGCGGGCGCAACAACCTCGGGCGCATCACCACCCGGCACCACGGCGGCGGGCACAAGAAGCGCTACCGCCTGATCGACTTCAAGCGGCGCAAATTCGACGTCGAGGGCACGGTCGAGCGGCTCGAATACGACCCGAACCGCTCCGCCTTCATCGCCCTGGTGCGCTATGCCGACGGCGAGAAGGCCTACATCCTGGCGCCGCAGCGTCTGCGCGTGGGCGACAAGGTGGTGTCCGGCCAAAACGTCGACATCAAGCCCGGCAATGCCATGCCGCTTCAGAACATCCCGGTCGGCACCATCGTGCACAACGTGGAAATCAAGATCGGTAAGGGCGGCCAGATCGCCCGTTCGGCCGGCTCCTACGTCCAACTGGTGGGCAAGGACCAGGGTTGGGCCCAGATCCGTCTCAATTCGGGCGAGGTGCGCATGGTGCACGCCGAATGCATGGCCTCGATCGGCGCGGTCTCGAACCCCGATCATCAGAACGTCAATATCGGCAAGGCCGGGCGCAACCGGTGGAAGGGCTGGCGGCCGCACGTGCGCGGCGTCGCCATGAACCCGATCGACCACCCGCTCGGCGGCGGCGAAGGACGGACCTCGGGCGGACGCCATCCGGTGACCCCGTGGGGCCAGCCGACCAAGGGCTACAAGACCCGCACCAACAAGCGGACGGCGCGTTTCATCATGCGCAGCCGCCACGCCAAGAAGCAGCAACAGCAGCAGTAAGGAGAGACGAAGGTGGCGCGCTCTGTTTGGAAAGGTCCGTTTGTGGACGGCTATCTGCTCAAGAAGGCCGACGAAGCGCGCGCGTCGGGGCGCAACGCCGTGATCAAGACGTGGTCGCGCCGCTCCACCATCCTGCCCCAATTCGTCGGGCTCACGTTCGGCGTCTACAACGGCAACAAGTTCATTCCGGTGATGGTGACCGAGGACATGATCGGCCACAAGTTCGGCGAATTCTCGCCGACCCGCTCGTTCCACGGCCACGGCACCGCCGACAAGAAGCTGGCGGTGGGCGGAGCGCCGGGCGCTCCGGCGCCGGCCGCCGCGCCCGCGCCAGCCCCGGCCGCCGCGCCGGCCCCGGCCAAGAAATAACGGAAATCGACCATGAGCAAGCCGTCCGCATCCCGCCGTCTGGCCGACAACGAAGCGATCGCCAAGGCCAGCAATCTGCGCATCAGCCCGCGCAAGCTCGGCCTGGTCGCCGGCCTGATTCGAGGCAAGAGCTGCGAGCAGGCGCTGGCGGAGCTCCGCTTCTCGCGCCGTCGCATCTCCCAGGACGTGAAGAAGGTTCTCCAATCCGCGATCGCCAACGCCGAAAACAACCACCAGCTGGACGTCGACAAGCTTTACGTGTCCGAGGTTTCGGTCGGTCGCGGCCTGGTCATGCGCCGCTTCCACGCGCGCGGTCGCGGGCGGTCGGCGGGCATCGAAAAGCCGTTCAGCAACCTGCGCCTGGTCGTGCGGGAGCGCGAGGCCAAGCCTGAGCCGGAAGCCAAGACCGAAGCTAAGGCCGCGGCGAAGGGCAAGCGCGCGGCAAAGAAGGAAAGGGCGTAACGCATGGGCCAAAAAGTCAATCCGGTCGGGCTCAGGCTCGGCATCAACCGGACCTGGGATTCCCGTTGGTTCGCCGAGAACGACTACGGCAACCTGCTGCACGAGGACCTGCGCATCCGCAAACTGCTGACCGAGCGGCTGGCGCAGGCCGGCGTGTCGCGGATCGTGATCGAGCGCCCGGCGAAGAAGGCGCGGGTGACCATCCACACCGCGCGGCCGGGCATCGTCATCGGCCGCAAGGGCGCCGACATCGAAAAGCTCAAGGCCGAAGTCCAGAAGATGACCGGCTCCGAGGTCCACTTGAACATCGTCGAGATCCGCAAGCCGGAAATCGACGCCCGTCTGGTGGCGGAGAACATCGCCCAGCAGATGGAGCGGCGCGTGTCGATCCGCCGCGCGGTCAAGCGCGCGGTGCAGTCGGCGCAGCGGCTCGGCGCCGAGGGCATCCGCGTCAACTGCTCGGGGCGCCTCGGCGGCGCGGAAATCGCCCGCCTGGTCTGGTATCGCGAGGGCCGGGTGCCGCTGCACACGCTGCGCGCCAACATCGACTTCGGCACCGCGACCGCCAAGACCTCCTACGGCACCTGCGGGGTCAAGGTCTGGATCTACAAGGGCGAGATCATGGCCCACGATCCGATGGCGCTCGACAAGCTCGCGATCGAGCAGCAGCCGGCGCGCTGAACGGAAACCGAATAACCGAATACGGATCGTTTCATGCAATCTCCGCTTAACGTCAAATACCGCAAGGCGCACAAGGGCCGCATCCACGGCAAGGCCAAGGGCGGCTTCAGCCTGAACTTCGGCGAATACGGACTCAAGGCGCTGGAGCCGGAACGGGTCACCGCCCGCCAGATCGAGGCCGCGCGTCGGGCGCTGACCCGCCGCATGAGCCGCACCGGGCGCGTGTGGGTGCGCGTGTTCCCCGACGTGCCGGTCTCCAAGAAGCCGGCGGAAGTGCGCATGGGCAGCGGCAAGGGCAGCCCGGAATTCTGGGTGTGCCGGGTCAAGCCGGGCCGCATCCTGTTCGAGGTCGACGGCGTGCCGCGCGACGTGGCGGAACAGGCCTTCGCGCTCGCCGCCGCTAAGCTGCCGATCAAGACCCGGCTCGTGACCCGCGCGTTGAAGGGGGCCTGAACCGATGAAGCCCGCTGAAATCCGCACCATGAGCGACGATCAGCTGAAGGAATCCCTGGTCGGCCTGCGCAAGGAAGCGTTCAACCTGCGTTTCCAGCGCGCCAGCGGCCAACTCGAGAACACAGCGCGGGTGCGCTCCATCCGGCGCGACATCGCGCGCATCAAGACCCAATTGACCCAGCGGAAACTCGGCCAGGCGGCGCCGGTCAAGGCGGCTCCGGCGAAGAAGCCGAAGGCCAAGACCAAGGCCAAGTCGGCGTAGGAAAGACAGGAGATAGCGTGCAATGCCCAGGCGGGTTCTGAGCGGCGTCGTCGTCAGCGACAAGATGGACAAGACGGTGGTGGTGCGCGTCGAGCGCCGCTTCACCCATCCGATGTACAAGAAGATCATTCGCCGGTCCAAGAAGTACGCCGCGCATGACGAATCGAACAAACACAAGATCGGCGACGTGGTGACGATCCGCGAATGCCGTCCGATCTCCAAGAACAAATGTTGGGAAGTGATCGCGGAGTGACCGGACTTCCGGGCGCGCGAAAGGCAAAACGATGATTCAGGTCGAGACGAATTTGGAAGTGGCCGACAACTCCGGTGCGCGCCGCGTGCAGTGCATCAAGGTGCTCGGCGGCTCAAGGCGTCGGTACGCCACCATCGGTGACGTGATCGTCGTTTCGGTGAAGGACGCGATTCCGCGCGGACGCGTCAAGAAGGGCGAGGTGGTGCAGGCGGTCATCGTCCGCACGACCAAGGACATCCGCCGCGCCGACGGTTCCGTGATCCGGTTCGACCGCAACGCGGCAGTACTGATCGACAAGCAGGGCGAGCCGATCGGCACCCGCATCTTCGGGCCCGTGACGCGCGAACTTCGGGCGAAGAAGTACATGAAGATCGTCTCGCTCGCGCCGGAAGTATTGTGAGATAGGGCATTCGAGTCATGGCCATGAAGCTGAAGATCAAGAAAGGCGACCGGGTCGTCGTCATCGCCGGTCGCGACAAGGGCAAGATCGGCGAGGTGCTCAAGATGTACCCGCGCGAGCTGCGCGCGGTCGTCCAGGGCGTGCACCGCTTCAAGCGTCACACCCGCCCGACCCAGGCCAATCCCCAGGGCGGGATCGTCGAGAAGGAGGGGACCATCCACGTCTCCAACATCGCGCTGCTCGATCCCAAGTCCGGCCAAGCGACTCGCGTCGGCTACAAGACCCTGAAGGACGGCCAAAAAGTCCGTTTCGCCCGCAAGTCGGGCGAAGTGATCGACAAGTGAGGAATGCGTCATGACGGCACGCTTGCAGGAACATTACGTCAAGACGGTCGCGCCGGCGCTGGCCAAGGAGTTCGGCTATTCGAGCCCGATGCAGGTGCCGAAGCTGACCAAGATCGTCATCAACATGGGCGTCGGCGAGGCGTCGCAGGACAAGAAGAAGATCGAAGGCGCGGTCAAGGAACTGACGGCAATCGCC
>CAYPQV010000047.1:0-5122 GCA_964412955.1 uncultured Hyphomicrobiales bacterium
AAAGATATATCTTTGAAATTGGTGCCCGCTGCTGGATTTGAACCAGCACTCCCGTTGCCAGGAAACGGATTTTAAGTCCGTTGCGTCTACCGTTCCGCCAAGCGGGCCGCCGCGACTGAAAGCGAAGATTAGCGCAAAAGTCCTCCGCCGCCACCTTGGCGGCGCGGGGCGGCGTCAGCCTTCCTCGATCGGCTCGCCGCCTTGGGCACGGACGGCGGCCTTGACCGCCTCGGTCGCGGCGGCGACCGCCGGGGCGTCGGTTCCGCGCACCACCAGGCTGGCGCCGAGCTTACCGTCGCGGAAAAAAGGATAGCTGCCGATCTCGACCGCCGGATGCGCGGCCTGGGCCGCGCCCAGGTCCGCCGCCATCTTGCCCTCGGGTACGAACGCGACCACGGTGCGCGACAGCATCGGCGCGCCGCCTTTCAACTGATGCCGGAAACCCTCGAACATCGCCTGCATGATGCGCGGCACGCCCGCGAGCACGATCACGTTGCCGATGCGGAAGCCCGGCGCCTTGCTCACCGGGTTGTCGATCAGCTCGGCTCCCTCCGGCATCTCGGCCATGCGCAGGCGCTGGGCATTGACGTCCTCGGGGCGGGCGTAGTGGCGGCGGAGCCGCGCCTCGGCCTCCGGGTTGCGGACGTGGCGCACGCCGAACGCCTTCGAGACGCAGGCCGAGGTGATGTCGTCGTGGGTCGGGCCGATGCCGCCGGTGGTGATGACGTAATCGAATTTGGCCCGGCATTCGTTGACCGTGGCGACGATGGTTTCCTCGTTGTCGGGAATTATACGCGCCTCCATCAGCCGCACGCCCATTTCGTTGAGCGATTTGGCCAAATACTGCAGGTTGGCGTCCTGGGTGCGGCCCGACAGCACTTCGTTGCCGATGATCAGGAGACAGGCAGTGACGGTTTTCGATTCGGACATGGCCGCGCGATGTTACAGCAAGTCCCGGAGCAGGGACACCAAGGGCGCATCGGCGGGCGGCATCGGCCAATCGGCGAGGCGCGCGGGCGCGACCCAGCGCAATTCCTGGCCCTCTCTCGCCGTCGGCGCGCCTTTCCATACCCGGCACGCGAACACCGGCATCAGCAGGTGAAACTCGTCGTAATCGTGGGACGCGCACCCGATCGCCGCGAGGCAGCTCTCGCGCGTGTCGACGGACAGTTCTTCGGCCAATTCGCGGATCAAGGCGGCCTCGGGCGTCTCGCCCGCGCGCATCTTGCCGCCGGGGAACTCCCACAGCCCGGCCATGTCCTTGCCCTCGGGCCGGCGCGCGATCAGGACGCGCCCGTCCGTGTCCACCAACGCCGCCGCCACCACCAGTACCAACGGCCGCGCCGCATGCCGTGCCTCCCAGGCGTCGCGCGGAAGAACGAATTGCCGCGCCTGATGCGGGCCGCACGCGGCCGTGCCCCGTTCGGCGAATCCCGCCTTGGCGAATACCCGCGCCGACGCCGCGTTGGCGGGCAACACGCGCGCGCGAATCTCCCGAACGCTCAGAGATTGAAACCCGTGGCGCGCAAGGCGATTTACCGACTCGGTCGCGTAGCCCTTGCCCCAATAGGCGCGCTCTAGCCATAGGGTGATTTCACCCGCGTCGCCGTCGCGGCGCAATTCGACAAATCCCATCAGGGCGCCGTCGCGCAGCCGTTCGATCCCGAACGCGAAGGGCCGCTCGGGGCCGGGACGAAACGACGCGATCGGTTCCGCCAATTGCCCGGCGATATCGGGATCATCGCCCAACCTTGCCAACGCCCCCGTATCCGCCTCGATCAACGGCCGCAAGCGCACGTTGCGCGCGAACAGGGAAACGCCGGGCGCGCCGCCGGACGCGCACCCCGCGTCAGGAGCGATAGTCGGCGTTGACGTCAATGTAGCCATGGGTGAGGTCGCAGGTCCATACGGTCGCCCGCCCCCGCCCGACGCCGATGTCGGTTTCGAGGATCACGTCCCGACCACGGACATGCTCGACCACGGGCGTTTCGTCGTAGCCGGCAACGACGTTGCCGTCCTTCGCCACCTGCACGCCGCCGATGCGGATGGCGAGCTTGTCCCGGTCCGCCCGCTCGCCCGCCTTGCCGACCGCCATCACGATGCGGCCCCAATTGGCGTCGCCGCCCGCGATCGCCGTTTTGACCAAGGGCGAGTTGGCGATGGAAAGGGCGACCCGCCGCGCCGCGCGCTCGTTTTCCGCTCCCGTGACGGTGACGGTGATGAACTTGGAAGCTCCTTCCCCGTCGCGCACGATCTGCTGCGCGAGGTTGAGCATGATCTTTTCCAACAGCTTCCGAAAATCGGCCAGCAGCGGCGAGGCGGCGTCGGTCACCGGCGGATGCGACGCCCCCGCCCCGGTCGCGAACACCAGCACCGTGTCGCTGGTCGAGGTGTCGCTATCGACGGTAATGCAATTGAAGGTCCGGTCCACCGTCGGCCCGACCAATGCCTGAAGAACGGGCGCGGGGATCGCGGCGTCGGTGAAGACAAAGGCGAGCATCGTCGCCATGTCCGGCGCGATCATGCCCGAACCCTTGGCGATGCCGGCGATGGTGACGTTGGTTTCGCCGATGCGCGCCGTGCCGACCGCTCCCTTGGGAAAGGTATCGGTGGTCATGATCGCGCGGGCGGCCTCTTCCCATTTGCCCGAACCGAGACTCTGGGCGAGCGTCGGCAGCGCGTTGACGATTTTTTCCGCCGGCAACGGCTCGCCGATGACGCCGGTCGAGGCGATGAATACCTGATCCGACCGGCACCGGAGGGCGCCGGCCGCGGCCTCGACGGTCTGCTCGACCGCCTTTACGCCGATACGGCCCGTGAAGACGTTGGCGTTGCCGGAATTCACCACCAGCGCACGCGCGTTTCCGCCCGACAGCGCCTTCCGGCACCAGTCTACCGGCGCCGACGCGGTGAGCGAGCGGGTAAGCGTGCCCGCGACCGCCGTCGTCGGCGCGAGCTCGACCAGCAACACATCGGTTCGGGCGCGATAGCGCACGCCGCAAGCGCCGGTGGCGACGCGCACGCCGGCCAGGCTCGGAATCTCGGGGAACCGTTCGGGGGCAAGCGGCGAAACCTTGGGCGGCATGGCGGTCGAAATGGGGCGAATCGATGGCGCCGGCTGGAGCGGCGAACGGCGCTTTGTATGGCCTTCCGCCGGGCAAGAAAAGCCCCGAAAAGCCGCCCGGATCGGAAGAACCCCGCATTGACAGGGGGGGATCGGGACTCTATCTCTTCCCCGCCCCTGTTTCTCCGCCAAAAGCCCGCTCTTTCCCCCGGACACGGCATGTTCGACGCCCTCGCCCGCAAGCTGTTCGGCTCCGCCAACCAGCGATTCCTGAACCGCCTGCACAAGGACGTCGAGCGCATCAACGCGCTCGAGCCCGAGCTGGAAAAGCTCTCCGACGACGCGCTCAAGGCGCGCACCCCCTGGCTCAAGGAGCGGCTCGCGGCGGGCGAAGACCTGGACGACCTGCTCCACGACGCCTTCGCCACCGTGCGCGAGGCGGCCAAACGCACCCTCGGCCAGCGCCATTTCGACGTCCAGCTGCTCGGCGGCATGGTGCTGCACCGGGGCATGATCAGCGAGATGAAGACCGGCGAAGGCAAGACCCTGGTCGCGACCCTGCCGGTCTATCTCAACGCGCTCGCCGGCGCGGGCGTCCACGTGGTCACCGTCAACGACTACCTCGCCCGCCGCGACTCCGAATGGATGGGGCGGATTTACAATTTCCTCGGCTTGAGCGTCGGCTGCATCGTGCATGGGCTCGACGACGACGAACGTCGCGCCCAATACGCCTGCGACGTGACCTACGGCACCAACAACGAATTCGGATTCGACTACCTACGCGACAACATGAAATACGCGCTCGCCGACATGGTGCAGCGTCCGTTCTATTTCGCCATCGTCGACGAGGTCGACTCGATCCTGATCGACGAAGCGCGTACGCCGCTGATCATTTCCGGCCCGACCGAGGACAATTCGGAACTTTATATCGCGGTCAACCGGCTGATCCCGTCTCTCGGCAAGACCGACTACGAAAAGGACGAAAAGGCCCGCGCCGTCTCCTTGACCGAGGCCGGCAATGAAACCATCGAGCGGCTGTTGCGCGAAAGCGGCCTGCTCAGCGGCGGCGGCAATCTGTACGACGTCGGCAACATCTCCCTCGTCCACCATGTCAACCAGGCGCTGCGCGCGCACAAGCTGTTCCAGCGCGATGTCGATTACATCGTCAAGAACGACAAGGTGGTCATCATCGACGAATTCACCGGCCGCATGATGGAGGGCCGGCGCTATTCCGAAGGCCTGCACCAGGCGCTCGAGGCCAAGGAACAGGTCACCATCGAGAACGAGAACCAGACTCTCGCCTCGATCACTTTCCAGAACTATTTCCGGCTCTATCCCAAGCTCGCCGGCATGACCGGCACGGCGATGACCGAGGCGGGCGAATTCTCGGAAATCTACAAGCTGGAAGTGATCGAGATTCCGACCAACGTCCCGTGCGTGCGCAAGGACCAGGACGACGAGGTCTATCGCACCGCCGACGAAAAATACAACGCGATCATCGCCCTGATCGAGGAATGCCGCGCCCGCAAGCAGCCCCTGCTGGTCGGCACCGTCAGCATCGAGAAGTCCGAGCATCTCTCCCTGCTGCTCAAGAAGCGCAATATTCCGCACCAGGTGCTGAACGCCCGCTACCACGAACAGGAAGCCTACATCGTCGCCCAGGCCGGCGTGCCGGGAACGGTCACCATCGCCACCAACATGGCCGGCCGCGGCACCGACATCCAGCTCGGCGGCAACATCGATATGCGGCTCAAGCAGGAACTGGCCGACATCGCCGACGAAGCCAAGCGCGCGACCCGCGCCGACGCCATCCGTGCCGAGGTCGCCGCCGCCAAGCGGACCGCGATCGAGGCCGGCGGGCTCTACATCATCGGCACCGAGCGCCACGAAAGCCGGCGCATCGACAACCAACTGCGCGGCCGATCGGGGCGCCAGGGCGATCCCGGCGCTTCCAAATTTTTCCTCTCGCTTCAGGACGACCTGATGCGCATTTTCGGTTCGGACCGGATCGACGGCATGCTGCGCACCTTGGGGCTCAAGGAAGGCGAGGCCATCGTG
>CAYPQV010000048.1:0-4997 GCA_964412955.1 uncultured Hyphomicrobiales bacterium
CGCCGCGCCACGGCGCAACGCAGCCGGTTCCAAATTATCGGGATACGCTCTAGGCCGCGCGCCGCAGGCGGGCGGCGAAAAAGCCGTCCAACCCTCCCCATTCGGGCCAATGGCACGGCAGCGTGCGCAGGTCGCCCTCGGCGGTCACGAATTGGGATTGGCCGGCGAGTTCGTCGGCGCGGACCGATTCGCGCGCGAAGGGGGCGCCGGACCCGAGGAATCGATCGATCAGCCCGGGCCCCTCCTCGGGTTCGAGCGAACAGACGCAGTAGACGAGAATACCGCCCGGCCGCACCAGGTTCGCGGCGGCGCGCAGCAGTTTTTCCTGGCTCGCGGTCAGCGCGGCGACGTCGTCGGGCCTGCGCGCGCGCGGAATGTCGGGGTGGCGGCGAATGGTGCCGGTCGCGGTGCACGGCGCGTCCAACAGCACGGCGTCGGCGGGGCGGTCCGGCTTCCAGCCGAGAACGTCGGCGACCACGGTTTCGGCGTCGAGCTTCAACCGCGCGAGGTTGGCGCGCAAGCGCCCGACGCGCGCCGGGGAGCGGTCGACGGCGACGACCTCGGCGCCCGCGCGCGCGAGCTCGGCGGTCTTGCCGCCGGGCGCGGCGCACAGATCGAACACGACGCGGCCCTCGACGTCGCCGAGAAGGCGCGCCGGAAGCTGCGCCGCGGCGTCCTGCACCCACCAGGCGCCCTCGGCGTATCCGTCGAGCGCGCCGATCGCGGAAACGTCGTCCAGGCGCACCGCCCCGGTCGGCAATACGCGTCCGTTCAGGCGCCGCGCCCAAAGATCGGGATCGCTTTTGACGGCGAGATCGAGCGGCGGTTCGGCAAGATGCGCCTCGGCGATGCGCCGACAGGCCTCCTCGCCGAAGGCGTCGGACCACCGCGCCCACAGCCACGCTGGCGTGTTGATGCGCCCCGCCTCCGCGCCGGCCAGAAATCGTTCGGGCGTTCGGGCGATCCGCCGCAGCACCGCGTTGACGAGACCCTTGAGGCGTCCCCCGCCGCCCGCTTCCGCCAGCGCGACCGAGGTGGCGACGGCGGCGTGGGCGGGCGTCCGCATGAACAGAATCTGGCAGACGCCGAGATGCAGCGCGACCCGCGCGTGCAGGGCTCCCTTCGGCAACGGCCGCTCCAGGCACGAGGCGACGGCGGCCTCGATTTCGCCCAGGCGCCTGAGCGTCGTCAGGACCAGGTTGCGCGCGAACGCGGTGTCGCGCGGCGGAAGATTCTTCGCGGCACAGTGCCGTTCGAGCGCGGATTCGAGCGGCGCGCCCCGCGTCAGCACCGCGATCAGGGCCTCGGCGGCGCCGGAACGCGCCGATATCTTCGCCTCGGCGCTCAGCCCCAAGGTCCCGCGGGCGAGCCGCCGGCGCGTCGGCCCGTCATGGCCTCAAGCCGCCGGATGCGGTTCGCCATGCTCGGGTGCGTGGAAAACAAATTATCCATCCCCTGTCCGGACAGCGGATTGACGATATAGAGATGCGCGGTCGCCGGGTTCCGTTCGGCGGTCGCGTTCGGGACCGCGTGCGCGGCTTGGTCCAATTTGGCGAGCGCGGACGCGAGCCACAGCGGCTGGCCGCAAATCTCGGCGCCGATCCGGTCGGCTTCGTATTCGCGTCCGCGCGAGATCGCCATCTGCACCAGCATGGCCGCGATCGGGGCCAGCACGGCCGCGAGAATCGCCCCGACCGCGCCGAGGGCGCCGCCGCGCTCGTCGCTGCCGCGCGCACCGCCGAAGAAAAAGGCGAAGTGCGCGAGCATGCCGATGGCGCCGGCGATGGTGGCGGCGACGGTCATGATCAGGGTATCGCGATTCCTGACGTGGGCGAGTTCGTGCGCCATGACGCCGGCGACTTCCTCGGAATCGAGCCGGGCGAGCAGACCGGTGGTGGCGGCGACGGCGGCGTGATCGGGATCGCGTCCGGTGGCGAAGGCGTTGGGCTGGTCCTCGTCGATCAGGAATACCCGGGGCATCGGCAGCCCGGCCCGGTGCGCGAGCTGCTCGACGATGCCGTAAAAGCCGGGAGCGTCGGCGCGGCCGATCTCGCGTGCCCCGGTCATGGCGAGCACCATCTTGTCCGCGTTCCAGTAGGCGAACAAATTGCCGGCGGCGGCGAACAGAAAGGCGACGCCGAGCCCCGCCTCGCCGCCGATCAGGTAGCCGAGCACGAGAAAAAGACCGGTCAGGCCGGCGAGCAGCAGGGCGGTGCGGGCGTAGGGCATGAGGGTCTCCGGCGGGAAAGTAAGCGGTTTGCGGTTTCCCGCAAGCGCCTCGTCGGCTAAGAGTCGACCCATGGAAACCCGCGCGCCCGTCCCGCCCGACGCAATATCTACCGATGGTAGTAAATCACCGGATGGAATTCCCGTGACGCCATCCCCGGCGGCGCCGCCGCCGCCGAGTCCGCCCGTTGCGCCCGCTTCGGATGCCGGTTCGAAGCCTTCCGCCCGCTTGGACCCAACCCGTTACGGGGATTGGGAAAAAAACGGCCGCTGCATCGATTTTTAAGTCGGTTTTCCGCTCCGGAACCCGAAAAATCCCCAATCGGGCGGATTTGTTCTATTTTTGTTCTAACTCAACCTAAAGTGTTGTAGTCTGCCGATTCGTATCCCGTGTGCTTGGCCCCGGGCGCGGGCGCAAGGGAACGAAGCGTGGGGAACATGGCGGGCGAGGAGACGTGATGCGGACGTCGGCATGGCTGGTCGGCCTGTTGGGGGTCGTGGCCGCCCTCGGCCTCGGCGAACCCGTCGGCACGCCGTCTCGTGCGGAGGAGCCGGTGGCGGGTCCCGTCGCCGCGACGGTTCTCGACGTCATCGACGGCGACACGATTTTGGTCCGCGCCCGGATTTGGCTCGGCCAGGACGTGGAAACCCGCGTGCGGCTTTTCGGCGTGGACGCGCCGGAGTTCAAGGCGCGCTGCGAGGAGGAGCGCGCGCTCGCCCGGGACGCGCGCGATTTCGTCCGCGCGCGCCTGGAATCGAGGCGCGTCAACTTGCGCGATGTCCGCTACGACAAGTACGCGCGGCGCGTTCTCGCCCGCGTTTTTACCCCCGAGGGAGAGGACTTGGCCGAATCGCTGATCCGCCACGGGCTCGCCCGCGCCTACGACGGGTCGGCCCGGGCCGGCTGGTGCCCAAATACCGGTTCCGGTTGATACGCATTTTTTCCGCCAAAATCGGGCTGATGATGGGTCCGGTTTTTTGCGGTGGATAACTTTTCCGGTAAGCGCTTCGAACCGCTTGAGTCCCGCATCAAAATTTTGCAATTTTCCTCCGTCGGGACGCGCATTCCGATAATTCCAATATCGAACACATCGCTCCGGTTTCAGGCCGCGCGACGTGATTAACGGACGCGACCGTAAGGGGATGGGTGGGCGATGGCGTTATTCGATGCTCTCGTGCGATGGTTGATTCCCGATCTCAAGGGAAAAACGCCGCGCGCGATCGGAAACGACAAGGTCGAACGCCGCGCCAGCGGACAAGGCTCCTTCGCCCCGAGTTCCACGATCGAAGATACGACCGGGGTGATGATCGCGGATTTCGACGGGCCCAAAGGCGACGCCTTCGCCGAACGCCTGGTCGGTAAAATCGACAAGCTTCCCGGCCTCGTCGTTCTTCGGCGCAAGGAACCCTTGCGTCTCGCCGGACTGGGCGACGAGACGGAAAAAGTCGCGGCCGTGGTCGACCAGGGCCGCATGTGGCTTCAGGATTCCAACGCCGCGCTGCTCATCTGGGGGGCGATGTCGGCCGATTCATCCGCCGCGACCCTTCGTCTTCTGCCGGCGGTGTCCGAGCCCGACGGCACCCTCGGCGCGTTCGGTCCCGCCGATGCGTTCGAGGTCCCGGCCGATTTGGGCGGCGAATCGGGCCGCGTGATCGCGGCGATGGTGCTGGCGGCGACGGCTTACGGGCGCGGCGCGCGCGACGGCTTCGCGGTCGTTGCCCTGCGCCGGATGCTGCATGAACTCGCCGATCCGGCGGCCCTGGCGTCGGAATCGCCCGCGGTGGAGACAAGCCTGATGCTCGGCCTCGGCCATGCCCATGCCGCCGAATACCGGAGCGCCAACGACGGCAATCAACTCGGCTTGGCGCTTGCCTGCTATCGCGCCGCGAACGAGCGCGTGACCGCCCCGACCCATCCGCGGCTTTGGATTCAGGCTCAATATCATCTCGCCAATCTGCTGGTCATGCAGGCCGAGACGGAACGCAACCCCTCCCGGATGAACGAGGCGGTGACCGTTTGCCGGGGGGCGACCGAGACCTTGACCCGTATCGAGCATCCGAGCGACTGGGCCCAGTTCCAGGCGCGTCTCGGCGCCGCGCTCCACCGTCTGGGGCAGATGGAAGGCAAGCCGATCCACTATCGCGACGCGGCGACCGCCTACCAGCAGGCGCTGACGGTGTTCACCCAGGCCGTCCACCCGTTGCGATGGTCGGACATCATGCAGCAGTACGGCGCCCTTCTGACCACGCTCGGCGAACACACGGCCGGTACGGCGGCGCTCGAACAGGCGGTGATGGTGTTCCACAGGGCGCTCGGCGTCCGCCGGCGCGAAACGCTGCCGCTGCATTGGGCGCAAACCATGAGCGCGCTCGGCGCGGCGTCGTTCGCGCTGGCCAAGCGCAACGGCAGCGCCGCCGCCTTGCGCGAGGCGGTCGGCTGCTTCGAGGGCGCGCTCGACATCTACGGTCAGCTCGGCCAGGGCCAGGCGATCGCGGTGCTGCAGAAAAACCTGCAACGCGCGCGGCGTTTGCTGGATACGCGCGGCGCGGCGCTCGCCGACAACGTCGCGCCGAAGGACACCGCCGCCAAGAAGTAGGCTCGCGCCGGAAAACGCGCGGCGCGGACGCCTACTTGTTCATCCGGTTATCGACCAGGTCCTTGACCACCGCCGGATCGGCGAGCGTCGAGGTATCGCCCAGGTTGCTCGGTTCGTTTTCGGCGATCTTGCGCAGGATGCGGCGCATGATCTTGCCCGAGCGGGTCTTGGGCA
>CAYPQV010000049.1:0-4689 GCA_964412955.1 uncultured Hyphomicrobiales bacterium
AAGTCGCCGAACATCTTGGAAAGCCCGCGGATCGAGAGATAAGGAGCGCGCCCCGTTTGCGCTTCTCGCACGTTTTTCTCGGCCGCCGTCATCGGAAAATCCCAACCCCCCATCCCAACCCTCCCCCGCAAGGGGGGAGGGGTTTCACTTTAGAATTCCCCCTCCCCTTGCGGGAGGGGGTAGGGGGAGGGGTGGCTTTCGCTCGAGCGAAAGCCGGCGCGTCACTTCTTCGGATCGGACTTGGAATCGTAACGCTTCTGCCACTCGTTGAGGATGCGGATGCGGTTATCCGCGGCCCAGCCGAAGTCGTTCTTGGAGAACTTGGACGCAACGCCTTCCAGTTCCTTGGTCGGGTTGGGGACGCCGGGCATGGCGACGGCCTCGTAGCCGGGGGCGTAGATGTCCATGGCCTGGCGGCTGACCGACCAATCGGCGATCTTGCGCGCGAGGTCGAGCTTCTTGGTGTTCTTGACGATGGCGAAGGATTCGAGTTCCCAGCCGAGTCCTTCGGACGGGAACACGACATCGAGCGGCGCGCCCTCCTGCTTGGACTTGACCCCGCGATAGGCGAAGGAAACGCCGAGCGGGATTTCGCCCGATGCCGCCAGCTTGCACGGCGCCGAACCCGAATGGGTGTAGCGGGCGATGTTGTCGTGCAGCTTGTCCATGTAGGCCCAGCCGTCCTTCTCGCCCATCATCTGCAGCCAGCTGGAGACGTCGAGGAAGCCGGTGCCCGACGAGTTCGGGTTGGGCATGATCACATGGCCCTTGTAGACCGGCTTGGTCAGGTCCTTCCACGACGTCGGAGTCGGCAGGTTCTTCTTTTTCGATTCGACGGTGTTGACGCAGACGGCGGCGGCGTAGACGCGCTGGCCGACCCACTGCGGCGGGTTGTTCTTGGTGTCGTAATAGCGCTTGTCGAGCTTATCGACCCCCTTCGGCGCATAGCCCTGGAAGTACCCTTGGTTGGCGAGCAGCACCAGGCTGGTGGCGGCCAGGCCGTAGACCATGTCGGCCTTGGGGTTGTCCTTTTCGGCGAGCAGCTTGGAGGTGATGATGCCGGTCGAATCGCGCACCCATTTCACGTCGGCGTCGGGCACGGCGCCCTCGATCGCCTTCTTGAACTTGGCGAGTTCGTCGGCCTCGATCGCGGTGTAGATCAGAACTTCGGTCTTGGCGGCGGCGGGTTGAACGGCGAAAGCGGCCAGGGCAACCCCGGCGGCCAAGCCCCAGGCGATTTTAGCGGCGCGTTGAGACGTCATGGGATGGATCCTCCTTGTCGATGATTTCATTGGCGTGTTGCGGCCGGGCGCGGAAAGCCGGTTTTTTCAGCCCCACATAGTTCCACAATATACCTCACTTTGCCACTACCCCGGGGGCGAGCCGCGCCCGCCGCCATTTTACCCCGCTACGGTGGTGCATAAACGGGGAAAAAGTGATATTTCCTTGATACTTCCGAGAACGCTAGGATTTTAGCCATGCTCGCGGAACGCCGTCGTGCCTTGATCCTCGACGCCATCGCCCGTCACGGCTCGGCCAGCGTCGCCGATCTCGCGCGCCGGCTCAGGGTGTCGCGCGAAACCATCCGGCGCGACATCCTGCGCCTCGAAGCCGACAACAAGCTGGCCAAGACCCACGGCGGGGCGCTGGCGCTGGGCGCGGTCGAGCCGGCGGTCGCCGACCGCATGAAGGTCAACATCGCGGGCAAGCGCGCGATCGCGCGCGCCGCCGCCGAAATGGTCGCCGACGGGGCGAGCGTCATTCTCGATTGCGGCACCACCGCCCTTTGCCTCGCCGAAATCCTGGTCGCGCGGCGGCGGCTCACGGTCCTGACCAACGATCTGGAAGTGGCGGAACGTCTCGCCGGGCGCAACGACAACAAGGTGTTTCTCCTCGGCGGCGAGGTCGCCGGCAGCCAGAGCGCCACCTTCGGGCGCGAGGCGTCGGCGATGCTCGCCGGCCATTTCGCCGATCTCGCCTTCGTCAGTCCGGCGGTGGTGTCGGATCATCCGTGGCTGATGGACTACACGCGCGAGGCGGCGGCGCTGCACGAAGCCATGATCGCCCAGGCGCGCGCCGTGGTCCTCCTGGTGGACGGCACCAAGTTCGGCCGCACCGCGCCCGCCCGCGTCGCCGCGTTCGAGCGCGCCCACGCCTTGGTCACCGACGCCGATCCGCCCGCCGCGCGCGCGCGCGCGCTGAAATCCGTCGCCGACAAGATCGTGGTGGCGGGGTAGGGGATAAGCCGGCGGCCGTTACGGCATCCGCGATTTCAGCTTGACGATCTTGCCGTCGACGGCGAACACGCCGTCGCCGCGATGATGAAGGACCTTGGGGTTCTTCCGCTTCGGGTCGATCCACGCCTTGACCACCCGGAGAACGAACAGGTTGTATTTTTTGACGAAGGCCGTATCGACCACCTTGCATTCGAGGTTGGCGAAGCACTCGGCGATCAACGGCGGCGCCACGCGCTTGGCCGCGAGCGGGGTCAGGCCGAATTTCTTGAACTTGTCGATCGTGCGGCCCGAGCAGTTGCCGACCGCGACCATCCGGCGCGCGAGGTCGAGCGCCGGGATCGCGATCACGCATTCCCCGGTCGCGCGCAAGTTGGCGAAACTCAGGCTCTGCCCGCCGACGACGCAGGCGACGAGCGGCGGCTCGAACTCCATCGGCATCAGCCAGGACATGGTCATGACGTTGGCGCGGTCGCCGCGCGCGGGCGAATCCCCGCGCGCATTCTTTGATTTGCCCCGACCGGGGCGCGCCGTGGTCAGCAGGACCACCGGCCCCGGTTCGAGCAGCCGGTAGACCTTGGCGAGGGGGAGGGATTTCATGGCGGGCCTCCAAACGGGGAAATAATCTCTCGGAGCGCTCCTCGCAATATCGGCCGCAGGTGCACAGAGTGCATTGACAAAGTGCACAACGTGCACTACTCTGCGCCGGGCGATGCCGACGCTGGTCGAACTCGCGAAATGCAAGATTCAAGTCTACGCGGGCGACCACGCGCCGCCGCATTTTAAGATTTACGGACCGGGAACCAACGCCAATGTCGCCATCGAAACGCTTGAAGTCATCGCGGGCCGAGCTGACCGCAAAGCCCTCCGCGAGGCGCTCGACTGGGCGTCCCGCCCGGAGAATCGCGCGCTCCTCCGCGCGGCCTGGAACCGGCTCAATGCGCGCGGCTGACCGGCGCGAACTACCCTTGTTGCGCGCGCTCCGTCCGCTCGGCCTTTACCGGGTCGCGGTCGCTTGGAAGGACGGGCGCAAGGGCGAGGTCGATCTCGCGCCGCAGATTTTGCGCTACGCCGTCTACCGGCCGCTGCGCGGGAACCCGGACGCGTTCGGGCGGGCGGAGATCGTCGACGGCGGCGTCGCCGTCGCCTGGCCCGGCGAGGGCATCGACATGTCGGCGGACGCGATTGCGGCGCTGGAGCGGTCGCAGACCATGACGCCCGGGGAATTCCGCGCGCGCCTCAAGCGGTTGGGGTTGAGCTTCGACGCGGCCGCCGCGGCGTTCGACCTCAGCCGGCGGCAGATCGCCTATTATTCGGCGGGCGCCAAGCCGGTCCCGCGCCATGTCGTCCTGGCGCTCGCCGGCTTCGAGACGGAATTGGGCGGGGTAAGGTAGAAAGGCCATCTTCGATGCCCAAAAAACCCACCCGGCCTTTCGGAACTATCAACTTTTCTAAAAACGGGAAGGTGCGGCCTGACATTAGACGGCTGTCTGAGAACAAAGTTGAGCAGGAAAAGAGCGTAATTAATATTATTGCCGAACATTTTGGACGAAAGGGTCGTCCAATAATCAACATCGTACCGCTTTCGGAATCTGATCATGACTTCAAAGCAATTTGCGAAGGCGAGACTATCATAATTCAATTAACTGAGCTCGTTTCACGTGATTTCCACGACACGGATACATTTTTACTCAATACCGAAGCAGAAGCCGTTGCTTTGTCGAAAGTCATCGGCGGTAAGCTTGATAAGCACTATGCAAAACCCAAAGGCCAGCGATTCTGGCTAATCGTTTTCTCTACTTATTGTTACCTGACGGAATATTTCCATGAGGGAGTGAAAAAAATCAGCCGGGGGTTGGTGAACGCCAGAGCGGTTCTTGAAAGCCGTAGCGATAATCCGTTCGACGAGATTTGGTTTTCTGACCTCACAACGAATCCGGTCAGGATATTCCCAATTGGTGATTAAAAATGTTCTCTCTACCTTCTATCCCGAGAAAGCTCCTCGGGGAGGTCGTCGTAAATCGCTCGGGGTTGGAGACCAGTACCGTCTTGGTCATGGGTAATTTGAATTCGTGTGAGCGCGAAGAGATATCTTGACTATATTCCTATTATCGGTTATACATTCCGTCCTAATCGCTCGCGTTCTTGGACAGGTGAATAGGTCTCGGGGTTCCGGCGGTGCGCCGCCGAATGATATGCGTACGGCGCGCTCAGGACCGTTTCTTCGCCCGCGCCGCGAGGATGTCTACAAATGTCTACATGAATCGGGCTGTTTCGAGGGATATCAACGCGTTAAGCCCGATTTACCCGTCGCCGGCTTGGCACCAGCGAGCGGAATGTGGGTGTCAGCGTGTTGCGAGCCGCTCAAGTCGGATGATCTCGCCGCCGGACGGCGTGTCCGCCGCGCACGCGAGTTCGACGATCGCCTCGGCCGCCGCTTTCGGCTTGGGCAGTC
>CAYPQV010000050.1:0-3454 GCA_964412955.1 uncultured Hyphomicrobiales bacterium
CTTGCCGCCCGCTATGCCGCCGCCTTGTTCGATCTGGCGGAGGAAAAAGGCAAGCTCGACCGCGTCGCCGAGGACCTGGCCCGGCTCGGCGCGATGGTCGACGACAGCCACGATCTCGGGCGCCTGATCCGCTCGCCGCGCATGTCGCGCGAGGACCAGCATTTCGGCCTGGACGCGGTGATGGAAGAAGCGCGCCTCGACGCGCTGACCCGCAATTTCGTCGGCCTGACGGTGAAAAACCGCCGCACCGCCCAGTTGCCCGACATGATCGCCGCCTTCCGCGCCCGGCTCGCCGCGCGCGCGGGCGAGGTCGCGGCCGAGGTCGCCTCGGCCAAACCGCTCTCCAAGGCCCAGACCGACGCGCTCGAAAGCCAGCTCAAGAAGGCCCTCGGCGCCAAGGTCGTGATCCACGCGCGCGTCGAGCCGGAACTGCTCGGGGGCCTGGTCGTCAAAGTCGGCTCGCGCATGGTCGACGGCTCGCTTCGTTCGCGCCTCGCGCGCATGCGTACCGCCATGAAAGGAACCGCCTGATGGATATTCGCGCCGCGGAAATTTCCGCCATCCTCAAGGAACGCATCGCCAACTTCGGCGCCGAGGCCGAGGTCGCCGAAGTCGGCCAGGTGCTGTCGGTCGGCGACGGCATCGCCCGCATCTGGGGTCTCGATTCCGTCCAGGCCGGCGAGATGGTCGAGTTCCCCGGCGGCATCAAGGGCATGGCGCTGAACCTGGAGGACGACAACGTCGGCGTCGTTATCTTCGGCGACGACCGCAGCATCCGCGAGGGCGACACGGTCAAGCGCACCGGCGCGATCGTCGACGTGCCCGTGGGCAAGGAACTGCTGGGGCGCGTGGTCGACGGGCTCGGCCAGCCGATCGACGGCAAGGGCGGAATCGCCGGGGCCAAGCGCGCGCGGGTCGAGGTCAAGGCGCCCGGCATCGTGCCGCGCCGCTCGGTGCACGAGCCGATGCAGACCGGCATCAAGGCGATCGACAGCCTGATCCCGGTCGGCCGCGGCCAGCGCGAGCTGATCATCGGCGACCGCCAGACCGGCAAGACCGCGATCATCGTCGACACCATCCTCAACCAGAAGCGGGTCAACGAAGGCGGCGACGAGAAGAGCAAGCTCTACTGCGTCTACGTCGCGGTCGGCCAGAAGCGTTCCACCGTCGCCCAACTGGTCAAGACGCTGGAGGACAACGACGCGCTCAAGTACTCGATCGTGGTCGCCGCGACCGCGTCCGACCCGGCGCCGCTCCAGTTCCTGGCGCCCTACACCGGCTGCGCCATGGGCGAGTATTTCCGCGACAACGGCATGCACGCGGTCATCTTCTACGACGATCTTTCCAAGCAGGCGGTCGCGTACCGCCAGATGTCGCTGCTGCTGCGCCGCCCGCCGGGCCGCGAAGCCTATCCCGGCGACGTGTTCTACCTCCATTCGCGCCTGCTGGAGCGCGCGGCCAAGATGAACGACGGCCACGGCTCGGGCTCGCTCACCGCGCTGCCGGTGATCGAAACCCAGGCGGGCGACGTGTCGGCCTACATTCCGACCAACGTCATTTCCATCACCGACGGCCAGATCTTCCTCGAAACCGAACTCTTCTATAAGGGCATCCGCCCGGCGGTGAACGTCGGGCTCTCGGTCAGCCGCGTCGGCTCGGCGGCCCAGATCAAGGCGATGAAGCAGGTCGCCGGCACCATCAAGCTGGAACTCGCCCAGTACCGCGAAATGGCGGCCTTCGCCCAGTTCGCCTCCGACCTCGACGCCGCGACCCAGCGCCTGCTCGCGCGCGGCGCGCGGCTGACCGAAATCCTGAAGCAGCCGCAGTACAGCCCGCTGCCGGTCGAGGAGCAGGTGGCGCTGATCTTCGCCGGCGTGCGCGGCTATCTCGACAAGATCGCGGTCGGCGACATCGGCAAGTTCGAGCGCCAGGCGCTCTCGGAACTGCGCGCCAAGGGCAAGGACATTCTCGACGTCATCCGTACCGAGAAGGAAATCTCGAAGAAGACCGAGGAACGGATGACCCGTTTCTACGACGAATTCGCCAAGACCTTCGCCGGCTGAGGACGCTCCCGGACCCGACGCCATGCCGAGCCTGAAGTCCTTCAAACTGCGGATCAACAGCGTCAAGGCGACGCGCAAGATCACGTCGGCCATGAAGATGGTGGCCGCCGCCAAGCTGCGCCGCGCGCAGGAATCGGCCGAAGCCAGCCGCGCCTACGCCGAGCGCATGGGCCGCATGGTGGCCCAGCTCGCCGCCGGCCAGAAGGGCGTCGCCGGCGCGCCCCGGCTGCTGGCCGGCACCGGCGACGACAAGGTCCATCTCCTGATCCCGTGCACCGCCGACCGGGGCCTGTGCGGCGTCTTCAACAGCGCGATCGTGCGCGAAACCCGCAAGATGGCCGCCGAGCTCCGCGCCCGGGGCAAGACCGTCAAGCTGCTCTGCGTCGGGCGCAAGGGCCGCGACGTGCTCAAGCGCGACTTCAAGGCCGACATCGTCGCCGACTTCACCGGCATCGGGCGCAAGGGCGTCCAGTACGCGGAAGCGGCGCCGATCGCGGAAAAGCTGGTCGCCCTGTTCGACGCGGGCGAATTCGACGTCGCCACGCTCGTTTTCAACCGTTTCAAGTCGGCCATGACCCAGGTCGTGACCCGGAGCCAGATCGTGCCGCTCCCGCTGCCGGCGGAAACGGAGGCCGCGCCGGGCCCCCGCGCGGTGCCGATCTTCGAGCCGGACGAGGCCGACATCCTCGCCGAACTGCTGCCCCGCAACCTCGCGGTCCAGACCTTCCAGGCGCTGCTGGAAAGCTCGGCCTCCGAGCACGGCGCGCGCATGACCGCGATGGACAACGCCACCCGCAACGCGGGCGACATGCTCGACGGCCTGACGCTGAAATACAACCGCCAGCGCCAGGCCGGCATCACCAAGGAACTGATCGAAATCATCTCGGGCGCGGAAGCGCTGTAGAGGGAGAAGAACATGGCGAAGAACAACATCGGCAAGGTCACCCAGGTCATGGGCGCGGTGGTCGACGTCCGCTTCGAGGGCGAACTGCCGGAAATCCTCAACGCGCTGCACGTCGACAACGCCGGCAAGCTGCTGGTGCTCGAGGTCGCGCAGCACCTGGGCGAAAAGGCGGTGCGCACGGTCGCCATGGACACCACCGACGGCCTCCAGCGCGGGATCGAGGTCAAGGACACCGGCGGCCCGATCCGCGTGCCGGTCGGCCCCGAGACGCTCGGGCGCATCATCAACGTGATCGGCGAGCCGGTCGACGAGCGCGGGCCCGTCAACGCCAAGATGTCGATGCCGATCCACGCGCCCGCGCCCGCCTTCGTCGACCAGTCGACCGAAACCCAAATTCTCACCACCGGCATCAAGGTGGTGGACCTGATCTGCCCCTACGCCAAGGGCGGCAAGATCGGCCTGTTCGGCGGCGCCGGCGTCGGCAAGA
>CAYPQV010000051.1:0-3294 GCA_964412955.1 uncultured Hyphomicrobiales bacterium
CCCTTGACGGGGTAGGGGGGGCTGCATAGTATGCCGCCGCCTTGACGGGGCGCTGGTGGTAGACCCGGTGCGGTCTAGACGCAGGCCCCCTGTTGAGACGTGAAAATCCGGGCATGAAAAGCCCCTCCGGGCGGCAAGTCTCGCCGCCCAGGAGGTGTTTGTTTTGCCGAAAAGTTTTCCGTGGCGAGTTTTTGCGACCGTCGCCGTCGCGACCTGGAAACGAGATCGAAGCGAGTCTGAGGACCACGAACGAATGCCGACGATCAACCAACTGATTCGCCGCGCGCGCCGCACCGCAACGGCGCGCAACAAGGTGCCGGCGCTCGCGGGCAGCCCGCAGCGGCGCGGCGTGTGCACCCGCGTCTACACCACGACGCCGAAGAAGCCGAACTCGGCGCTGCGCAAGGTCGCCCGCGTGCGCCTGACCAACGGGTTCGAGGTCACCAGCTACATTCCCGGCGAAGGCCATAACCTGCAGGAACACTCGGTGGTCATGATTCGCGGCGGCCGCGTGAAGGACCTGCCCGGCGTTCGCTACCACATCATTCGCGGCATTCTCGACACCCAAGGCATCGCCGCCCGCCGCCAGCGCCGCTCGAAATACGGCGCCAAGCGACCGAAGTGAGGGTTTGACCGATGTCCCGCCGCCACAGCGCCGAAAAGCGCGAAGTTCTCCCCGATCCGAAGTTCGGCGATCTCGTGATCGCCAAGTTCACCAACAGCCTGATGTACCAAGGCAAGAAATCAGCCGCCGAGCATATCCTCTATGGCGCGCTGACAATGATCGAAAAGAAAACCGGGCAAAACCCGCTCAAGGCCTTCCACGACGCGGTCGACAACGTGAAGCCCTCGGTGGAAGTCCGCTCGCGCCGCGTCGGCGGCGCCACCTACCAGGTTCCAGTCGAAGTCCGCGCCGAGCGCCGCCAGGCGCTGGCGATCCGCTGGATCATCGAGATGGCGCGCGGCCGCTCGGAAAAGACCATGACCGACCGCCTCGCCGCCGAGCTGATGGACGCGGCTTCCAATCGCGGCGCTTCGGTCAAGAAGCGCGAAGACACCCACCGGATGGCGGACGCCAACCGGGCCTTCTCCCATTACCGCTGGTAAGCCGAAGCGCGAGATCGTTCCATGGCCCGTACAACTCCGCTTGAGCGCTACCGCAACATCGGCATCATGGCCCACATCGATGCCGGCAAGACGACAACGACCGAGCGCATCCTTTATTACACCGGCAAGTCCTACAAGATCGGCGAGGTGCACGACGGCACCGCGACCATGGACTGGATGGAGCAGGAACAGGAACGCGGCATCACCATCACGTCGGCCGCGACCACCTGCTTCTGGCGCGATCACCGCATCAACATCATCGACACTCCCGGCCACGTCGACTTCACCATCGAGGTCGAGCGTTCGCTGCGGGTGCTCGACGGCGCGGTGGCGGTGTTCGACGGCGTCGCCGGCGTCGAGCCGCAATCGGAAACCGTCTGGCGCCAGGCCGACAAGTACAAGGTGCCGCGCATCTGTTTCGTCAACAAGATGGACCGCATCGGCGCCAACTTCTTCCGCTGCGTCGACATGATTCGCGACCGTCTCGGCGCCACCCCCATCGTCACCCAGCTTCCGATCGGCCTCGAAGCCGACTTCGTCGGCATCGTCGATCTGCTCAAGATGAAGGCACTGGTCTGGCAGGACGAATCCCTCGGCGCCAAGTTCGACGAAAAGGACATTCCCGCCGACATGCTCGACCAGGCCAAGGAATGGCGGACCAAACTGGTCGAAGCGGCGGTCGAATTCGACGACAAGGCGATGGAGGCCTACCTCGAAGGGCGCGAGCCGGACGTCGACACCCTCAAGAAGTGCATCCGACTCGCCACCATCTCGCCCAAAGCGACCGTCGCGGTGCTGTGCGGCGCGGCCTTCAAGAACAAGGGCGTCCAGCCGATGCTCGACGCCGTGGTCGACTACCTGCCGGCGCCGATCGACATGCCGCCGGTCGAAGGCACCAAGCCCGGCAAGGACGACGTCCTGTCGCGCCAGGTGAGCGACACCGAGCCGTTCTCCGCGCTCGCCTTCAAGATCATGAACGATCCGTTCGTCGGCTCGCTCACCTTCATCCGCATTTATTCGGGCCGCATCGAAAGCGGCGCCCAGATTCTCAACACCGTCAAGGACAAGCGCGAACGCGTCGGCCGCATGCTGCTGATGCACGCGAACACCCGCGAGGAAATCAAGGAAGCCAACGCCGGCGACATCGTCGCGTTGGCCGGGCTCAAGGACACCACCACCGGCGACACGCTCTGCGACGCGGCCCAGCCGATCGTGCTCGAGCGGATGGAATTCCCCGACCCGGTCATCGAGGTCGCGGTCGAGCCGAAAACCAAGAGCGACCAGGAAAAGATGGGCGTCGCGCTGATGCGTCTGGCGGCCGAAGACCCGTCGTTCCGCGTTTCGTCGGACCCGGAAAGCGGCCAGACCATCATCAAGGGCATGGGCGAGCTGCACCTCGAAATCATCGTCGACCGCATGAAGCGCGAGTTCAAGGTCGAGGCCAACGTCGGCGCGCCCCAGGTCGCCTACCGCGAAACCATCTCCCGCGTCGCCGAAATCGACTACACCCACAAGAAGCAATCCGGCGGTTCGGGCCAGTACGCGCGGGTCAAGATTCGTTTTGAACCGCTGGCTCCCGGTTCCGGCTACCAGTTCGAAAACGACGTGGTCGGCGGCAACGTGCCGAAGGAATTCGTCCCCGGCGTGATCAAGGGCCTCAAAAACGCGACCGAGACCGGAATCCTGGCCGGCTTTCCCGTGACCGACCTCAAGTGCACCCTTTACGACGGCGCCTATCACGACGTCGATTCGAGCGCACTCGCGTTCGAAATCGCCGCCCGTGCCGCGTTTCGCGAGGGCATGCAGAAGTCCGGGCCGAAGCTGCTCGAGCCGGTCATGCGGGTCGAAGTGGTCACGCCCGAGGAATACATGGGCGACGTCATCGGCGATCTCAACAGCCGCCGCGGCCAAGTCACCGGCATGGACCAGCGCGGCAACGCCCGCATCGTCAACGCCCAGGTGCCACTCGCCAGCATGTTCGGTTACGTCAATACGCTGCGCTCCATGAGCCAGGGCCGCGCCCAGTTCACCATGCACTTCGACCACTACGCCGAAGTGCCGCGCAACGTGTCCGACGAAATTCAGGCCAAACTGGCGGGTTGATCCTCGCCCTTATCGCAACCGGAGTACTTCAGCCATGGCGAAAGAGAAATTCTCCCGCACGAAGCCGCACTGCAACGTGGGCAC